>NZ_JAJPWE010000003.1:0-864333 GCF_046549215.1 Nocardia sp. A7 | reverse complement strand
CGCGGTAGCGGTCGAGCCAAAATTTCCCCCGGTGAACATGCCCCCGCCGCCCGGTTCAGGCCGTCAAGCCCACGGGCGCAACGATTCCCAGTCGAGTAGAACCCCGGGACTTGTAATGAAAAGGTCGCGAGTTCGATTCTCGCAGGCGGCTCCAGGTCAAAGGTCCTTTCCGGTTCGCCGGGGAGGGCCTTTTTCGTGTCGGTGGGTCGGTCGGCGGGGGGCTCACCCTCGATGACCAGGGCGAATGCCGGGGAGGTAACTCGCCGCCATGGGCTGAAAAAATCTGTGGTGGCGGGGGTAGACATTCCTCGGGAGTCGGTATACAGTCACTGTCGTTCAGCAAATAAGTCCAGAGGCCGGGCAGGCGAGCTGCCCGGAGTAGGAAGTAAGACCGTCCCTTCCGGCGGAGAAGAGAATCCGGTGCAGTAGGCCGGACCGCCGGAGCGGACGAAGAAGCAAGACGAAGTACGAAGTTGCAGTAGCAAGTGGTTAGGACCGGCAATCCAGGAGGTGGTGCCCACTGAGTATTCATTTATCAGTTCCGCGTCTCAAGGAAAGTCGGATGCGGTGTACGGCATCGGCCCACTCGGCCGGTGAGCAGAGATGAATGTAAATCCACCTACGTAAGTCCCAGGCCCCGGCGCATGCGCGCCGGGGCCTGCTGGTTTTTGGCCCGCCGTGGCTCATCGTTGCATAAAGTTCTTTGCACAGATTGTCGTGCAAAGAGTACTGTGCAAGTATGGCCGACGAGGTACCACCCAGAGAGATCACCGACCCCGCCGCGCTGCGGGCGCTCGCGCATCCGCTGCGCCAGCGCATCTTGCGGGTGCTCGCCGAGAACGGGCCCGCCACGGCAACGGCGTTGGGTGCCAGGTTGGGGGAGAACACCGGGGCGACCAGTTACCACCTGCGTCAGCTCGCCGAATACGGGTTCATCGAGGAGGCGCCCGAACTGGCCAAGGGTAAGGAGCGGTGGTGGCGGTCGCCGCCGAAGGATTTGCGCTATCGGCTGGACAAGGATCAGTCGCCGGAGATGCGTGAGTTGCTGGAAGGGCTTGTCTCGCAGCACATCACCGACGATATCGAGATGTTCCAGCGGTTTCGGGACGAACGCGAACAGCTCGGTGACTGGGGCGATGCGATGCCGTTCTCGCGCGGCGCGATCTACGCGACCCGCGAGGAACTCGACGCGTTCTGCGAGGACTACCTCGCACTGCTCAAACGATTCCAGTCCACCCACGCCGAGGGCAGGCCGGGTGCGCGCCGGGTGCTGACCCGGTTCATCGCCTTCCCGGCACCGGGAATGAACGACAGTGAGTAGAACGATGTTTCGTCGAATGACCGTGCTCGCCGGCATGATCGCCGCCATCGTGGCGGGCGCTCCGCTCGCGCAGGCGGATGACATCACCACCACCGACATCACCTTCACCCGTTCCGACGCGACCGCAACCAACGGCACGATCCACGCCCCCGCGGGCGCGACCGGCAGACCCGGCGTAGTGCTCGTGCACGGATCGGGAACGGGGAAAAGTCCCCAATACGACCAAGTGGCAACAGCTCTGGCGCGCGAAGGCATCGTCGCGCTGCGCTACGACAAGCGCACCGAGGACTACACCCCAGCGCACCGCGACTACTCCCTGCTCGCCGACGATGCCCTCGCCGGCGTCGCGGCGCTGCGGAGCAGACTGGAGGTCGACCCGTCGAAAGTCGGGATCTGGGGACTGTCGGAGGGTGGTTGGGTCGCGCCGCTGGCCGTGTCCCGGTCGGCCGACGTCGCGTTCCTGATCACCATCGCCGCCAACTCGGGCGCACCGGCCGCGCAGCAGACCTGGGCCAACGAAACCAGGTTCGAGGCCGCGGGCGTCCGTGGTTCAATGATCGATGTGTTGGGGCGCAACGGAATCCGCGTGATGGCGGGTGCGGGGTTGTTCGCCCAGGCCGACTACGATCCCCTGCCCGTCTTGGCCGACATCGAGCAACCGGTGCTGGGGATCTGGGGTGAGAAGGACCGGCTCACCCCGCCGGGTGACAGCCTGCGTGGCTTCCAGGAAGTCTTCGACCGCGTGGGAAAGACGAACTACACGCTGCTTACCCTGCCGAATGCCCAGCACGGCGGCTTCACCACGACCGACGGTTTCGACAAAGGCACAGAGCTGTCCCCTGGTTATGTCCAGCTCATGGGCGACTGGGTGAAGGGACTGCCGGAAACAGCGTCCGGAAACGCGGATCTGCCAGCAGCGCAAGGACATTCCGTGACGCCGCTGAGCCCCCTGGAGTGGTGGGAATCGCCGATGGCACAGCTCGCCCTACTCTCAGGGACCGTGCTCGCACTGCTCGGTTACGCACTGACTGGCTTCGTCCGGGCATGGCGCCTGCCCCATGCGGTGCCAGCGCGAATCCTGGTGGTGACGGCGGGAATCGGCATAGTCGGCGCGACCGCCCAGCTGCTGTTCGTCGCGTCGTCGAACGCTACGGAATTCGGTCCGCTGATCTTCGGGCGCACCCTGACCTGGGCGGCATTGCAGCTGATCGCCGCTGGTGCGGTGGTCGCGCTGGTCTTCGTCATCGCAGGCCGCCCGCGACCGCGAGACGGCGCGGGTCCGCGCATCCGGTGGGCGCTGATCATCTGTGCGGGAATCGGCTTCACCCTGTGGGCGCTGTACTGGGGCCTGCTCAGGCCCTGACAGCGAGAAAGCCCCCGATCTTCGAGATCGGGGGCCTCGGCTCGAGCTACCCCTGAGGCCGATCGCCATTGATCGGTCTCAGGAGAACTGACTCGGGTCAGCGTGCGGCGGCGTTGCGGCGGGTGGCCCGAGAGTTCATGGCACGACGCAGGATCTGGTGGAGCACGGCGTCGAAGGCGACGGTGTCTTCGATATTGCTGAGGTGACCGTGCGGGAGCACCTGGAAATCGGCCAGCTGACCGGTGCGGCGCAGGATATCGACGATCGGACGCGACAGGCGCTGTGGGAGCAGTCGGTCGCGAGCGCTGGCGATCACGGTGGTCGGCACGGTCAGGTTGGCGGTGCCCGCCGACAGATCCATGTCGGCCATGGCGGCGGCGTGGCGGCCACGCGCGACCGGACGGCAGGAGCGGATGATGCCCATCGCGAAGTCGACTTCGTCGGCCGTGGCCTCGGGGGTGAGCACGCGACTGCGGAGAACCTGCTGGGTGAGCCAGCCGCCGGGGATCGGCAGCGGCGCGAACAGCAGCGACTCGCTCACCGGCTGCGGCATCCGCACCGGCGCGCCGAGCAGCGTGACCGGGTACTGGGCGACGACGAGCTGCTTGTTCAGCATCGGCAGCATGTCGGTTTCCCCGCGGATGGCGGCATTGGCGGTATTGGCGAGCAACACCGCGGACGCGCGCCGCGACACCTGCTCGGGGTGGTGCTTGGCCCAGGCCTGAATGGTGAGCCCGCCCATGCTGTGCCCGGCCAGGACCGCCTTCTCGTCCCCACGCAGCGTCGCGTCGAGGACGGCGGACAGGTCGTCGGCCAGGGTGTGCTCACTGGGGGTGGCGGTGCCGAGGGTGGATTCGCCGTGGCCGCGCTGGTCGTAGCTGACCACGCGGTACTCGCCGGCGAAGGCGTTGATCTGCGGGTTCCAGTATTCGATACTGCAGGCCCAACCGTGGATGAGGACCAGGGTGGGGGCGGTATCGGGACCGTAGACGTGGACCCGGAGCCGCGCGCCGTCCGCGGTGGTCACCGGGACGACCTGGTGCGGGGCGGTGGGGGTGTTGAGCTTCGCGGTAGCGAAGCTGCGGGTACGCAGCCCGGCACGGAACTGTGCGGTCAGTGCGCCGGTCTCGAGGTGAGAGACCATGGATCGCGCTGCCGCGAACGTCATCATCGACTTCGCAAGCATCTCGGCACTCCTTTGTGTCGTAGGCCACCGTACCGTGCAAGCCGGGGTGCTAGCTAGTGTTAGCGGGTCACAGTGTCCCACTTGTTGTGAACCGGGTTACTGTGGGCACCGTCACTGTGAGATCGACTGATTCCGCCGGAAGTTACACACTGCCCGATAACAATGCGAACCGGCGTGGCGGAGTTCGGGCGCGTCGGTAGCGTGCTGGCGGTGGCGATCGGGCGCCGCTACCGTAAGGGAGTGGACAACACGCACGTCACGGCCGAGATTTCCGGCGCGGATCAGCAGCCGGCGACCTGGCAGCGGCTGACACCACCGCTGATCACCGCCGGTCTCGGCATCGGCACGCTGGCCCTGCTGCGTTTCCGCGACCCGCACGTGGAGGGTTCCTACGGCCTGTGCCCGGTCTACGCGCTGTTCGGGGTGTATTGCCCGGGCTGCGGCGGCATGCGCGCGATGCACAACCTCACCGACGGCAACATCATCGACTCGCTGCACAGCAATCTGCTCGCCGTGCCGCTGACGCTGGCGTTCGCGATCTTCGTCATCGACTGGCTCCGGCGCGCCCGCCGCGGACAACGGTGGCGCATGCCCGGCATCAGTCCGGTGATCGTGTGGTCCTTCTTCGGCCTACTCGCCGTCTATACCGTTGTGCGCAATACCCCGTGGGGCACCTGGCTGACGCCCGTCTGACGTCAGCCCGCGCTGCCGGGTGTCTGATGTGCCTGCCCGCCCAGCGGCGGAAGTTGCGGCAGCGGCTTGGTCCCCAGCCAGATCGCGAACAGCCCACGCAGCGGCGCCACACTGTAATGACCGGCCAGGTCGACGAATTCCTCCGTGGTGACAGAGGAGTGCCGATAGCGCGCGGTCCATTCCCTGATCAGTTCGAAGAACAGGTGATCGCGTAGTTCCAGCCGCAGCGCGTGCAGCGTGAGCGCC
The DNA here is from genome assembly GCF_046549215.1 of Nocardia sp. A7. NCBI lineage: Bacteria > Bacillati > Actinomycetota > Actinomycetes > Mycobacteriales > Nocardiaceae > Nocardia > Nocardia sp. A7. The sequence continues at coordinate 859,524 of NZ_JAJPWE010000003.1, read as the reverse complement.
CCACGTTTGTAGACCCGGTCGTCGAACATGTCCTTGGGTCCGGGATCGCCGACAACGATGTCCTGCGGCTGACGCGCCAGGTTCGCCCGCGCGGCCCGCGCCAGCTGATCCGCGGTCGGCCCACCGGAGGATTCGGACCAGATCCATTCCGCGTAACAGGCGAAGCCTTCGTGCAGCCAGATGTCGCGCCAATGCTTCAGCGTCAGGCTGTTGCCGAACCACTGATGCGCGAGTTCGTGTGCGACAAGACGTTCCGCACCGCGCTTGCCGTCGCAATGGTTGGCACCGAAGATCGAGATGCCCTGCGCCTCGATCGGGATGTCCAGTTCGTCGTCGGTGACGACCACGGTGTAATCGTCGAACGGGTACGGCCCGAACTTCTCGGTGAACAGCGCCATCATCTCGGGCTGACGCGCGAAATCGTGGTCGAAGTTCACCCGCAGGCGCGACGGGACGACGGCGTGCATCGGCACCGGTTCGCCGACCGCGCCGACCCGGTACCTGCGGTAGTTGCCGATCTGGATCGTCGCCAGATAGCTCGCCATCGGCTCGGCCATCTCATAGACCCAGGTGGTCTGGCTGGCCTTGGCCTGCTTGCCGACCAGGGTGCCGTTGGCTTGGGCGTAGAAGGGGCTGTCGGTGGTGATCGAAATGCGGTAGGACGCTTTGGAACTGGGGTGGTCGTCACACGGGAACCAGGAGGCGGCACCGTTGGGCTGGCTCGCGACCAGCGCACCCTCGGTGAGCTCTTCCCAGCCGACCTCGCCCCACAGCCCGCGCACCGGTTTGGGGGTGCCCGCGTAGTGGACGGTGATCTCGAGAACGCCACCGGCGGGGATCTTCTGCTGCGGTGTTACCGCGAGCTTGCCCTGCTGATGGACGAATTTCACCGCCTTCGACCCGTTGACGAGCACCTTCGACACCATCAGCGCCTGCGACATGTCGAGGGTGAACCACGGCCGCACCGTCGTGGTCACCGCGATGACCACCGCGCGCCCGGCGAGCCGGTTGCTGGCCGGTTTGTAGCTCAGCTCCAACTCGTAGCGGGACACGCGATAGCCGCGATTGCCGTTCTGCGGCAGATAGTTATCGATGGGTTCCTCGTAGAACTTGCTCCGCATCAGGCGGCTCCGCGCTGCCTCGACTCCCGCGTCACGGCGGGATCGGTCCAGTGCGCGATGGGGTTGCCCCACCAGCGCGTCGACGGGGGAACCACGTCGCCGCGCATGACGAGCGAGGCCGGTCCGATGGTGGCGCCCGCGCCGATGTGGGCGGCGGGCAGGGCGACGCAGTGCGGTCCGAGGGTGGCGCCCGCTTCGAGGGTCACCGTGTCCATGGACATGATGCGGTCGTGGAACAGGTGCGTTTGCACCACGCAGCCGCGCTCCACAGTCGCGCCGTCACCGAGTGTCACCAGGTCCGCCTCCGGTAGCCAATAGGACTCGCACCATACCCCGCGACCGATCTTGGCTCCGAGTCCGCGTAGCCACAGATTCATCACCGGAGTACCCGTGGCGGCACGCGCGAACCACGGTGCCGCGACGGTCTCGACGAAGGCGTCGGAGACCTCGTTGCGCCACACGAACGAGCTCCACAGCGGATACTCCACCGCGCGAATTCGCCCGACTATCAACCACTTCGCGGCCACCGCGATCACACCGGCGAGCGCGCCCGCGGCCATCAGCACCAGCCCGGAGACGAGCGCGGCGACGAGGTAGTCGGTGTGCTTGGCGATCAGCGCGAGCACGAGCAGCACGCCGAGCCCGATGGCGAAGGTCACCATCACCGGGATCAATCGGCAGGTCTCCACGAACGCGCGCGCCAGCTTCAATCGCAGCGGCGGATCGAACGTGCGTGAGGTGTCGCTGGATTCGGTCGCGCGACGCAGCCGCACCGGCGGGCTGCCCAGCCAGGACGAGCCCGCCTTGGCCTTGTTCGGCGCGGCCGAGAGCACCGCGACCAGACCGTTCTTCGGGACACGACGGCCGGGGGCGGTCATCCCCGAATTGCCGAGGAAGGCGCGTTTGCCGACCTTGGATTCGCCGATGCGCAGCCAGCCGCCACCGAGTTCGTAACTGCCGATCATGGTGTCGTCGGCCAGGAACGCGCCATCGGAGATCACCGTGAACTTGGGCAGCATCAGCACGGTCGACGCCTCGACGTTCTTGCCGATCTTCGCGCCGAGCAGCCGCAACCAGACCGGGGTGAGCAGGCTGGCGTAGAGCGGGAACAGGAAGGTGCGGGCGGAATCGAGCAGACGTTCGGTGGCCCACACCTGCCAGCCGGTCCGGCTGCGCACGGGGTGGTAGCCCTCGCGCAAACCGATGCTGAGCAGGCGCACCGCGAGCACGGTGGCCACGGCGTACACGCCGAGACTGAGCAGGGTGGCCAGCGGCAGGATGGCGAAACCACCCACGGCGGCGGCGCTGATGGTGGTCTCCTCGCGGATCCACCAGGCGATGAAGGTGCCGCCGACGGCGAGGCCGAACACGGGCATCGCGCCGAGCACCATCGACGACAGACCGAACACGACCAGCCAGTGCCGCGCCCGTTCCGGGGAGTGGTCGGGCCAGCGGTGCCGCGACTTGCCGGTCTTGGCGGCAGGTGAACCCGCCCATTCCTGTTCGCCCTTGACCTTGCCCGAGACGGCGGAACCGGGAGCGATCTCGGCCTTCTTGCCGATCTTGGTGCCGGGCAACAGGATCGAGCGGGCGCCGATCACCGCGCCGTCACCGATGGTGATGCCGCCGATGTGCACGATGTCGCCGTCGACCCAGTAGCCGGACAGGTCCACCTCGGGTTCGACGCTGGCGCCGTCGCCGAGTTCGAGCATGCCGGTGACCGGCGGCAGGCTGTGCAGGTCGACACCGTGACCGATCTTGGCGCCGAGCGCGCGCGCGAACGGGACCATCAGCGGTGCGCCGGACAGGCTTTCGGCCCCACTGGCTTCGGACAGCCGGACGGCAGCCCACAGACGCAGGTGCACGCCCGAGCCGCGAGGATAGGAACCGGGGCGAAGTCCGGCGAGCAGGATTCGAGCGCCGACCACGCAGATCGTCATCCGGCCGATCGGCGAGATGAACAGCACGAACGCCAGGAGAATCCACCACCACGACAGGCGTGGCAGCCACGGCAGCGAACCCGACCAGCCCGCGATGCCCGACACGACCGTGAGCCAGGTGACCCACTGCAATCCGGTCAGGGTGGTCAGCGGAATCGTGGCAAGCACCTGGATGATCTGCGCGCGCAGCGGCGTCGGCCGCACGACACGCACGTCCACGGCCGCGACCGGTGCGCTGCCGTCGAGGAGTTCGACCAGCGAACCCAGACGCGGGTGGTCGTAGAGATCGGCGACGGTGACGTGCGGGTACCGCTCACGCAGCGCGCCGACGAGCTGCGCCGCCGACAGTGAACCGCCGCCCAGATCGAAGAATTCCGCGTCGAGATCGGTGGGTTGGGCGCCGAGGATCGCGTCCCACAGGTTCGCCACCCACGCCGCGGTGCCGGACAGCCCGGTCTCGGCCGGTTCGTCGGTCGAGGGCAGCGGCCACGGCAGTGCGTCGCGGTCGACCTTGCCGGAGGTGCGTGTCGGCAGGTCGGCGACGATCGCCAGGCGCGGCACCAGCGGGGCCGGAAGCTGTTCGGCCAGAATCTCTCTGGCCTTCTTCAGATCGAAGTCGGGCCCGGCGCCGGTGAGGTAGCCGACGAGAATCTTGTTGCCCGCCTTGGTGGTTCGGATCGCGGCCGCCGCACCGCTGACACCCGGCAGGTGCTGCAGCGCGTTGTCGAGCTCGCCGAGTTCGATACGACGGCCGCCGATCTTGATCTGGTCGTCGGCGCGGCCGAGGAAGATCAGACCTTCGCGGTCGTTGCGCACCAAATCGCCACTGCGATAAGCGCGTTCCCATCCGAGCGAGGGCAGCGGCGCGTACTTCTCCGCGTCCTTGGCTGGATCGAGGTAGCGGGCCAGGCCCACGCCACCGATCACGAGTTCGCCGGTTTCGCCTTCGGCCACCGGGTTGCCCTGCGGGTCGACGACGGTGAGGTCCCAGCCGTCGAGCGGCAGGCCGATGCGCACGGGCATCTCACCGGTGAGCAGCGCGGCACACGCGACCACGGTTGCCTCGGTGGGGCCGTAGGTGTTCCACACCTCGCGGTCGGCGCCCGCTAATCGTTCGGCCAGTTCCGGTGGCACCGCTTCGCCGCCGAAGATCAACAGCCGCACCGATTCCAGTGCTTCCGCGGGCCAGGTCGCGGCCAGCGTCGGCACCGTGGAGACGATGCTGATCTCGCGGCGCATCAGCCACGGGCCGAGGTCGGCACCGGTGCGCACCAGATCGCGCGGGGCGGGGACCAGGCAGGCGCCGTTGCGCCAGGCCAGCCACATCTCCTCGCAGGAGGCGTCGAAGGCCACCGACAACCCGGCCAGTACGCGGTCGCCGGGGCCGATCGGAGCCTGCTGGAGGAACAGGCGGGCCTCGGCGTCGACGAAGGCGGCGGCGTTGCGATGCGATACCGCGACACCTTTGGGCGTGCCGGTGGAGCCGGAGGTGAAGATGATCCACGCGTCGTCGGCGGGGGTGGGCAGGGTGTTCCAGTCGTGTTCGCCTTCGGTGGTGGTCGCCGACTCGATACCGTCGGCGGTCGCGATCGCGCTCACCCGAGCCTCGCCGAAGACCAGCTTGGCGCGTTCCTCGGGATCGTCGGCGTCGACGGGCACGTAGGCGGCGCCGCAGTAGAGCACGGCCAGAATCGTCACGTACAGCGCGGCGGAGCCGGAGGGCATCCGCACGCCCACCCGGTCGCCCGGTCGCACGCCCGCCTCGGTGAGCTCGGCCATCCTGGCCTCGATCGTGGCGATAAGTTCCATATAGCTGAGCACGACGGTGCCGTCGTCGATGGCCGGCGCGTCCGGGTGGGCGAGGGCGGTGCTGGTCAGGATGTCGACCAGGGTGCGCGGCGGTGCGGCGAGATCCGCGCGCAGCAACGGGTCGCGCAGGACCGCCGGTACCTCAGTGTGTGGCTCGAGCATTGTGCTCAGTCCACCTCTCATCGGTTGACCCCCATCGGTGGTATCTGTTGTTTCATGAGCGGGTTACCGGAGGGCAAACAGGATGGTCACCAGATGCCAACGGTACTCGGTGCGGGTGATGTCGGACGGCAGCGAAGGGCGTGCCGTCCGCGCTGTTCACGACGGTGATTCCGGCGGTTCGCCGAGCGCGGTGACCACCAGTCGGTGCAGCGTCCGCTGTTCGTCTTCGTCGAGGCGGCCGAGCACGCGCGCGGTCGCCTCGGCGATCAGCTTGTCGGTGCGCTTGCACTGCTTGCGCCCGGCTTCGGTGATCCGCAGCCGGTACTTGCGCCGATCCTTGCCGTCGCGGGTGCGCTCTACCAGGTCAGCGCGCTCCAGTGCGTCGATCAGGCGGACGACTTCACTGCGGTCGATACCGAGCGCGTCGCCCACCTTCTTCTGCGTCAGGTCGGCGTTCTCCTCGATGAAGGTGAGCACCCAGTGATCGCGCAACGGGACGTCGATCTCGGCGTGCAGCGCCTTGGTGAGCCGTCCGAGCGCGTACACCGGGTAGCGCGGCAGGCCGCGGACGGAGTTCGTGTTCGTGGACATGAGAGGGAACTCTAGCAAATGGTGGAGCTACCCAATCATTTGGGGTTTCCATCATGGGGTTCGTAGATGGTTGGAAATTGCGCGTGAGCAGGCAACTCGGGGCAATCCGTCAGGGATAACCGACGACATTGCGTGCGCGTGGCGAACGCGCCGCCTGATAGGCCTGAGCCCGGCGCAGGACCTGGGCGTGCGCGTTCGATTCGGGGTCGAGCTCGGCGAGATCGAAGGAGACCTTGCCGCCGTGATCGTGGTGGATGACGAGGGAATCGTCGAGTACCCGGTAGACCGCGCGCACCTCACCGTCGGCCCACGCCGCGACGTAGCGCACCGACACGGCTCGGTGCACGGCGAGCCGCCAGTACTTTCGCGCGCGCTCGCGCAGTTGGTCAGCGCCGATGCCGTCGAACCAGCTCGGCGCTGTCGTCGGCGAGGAGTCGGCGGGGGCGGACTGTCGCGCCCATCGGTCCGCCGCGCTCAGATCGACCCACAGGATCTCGCCGTCGCCGACATGATGACCCGCGCGGGTCACGCGACGCGACGGCGGGCGGCGGGGTGGTTTGGCGCGGGTGCCGATGACGGTGACGGCGGGTGTGCCGGGCAGTCTCGTTTCGGGATCGACGGGCTGGTAGTCGGGGTTGTCCTCGCGGACGAAGCCGAGCACGCGGTCGAAGGCCGACAGGCCCGGCGCGGGAGCGCAACCGTCCAGGCACAGCAGGGTGCGCCCGAGCGCGAAGACGAGGTCCGCCGCGATCGAACCACGCTTCTCGTCGTCGAACACGCGCGTGAGGACCTGCGCGGGAACGATCACGATCGAGGTGTCCGAGGGGCTGGTGTGCTCGGCGCAGCGGGTGAGATGGCCGATGTGCGCCGACTCGGACTCGGCGTAGAACAGGTAATACGCGGTCGCGCCGAAATGCTGTGCGGCGTCGCGCAAGTCGGCTCGCTGCGCGGCAGGAAGCGCCGCTGATTTGATCGGTTCCCCGCGTCTGGCCCGCTTGGCCTGGATCAGTAACCGCACCTCGCTGATACCCGAAGGTTCCCGCACGCTGTAGATGAAATCCGCGCCGACTCCACGTCTTCCGCGCCCCCGATTACCACCTTCCTCGGGTCTGGTGAGCAGCCTCAGCCCGCCCGATCCGGTTGCCTGCGAGGCCGAGCCCCACGACGTGCACCGTCGCGGCGGCACGCAATCGGGGCAGGGTGCGTCGATGCGGTAGTCCACGCCCGTCAGGTGGCCGAGCAGGAGTTCGGTGAACGTCTCCTCCTGCCACGGAAACAGCCGCGCGCCGAGGTGTTGCAGCCGGTACACGCTCTGACAACTCAGCCGCCGCGCCGCGATCGGGTCGACGAAGATCTCCGCCGGGAACTCAGACATCGAGCGGGATCTCGATCGTCGGGCGCAATGCCTCCAGTTGGGTCACGTACGCGCTCAGCACCCGCTCGTACAGGTCGTCCACCTTGGCGTGGCGCACGGTGATCACCATCGAATAGCGGATCGGCTGCGCGGTGGCGGTGGGGTGCCCCGATTCCCGCGCGTTGTGGTGGATGTCGAAGACCGGGTTGCGCAGGCTGTTGACGCGCTTGCTCCGCTCGGCGTGCAGCACCGTGTCCCACTTGTGCGCGTTGCGGCGCAGGACAGCCTCGGGGTCGAGCTCGGTGGCGCGGAAGAACGGGGCCGAATCGGGGTGGATCCTGGTCGGTTCGGCGAACTTCTCGTCGTGCGGGCGGAAGGTGACGTCGAGACCGCTGCGCGTGTAGCTGCCGGGATCGGCGGGGTCGACCGGGGTGGCGTAGACGAGGGTGGCGCGAATTCGGACCATGCCGGCGGGCAGCGCCGCCGGCAGCGGGATCTGGGCGCGCAGGTACTTCGCCGGGGTGAGTTCACCCTGGTAGAGGACCCGGGCCTCGCCGTCGCCACAGAGGACCATATCGGCCAGGGTGGCGGCGATGCGGCCGTGACCGGAGTCGGAATCCGGTGAGCTGGTGCGTCGTTCGGCGGTGTGCACGAGCAGCGCCTTCAGGTCGAGCGCGCCGAGTTTCGGGCCGAACAGGGTGCGGGCGCCCAGTGCGGCGCGCAACGCCATCGGGGCCGCGAAGCTGGTGCCGGAGTCGGGTACGGCGGTGCCGTCCGGGCCGACGACGTGGAACGGTTCGTGATCGCTGCCGCCGAAGGCGAGTAGGTCGGGTTTCACGGTGCCGGGGGAGCGGCCGGGACCGATCGCGGAGTACGGCGCGCGGTTCCATTGGGCTCCCACGCGATCCGACGATCCGATCGCGAGCGCGTTGACACTGTCGGCCGGAACCTGCACGCGCGCATTGCCACTGGGCTTGTCGGCTTCGCCGTTGTTGCCGACCGCGATGGTGGCCAGGGTGGTGCCGTCGCTGAGGTAGTCGTCCCAGAACGCGGTCCAGGCGTGTACCTCGTCGTCTTCGATGGGCAGCTCTGGGCCGATGCTGACGTTGACGAACTCGTATTTGCGTTGGCGCAGCACGGTATCGATGCGTTCGATCGCCGCGTACAGCTCGCACTGGTCGTCGTCGGTGTTTTCGTCGAGCACCTGGTAGTGGTCGATATAGCCGTAGGGGACCGGAACCGGATGGACCGGGTCGACACTGCCGAACAGCAGCGCTGAGGTGACGCGGTGGCCGTGATCGAGGTAGTTGCGCTGCGGCGCGGCGCTGTCGACGAAAGTGTGGGTGTCGACCCAGCGGGTCAGCGGGGTTTCGGTGGGCAGACCGCCGTCGAAGACCGCGATGGTGAGTTCCCGATCGGTCGGTTCGGCGGTCGGCAGGACCGGCCGGAAGGTGGAAAGTCTTGTCCTGGTGAAGGTGTCACGTCCGAGTTGGGTTCGCATGCGGGGCATGCGGCGAATTACCCTGGTGAACGAGTAGTCGGCGAGCGCGGCGATGGCGGCGTGGGTGCCGGTGACGGGGACGAAGGCGAGGCCGCCGTTGTCGAGTCTGCGGTCGATCGCCACGTCGAGGTCGAGGTCGCGGGAGAAGTCGAGCAGGCCCTGGAGGGCGATGTCGCGATCGGAGTGCAGGACCAATTCGGCGACCGTCTCCGAATCGCGCGGCGCCGTCGCGAGTCTGAGCCTGTCCTCGGGATTGTTGAGGCGGAATTCCGCCAGGCTGACGATGCCGTTCTCGGCGCCGCCCAGCGGTGCGTCGGCGCGGATCCGCGCCGCGAGCAACTGCAGATTGACGCGAGTCGTCGCCAGGAACAGCAGGGTGCTGGCCCGTGGTGTGCCGTGTTCCGGGGCGATCGCCACCGGCCTGCTGCCCAGTGGATCCAGCTGCATCGACGTGAGAAGTCTGGTGGGATAGCCACTTTTGGACAGGTACTGCGGATGCAGGGTGACCGCGGCGACGGTCTCGTCCTCCGGGCAGGCCGTTTTCGGCAACGAGTCGGCACTCGCGGTCGCTGCGCTCAACATCGGCGCGAGCCGGGCCCGCGCCTGCTCGACCGTGTACGGCGGCTGCGGCGAACCACCGGACCTGCTGGGGGAGATGGGCGTGGTCAGTCGCTCACCGAAGCCGATCAGAAATCGCGGTCCCGCCACCCGAAATCCCCCCAGCTGCCACGTTATTCCCGTCGATGTGTGAAGCCACGGATGGTGTCACGCGAGACCCCCGTGAGCGCACTGATCTGTCTCTGAGACAAGCCTGACACGCCCGTCAGCGTCTGTGCGAGCCGTAACCGATCCGTTTTGGGAAGTTCAGCTACTAGTCGTGCGGAATGCTCGGCCATCAAGCCGGGTAGTAGCTGGTCCTCCAGCACACAGCGCCTGCGCAACCGCAGCATGGTTCGCTCTATGTCGTTGAACGACAGCCCTTTCGACGCGAGCGCGACCGCATCTACCGCACCGTCGGGCAGCGGCTGGCCCGCGAACCGGCGGATCGCCTCGCAGCGTTGCTCCGCCTCGGGCAATGCGAACTCCACGCTCACCTCGAAGCGCCGCCACACGGCCGGATCAAGCAGGTCGGCGTGGTTGGTCGCGCCGATGACAAGGCCGCCGCCGGTCGGCCAGTCGTCGATCTGCTGCAGCAGCACCGTCACCAGGCGCTTCAGTTCGCCCACGTCGCGATCGTCGTCGCGGCGTTTGGCGATGGCGTCGAGCTCGTCGAGCAGCAGGACGCACGGCCGCTGCTTGGCGTAATCGATGGCGTGGCGCAGGTTGGTGCCGGTCTTGCCGAGCAGGCTGCTCATGATGGTCGCCAGGTCGAGAACCACCAGTGGCAAAGACAATTGGTGGGCCAGCCAAGCCGCTGCCATCGTCTTGCCGACACCGGGCGGACCCACGAACAGCAGGCTGCTCGCCGGGGTGAGATCGGCGGCGGCCAGCCGGTCGACCTGCTTGCGTTCGTCGACGATCTGGGTGAGCACGGCGTAGGTTTCGGCAGCCAGAATCGGTACTTCGGCGGTGGCGCCGGGCGCGGTCACCCGCAGCAGCGGCAGTCTGCTGTCCCCGTCGACCGGAATCGGCGTATCCACCTCCGCGCGTAGGGGATTGGCGCGCGTGGGGTTCTGTCGCAGCAGCGCGATCAACGCGTCGGCCAGCTCGGGACTGGCATGGCGGTGTCGCCGCGCGGCCCGCCGCACGAACATCGCGACATCCTGCTCACGCCCGGCCAACGCCAACCTGGCCAGGTGGACGAATTCGTCGGGCAGATCGGCGCTCACGTCCGCCGAAGTGGAGCTCAAGGCGTGTGACATGGTCTTCTTCCGATCATATGCGTGGACGGTTTTCGCTTCACTCGATCGTACGGCGTCCATCACGGGCAAAGTTCACCCCTTGTGTACCGGTTTGACATCGGACCCCACCCGCAGCGCCACATTGATCTGCCGAGCCCTCAGCGCAGCAATTCCCTTCGTCGGATGCTAGTTCCGCCACGCCGGGTCATGGGCGATTCCCTTCGCTTCGGGCGTGCCTCGAAAACGAGGGTGGTTGACAGGTCCGGCGGTCGTCTGCCACTCTCGTTGCAGGTCACGAGTACCAGCGTTCAGCCCCGGCTTGCTGGTCGGCAACCCTCCTCCGCGGTGGGGTGCTCCGGGTGACGACCAGGCTGACGTCCGAATTGGGCGCGGCAAGCGCGGGCCACCTCTTTTGAGCGGGTCCCTGAGCCGACGGGATTTCGTCATGACTGCTGTAATCGACCCCACCTGTGCCATCGCCGCTGTTTCCGGTGCTGACCTGCGGGTTCCGCTCGTTCAGGGCGGTACAAGCACCTACGCCAACTTCGACTACGCGGCGAGTGCGCCCGCGTTGAAGCAGGTCACCGACCGGATTTCGCAGTTGTTGCCGTTCTACGCCAGCGTGCATCGGGGTGCGGGGTACGCCTCACGCATCTCGACCGAGTGCTACGAGGCCTCGCGTGGTTCGGTTGCCCGGTTCCTCGATGCTGACGACGACCAGGTCGTGGTGTTCACGCGCAACACCACCGATTCACTGAACCTGCTGGCCGGGTGCGTGCCGGGGGAGACCGTGGTCCTCGATATCGAGCATCACGCGAACTTTTTGCCGTGGACCAAGCACGGTCGTCGGGTTGTTCGGGCCGCGAATACCGTCGAGGAGACGATTCAGCGCGTTGTGGCCGAGCTGTGCAGCAAGCCTGCCGCGCTGCTTGCGGTGACGGGGGCGTCCAATGTCACCGGTGAAGTGCTGCCGCTGGAACGCCTCGCGACCATCGCCCACCTGTGTGGTGCGCGCATCCTGGTCGATGCCGCTCAGCTGGCCCCACATCGACGGATCTCCCTGCGCGAGAGCGGGATCGACTACCTCGCGTTCTCCGGGCACAAGCTGTACGCCCCGTTCGGTTCGGGCGTGCTCGTCGGGCGGCGGGACTGGCTGGACCAGGGTGAGCCGTACCTCGCCGGTGGTGGTGCCGTGCGCGAGGTCGGTGTGACAGCGGTCGAATGGGCCTGCGCGCCCCAGCGGCACGAGGCCGGTTCGCCGAATGTGTTGGGCGCGGCCGCTATCGCCGCCGCCTGCGATGCGCTCGCCGCCATCGACCCCACCGAACTCGTTGCCCACGAACGCTTCCTGGCCGATCGGCTCCGCGACGGCCTGTCCGCGATCCCCGGCGTCGACCTGGTCAACATCTGGTCCGACAGCCCCGACTGCGTCGGCATCGTCGCCTTCACCATCGCCGACTACGCCCCCGGCCAGGTCGCCGCCTACCTCTCCGCCGAACACGCCATCGGCCTGCGTGACGGCCGCTTCTGCGCCCACCCCCTCCTCACCAGCCTCGGCCTCGACGCGGCCCTGCGAGCCAGCATCGGCCTCGGTACCACCGCCGCCGACGTAGACCGCCTGATCGAAGCGGTCACTACCCTGATCACCAACGGCCCCACCTGGACCTACGCCGCCACCGACGGCCACTGGAACCCCACCCCCGAAACCCGCCCCCTCACCACCTCTTCCCCTGAAGGCGCAGCCCCCTGCCTGATCGGCTGAACGATGACGCCGGTCTCAGGTGTCGAGGGCTGTCGGGCGGTGGTATTTGCCGTTGTAGTAGAGCAGTGGGGCTGCTGAGGGGGACTCTTCGGTTTGGTCGTGGACTCGGGTTACCAGGCCTACGGCCAGGGTGTGGTCGCCGAGGTCGATGAGTTTGTGGAGGGTGGTGCGGAGCCAGATGGGGGTGCCGTGCAGGACTGGTTCGCCGGTGTCGAGGGTGGTCCAGAGAGAGCGGTCGGTGAAGCGGTCGGCGGCGGTGCGGGAGAAGCGGTGGGCTAGGTGGTGTTGGTGTTCGCCCAGGAAGTGGATCACCACCGAGTCGGCGGCTCGCAAGGCGTCGATGCTCGATGAGGTGTGGGCGATATTGAAGGACACCAGGGGCGGTTCCAGCGAGAGCGACGCGAAGGAGGTCGCGGTGAATCCGACCGGCCCGCTCTCCGCTCCGAGCGTCACCACGGTGACGCCGGCCGGATAGTGCCGCATGGATGCCCGATATTGCTCAGCCGTGATCCCGCTCAGATCGTCGGGAACCACCAGTCCGGTCTCAGAAGGTTGCACATCGCCCACCGGCCCCAACATACGCCCGCCGGTCGTTCCCGCACCCGCTGTGTCCGTTTGATTCAACTCACCCGCAGTGGCTGTTGACGTAATGATTGCGTCAATGCATCATCGGGGGATGCTGTTTCCTACGCCGAAGCTGTCGTCGGACGACGAAGTGGTGCTCGCCGAGGTCGACCGGATGCGCGAGTCCCTCCGGTATGAACTGCAGAGTGTTCCGGTGGTCTGGGTAGGCGGGTTGCGGAAGTTCCTGACCGCCGACGCGGTGTCGGCGTCCAACTCGATCGAGGGGTTCAAGGTCTCGACGGTCGACGTGGAGGACCTGCTCGCCGGCGAGCGTGACGTCGAGGTCTCGGACGAGAATCGTGCCGAGACCTCGGCTTACGCGCGGATGATGACCTATATACAGACGCTGCACGACGTCGAGGACTTCGAATACAGCGCGGGATTTCTCAATGCCCTGCACTGGATGCTGCAGGGGCACCGGCACTCGACTCGCAAGCCCGCGGGGCAGTGGCGACGTGGCCCGGTCTATGTCACCGACGCCCGCGATCCGAGTATCGCCGCCTACACTGCCCCTGATGTCGAGCAGGTCCCTGCTCTCATGGGTGAGCTGGTCGATTGGCTGAATACGCCGACGGCGACACATTCACTGATTTCTGCCGCGATGGCGCATCTGCATCTGGTGTCGATTCATCCCTGGGCTGATGGGAACGGTCGGATGTCGCGGTCGCTACAGACATTGATGATCGCGCGCGAAGGTGTCATCGCGCCGGAGTTCTCTTCCATCGAAGCCTGGCTCGGGAGGCCGGGTAATACCTGGGAGTACTACCAGGTACTCGGGCGGCGGGGCAGTGTGTACAGGCCTGATCAGGATGTTTCTGAGTGGATCCGCTTCAGTCTGACCGCCTATCACCAGCAGGCGCAGACCGTGCACGCGCGGGTCGAGCGTTCACGGCGGGTGTGGGACGGGGCCTCGGACTACTTGCGGGCGGCAGGCTCCGATGAACGCATCGTGTCCGCGCTGCACGATGTGGCCATGGCGGGTCGCGTGCGTCGGACCAGGTACGAGCAGGCGGAAGGGCTCAATACACAACAGGCGCAACGCGATCTACGTGAGATGGTGCGCCGCGAGGTACTAGTGCCAGTGGGCCGCACTCGTGCCAGATACTACGCAGCAGGTCCCCGTTTCCCGGAGGGTGTACTCGAGACCGCTCATACCCCAACGACTCTGATCAACCCTTACACCGATCGCGCCTAGCTTTAGTCGATGTCGATCGGCAGGCCTGCCGTGATGCGGACCAATTCGCGGAAGTTGGTGCGAAACACTGTGTTCGGGTGACCACCGGCCGCCCAGACTTCGGGGTGGGCGGCGAGGGCGGTGTCCACCCAGGTGGGCAGGTTGGTGGGGTGGCCGAGCGGGGCCGTGCCGTCGATGGGTTGGCCGGTGATGCGTTCGACCAGGGCGGTGGGGGCGGGGGTCAGGGTGCCTTCGAGACGTTTGCCGGTGCGGGCGAGGTCGACGCGGTGGTGGTCGGCTACCAGGAGCAGGACGGGGTCGTCGTCGAGCAGGAAGACCTGGGCGGTGAGGATGGCGGTGGATTGGGCACCCATGGCGCGAGCGGCATCGGCCGCGGTGAGGGCCGGCGTCTCGGGGCAGACGATGACGCCGTGATGCCCGCGGGCGATGAGTGTTTCCGCGACCCGGCATGCGACCGGCGGCAATGACGACCTGCGCATGTCATCCAGAGTAGGTCGATTGCAGGAAATGCGCGGGGGGAGTGCGAATTTCGAGTAACCCCGAATTCGCCAGGGGTGCGGGCCCAGGTACGCGACCCGCCCAGGCGATAATCACCCCATGAGTGAATGGAAGGCTTTTACCGTCGAGATCTCCGACAACGTTGCCCAGGTCACGTTGACCGGGCCGGGTAAGGGCAATGCGATGGGACCTGACTTCTGGCGCGAGCTGCCGGAGGTTTTCGCTGAGCTCGATGTGGACCCGCAGGTCCGTGCCGTGGTGATCACGGGGTCGGGCAAGCACTTCTCGTTCGGGCTCGACCTGGCCGCTACCGGGGGGATGCTGGCGCCGGTGCTGGCCGACGACGCGAAGGCGGCGCCGCGCACGGAGTTCCTCAAGGACGTCCGCCGGATGCAGGCCTCGGTGACGGCGCTGGCCGAGTGCACCAAGCCGGTGATCGCGGCGGTGTCGGGGTGGTGCATCGGCGGTGGGCTCGACTTGATCGCGGCCGCTGATATTCGCCTGGCCAGCGCGGATGCCAAGTTCAGCCTGCGTGAGGCGAAGGTGGCGATCGTCGCCGACATCGGTTCGCTGCAGCGGCTGCCCGGCATCATCGGCGAGGGCAATCTGCGTGAGCTGGCGTTCACCGCCAAGGACATCGACGCGGCGCGGGCCGAGCGGATGGGGCTGGTGAACGAGGTGTTCGCCGATCAGGATGCCGTGCTGGCCGCCGCGCACGCGATGGCTCAGGAGATCGCGGGCAACCCGCCGCTGGTGGTGAAGGGCATCAAGGACGTGCTCGAGCAGCGGACCAGCCCGGCGGTGGCCGAGGGCTTGCGTTATGTGTCGACGTGGAACGCGGCGTTCCTGCCGTCGAAGGACCTCACCGAGGCGATCACGGCGGTGTTCCAGAAGCGCGCGCCGGAGTTCAAGGGCGAGTAAAGGTAGTTCAAACGGTTGCCCCGGCGACCGTTCTGCCTACATACTTGCATCACACAACTAATTGTATGATGCAAGTAAAGGTGAGAGATGAGCGAGATCGAGCAGGCGATCGACATAATCGCCTCCCAGCTCGTCCGGCTGCATCGCCTGCGCGATCGCTCGCTGGCCCAGATGAACGACGCCTCGGGGATCGACCCGGCCGGCTTCATCGTGCTGTTCCGGCTGGTCTGCGACGGCGCGATGCGGTCGGGCGCGCTCGCCGAGGCGGTGCACTCCGACGCGTCGACGGTGAGCAGGCAGGTTGCCCAGCTGGTGGGCCGGGGACTGGTGGTCCGCACCGCCGACCCGGACGACGGGCGCGCGACCGTGCTGCAAGCCACGGACGAGGGCCGCGACGTCGCTGCCCGGATCCGCGCGCGCAGACAGGAAGCCGTCACGATCATCACCGAGCACTGGTCGGCGGCCGACCGGGCGAGTTTCGCCGGCCTGCTCACCCGCTTCGTGACCGACTACGACCACGCTCGCCCGGCCCTGCTCGCCCGGCCGCACGCTCTGAGCACTACCTCGACGGAGAACGACACGTGACAACCACAGCGGCGCGCCCGGTGGATTCCCCCGCCGGCTTCACCCACCGCCAGATCCTGACCATCCTGTCCGGGCTGATGCTCGGCATGCTGCTGGCCTCGCTCGATCAGACCATCGTGTCGACCTCCATCCGCACCATCGCCGACGACCTCGACGGCTATTCGCTGCAGGCATGGGCCACCACGGCCTACCTGATCACGGCGACGATCAGTACCCCGCTCTACGGCAAACTGTCGGACATGTTCGGCCGAAAGCCGTTCTTCCTGGCGGCAATCGGGCTGTTCATCGTCGGTTCGCTGCTGTGCACGCTGGCCACCTCGATGTATCAGCTGGCCGCGTTCCGGGCCTTCCAGGGCCTCGGCGCGGGTGGGCTGATGTCACTGGCGCTGGCCATCATGGGCGACATCATCGCGCCCCGTGAACGCGCCCGCTACCAGGGCTATTTCCTTGCGGTATTCGGCATTTCGAGTGTGCTCGGGCCGGTGCTCGGCGGTCTGCTGGCCGGGCAGGACACCATCCTCGGCATCACGGGCTGGCGCTGGGTGTTCCTGGTGAACGTGCCGCTGGGGCTGCTGGCCCTGGTGGTGGTGACCCGGGTGCTGCAACTGCCGCGCAAGCCGCACGCCACCCATCGCATCGACTTCGCGGGGGCGGTGGTGCTGGCGATCGGACTGGTTCCGCTGCTGATCGTGGCCGAACAGGGCCGCGAATGGGGCTGGAGCAGTACGTATTCGGTGATCTGTTATGTGATCGGCGCGCTCGGACTCGTCGGGTTCGTCGCGATCGAGAAGTTCATGGGCGATGCGGCGCTGATCCCGTTGCGGATCTTCAACAACGTGAATTTCGCACTCGGCGTGGTGATTTCGTTCGTCGTCGGGGCGGCGATGTTCGGCGGCATGTTGTTGCTGCCGCAGTACCTGCAGGTGGTGCGTGGCGCCGGGCCGACCGAAGCGGGTCTGCAGATGATGCCGATGGTGCTCGGGATGATGACCGGCTCGATCCTGTCGGGCCGACTGATCTCGAAAACCGGCCGCTACCGAGCCTTCCCGGTGATCGGCTCGGTCATGCTCACCCTCGGGTTGTTCCTGCTGCATCTGCTCGACGCCGACAGCCCACTGTGGCTGGCGATGCTGTTCATGGCGGCCACCGGCTTCGGCCTCGGCAACCTCATGCAGCCGCTGACCCTGGCGTTGCAGAATGCGTTGCCGCCCAAGGACATGGGCGTCTCCACCGCATCGGCGACCTTCTTCCGCCAGATCGGTGGCACCCTCGGCGCCGCGGTCTTCCTGTCGATCCTGTTCTCGCTGCTCACCCCGAACATCACCGCCGAAATGCAGCAGTCGGCCGCGGACCCCGCCTACCAGCAGGCCGTGCTCGAGGGCGCCAAGAGCACCAACCCGGCCGACGCCGCCCTCGCCAAGGGTCTGCTCGCCCACGACACGTCGGCCGCGGGCACCGTGCTGCAGGACAGCTCGATCATCCAGCAACTCGACCCCGACCTCGCCAAGCCCTTCCAGGTGGGCTTCGCCGACTCGATGTCGACGGTGTTCCTCGTCGCGTCCGCGGTGGCGTTGATCGCACTGCTGCTGGTGTTGTTCTGGAAGGAGGTTCCGCTGCGGATGTCGGGCGGAATCCAGGCCGATGGCGATGCCAAGGCCGCCGAAGCGGCGGGTGCGCTGGCCGACACGGTCGCGCAGTCCAGCGTTCCCACCGGAGACCGGCCTGGCGCGGGTGGTCGTCCAGGGGCGGCCGCGCCCCCGGCATGATCATCAGGTGAGTCGATTCGGCAGCGGCGGTGTGCGGCGGCGGTTACGTCGTCTGCCCGCCGCTGTCGGCTATCTGGTGGTCGGCGGACTGACCGGGCTCGCCTCGTTGATCGCGGTGGTCGCGCTGGCGGTGGTCGCGGCGGCGAGCCTGATCGGGATCGGGATTCCCGCCGCGCCGGAAGCGGTCAAATTGATCCGGCCGCTGCTGGGGCTCGAACAGCGCAGGGCGGGCAAACGGCTCGGCACGCCGATCGTGGCCGCTTATCAGCCGTTGACCGGCGACCTGCGTCGGCAGCTCGCGACGCTGGCCGCCGATCCGGCGAACCGGCGTGATCTCGCCTGGCTCGGGCTGCACGCGATCATCGGATTGCCACTGGCCGCGCTGGCGGTGGCACTGCCGCTGAGCGCGTTGCAGCATGTCGCCCTTCCCCTCTACTGGCGGACGCTGGCCGACGCCACCGTGTCGAGCGGCGGCATCGTCATCGATTCGCCGACCGCCGCCGTGGTGAGCGCGGCGGTCGGCATCGTCTACGGCGCGCTCGCACTGCGTGCGCCCGAGGCGGCGAATGTCCAGGCCCGGGTGGCCGCGGCGTTGCTCGCACCGGACGAGAACGCCCTGCTGGCCGATCGGGTCGCCGAACTGACCGCGACCAGAGCCGCCGCGTTGGACGCGCACGGTGCCGAGCTGCGACGCATCGAGCGCGATCTGCACGATGGCGCCCAAGCCAGGATCGCGGCGGTGATCATGCAACTCGGACTCGCCGAGCAATTGCGCGATCGTGATGCCGATGCCGCCGATCGGATGGTGCGGACCGCCCAGGACACGGCTTCGGCGGCACTGGCCGAACTCCGCGATGTGGTGCGCAGTGTCTACCCGCCGGTGCTCTCGGATCGGGGCCTGAACAGCGCCGTTTCGGCATTGGCCGCGCGTAGTCCGATCCCGTGCGTGCTCGAGACGAACGGCATCACCCGGCGACCGATGGCGGTGGAGGCCGCCGCGTATTTCGTGATCGCCGAGGCCATCGCCAATGCGACCAAGCACTCCGGCGCCGACACACTGTCGATCGAACTGGGTGGGTCGCCCGATCTGCTCACCGTCGAGATCCGCGACGACGGCGTGGGTGGCGCGAAGGTGACCGACGGCGGTGGTCTGGCCGGCATCCGGCGCAGGGCCGAGGCGCTCGACGGACAGATGGCGCTGAGCAGCCCCACCGGTGGGCCTACTGTGGTGCGGGTGGAGTTGCCGTGCGGGTCGTGATCGCCGAGGACGACGCCCTCCTGCGGGAAGGCCTCGCCCTGCTGTTGAAGACGGCCGGGATCGACGTGGTCGCCGCCGTCGACAATGCCGACGATTTCCTCGCTGTCGTCACCGCCGACCGGCCGGACGTGGTGGTCGTGGATGTGCGGCTCCCACCCACCTTCACCGACGACGGCCTGCGCGCCGCGGTGCACGCCAGGACCGTCCACCCCGGGCTGCCGGTGCTCGTCCTGTCCTCCTACGTGGAGGACAGTTACGCCTCCGAGCTGCTCGGTGACGGTGGCGGTGGCGTCGGGTACCTGCTCAAGGAACGGGTCGGCAAGGTCGACCGCTTCCTCGAATCCCTGCACCGCGTCGCCGCGGGCGGCACCGCGATGGACCCGGAAGTGATCGCGCAACTGCTGGTGCGTCGCAAGGTCGACGACCCGCTGTCCACGCTGACAGCCCGGGAACGCGAAGTGCTGGCGCTGATGGCCGAAGGCCAGGACAACTCCGCCATCGCGGCGCGCCTTGTCGTCACCGAAGGGGCTGTGCTCAAACACATTCGCAGCATCTTCGCCAAACTCGGTCTCGCCGCCGACGAATCGGGCCACCGCCGCGTCCTCGCCGTATTGGCCTATCTGGACTCGCGGCCCGGGTCGTCCTGACAGGTCCGGTCGGTGTCGGGCAGCGTGCCGTCGCGAAGATAGATGTTGACCGTCGAGTCGATGCAGGTGTTCGGGTAATTGCCGTAGATCCAGTGCACTGGAACGTCTTCCAAGGTCACCATGCGTGACCCGGTCAGTACGCGGTGCATGACCTGTGCGCCCGCGTGGGTGGTGCGGGTATCTCCGGTGGATTGAACGAGCAGACTCGGCACCGCATTGCCGATCACGGTCGGTTGCTCGACCGGGGGCGCCCAGAACGCGCACGGCGGGATGTTGTTCGCGAACGCGCCGAACAGTGGTTGATCTGCGCGGCTCGCCTCGATATTGCGCCAGTACCAGGCCGGATCGCGCGGAACTTCCACATCGCCGCACAGGACGGCCGACGCAGGTGAGTAATCGCGTGGCTGCGCGGTGAGCATGAAGGCGAGCGCGGCGGCCAGTTCGGATTCGGGTTGCACCTCGATGCCGTCGGCGGCGTCGGCGAGCTGGCGGATCTGACGTGCCAGCAGCGGATAGTTGCGTGGGTCGTCGAGCCCGCGGTAGAGCACCATCGGGAGGCTGTGTTCGTCGACGATGAACTCGCCGATCCGGATCGGCCGGTCGTTCGCGTGGCGGACCATGTCCTGCACGGTCGACCTGACAGCGGAGCGATCCGCGCCGAAACGGAACTCGTTGTCGGCTGTGGCCACCCAGTCGGCCCACCGGTCGAAGGCCGCCTCGTTGACCGAGCCCATAGCACGGATCATCCCGACCGATCCGTAGTGCTCGGGGTCGACGGCACTGTCGAGGACGAACCGGTCGCTGCGCTCGGGAAACAGCTGAGAGAAGACCGCGCCCAGGTAGGTGCCGTAGGAGGTGCCGAAGTAGCTGATCCGCTCCTCGCCGAGGGCAGCGCGGATGACGTTCATATCGCGGGCGGTGTTGCGCGTGGTGATGTGGCGCAGCCGAGGCCCCTCGTTCGAGGCGCACAGCGCGGCGAGTTCGGCCTGCTGGGCAACGCTTTCGGCGAAGCCGACGCCGTCGATGCCGGCGGACTCCAGCCCGAACCCGTGCTGCCAGCGGCAGTTCACGGGGGTGGAGCGGCCGATGCCGCGCGGATCCATGCCGATCAGGTCGTAGCGGTCACGGACATCGGAACTCATCCCGTTGCGCACATCGATCATGAAGTCGAGACCGGGAGCGCCTGGGCCACCCGGATTGGACATCAGCACACCGCGACGTTGCGCCGGGTCCGTAGCGGGCAGCCGGGAGATGGAAACAGTCATCGTTTCCGCCTGTGGCGCCGAGTAATCCACCGGCACGATCACATCCGCGCACTGAGCGCCCGCCGGATCGAGGCGCGAATCATCACAGGGCTGCCAGGTCAGCGACTGGTCGCCGAAGCGATCGAGCGGGCTGATATCAGCCGATGCCGTTGTAGCGGTGAGCAATCCAGCGGTCAATGCGGAGATCGCGACGGCCATGATCGCGCTTCTCACGAGGCGCACACCACGGTATCGAAGGCCTTCTCGACAACCTCTGCCTGTTCCTCGCTGGTCGGCAGCTCGTTCACGGTGATGGTTATCGCTACGCCTTCGGCTGTGACACCGGTGCGGGTGTCGAAACCGGGGATGCTGCCACCGTGGGCGACGGTCTTCTTGCCGCACGAGGTGGTCTGCTCGACCAGGCCCAAACCGTAACCAGCCGAGGGCATTCGGTCGAAGATCACCGTTCGGCGCATCTGTTCGAGTTGCGCGGCGGGCAGCAGCTTGCCGTCGAGCAAGGCGAGGAAGAAGCGGTTCAGATCCGAGCCGGTGGCGATCATCGCGCCCGCGGTATCGCCCCAGGAGGGATCGAAGTCGGTGAAATCGATACGGGTGCCGTCGATGTGCTGGTAGCCGCGCGGGTGTGGTGTGCGCACACCGATGTCGCCGGCAGCGGGAAAGTAGGTGTCGCGCAAACCGAGTGGCTCGATGATCCTGGTGCTGATCTCGTCGGCGGCGGGGCGGCCGGTGACCTGCTCGATCAGCATGCCGAGCAGGATGTAGTTGGTGTTGGTGTAGACCGAGCGGGCGCCGGGCTCGTGCCGCGGCGGCATCGTCATCGCGATGCGGACCAGTTCGGCAGGCGAGAAGTGGCGCAGACGAATGACTTCCGGGTCGGGTGCGATCTGTTGGGTGCCGGGGTCGGCGCGCAGGTTGGGATCGCCACCGGCCAGGTAGTCCGGTAGACCGCTGGTGTGCTGGAGCAGTTGACGCACGGTGATGCGGTTGCCGTCGTTGCCGCTGCCCCGCACCACGCCGGGTAGGTACCGTTCGACGGGGGCGTCCAGTTCGACCTTGCCCTCGGCGACCAACTGCAGGACCACGGTCGCGACGAAACTCTTGGTGTTGCTGCCGATTCGGACGTGCGCGTTGTCGGGAATCGGTGCGCCGGTATCGATATCACCGACCCCGGCGGTGATGGTCTGCTCGTCGGCCGCGGTGGTGATCACTGCCTGGGCGCCGGGGAACCCGGCCTGCACCACCGCTTCCAGCGCCTGCCGGATCTCGGGCCGATCAGGTTGTGTGGCGGTGGCGCTGGTCTCGGGGCCGCATGCCGTGACGGCAAGTAGTGCGAGCAATCCTGTTCCGGCGGCGACGGCACGCAGTGACTTCTTCGGAAAAGTGGTGTTGAGCTGCATGATTCGAGCCTAGGAACGGGCGGGTGCCGTGCCTATGCCGCGCACACCCGAATCGAAGGTGGTGCCTGCACTACCAACCGGGGGTGGGGTAGGTGAAGAAACCAAGGGGAGAGCGAATCTACCCCTAGGGGTGGCTGTTCGAACCCGTGCGCCGCAATAACTTCGAGAAGTCGGAACAGCACGCATCAGGAGAGACAACATGCGCATCAAATCCACCATCGCCGCCGCACTGCTGGCCGTCGCGACCGTCGCCGGGGTGTCGGCGGTCGGGGCGGGCAGTGCGGCCGCCGCGCCGTACGGGACCTATTACGGCACGTACTACGAGCTCTACCAGTGCCGCGCGGCCGGGGAAGACCCGTACACCGGTGGCTACTACTGGGAGTGCACCGAGAGCTGGGACGGCTGGGATCTCTACATCTGGTACTGAAAAACAAAAACGGGAAGTCCGAAAACCATCCGGACTTCCCGTTTTTCGTTGTTCAACCAGCTCAGTGGCCGGTTTCCAGCAGACGAGCGAACGACTCGTCGATGATCTTCTCGGCCTCGGCGCGGCCCAGCCACTCCGAACCCTGCACGAACTTGCCGGGCTCGAGATCCTTGTAGCGCTCGAAGAAGTGCTTGATCGCCGACAGCTCGAACTCCGAGACGTCGCCCAGGTCCTGGATGTGGTCCCAGCGCGGGTCGCCCGCGGGGACACACAGCACCTTGTCGTCGCCACCGGCCTCGTCGGTCATGCGGTACACGCCCACCGGACGGGCCTCGACGATCACGCCGGGGAACACCGACTCGGGCAGCAGCACCAGCGCGTCGAGCGGGTCGCCGTCCTCGCCGAGGGTGTTCTCGATGAAGCCGTAGTCGGCCGGGTAGCCCATGGAGGTGTACAGGTACCGGTCGAGCTTCACCCGGCCGCTCTCGTGATCGACCTCGTACTTGTTCCGAGAACCCTTGGGAATCTCGATGGTGACGTCGAACTCCACGCCATCTCCTTGTTCGTTCGAGTGCTGTCTGTGCCGAATCGCCAGATCGTTCTGGGGAACCGTTGCGCAACGAGGATAGTGTGGTGTGCTGGTACACCGGTGCGGCAGGCGGCTGTAGTCGCGCAGTCGAGGCGTGTCGGGCGGCTTTTAGGGAGACACGGTCGTGGTCGGTGCAGGCGGCAGTAATCCGGGATCCCAGGCGCAGGGGCGCCGCAGGTCCCGCTGGATCTGGTTGGCGGCGGTGGTCGTCGCGCTGCTGGTGATCGCGGGTGGCTTCGCGGCGATCGCGAAGCCGTGGACGCCGGAATTCCGGCACGGCGGGCTCACCGTGGCTCCGCCGCCCGACACCGGTCAGGTGTTTCCCGAGGTGGCGCCCGCCCGATCGGACGCGCCCGCACCGACGGTGGCGGGGATCGCCGCGGCGCTCGCTCCGGTGGTCGGCAATCCCGATCTCGGTGCGTTCGCCGGGCAGGTGACCGATCCGAGCAGCGGGACGGTGCTGTGGAGTCAGGAGCCGACCAAGGCGATGATTCCGTCATCGACGGCGAAGATCATGCTGGTCGCGGCCGCATTGCTGACATTGCCCGACGATCAGCGGGTGGTCACGAAGGTGCTCGCCGGTGCGCCGGGCGAGCTGGTGCTGGTCGCCGGTGGGGATCCGACGCTGACCACGCAGGCCGCGGGCGGCTACTACACCGACGGCGCGCGGATCTCGGATCTGGCCGCGCAGGTGCGGGCCGCTGGCAGGCAGGCGAACACGATCGTGGTCGACACGTCCGCCTACGCGGGGCCGACCATGGCTTCGGGTTGGGACCCGATCGACATTCCGGAGGGGTCGATCGCCCCGATCGAACCGATCATGATCGACGGCGGCCGGTTCGATCCCTCGGCCGACTATTCCCCCCGCACCGCGAACCCCGCGCTCGATGCAGGCCGCGCGCTTGCCGCCGAGCTCGGTATCAATCCGGGTGCCGTGCGGGTCGGTCCGGCCGCGCAGAACGGGGTCCAGGTCGCGAAGGTCGAATCCGCTCCGCTGCGAGTTCGCCTGCACGACATGATGATTCATTCCGACAATGTGCTGGCCGAGACCATCGGGCGTGAACTGGCGGTGGCGTCGGGGCAGCAGGCGTCGTTCGCCGGTGCTGTCGCGGCGACCTCGGCGGCGCTGTCGGCGGCCGGATTCGATGTCACCGGACTGCATTTGGCCGACAACAGTGGACTTTCGGTCGACGACCGGGTGTCGCCGAAGCTGCTCGATTCGATCGTCGCGACCGCGGCAAAGCCGACCGGCACGGCGGCCGTGGTGCCCGCCGGGACGCAGGCAAGGCCCGAAATCGACCCGCGCGCAGCGGCCCTCGCGCCGATGCTCGACGACCTGCCGGTCGCGGGCGGCACCGGCACGCTCGCGCCGCGCTTCGTCACCCAGAACCGGCAGGGCGCGGGGTGGGTGCGCGCCAAGACCGGAACTCTGAGCGTGGCCAGCGCGTTGGTGGGATATGTACTCGACCGTGACGGGCGGGTGCTCACCTTCGCGCTCATGTCGAACGACCGATTGCCGGAGCAGAGCAGGCCGGCGCTCGACGCGGTGGCGGGTGCCCTGCGCAACTGCGGATGCTCGTAGAGAACGGGTGGTTATGACCGATAAGACCGAGCGCAAGAGTTCCGGGTTCAGCGGAGCGGTGGACTGGCGGCTGGCCGCGCGGACCGGGGCGCTGCTGGCTCCCTCCGGGCCGCGCGCGTCCCGGCAGACGGCGGAGCAGGTCGTCGCCGAGCTGGCGTCGGCCTCGGTGCTGGCCGAACTGCCGGTGCGTGAGGTCAGCGGGTTGCTCGACGATCGGCCGGTGCCCGAGGCGCGGATCGTCGACCGGCCGGGCTGGATCTCGGCGGCCGCCGATTCGATGGCGGTGCTCACCGGCACCGAATCCGCGGAGGCGGGCAAGTTCGTCGGTAAACCCGCGGGCGTGCAGGCCGGGACGATGCTGGCGTTTCTGTCCACTGCGATTCTCGGGCAGTACGACCCGTTCACCGGCGAGGACGGCACATTGCTGCTGGTCGCGCCCAACATTCTCGGGGTCGAACGGGCGCTCGGTGTCGATCCGAGCGATTTCCGGCTGTGGGTGTGCCTGCACGAGGTGACTCATCGGGTGCAGTTCTCGTCGGCGCCCTGGCTCGCCGGGTATATGCGCTCCAACGTGGACATCTTGAGTGAGGTCGGCGAGGAACCGATGAGCGAGATGCTCACCCGGTTGCTCGGTGAGGTGCGGTCCCGGCGCAACGGTGACAACGCCGACGACCCGAACAGCAAAGGGGTGGTCGGGCTGTTGCGCGCGGCCCAGGCACCGCCGCAGCGAGAGGCGCTGGATCGGCTGCTGATGCTGGGCACCCTGCTAGAAGGACACGCCGATCACGTGATGGATGCTGTCGGTCCCGCCGTGGTGCCGACCGTCGCCGATATCCGGGCGGCCTTCGATCGACGCAGGCAACGGCCGTCGAACCCGATTCAGCGGCTGCTGCGGGCCTTGCTCGGGGTGGACGCGAAGGTCGCGCAGTACGTGCGGGGGAAGAAGTTCGTCGACGCGGTGGTCGAACGGGTGGGGGTCGCGGAGTTCAACACGGTGTGGACGGACGCGGACACACTGCCGCTGCTGGACGAGGTCGATGATCCCGAGCGATGGATTCGCCGGGTGCTCGGCTGATGAAGCCGCCCCGGGAGGTACGCCTGCCGGAAACCGCGGCGGTGCTCGCCGTGCGCCGTGGGGTGCGGGAATGGGTCGCCGCGCGGGGTGGGCGCGGGCAGGTGGTCGTTGGGTTGTCCGGTGGGGCGGATTCGCTGGCGTTGGTGGCTGCCGCTGTTGTCGAGGCGGGTGAGGTGACCGCGGTGGTGGTCGATCATCGATTGCAAGAGGGATCGGGGGAGGTGGCCGATCGGGCGGTCGAGCAGGCGTTGGGGCTCGGGTGTGTGGGGGCGATGGTTGTGCCTGTTGACGTGGGGCGTGCGGGGGGGCTCGAGGCGGCGGCTCGGGTGGCTCGATACGCGGCGTTGGAGTCGGTGCGGGACGGGCGGCCGGTGTTGCTCGGGCACACGCTCGACGATCAGGCCGAGACTGTTCTGCTCGGGTTGGCGCGCGGGTCGGGCGGACGGTCCATCCAGGGGATGGTGGCCTGGAATTCGCCGTGGGGGCGGCCGTTGCTCGGGGTGCGGCGGACACAGACGGTGCGGATGTGTGCTGATCTCGGGATCGAACCATGGCACGACCCGCACAACGCAGATCCCACCTACACCCGGGTTCGCGTGCGCGATGAAGTGTTGCCGCTGCTCGAAGAGGTGCTCGGTGGCGGCGTGGCACAGGCGCTGGCCCGCACCGCCGACCAACTCCGCGCCGACGGCACCGTTCTCGACGCCTACGCCGACGACCTGCTGCGGGCGGCACGGACCCGCGCCGCCGCGCCCGACCCGGCCGGCAGCGATCGACCCACCCTCTCGATCGAGATCCTCGCCACTGCGCCGCCCGCGTTGCGTCGCAGAGCGATGCGGGCCTGGCTCGCGGATCAGGGCGTGACCGGGCTCATGAACGCCCATTTACAAGCGATCGACGAACTGGTGGGCAACTGGCGGGGGCAGGGCGGGGTGGCGGTGGGAGGCGGGTCGAGGGACCACAGGTTGGTCGTGACGCGCGAACATGGCACGCTGGCGGTGCGAGCACAGCCGCGCATTTGATGCCACGAAGGGACACCCACTTCCGTGTACGGAGACGACATCGCATCGGTGCTGATCACCGAAGACGAGATCAAAGCCAAGATCGAGGAACTGGCCGAGCTCGTCGCCAAGCGATACCCGGCCGATTCCCCCGAAGGTGACCTCCTGCTGATCTGCGTCCTCAAGGGCGCGATCTTCTTCATGACCGACTTCGCCAGAGCGCTGCCCATCCCCACCCAGCTCGAATTCATGGCCGTGTCGTCCTACGGTTCGTCCACCTCGTCCTCGGGCGTCGTGCGCATCATGAAGGACCTGGACAAGGACATCGCGGGCCGCAACGTCCTGATCGTCGAGGACATCATCGACTCGGGCCTGACCCTGTCCTGGCTCAAGCGCAACCTGTCCACCCGCAACCCGGCCTCGCTGGAAGTAGTCACCCTGCTCCGCAAGCCCGACGCCCTGCGCACCCCCGTCGACGTCGCCCACGTGGGCTTCGACATCCCCAACGAATTCGTCGTCGGCTACGGCCTGGACTACGCCGAGCGCTACCGCGACCTCCCTTACATCGGCACCCTCAACCCTGCGGTCTACTCCTAGTCCGTCGTCCGGGAGCCGACGACCCGCAGCAGAGCGCGGATGTCGGCTTCGACGATCCGGAACAGCACGTAGGACGTGACGAACCCGATCACCCCGCCCACGCAGATAGCGCGGAGTGGGGTGATTGTCGTTGACAGGTCTTCGACCGGCAAGAACGTCGCGCCGATCCCTGCGAGAAGAGGGATGGACGCCGCCGCCATCAAGTACCGGTGACATCGAATGGTCAGTCCTGTCAGCGCCTTTCCATCGCTGCGGAAGTCTTCGCCGTGGTGCAGGAACAACGGGTAGACGCAGCGCGTGAGATAGAGCGTGATCAGGAAGAACGGGTAGGTCATCGCGATGGCCGCGCAGATCGCCGCCGTGAGCAGAAAGTGCAGTGCGGTCCGGACGGTCAGACCATCGCCCACCAGGCCGATCGTGGTCGCGAACACGACAGCTGCCGACAGCCACAGACCGAACGCCACCGCCACGGCCTGGTTGCCCAACCGCAGGGAATCTCGACGGGCGCGGTCGAGTGCGCCGGGGCGGCAGCTTCTGCCCGCACGCAGCCGCCGGGGAACTATCAGGAGTTGTCTGGCCAGGTAGATCAATGTCACGGCGCCGATGGAGAAGAACAATAGATTCGTGACACCCGCGACCCTCAGCAGCGTGTCGCGGGTACTCGGAGCGAGCCGGTCCACGATCAGTGCCGTGTTCAGCTGGGCGTTGAAGATCGCGGCGAGCAAATTGGGGATGGCGATCGACAATGTCAGCAGGGGAAACAGGAATGGCCGCAATCTGATTCGCCAACTGTTCGGTGGTGGATCGACCAGATCGCGCGCGTGCGCGTCCTGGCACAGGTCGAACTGTGCGGCTAGGACGCCTCCGTCGTCCCAGCGGTCGGATCGCTCCGGTTCCAGGCAGCGCAGCAGCACCCGGCGCAGGGCGGGCGGGCAGTTCGGCGGAAGTTGCCGCAACGCAGGCTTACTCACGCCCGTGCTTCGGGAGGCGAGCATCGCTTCGAGTCTGGTCTGGTCGTCCAGGTTCCGGTCGTCGGCGCCGGTGTCATCGAATGGCTTTGTGCCGGTGAGTAATTCCCACAGCAGCACGCCCAAGGAGAAGAGATCGGAGCGTGCGTCGAGGTCGGCGGCGCTGCGGTCATGGCCTGGATGGTTGGCCTCGAGCTGCTCCGGCGACATGTACGCGAGCGACCCACCGAAATACGACAGTGGGCTGGTGTCGGCGGTTTCGCTGAAACTGATGTTGAAATCGGCGAGTTTCGGCACACCCTCGGCGGTGAGGAGCACGTTCGCCGGCTTCACATCACGGTGCAGCACACCGCGATCCGCCGCGTGGTCCAATGCGGCGGCCAGGCGGCGACCCAACCAAGCCACGGTGTCGGGCCAGCTCAGGTCGGCGATCTCGCGGCGGATGCTCGAATCCGCCGGACGGATTTCGCCCTTCTCCGCCATTGCCGCGTCGATCGCGTCGAGCAGCAGTCGGCCGCTGCGTTCGGCGGGTGCGGTGGCGCGCACCCAGCGCAGCAGGCCGAGCAGGGTGCCGCCGGGCAGGAATTGCATGTAGAGCAGGCGCAGTCGGGGTGAGCCGTCGTCCGGTGGGTCGAGCACCAGTTGGTCGAAGACGCGCACGATGTAGGCGTGGTCGAGCTGGGCCAGAGTTTGTGGCTCGGTGCCGCTGTCGGCGGAAATCTTCACCGCGACCAGACGCTGCATCGACCGTTGCCGGGCGAGGAAGACGCGGGCGAACGCGCCGGAGCCGAGCTCGGTCAGCAGCTCGAAGTCGCCGATGCGCGCGCCCGCCTCGAAGCGGTCGAGCCCGTGCCGATCGGTGGGGTGCGTGGTGGCGGTGCGGTCGAGCGAGGGGCGGGTCGCCTCGGTGATGACTGTCGAGCTCACGACGGGGGATACGGGCGGACCCGCACGGAAGTTCATCCGTGCCGGGCATCGTCAGCTGACTACGCGTTCCAGGGCTTTCAAGTCGGCTTCGAGGGCGCGGAAGAGCAGGTAGGAGGCGATGAAAGCGACGATGCCGCCGACACAGAGCACTCGAACGGCGACGATCACCGCCGGGATATCGCCGGGCGGGAGGAAGGTGACCCCCGCTACGGCGAGCAGGGGGACCGAGGCGGCCACGGCGAGGTACCAGGTGCAGCGGCGGCTCAGCTCACGGAGCCAGGTGCTGTCGTCGGTGCTGATCTCACCGTGGCGAAGGAAGATCGGGTAGATGCAGCGGACCAGGTAGAACGTCACGAGGAAGAACGGGTATGCGACGGCGATCGCGCCGCAGACCAGCAGGGATGCCAGGAAATGGACCACGGCACGAACGGGGACATCACCCGAGGCCAATTGCAGGGCGATCGGGAAGGTGAGCCCAGATGTCGCCCACAGCGAGAACGCGACGATCACGACCCGGTCGCCGAGGCGCACGGTGTCGTGTCTGGTGCGGCGCAGGGTCGGCGGGTCGTAGCGGCGGCCATGGCGAAGGCCGCGCGGCACCGACAGGACGAAACGGGCGAGGTAGATGAGCACCGCGGCGCCCAGCGGGAAGAAGACCAGGTTCACGCCCGCGGTGATCACCACGAACGATTGCTGGGCGGTCTCACTGAGCCGACTTACCACCAGATTCTGGTTGTGCTGGATGTTGTACCAGGATGCCAGTGCGTTGGGGACACCGATCGCCACGATCATCACCAGCAACGGCCACTTTCGCCACTGCATCCGCCAGCTGCTCGGCGGCGGGTCGACGAGGTCGCGCGCACGAGCATCCAGACACAGGTCGAACTGTTTGGCCAGCACCGCACCGTCGGCCCAGCGACGCGACCTGTCCGGGTCGAGGCAGGTCAGCAGGACGCGGCGCAGGGCAGTGGGACAGTTCGCGGGCACTCTGTCCAGCGCGGCCGGGTCGACACCGACGGTTCGTCGTTCGAGCATCGCTTCGAGGGTGGTTTCGTCGCCACGGCCCTCGGCCGCCGCGGTGTTGTCGTCGAACGGTTTGGCGCCGGTGAGCAGTTCCCACAGGACAACGCCGAGGGAGTAGATATCGGCGCGGGTGTCCAGGTCGGCGGCGGTGCGGCCGAGGCTGGGATGGCACGCTTCCAGCTGTTCGGGTGACATGTAGGCCAGTGAGCCGCCGAAGTAGGAGACCGGGCTGGTGCCCTCGACGGTGCGGCTGAAGCTGATGTTGAAGTCGGCGAGCTTCGGGACGCCTTCGGCGGTGAGCAACACATTCGCCGGTTTCACATCGCGGTGCAGGACACCGTGTGAGGACGCGTAATCGAGCGCCTCCGCCAGCCGCCTGCCCAGCCACGCCACCGTTTCCGGCCAGCTCAGCGCGGCGATCTCGGAACGCACGCTCGAATCGGTCGGGCGGATCTCGCCCTTCTCCTCCATGGCCGCGTCCACCGCGTCGAGCAGCAGTTTGCCGCTGCGCTCGGCGGCTGGGGTCGCGCGGACCCAGCGCAGCAGGCCGAGCAGGGTGCCGCCGGGCAGGAACTGCATGTAGAGCAGGCGAAGGCGACGTGAACCCGAGGGCGCCGAGTCGGTGTCGAGCAGCTGTTGGTCGAAGACTCGCACGATGTAGTCGTGGTCGAGCTGGGCCAGCGTCTGGGGTTCGGTGCCGCGGTCGGCGGAGATCTTCACCGCGACCAGACGCTGCATCGAGGTCTGCCTGGCCAGGAAAACGCGCGCGAACGCGCCGGAACCGAGCCCGGTGAGCAGTTCGAAATCGCCGATGCGCTGGCCGATTTCGATGCGGTCGAGCGGCGCGAACGACCCGGGGTTCGAGAGTGCGTCCGTCGACGCCGACGCGGCCGAGGTGGCGGTCGCGGTGAGGTCGAGCTGCGGGCTGGTCATCTGGGTACTACGCGTCGAGTCCGGCGAATGGTTCACCGTGGCGTCGAAATTGTCGGCGCGGTGGGTGCTCTGGTCGAGATCCTCGGTATTGAGCAGGCCGCGCAGACTGGCCGCCTGCTCGGGATACTCGCGCAGACAATCGCGCGGATCGACGCGCTCGCCGCTGTGCCTGCGGATGACGAATTCCTCGAACACCAGTCCGGCGGGCAGTGACGCCCGATCGAGTTCGGGGAACTCGGCGCAGTAGTGGGCCAGCCGCTTGCGCGTGATGTCGGTACCCGCGTGATGCAGCCAGCGATGGCGCAGGTCCACCCGGATCAGCTCGTGCAGCGCTTGCGCGCGCAAGGTGGCCGCGTCGGGAAGGAACTGGGCGATCTCGGGCGGGCGCCGGTCTGCCGTACCCCACGCGGCGGCGAACGCCTCGACCATGTCGACGCGCACATTCGTGGCCCGACCGGGTGTCGCGTCGGGTTGTTGCCCGCTTGCGGTGCTATCGCTCATCAACCGACCTAAGGTTTCGCGCGGATCGGTGCGAAATTCATTCCGCCACACCCGCCGCCATCGCCGGAGAGCCGTACTTGAAATGATAACTTGCGCCTCTAGAGCTGATCACCCGAATTTCGACGACCGTGCGACGGGGGCGAATCCGCAGATGAACGAAGACCTCACAGCGGTAGCATGGGAGTCCGTCGACGACGACGGCGTGACGGACGCTGAGGTGACGATGGATTCGTCTCCACCACCCGCTCCTGAATACCCCATCGGCGGCCCCGCTGCGGCACTGGCCGCCCGGGTCCGTGCGGGCACCATCACGCCCGCTGACGTCACCGCCGACGCGCTCGCTCGAATCGCCTCGGAGAATCGCAAGATCAACGCGTTCACCGTGGTGCGGGCCGAGAAGGCCAGGGCCGAGGCCAGGGAACTGGCCGCCAGACCAGACCTCGACGAGCTGCCGCTGGCCGGTGTGCCGGTGGCGGTGAAGCAGAACATCGCGGTCGCGGGGGAGCAGACTCGCGCGGGTTCGGCGGCGACCTCCGCGGAACCGGCGACGGTCGATCACCCCGTCGTGGCCAGGTTGCGGGCCGCGGGCGCGATCGTTGTGGGGCTGACGGCCATGCCCGAGCTCGGGCTCTGGGCGAGCACCGACTCGCTCGGGTGTGTCACCCGCAATCCGCGCGATGTCGGCCGGTCGACCGGCGGTTCCTCGGGTGGGGCGGCAGCGGCGGTGGCCGCCGGACTGGTGCCGATCGCCCACGGCAACGACGGACTCGGCTCGATCCGGGTGCCCGCCGCCGCCTGCGGAGTGTTCGGAATCAAGCCGGGTAGACACGTGGTGCCCGCGCAGATCGGCGCCGATTCCTGGGCGGGACTGGCCGAGAACGGTGTCCTCGCGACGACGGTGTCGGACGCGGCGCTGGCGCTTTCGGTGTTGGCAGGCCGCTCCGACCTGGCCGAACTGCGTAAGCCACAGCGACTACGCATCGGACTGGCCGTGGCTCCGCCGTCGCGGCTCGTCCGAATGGATCGGCACTGGACGGCGGCGGCGCGCACCGCGGGTGCGCGCGCGGCGGTGGCCGGGCACGAGGTGCAGCCGGTCGAACTGCCCTACGGCGATACGGCGTTGTTGATGCTGCTGCGCTGGCCGAGCGCGGGTCTGGCCGACGCCGACGCGCTGCCGAATCCCGAACTGCTCCAGCACCGCACTCGACGGCATCTGGCGATCGGCAGAGTGATCCAGCGCCTCGGCCTGGTCCGGCCCAGCCAGATCGACCGGACCGAAGCCAGACTCCTCGAATTCTTCGAGGATTTCGACGTCGTGATCACGCCGACGCTCGCCGCGCCGCCGCCGAAGGCCAGGCAGTGGAGTGGGCGCGGTTGGGTCGCGAACGTCGTGTCCTCGGCGCGCTACGCGCCGTTCACCGGACTGTGGAATCTGCTCGGCTGGCCCGCGGCGTCGCTGCCGATGGGCACCCATCCCGAGGCGCACACGCCGTTGGCCGCGCAGTTGGTCGGCCCGCCGGGAAGCGAGGCCACCTTGCTCGGCCTCGCCGCCCAACTGGAACTGTCGAGCTAAACCGCGATCGGCTGCGGCTGCGGTGTCGGCTCGGAGAAACCGCCATCGACGGCGCGACCGGCGAATTCCAGAATGGTCGGACGGGTGTCGTCGGCCCGCCATGCCACCGCCAGCTCACACGGGGTGAGACCGGCGACCGGACGCGCGGTCAGGCCGGGCCAGCGGTACATCGGCACATTGTTCTCGGCCAGCAGGCACACGCCGAGACCCAGACTCACGGCCTCGAGCTTGTCTTCGGGGGTGGCCGCTTCGGCGCCGATCTTGGCCGCCTTGCCGCCACGGGCATCGTTGCCCAGCCAGAAGTCGCGGACCGCGCCCGCCTCGGTGGGCAGGGCGACGAACGGCTCGTCGAGCAGATCGGCGAAGTCGATGCTGTCCTGCTCGGCCAGCGGGTGCGACTCGGGCAGCAGCACCCAGCGCGGCTCGGTGCGCAGCACCTGCCAGCGGTAACGGTTGGAGTCGGGCAGCGGCAGCCACACCAGCGATAAGTCGGCCTGTCGACCGGCAAGTCCACTGGACGGGTCGTTCCACGACGCGGCGTGCAGGGCGAGGCGGTGACCGCTTGCGCTCTCCAGGTCGTTGAGCAGACCCCGGCCGAGCGCGGACTGGATCCCGACGCGCAGCACCTCGCCTGCTTCCTGGAGGGACACGTTGGTCACCTCCCACAGCTCGAGGATCTTGCGGGCACCTTCGAGCAGTTCCTTACCGGCGACGGTGAGGGCGACACTGCGCTGGTTGCGGTCGAACAGGACCACGTCGAGCTGGCGTTCGAGCTGGCGGATCTGGCGCGACAACGTCGGCTGAGCGATGTGCAGCCGCTGTGCGGCGTTGGTGAAATGCAGTTCCTCAGCGACGGCGACGAAATACCGCAGATCGCGCAAATGCGGGTCCATAGCACCTTGCTATCAGAATCGGTCGGGAAAATCCAGCCAAAACGGGCAAGGAAGTTCGCGGAAGTGGATCAAAACAGTCACCAGGTTGGTATCGCACAGCATATGGCCTGACATGGTGAGCTGCACCATCGGAGTGTGTTTTGTTCACGGCGGCCGGCGGCCCAATGAGTCGTCGGCGGACCTGGGCGGCTGACCAGGGAAAACGCGTCATCGTTCACGCCCGAAACTCCCAGGTGGGCCGCGCCGCCTCGTTGTCGCGCCCGCTGAAAGGTGCCGCTGACCACGGCGCTCGCCACTCGACCCCGCAGGCAGTGATCTTCCTCACAAACAAGTTTCGGGGTGATGAATCCGGCTGCGACGCGAGTGGTGCGCCGCAGCCGGAAACGGCTACTTCTTGAGACGCAACACCGACGGCAGATCGATCCGGCGCATCCCGCGCGCACCGGCGGCCCGCATCGCGGCGACCGCGATGACCAGCTTGTTCATGTCGGACGGGTACCAGAACAATTCCTTGCCCATGGTCGGCAGCTTCGGCTTCGTCATCGCCTGCACGCGACAGTATTTCCGCAGGCCCGACGCACCGCCCCAGCGCGCACCGACCCCGGACAGGCCCCAACCGCCCATCGGCATCGCGGGGTTGAACAGGTTCGAGAACACGTCGTTGATGTTCACCGCGCCCGTGTTCAACTGCCTGGCCACGCGTTCACCGCGGGCCTTGTCGCCCGTCCAGACCGATGCCGAGAGGCCGTAGATCGAATCGTTGGCCATCCGGATCGCCTCGGCCTCGTCGGCCACCTTCATCACCGGCAGCGTTGGGCCGAACGTCTCCTCGGCGACACACGACATCGAATGGTCCACATCGACGAGCACGGTCGGCTCGAAGAAGGTGCCGACGCCGGTGCGTTTGCCGCCGGTGGTCACCCGGGCGCCCGCCGCCACCGCCTCGTCGACGTGGCGCTGCACGATCAGCACCTGGTTCTCGTTGGCCAGCGCGCCCACATCGTTCTTCGACTCCCGGCCGTCGGCGCCCTGACGCAGGGCGGCGACGGCGTCGGTCAGCTTGGCGACGAACTCGTCGTAGACCGGTGCCTCGACGTAAACCCGCTCGACCGAGATGCACACCTGGCCCGCGTTGAACATCCCGCCGAAGGCGATGCCGTGCGCGGCGCGGTCGATATCGGCGTCGGCCAGCACGATCGCCGGATCCTTGCCGCCGAGCTCGAGGCTGTAGGGCACCATCCGTTCCGCGCAGGTGGCGGCGATCTTTCGGCCGGTCGCGGTGGACCCGGTGAACTGGATGTAGTCGGCGTTCGCGACCACGGCCGCACCGGTCGCGCCCGCGCCCGTGACCACCTTGAACACCGGCGGCGCCCCGATCTCGGCCCAGCCGCGGGCCAGCTCCACCGCGGACAGGGGCGTCACCTCCGACGGCTTGAGGATCACCGCGGCGCCCGCGGCCAGTGCGGGGAACACGTCGATCGCCGGCATCGCGAGCGGGAAGTTCCACGGCGTGATCACGCCGACCACCGGATACGGCCGGTAGGCGACGGTCAGCGACTTCACCCGCGCGAGCGGGCTGTGCGGGGAGGGGTGCTCGTCGGCGAGGAACTTGCCCGCCCGGCGCGCGTAGTAGCCGAGGATGTCGACCGCGAACGCCGGATCGATGAGCGCGTCGACCCGCGGCTTGGCCGTCTCGGACTGCAGGACCGCGGCCAGGTGCTCGGTATTGTCGATCAGCCAGTCCTGCATCTTCAGCAGCCACTGCTTACGACCGGCGGGCCCGATCGCCTCCCACTCGGGCTGGTAGAGGCGCAGTTCACGAACCGCGGCCGCCACCTCGTCCGGCGCGATGTCAGGCACCGTTCCCACGAGTTCACCCGTCGCGGGATTGTGTACTTCGATCACCGCGGTGGTCTGGTCGAGTTCGCTCACTGGTCGTTCTCCTCGGGCGTCTGCTGAATCCGGTTCACCGACTATCGCGGCGCGACCAGGAGGTGGCGTGCCTGCTCAGTCTGATTAGAACACGTTGCAGTTAGTGGTTGGTGCCGATCACTGGGTGGGCTCGCCGACCTCGTTCTCGCGTGCCGCGATCCGCCGCAACGGCGGCTCGGTAGGCGGTGGAACCCGGCGATCGGGCAGCTCGGTCAGCAACGCGGTGGTGGCCGCGGCGATGGCCGCGACGGCCTTGTCGACGGCGGGTTTGGTGGCGCTGCTCAGGCCGGAGATGCCGCCGACTTTGCGCACATATTGCAAGGCGGCAGCGTAGATCTCCTGCTCGGTGGCGGCAGGCTCCAGACCACGCAAGACGGTGATATTTCTACACATGTCAGAACCATAGTCCTGGTTGCCATGACGTGACAGGCGAAGAAACAGGTGATCTGAAATTCTCGTGACCCACGCGAGATTCACAGGCCACCCGTGATGGCAGTCACCGCACTAGACTCGGCCGCATGGCTGCCAGGGGAGTACCAGCGCTGACCACTTTTCCCTACCCGGAACTAGACGAGCGCGAAGAAGATCACTGGTCGGGCGCTGGCGTGAGCGACGACGAACTGCGCGCCCTCGCGCTCGGTGCCTTCTACTCCACGCGCTGGGACGCCTTCCACGACGCGATGCTGCTCGGCCCCGAACGCGAGCACCCGCTCGGTGACCGCCGCGAACTCGCCATCGACACCCTCACCGGCGCATGGGGCATCACCGACGGCACCGAAGCCCGCGCCTCGATGGAGCAGCTGCTCGAAGGCATGCACGCACCGTTGTATTCGCTGGTTCATCCGCTGGTGATGGCCTCGGTCAATGCCAGCGAGCGCGACCGTTTCGGTGAGCGGGCCGACAAACAGCGCGCGTTCTTGCGTCAGGTCGGTTCGTTTCGGGGGATGGACAACCCCGAGGCGCTGGTTCGCGATTACGACATCTGGGCCCAGGCCATCAAGATCGGCTTCACCGACCACCTGTCGCGCCCGCTACCCAATGACATCCACGCCTGGGATCTGGCCCGCGTCGTCGCGGTGGCCCGCATGGCGTTCACCGCCGGCTATATCGACGCCGATGTGGCGTGGGAATACTGCATGCGAGCACTCGTTCCCGCGCAGCGCCGCTACCGCAACTGGCGCCAGTTCGGCGACGCCTACCTCACCGGCTGGACCTATTGGCAGGCCACCGAGGACCTCGCCGAGCTGAAGAACGGCGGCGTCGACCGGCGGATGGAACTGGTGCGCCTGTGGACCCGGCCCACCAGCCCGTGGCGTCGGATCGAACTCAACGAGCCGGAGCAGAAAGCGGAAACCGAAGCAGCCGAACCGAATTGAGAATTCGGTCCGGCTACCGGTACTTACAGGCTGCGCAGAATTCCGCGGCCATAGCGCTGGAACTGGGTGTCGTCAACCATGCCGAGCGAATGCCGCTCGACCAGTAATTCCCACTCCGCGTAGAGCTGGTTGACACCGGGATCGGCAGGCCCAGGTGCACCGTCGGCGGCCTGCCTGCGCACGGCGAAATTCACCGCGCAGGTGACACGCTCGGTGTCGGCGCGATCCACGCCCGCGAAATGCAATGTGCGATTGCCGTCGTTGATGTCGATGCCGGAGCCGCCGTGGCGCGTATCGACCTCGCCGGGCGCCGAACGCGCACCCTCGACGGTGCGGGCGCCGAGAATCGCGGCCACCGCCAATTCGAAGGCATAGCGTTCGCCGCTGCCGATCGAGATGAACAGCACCCTGGTGGTGGTCGCCGCGAGCAGGCCGGTGCCCGACCCCGCGGGCGGCGCGGCAACGGCGATGGCTGTTTCCAGGACGTATTCGTCGGGTGTGACGTACCGATTCAGCGCGGTGACCGCGGTACGGGCGTCCTTGCGCGGCGCCATCCGGCGCACGGCGCGCTCGACGTCGGCGCGGGTCGGCCCCGACTTGCCCCACTCGGGGGCAGGCGGGGTGAGATCCGGCGCGGCCACGTCGATGCGCTGGGTCGTCATGATCTGGTCGTTGATCCGGTCGACGATGCCGAGGGCGGCAGGCACATCGTGCTCGGCGATGAGCACAGGAAGGGGAGTGCGGTCGGCGGGCACGCCGGTGAGGACCGCGGTGGGATAACGGAGATAGATCTCGATCACGACCGCTTCGTCGGCGCGCCGATTGAGGCGCACTTTTAGCAGGTCGGCA
Organism: Nocardia sp. A7; assembly: GCF_046549215.1. Lineage (NCBI taxonomy): Bacteria > Bacillati > Actinomycetota > Actinomycetes > Mycobacteriales > Nocardiaceae > Nocardia > Nocardia sp. A7. The sequence continues at coordinate 821,041 of NZ_JAJPWE010000003.1, read as the reverse complement.
ATGGGAACGTCGAGAACACGTTCGCCGTCGGTACCCGGTCGGAGGACGACGAGCCGTCCACCGCCGTGGCGCAGAATCGCTGTGGGTGTTCGTAGCTCGACGATGGCTGTACCCCCTGCGCTGTAGTTGTGTCGTCGCCCACGATAAGGCGGGCATGACATGATTGTGGCCACTTGCCACAACCCGGTCGGAGCGTTCGGGAACCTCTTGCGTTCTCCGGCCGTTTACCAGTGCAACTGCACCAGCAGCCGAACTGCGCGATGTATCGAACTAGACCGTACGCGGTAACGTGGCATGTCCGCATCCGAAACCCGCCGATCTCGACGCTTCGCTAGGCACACCCGGAGAAATAACCGGAAAGGACTGGGCCGTCCGGCCGACGCTCTATGAACCGCAAGACAGTGTTTCGCACTTTGGCGATCATCTCGGGCATCATGCTCATGATCTGGCTGTTCAGCTTTCTCAGCGATGACACGCGCGGCTGGGAGAGTGTCGACACCTCCGTTGCGCTTGCCCAGCTCGAAGACAAAGCGAACGTCAAGAACGTGCAGATCGATGACAAGGAGCAGCAGCTCCGCATCGAACTGAACAACGGCAACGAAGCCACGAGCAACAACGCCAAGATCGTCGCCAAGTACCCCAGTGGTGGGGAGAACTCCGCGCAGGTCCTCGACGCCGTGCAGAATTCCGGCGCGCCGTACGACACCGTGGTCAAGCAGGAGAGCTGGCTTTCCCAGCTGCTGCTTTTCATCGTGCCGATGGTGCTGTTGGTCGGCCTGTTCATCTTCGTGATGTCGCGCATGCAGGGCGGTGGTCGCGGCGGCATGATGGGCTTCGGTAAGTCCAAGGCCAAGCTGCTGACCAAGGACATGCCCAAGACCACGTTCTCCGACGTGGCCGGTGCCGACGAGGCCGTCGAAGAGCTGTACGAGATCAAGGATTTCCTGCAGAATCCGGCCCGCTACCAGGCACTCGGCGCGAAGATCCCCAAGGGCGTGCTGCTCTACGGTCCGCCGGGAACCGGTAAGACCCTGCTGGCCCGCGCGGTCGCGGGCGAGGCCGGGGTGCCGTTCTTCACGATCTCCGGTTCGGACTTCGTCGAGATGTTCGTCGGTGTCGGCGCCTCGCGTGTGCGTGACCTGTTCGAGCAGGCCAAGCAGAACAGTCCCTGCATCATCTTCGTCGACGAGATCGACGCGGTCGGCCGCCAGCGCGGTGCTGGCCTCGGCGGCGGTCACGACGAGCGCGAGCAGACGCTGAACCAGCTGCTCGTCGAGATGGACGGCTTCGGCGATCGCTCCAACATCATCCTGATCGCGGCCACCAACCGTCCCGACATCCTCGACCCCGCGCTGCTGCGTCCCGGCCGTTTCGACCGGCAGATCCCGGTGGGCAATCCCGACCTGGCCGGCCGCCGCGCGATCCTGCGGGTGCACTCGGCGGGTAAGCCGATCGCCCAGGACGCCGACCTCGAGGGGCTGGCCAAGCGCACCGTCGGCATGTCCGGCGCCGATTTGGCCAACGTGATCAACGAGGCCGCGCTGCTCACCGCCCGCGAGAACGGTTCGGTCATCACCGGCGAATCGCTCGAGGAATCGGTCGACCGCGTGATCGGTGGCCCGCGCCGCAAGAGCCGCATCATCAGCGAGCACGAGAAGAAGATCACCGCCTACCACGAGGGCGGCCACACCCTGGCGGCCTGGGCGATGCCCGATATCGAGCCCGTCTACAAGGTCACCATCCTGGCCCGTGGCCGCACCGGCGGTCACGCCATGACGGTGCCCGAGGACGACAAGGGCCTGATGACCCGCTCGGAGATGATCTCCCGGCTGGTCTTCGCGATGGGCGGCCGCGCGGCCGAGGAACTGGTGTTCCACGAGCCGACCACCGGCGCGTCCTCCGATATCGATCAGGCCACCAAGATCGCCCGCGGGATGGTCACCGAGTACGGCATGAGTGCCCGCCTCGGCGCGGTTCGCTACGGCCAGGAGCAGGGCGACCCGTTCCTCGGCCGCTCGATGGGCGTGCAGCCCGATTACTCGCACGAGGTCGCCCGCGAGATCGACGAGGAGGTGCGCAACCTGATCGAGGCCGCGCACACCGAGGCGTGGTCCATCCTCAGCGAATACCGCGAGCAGCTCGACGCATTGGCCACCGCGCTGCTCGAGCGCGAGACGCTGCACCGCAAGGATCTCGAGAAGGTCCTTGCCGGGGTCGAGAAGCGTCCGCGGATCACCGCGTTCAACGATTTCGGTGACCGGCACCCGTCGGACAAGCCGCCGGTGAAGACGCCGGGCGAGCTGGCCGTCGAGCGCGGCGAGCCGTGGCCGCCGGTGCAGCCCGCGCCGGTGCCGGTGCCCAACGGTGCACCGCCGGTCGAGCCCAACGGGTACCCGGGTCAGCCCTATGGCCAGCCCGCGCCGCCCGCCGCCGGTTACCCGTTGCCCGCCGCGCCCACCCAGGCGTTCCCGCGGCAGTCGGGAACGCACGGTTCACGGCCCGACTACGGCGCACCGGCCGGTTGGTCGGCCCCGGGCTGGCCGCCGCGCGAGGAGCAGCAGGCACCTCGGCAGCAGCAGCCGCAACAGCAGCCGCCGCAACAGCAGCCCCAACCGCCGCAGGACCAGGGCAGTGCCTGGGGCAGGCCGGAGCAGCAGCAGCCGCGGCACGCCGACGACGGGTTCCACCCCTGGGGTGCCCAGCCACAGCCGCCGGTGCGCGACGCCGATCCGGAGCACAAGGACTGGGAAGGGCCGAACGGCCGCCAGTGACCGATGGCCAACTACGCTCAACCGTCGAACGCCGGATAACTTCGGCGTTCGGCACAGGTTCTCGGACTACGCCTCGCCGTCGAACGTCGGGTAATCGCCGGCTCTTTCGGCTCTGGTTCTCGGCCCGCCCGCCTCTGGACTGACCGGAGGGTGCGACGAAGGAGTACCCGGAGGGAGGGAAGAGGCGGGGAACAGGGCCGAGAATCCGCGGCGCCAGCCGCAAATATTATGGAGGTGCGGAGAAGTGTCGGCCAACAAGCAGGATCTCGATCCGGCAGGTGAGCTGGGTGCGACCGGTCCGTCGGTGCTGACGGCGCTGGCGACCGGTTCGCCGTTCGATCAGGTGCGCGCCGAGAACGCGGTGCGTGAACTGCTGATCGCGGTCGGCGAGGACCCGGACCGACCCGGCCTGCTCGACACGCCCGCCCGGGTGGCGCGCGCCTATCGGGAGATGTTCGCCGGGCTCTACACCGAGCCCGACGCGGTGCTGGCGACCACCTTCGACGAGGGTCATCAGGAACTCGTGCTGGTCCGCGACATTCCCATGTTCTCCACCTGCGAGCACCACCTGGTCTCCTTCCACGGCGTCGCGCACGTCGGCTACATCCCCGGCGCGCACGGTCGGGTGACGGGGCTGTCGAAGCTGGCCCGCGTCGTCGACCTGTACGCCAAGCGCCCGCAGGTGCAGGAGCGGCTGACCAGCCAGATCGCCGACGCGGTGATGCGCAGGCTCGATCCGCGCGGCGCGATCGTGGTGATCGAGGCCGAGCACCTGTGCATGGCCATGAGGGGAATCCGCAAGCCGGGCGCCAGCACCACCACCTCGGCGGTGCGCGGCCAGTTGCAAACCGACTCCGCCTCGCGATCCGAGGCGCTGGACCTGATCCTGCGCAAATGAGCCAGCTACCGGTGACCGCCCGTGACCAGCGCTCGTGCGTGGTCATGGGCGTCGTCAATGTGACCGCCGATTCCTTCTCCGATGGTGGTCGCTATCTCGATCCCGAGCTCGCGATCGCGCACGGCGTCGAGCTGTACGAGGCGGGCGCCGATATCGTCGACGTCGGTGGTGAATCGACCAGGCCGGGTGCCGATCGGGTCGATCCCGCCGCCGAAGTCGCCCGGGTGACGCCGGTCATCCGCGGGCTGGTCGCCGCGGGTGTGCCGACCAGTGTCGACACCATGCGCGCCGAGGTCGCCGCAGCCGCACTGGAGGCGGGTGTCTCGATCGTCAACGACGTCTCCGGCGGTCGCGCCGACCCGAATATGGTCAAAGTCGTCGCCGAAGCAGGCGTGCCGTGGATCCTCATGCACTGGCGTGCCGCCGCCGACTACCGCCACACCGGCCCCGCCGACCACTACGACGACGTGGTCGCCGAGGTGCGTGCCGAACTCGCCGCCCAGGTCGACCTGGCCGTCGCCGCGGGCGTGCCCCCGGAACGGCTGATCCTCGACCCCGGCCTCGGCTTCGCCAAGAACGCCGACCACAACTGGGAACTGCTGGCCGCCCTTCCCGAACTGCTCGCGGACGGCCTCCCCATCCTGATCGGCGCCTCCCGCAAACGCTTTCTCGGCGGCCTGCTGGCCGACGAATCCGGCCCCCGTCCCCCCGACGGCCGCGAAACCGCCACCGCCACCCTCTCCGCCCTCGCCGCCACCCACGGCGCCTGGGGCGTCCGAGTGCACGACGTCCGCGCTTCCCTGGACGCGATCGCCGTCGCCGACGCATGGCAGCGAGCCGCCGTAGCCCGATCGACCGCCGCCAGAGGAGCTGTCCGATGAACTCGCATCTGCTGCCGCCACCTGCCGGTAGGCCCGCGTCGTCGCGGATCGAACTGAGGGGGCTGCGTGCGTTCGGTCGACACGGTGTGTTCGATTTCGAACGTAAGGACGGCCAGGAGTTCGTCGTCGATCTGACGGTCTGGGTTGATTTCGCGGCCGCCGCCGCCTCCGACGACCTCGCCGACACCGTCGACTACGGCGCCCTCGCCGAGCGTGCCGTGCGCATCGTCACCGGTCCGGCGCGCGATCTGATCGAAACGGTCGTCTCCGAGATCGCTGACGACGTGATGGCCGACCCGCGGATCGAGGCGGTGGAGGTGGTGGTGCACAAGCCGTCGGCGCCGATCCCGCACACCTTCGAAGACGTGCGGGTGGTGGCGACCCGGTATCGCACGGTGGCGCCGGAGTCGCGGCGATGACTCGCGCGGTGCTGTCGATCGGCTCGAATCTGGGTGATCGGCTCGCGCACCTGCGCAGCGTGCTGAATGCGCTGGGGGAGCGGACCATTGCGGTGTCGCCCGTCTACACCACCGCGCCGTGGGGTGGCGTCGACCAGGACGACTACCTCAATGCTGTTGTCGTCGCGGAAGATTCAGCCTTCGACGACTACGCGTGGCTGCGCTTCGGTCAAGAACTCGAGCAGTCCGCCGGCCGTATCCGTGAAATCCGTTGGGGTGCGCGCACTCTCGATGTCGACGTGGTCCAGTGCGCCGACGACACCGCCGCGTCGATCGCCCGCCATACCGACCCCGCCCTGATCCTCCCGCACCCGCAGGCCCACAACCGGGCCTTCGTGCTGATCCCGTGGCTGGCCGTCGAACCGTCCGCGCAACTCCTCGTCGACGGCACCGCCCGCCCGATCGCGGAGCTGCTCGCCGAGATCGACCGGTCCGAAAGAGACGGTGTGATCCGCACCGACCTGGTGCTCGGCGACGAGAGCGCCCGCTCGTGCTGAAACCCACCCGGGTACTCGACCTGGCGCTGAACGTGGTGGTGGCCGCCGCGGTCGCCTGGATCGCCACCCGGTTCGCCTATTCCAGCTTCCCGTCGATCTCGGTGGCCGCCGGTGCTTCGCTGCTGCCGGTCGCCGCGATCGAGGCGGCGCTGGGATTCGCGATCAAGGCCAAGATCGCCGACGAGCAGATCGGTGACGGCTCGGGCCAGATGCATCCGATCAACGTCGCCAGAGGTGTGGCGCTGGCGAAGGCGTCGCTGCAGGTGGGTTCGCTGGCCGCCGGTGTGTGGCTTGGCTTCCTGCTGTGGGTATTCCCACAGCGCGGGACCGTGACCGCGGCTGCTGCCGATTCGCCGGGTGCGGTGGTGGGCCTACTGGCCGGTTCGGCCCTGGTTGCTGCGGCATTGTGGCTGGAGTATTGCTGCCGGGCACCCGAGGACCCGACGGACGACCCCGCTACTACGTAGCAACTTGCGAATGGAATCACTGGCACCTTTGGTGGGCCCACCAGCCGATTCCGGCTACCCTGGCCCTCATGGTTTCACCCTCCCGCAGCACGGCGCCCCGACGACGGCGGGACGACGCGGGAAAATTCTTCGTCGGTTTCCTCATCCTCCTCGGTCTGACGGCCAGCGTTTTCCTGATCTTCAGCGAAAACGTCCAATACGTCAGGATCGGCCTGGTAGCGGCCCTGTGGGCGGCGGTGATCGGCGCGCTCGCGGCTACCCGGTACCGCAAGGACGCGGCTGTCGACAAGGCGAAGGTGCGCGATCTGCAGACGGTGTACGAGTTGCAGCTAGAGCGCGAGATCAACGCGCGCCGTGAGTACGAGATGGGTGTCGAGGCGCGGGTCCGCGCCGAAGTGGGCGCCGACACCTCCGAAATCGCCGCACTGCGCGCGGAGCTGACCCTGCTTCGCCAGAATTTGCAGGTCCTCTTCGACGGCGCACTGCCCGACGAGCAGCCCGCGCTGCAGGCCGACGCCGTGCGGATCGACGCGTTGCCCGCCGGTGGCTTCAATGCCTTCGACGAGCCCGACCACGATTTCGACGTTAGCCCCGAGGATGCCACCGCCGCCTGGTTCGGTCCGTGGCAGCAACCGCCCAGCGCACTGAAACCCGTCTTCATGGAACCGGTTTCGGCCAATTTCGCCGACCCCTACGACGACCCGGTCACCGCCGAGACCTCGGCCGTCCAGCTCGACGAGTACGCCGAAACCCAGCAGGCATCGACCCCCGAGCCCGCCCCCACGACGCCGAAGTCGTCCACCAAGACACCCCCGCCACGCCTGTCCTCGCCGAACACCCGCAAGGTGACCGACACAGCCTCCCCGACCGAGCCCACCACCGGCCCCCAAGCCACCGTCAAGCCGTCGACCCCAGCTCCCGCCGCCCCGGCCGAGCCCGTCCCAGCCCCGGCCGAGCCCGCCCCAGCCCCGGCCGAGCCCGTCCCAGCCCCTGTGCCCACGGCCGAGCCCGCCCCAGCTCCCGTCGCCACAGCCCCCGCAGACCCGACCCCCACCCAGCCCCCGGCCAAACGCCCCGAAAAGGCCCCTGCCGTCGGCACCAGCACCCGCCGACGCCGCCGCGCAGAAACCGAAGGCACCACCCGCCTCTCGGTGGCAGACATCATGGCCAACCTCGAATCGGAATCCTCCCGCTGAAGCGACAACTGATCTCGCAAGAACATCGGTAACTCCCCGGGCACGAGCAAACGCACCCCACCTCCTGACCGCCGGCCGCCAACGCCACAGCTCACCCACCTAGCTCTGGCCTGAAGACGCGGAGAGGCGGGAGAGCTATGTCACTGGGTGGGGCGATGGCGTCCTGTGCGCAAACACCTCTATCCTCGACTCGTAACGTCTGGTACCCGCACCGCGGGACTGGAACGCAATCGAGAGGACAACGTTGACCTCGAGAAGTGTCAACCCTGATGGCGCGAACACGAGTGTCGACCCAGCGCCCGCACGACTGACGGTAGGAATCGTCTCGGCGGGACGAGTGGGTTCCGCACTCGGTGTCGCGCTCGAGCGAGCCGGCCACGTGGTCTTCGGTGTCGCCGCGATCTCCGATGTCTCGGTGCATCGCGCTCGTACCCGGCTGCCCGAAGCCGAGGTCCTGCCGATCGAGCAGATCGCCCAGCGCAGCGAACTGCTCCTGCTGGCGGTCCCCGACGCCGAACTGGCTGGTCTGGTCCGCGGCCTCGCCGGTGCGAACGTGGTCCGCCCCGGCACCATCGTCGTGCACACCTCGGGCGCGAACGGCGTCGCGATTCTCGAGCCACTGACGAAAAAGGGCGCGCTCGGCCTCGCCATCCACCCCGCCATGACCTTCACCGGCCACGACGAGGACATCGCCCGCCTGACCAACGCCTGTTTCGGCGTCACCGCCGCCGACGAGGTCGGGTACGCCATCGCACAGGCATTGGTGATCGAGATGGGTGGCGAACCGGTCCGCGTCGAAGAAGACCAGCGCTCGCTGTATCACGCGGCCCTTGCCCACGGCAGCAATCACCTGGTCACGGTCATCGTCGACGCCGTCGCGGCGCTGCGCGAATCCCTTTCGGGCCCCGGCCTGCTCGGTCAGCCGCTGGTCGACGACCAGCCCGGCGGCCTGCCCGAACGTCTGCTCGCCCCGCTGGCCTCGGCCGCCCTCGACAACGCGCTGCGCCGCGGCCAGGCCGCGCTGACCGGCCCGGTCGCCCGCGGCGATGTCGACGCCGTCGCCGCCCACCTCGCCGCACTCGCCCAGGTCGACGACCGCCTGGCCGAGGCCTACCGCGCCAACTCGCTGCGCACCGCCGAACTCGCCGACACCGATCCGGCACTGCTGGAGCTGCTTGCCAAGGAAGGCCACTGATGGAACCCCGAGAAGTGCATCACCACCAGGGCGGCGCCCGCGCCACCGGCGCTTTCAAGGCGGGCGTGCTGACCGTGCACCACAACCCCGAGGTGCTCGACACGGTCGCCAAGGCGTTGCGTGGGGCCGGTCGCACGGTCGGTTTCGTGCCGACGATGGGCGCGCTGCACGAGGGTCACCTCGCGCTGATCCGTCAGGCCAAGCTCAACAATCAGGTCGTGATCGTCTCGATCTTCGTCAACCCGCTGCAGTTCGGCGCGAACGAAGACCTCGACGCCTACCCGCGCACCCTCGACGCCGATCTCGAACTGCTCCGCACCGAGGGTGTCGATCTGGTCTTCGCCCCGAGTGTTTCCGATATGTACCCCGACGGCATGCGGACCACGATCCAGCCCGGTCCGCTCGGTGCCGAGCTCGAAGGTGGCAGCAGGCCGACGCATTTCGCGGGCATGCTCACCGTCGTCGCGAAGCTGCTCAATGTCACCCACGCCTCCGAGGCGTATTTCGGGGAGAAGGACTACCAGCAGCTCACGCTGATCCGGCAGATGGTGCGCGACCTGAACATGGACGCGAGGATCGTCGCCTACCCGACGGTCCGCGAGCCCGACGGCCTCGCCCTCTCCTCGCGCAACCGCTTCCTCGACGCCACCCAGCGCGAGTCGGCACTCGCCCTGTCGGCCGCGCTCGCCGCGGGCCGCCATGCCGCAGGCCTCGGCGCGGACGCGGTCGTCCAGACCGCCCGCGCGGTGCTGGACACGGTCGAGGGCCTCGATGTCGACTACCTCGAACTGCGCGACTCGAACCTGGGTCCGGCACCCACCGCGGGCAACGCCCGCCTGCTGGTCGCCGCCAGAGTCGGCGACACCCGCCTGATCGACAACGCCCCCGTCGTGCTCGGCGCCCAGATCGACGGGCACCCCGACGCGAACTCCCTCCCTGCCTCGCAGACGCACTGAAAGGCGACAACGATGTTGCGCACCATGATGAAGTCGAAGATCCACCGTGCCACCGTGACCCATGCCGACCTGCACTATGTCGGCTCGGTGACCGTCGACCAGGACCTCCTCGATGCCGCCGATCTGCTCGAGGGTGAGCAGGTGTGCATCGTCGACATCGACAACGGCGCCCGGCTCGAAACCTATGTGATCGCCGGCGAGCGTGGTTCGGGCGTGATCGGCATCAACGGTGCCGCCGCCCACCTCGTGCACCCCGGTGACCTGGTGATCCTCATCGCCTACGGCCAGATGGACGAGGCCGAGATCCGCGACTACGACCCGAAGGTGGTCTTCGTCGACGACCGCAACCGTCCGGTGGAGCTGGGTAGCGACCCCGCGCACGCACCGGAGGGCTCCGGTCTCACCTCACCGCGTTCCCTGTCGTTCGCCTGAGCGCGGCGGGGGGCTAGCACGATGCTGCTGACGATCGACGTCCGCAACACCAGTATCGAACTCGGCCTGTTCTCCGGCAGTGGCGAACACGCGAAACTGGTGCGGCACTGGCGAATTCACACCAATCCGCTGATCACCGCCGACGAGTTCGCGATGCAGGTGCGCGGTCTGGTCGGCGACGACCTCGACCAGATCGTCGGCGTCTCGGCGCTGTCCACGGTGCCGCCGGTGCTGCGCGAACTGCGCGCCATGCTCGCGCGGTACTGGTCGCACGTACCGCACGTGTTGGTGGAACCCGGTGTGCGGACGGGCATTCCGCTACTGGTCGACAATCCGAAGGAAGTCGGCGCCGACCGCATCGTCAACTGCCTCGCCGCTTTCCGTAGCTTCGGTGGGCCCGCGATCGTCGTCGATTTCGGCACCGCGATCTGTGTCGACCTGGTCTCGGCCAAGGGCGAATTCCTCGGCGGCGTGATCGCGCCCGGTGTGGAGATCTCCGCCGAAGCACTGGTGGAACGCAGTGCGATGCGCCGCGTCGAGCTGGCGAGGCCGCGTTCGGTGGTGGGGAAGAACAGCATGGAGTGCATTCAGTCCGGCGCGATCTTCGGCTTCGCCGGACTGGTCGACGGGCTGGTCGACCGCATTCGTGACGAATTCGACGCGTTCGCGGGCGCCGATGTCACCGTGGTTGCGACGGGGGCGGGCGCACCGCTGATCGTGCCGGAATCGGAAACCATCGACTCCCACGTCCCGCATCTCACGCTGACCGGCCTGCGCCACGTCTACGAGCGCAACAAGAAATAGTGTCTGCTAGGATATCGCTCGTGATCTTCCGTGCGCGCACCCAGGAGTGTTGTCGAGGCTAATCTGCCTCGACCGTTCGAGGCTGACGTTTCCCTCGACCGATTTCTCACCTCCTGGAGATGCGCTCATGCGTACTTCTGTCCTCTCCCTCCCGTCCGCACGTGACGAGTACTCCGCGACGCCCCCGCTCGACCGGGCGATCTCCTCGGCACTGCCCACCCGGTTGCGTCCCGCTGACCTGCTGCGACTCACCGACGAAGGTGCCGAAGACGTTCTCTCCGGCCGCTTTGACCACCTCCTGCCCGCCGACGGCATCTGGCCGACCGAAGAACGCTGGGCGACCCGCCTTTCCCACGACGACGAGGTCGACGTCTGGCTGATCAGTTGGACGCCGGGCAAATTCACCGATTTGCACGATCACGCCGGCTCGCTCGGCGCCCTCACCGTGCTCAGCGGTGCTCTTTCGGAATACCGCTGGAATGGCACGGAGTTACGCGGGCGCACGCTCGCCGCGGGGGATCAGGCGTCGTTTCCGATCGGCTGGGTGCACGACGTGGTGCGCGCGCCCGCCGCCGAATCCGTCGGCCCGCTCGATCCCACGTTGAGCGTGCACGCCTATTCCCCGCCGTTGTCGGCGATGTCCTATTACGAAGTGACAGGCCACGGCACGCTGCGCCGAACCAAAACCGTCCTCACCGACCAGCCCGAAGGTGATCTGTGATGAGCCGTTTGACGATTGATCAGATGCTCGAGAACGCTCGCGCGCGATTGCACCGGGTGTATGTGTACGACGTGGCCGCCGCGCTGGAGCGTGGCGCGATTCTGGTCGACATCCGGCCCGCCGCCCAGCGCGTACGCGAAGGTTCGCTGCCTGGCGCGCTGGTGATCGAGCGCAATGTCCTGGAATGGCGGCTGGATCCGACCTCGTCGGCGCGGTTGTCCCTCGCCGTCGATCACGAGGTGGAATGGATCATCTTCTGCTCGGAGGGGTACACGTCGAGTTTGGCGGCGGCCGCGTTGCAGGAGTTGGGCCTGCACCGCGCCAGCGATGTGGTCGGCGGTTACCAGGCGTTGAAGTCGGCGGGTTTGTTGACCGTCGGCGTCGGCGTCCCACATTTCGCCCGCGAGGTGGACGCGCTGGCTTCGCTGTAGCTCCCCCGCCGCCGACGAAAATTCAGGTGGGGGAGTTACCCAGGTCCTCGCGAAATCAGTGAGGCACTTCACAACTCGTGGGCGGGTGGGGCGGTGAGCTGGGGGAGTAGTAAAAGCCTTTTCACCGACCGCTAATGTTGTCGAACGTGAGCACTCCTAACCCTGCCGCGCCCGGCCGCGCCGCCACTTCTGCTGTGGACACCGATGTTCCCGAGCAGATGCGGATTCGCCGGGACAAGCGCGAGCGGCTGCTCACGGAGGGCGGTGAGGCCTACCCCGTGGTGGTGCCACGCACTCACACACTGGCCGAAATCCGTGCCGCCTACCCGGATCTGGAAGCCGACACCCAGACCGGTCTGCAGGCCGGTGTCGCGGGCCGCGTCATTTTCGTCCGGAATACCGGCAAACTGTGCTTCGCCACGCTGCAGGAGGGCGACGGCACCAAGCTGCAGGCGATGATCAGCTTCAACGGTGTCGGTGCCGACGCGCTGGCCGCCTGGAAGTCCGATGTCGACCTCGGCGACTTCGTCTTCGTGCACGGCGAGGTCATCTCCTCGCGCACCGGCGAATTGAGTGTGATGGCCGATTCCTGGTCGATGGCGGCCAAGTCGCTGCGCCCGCTGCCGGTGGCGCACAAGGAGATGAACGAGGAATCGCGTGTCCGCGCGCGCTACGTCGACCTGATCGTGCGTCCCGAGGCCAGGGAAATGGCCCGGACCCGCGTGAATGTGGTCCGTGCGCTGCGCAACGCGCTCGAGCGCCGCGGGTTCCTCGAGGTCGAGACCCCGATGCTGCAGACCATCCACGGTGGCGCTGCCGCCCGCCCGTTCGTCACCCACTCCAATGCGCTGGACATGGACCTTTTCCTGCGTATCGCGCCGGAGTTGTTCCTCAAGCGTTGCGTGGTCGGTGGCCTGGAGAAGGTCTTCGAGATCAACCGGAACTTCCGCAACGAAGGCGCCGACTCGACCCATTCACCCGAGTTCGCGATGCTGGAAACCTACGAGGCCTACGGCACGTATGACGACTCGGCGACGATGACCCGGGAATTGATCCAGGAAGTCGCGCAAGAGGCATTCGGCACCCTTCTGGTGACACTTGCCGACGGCACTGAATATGATCTCGGTGGCGAGTGGACGACCGTCGAGATGTATCCCTCGCTGTCGGAGTCGATCGGTGTCGAGGTGACTCCGGAAACCACTGTCGAGGAATTGCTCGCGCTCGCCGATCGGGTGGGTCTGGAAATTCCGTCCGGCAAGGGCTACGGTCACGGGAAACTGGTCGAAGAACTATGGGAACACGCGTATGGCGACAAGCTCTACGCCCCGACTTTCGTTCGCGACTTCCCGGTCGAGACTTCACCGCTGACCCGTCAGCATCGCAGCAAGTCCGGCGTCACCGAGAAGTGGGACCTCTATGTTCGCGGGTTCGAGTTGGCAACGGGCTATTCGGAACTGGTGGATCCGGTGATCCAGCGGGAACGCTTCGTCGACCAGGCACGGTTGGCCGCGGCGGGCGATGACGAAGCTATGGTGCTCGATGAAGACTTCCTCGCCGCGATGGAACACGGTATGCCGCCGACCACCGGAACCGGTATGGGAATCGATCGCTTGTTGATGGCACTCACGGGTTCGGGAATCCGGGAAACGATCCTGTTCCCGATTGTGCGACCCACTAGTCGCTGACCAGTGAATTCATGGGGCGAAGTCCCCATGTTGGAAATTTCGCATTTCGGGGTATTCTTGCCTCGGGTATTCGGCCTGGAGGCAGGCTTGACGATTTCGAGAGGACGTTCATCTCATGGCAAAGAAGGTCACCGTTAGCCTGATCGACGATGTCGACGGTGAGTCCATCGCGGACGAGACCATCGAGTTCGCTATCGATGGGGTGTCGTACGAGATCGATCTGTCGGACGCAAATGCGGCGCGCCTGCGTGAAGGCCTGGACGAGTGGGTCGCCAACGCCCGCCGTGTGAGTGGCCGTCGCCGGGTGAAGGCTGCCGGTGCACCCGCGCCGCAGGGCAAGAGCCGTGTTTCCATGGACCGTGAACAGAGCGCCGCAATTCGCGAATGGGCTCGGAGTAAGGGTCACAAGGTCTCGGCCCGCGGTCGTATCTCGGCGGAAATCACCGACGCCTACAACAAAGCGGTCGGCAAGAATTGAGTATCGGCCGGGCGGGCGCCGCGCGGTTCGCGGCCCCGCCTGCCTGCCCCCGCGGGTGACGAGGGGACGTAGACTGATGTTCGTGCACAGGGTGTTTCGGGTATCTGGCGGTGTAGCGCGGTGAGTTCATTCCTGCGGTACACCGACGACACCGGCAAGCAGCATGAACTGGCCCTGGAGGCCGGGCAGCAGCGCGTCACCATCGGGCGCAATGTGCAGGCCGACGTCGTGCTCGCGTGGGACGCCGAGGTTTCGCGTCTGCACGCGGCCGTCGAACATCTCGGTGCCCACTGGACCATCGTCGATGACGGTCTTTCGCGCAACGGCACCTTTGTCAACGGCGAGCGGCTGGTCGGTCGGCGCCGGTTGAGTCCCGGCGACCGGATTCGGGTCGGGACCACGCTCGTGCACTTCTTCGATTTCGGCGGGGTCGTCGACGACGCGACCCATACTGCCTCCGGGTCCATCCCCACGATGCGCTCACTCACCGATACCCAGCGCGCGGTGCTGATCGCGCTGTGCCGTCCGTACAAACACGGCACCGGTTTCGCGACGCCCGCGTCGAATCAGCAGATCGCCGAGGAATTGTTCCTCTCCATCGACGCCATCAAAACCCACCTGCGCGCCCTGTTCGCGAAGTTCGGGGTGGAAAATCTGCCGCAGAACCAGAAGCGCACCCGATTGGCGGCCCTGGCCATGCAGAGCGGCATGATCTCCGACCACGAGCTGTAATTTTGGCGGCGCGGGCGCCGCGGGTTCTCGGCCTGTCGGCCTCGATCTTCCCTCCCGGCGGGCACTCCTTCGTCGCACCCTCTGGTCAGTCCAGATCGAGGCGGCCGAGAACGGGTAGAGCCGAGACTTCACAGGTGTGGACCTTCGCTTAGGTCGGTGAGCGCCTGAACTATGTCGTGAATCCGCGCTGGGCGGTTGACTTACTCGTATCACCGGAGCGGGATTTCACGCTCCGGACCACGAGTCAGGAGACATCGCATGTTCGCAGTTCGGATGGCCACCATGATGCTGGCGTTGCTCAGCACCGGACTCGTCGCGGGCGTGTTCTTCGCCTACGCGATCTCGGTGATGCCCGCGTTGGCGCGCACCTCCGACCGCACGCTGATCGAGGTCATGCAGAAGGTCAACATCGTGATCATCAACCCCTGGTTCATGTTCGCCTTCATGGGCACGGTCGGTTTCACCGCGCTGGCCGCGGTGCTGCACCTGGGCAAGGACCAGCGCTCGACGCTGATCTGGATCGGAATCGCCGTGGCGCTCAGCGTGATCGCGTTCGCGGTCACCGCGGCGTTGAACGTACCGCTCAACGAGGCACTGGACGCGGCGGGCGATCCCGCGTCGATCGTCGACACTGCCGCTGTCCGCGCGGATTACGAGGCGGCGTGGGTCCGTTGGAACCTCGCCCGCACGGTCCTGACCACCGCGGCGTTCCTGGTGCTGTGCGCAGCGATGTTCGTCGCCGGGGTGCAACACGGCAAGTCCGCCGAAGCGACTGCCGGACAGGCCTTCTCGCAGACGTCCGCGCAGCAGGGCGGTCCCGTTGCCGGACAGCAGTTCTCGCAGCAGTCCGCGGCCCTGAGCCTCGGTACGCCGTACGGCGCGCAGCAGCGTCGATGATTTCGGTGCGGTAGCGCCACGCGATCACTAGAACGTGTTCCATGATGAGTGGAACACGTTCTAGTGAGGAGTCGTTCATGCGACGCAATTCGCTTCTGGTGCTGGCCGCGGCGGCCGCGCTCGCCTGGCTGCCGGCCACCGCGTCGGCCCAGCCGCTCCCGGTCGACTACAACTTCTTCGCGGGCATCCCCCCGGAACTCACCAACCCGGGCGGCTCGCTGCCCGGCGCGAACGACCCGAACTGTGTCCCCTCGCCCGAGCACCCCGACCCGGTGGTCCTGCTGCACGGCACCGGCGGCGGAGGACAGACGAACTGGGGCGTGTACGCCCCGCTGCTGGCCAACGAGGGCTATTGCGTCTATAGCCTCACCTACGGCGCCTACGGCCTTCCGTGGCCCGTCTCGGCGATCGGCGGCATGCGGCCCATCGAGCAGAGCGCCGCCGAGGTGTCCGCCTTCGTCGACGGTGTGCTGGCCCGCACCGGCGCCGAGCGGGTCGACCTGATCGCCCATTCGCAGGGCAACATCGTCGGCAATTACTACATCAAGCGGCTCGGCGGCGCGGACAAGGTCGGCAAGCTCGTCGGGATCGCGCCGCCCTGGCTCGGCACCAACGCGTTCGGGGCGGGCGATATCGCCCACTTCAGCCGGGCGCTCGGCGCGGGCCCGGCCTTCGACGCGGTCAGTTCGTCGCTGTGTCAGGCCTGCGGGCAGATGTTCACCGGCTCGCCCTTCATGATCGCGCTCAACGCCGACGGTGTGTACGACCCGCGCGTCACTTACACCAATATCGTCTCCGCCATCGACGAGCTGGTCGTCCCGCACACCTCGGGCCTTGTCCCCGGACCGAGGACCACCTCGATCGTCGTGCAGGACGGTTGCGCGCAGGACTACTCCGAACACCTGGCCATCGCGGGCAGTCCACGCGCGGCCGGTCACGTCCTCAACGCCCTCGATCCGGCGAGACAGGCCGCGGTGCCCTGCGAATTCGTCCCACCCTTCACCGGTTGAGCCCCGCTGGCACGATTTCGCTACAGGCAAAACTGCACAGGAAACGAATGCCGCGACGTGCGCGTTGTGAGTGAGTGACCATGTTGTCGCCGGTCCCCATTAGGGTGGACCGGCGGCGGCGGAATCCCCTGCCAACTAGAGTGGATGGCGGGGGCCGCAACCCCCGGGCTTCATGGCAGGCTGACGGCGAAGTTGTCGGTCCGACGCCCTAGGTTGTATCGAGCATACTGCGGCGTCTGTTGCCAGAATGTCGGAGCAGGAGAGTGAGGGAGCGATGTTCGAGAGGTTCACCGACCGCGCGAGGCGTGTCGTTGTCCTGGCCCAAGAAGAGGCCCGGATGCTCAACCACAACTACATCGGCACCGAGCACATCCTGCTTGGGTTGATCCACGAGGGCGAGGGTGTGGCGGCGAAGTCGCTGGAGTCCCTTGGCATCTCGCTGGAGGGTGTGCGCAGCCAGGTCGAGGAGATCATCGGGCAGGGCCAGCAGGCGCCGTCCGGTCACATCCCCTTCACCCCGCGTGCCAAGAAGGTGCTGGAGCTGAGCCTGCGCGAAGCGCTGCAGCTCGGCCACAACTACATCGGTACCGAGCACATCCTGCTCGGCCTCATCCGTGAGGGCGAGGGCGTCGCGGCCCAGGTGCTGGTCAAGCTCGGCGCCGACCTCAACCGTGTCCGTCAGCAGGTCATCCAGCTGCTGTCCGGGTACCAGGGCAAGGAGCCCGTCGAGGGCGCCGGTCCGCGCGGCGAGGCGGGCACTCCGTCCACGTCGCTGGTGCTCGACCAGTTCGGCCGCAACCTCACTCAGGCCGCGCTCGAGGGCAAGCTCGACCCGGTTATCGGCCGCTCGAAGGAAATCGAGCGCGTCATGCAGGTGCTGAGCCGCCGCACCAAGAACAACCCGGTGCTGATCGGCGAGCCCGGTGTCGGTAAGACCGCGGTCGTCGAGGGCCTGGCACAGGCCATCGTCAACGGCGAGGTCCCCGAGACCCTCAAGGACAAGCAGCTCTACACCCTCGACCTGGGCTCCCTGGTCGCGGGCAGCCGCTACCGCGGTGACTTCGAAGAGCGCCTCAAGAAGGTGCTCAAGGAGATCAACACCCGCGGCGACATCATCCTGTTCATCGACGAGCTGCACACGCTCGTCGGCGCGGGTGCTGCCGAAGGCGCCATCGACGCGGCCTCGATCCTGAAGCCGAAGCTGGCCCGTGGCGAGCTGCAGACCATCGGTGCCACCACCCTCGACGAGTACCGCAAGTACATCGAGAAGGACGCCGCCCTGGAACGCCGTTTCCAGCCGGTGCAGGTGGGCGAACCGACCGTCGAGCACACCATCGACATCCTCAAGGGTCTGCGCGACCGGTACGAGGCGCACCACCGGGTCTCCATCACCGACAGCGCACTCGTGGCCGCCGCCACCCTGGCCGACCGCTACATCAACGACCGGTTCCTGCCGGACAAGGCGATCGACCTGATCGACGAAGCGGGCGCGCGCATGCGCATCCGCCGGATGACCGCTCCGCCGGACCTGCGCGACTTCGACGACAAGATCGCCGACGCGCGCCGGGAGAAGGAAAGCGCTATCGACGCGCAGGACTTCGAGAAGGCCGCGCGTCTGCGCGACAAGGAGAAGCAGCTCGTCGCCAAGCGTGCCGAGCGCGAGAAGCAGTGGCGTTCCGGTGACCTGGACGTCGTGGCCGAGGTCGACGACGAGCAGATCGCGGAGGTGCTCGCCAACTGGACCGGCATCCCCGTCTTCAAGCTCACCGAGGAGGAGACCACCCGTCTGCTCCGCATGGAGGACGAGCTGCACAAGCGGATCATCGGCCAGGAAGATGCCGTCAAGGCCGTCTCCAAGGCGATCCGCCGCACTCGCGCCGGTCTGAAGGACCCGAAGCGTCCGTCGGGCTCGTTCATCTTCGCCGGCCCCTCGGGTGTCGGTAAGACCGAGCTCGCCAAGTCGCTGGCGAACTTCCTGTTCGGCGACGACGACGCGCTCATCCAGATCGACATGGGCGAGTTCCACGACCGCTTCACCGCTTCTCGTCTGTTCGGTGCCCCTCCCGGGTACGTGGGCTACGAGGAGGGCGGCCAGCTCACCGAGAAGGTGCGGCGCAAGCCGTTCTCGGTGGTGTTGTTCGACGAGATCGAGAAGGCGCACCAGGAGATCTACAACACGCTCCTGCAGGTGCTCGAGGACGGCCGTCTCACCGACGGTCAGGGTCGTACGGTCGACTTCAAGAACACCGTGCTGATCTTCACCTCGAACCTGGGCACCTCCGACATCTCCAAGGCAGTCGGGCTCGGCTTCACCCAGTCCAACGCCGAGGGCTCGAACTACGAGCGGATGAAGCTCAAGGTCAACGACGAGCTGAAGAAGCACTTCCGCCCCGAGTTCCTCAACCGCATCGACGACGTGATCGTCTTCCACCAGCTCACGAGCGAACAGATCGTGATGATGGTGGACCTGATGATCGCCCGTGTCGGCAGGCAGCTGAAGAACAAGGACATGGCCATGGAGCTGACCGATCAGGCCAAGAGCCTGCTCGCCAAGCGTGGTTTCGACCCGGTTCTCGGCGCTCGTCCGCTGCGTCGCACGATTCAGCGCGAGATCGAGGACCAGCTGTCGGAGAAGATCCTCTTCGGCGAGATCGGCGCAGGCCAGACCATCCTGGTCGACGTCGAGAACTGGAACGGCGAGGGTCTCGGCGAGGATGCCAAGTTCACCTTCACCGGCAAGACGAAGCTGACCAAGGCTTCCGCCACCGACGACAAGCCCGAGGTCGTCCTCACCGGCGCAGCCGAGGGCACCGCGCCCGAAGCCGCGGCCTCCGGCGAGTAACCAGCTGAACGACTGAGCCCGCCCCCTGAAAATCAGGGGGCGGGCTTTTCGCTGCCGGGATCAGCCGAAGCTCTGCAGGAGCCCGGACCGATGACGAGCGGCGTGCGCGAACACCTCGACCAGGCCGGCGTAGTACCGCCGGAGATAGCCGAGGCCGTCGTTGCCGTCGCGGATCCAGATCTGGGGGTAGACGCCGATCGCGTCCATCGCGACCGGGTCGTAGTGTGCGGCCAGTTTGTCGAATGACGTCTTACTCAGCAGCTCCGCGGTGCGAGCGACATCCTCCGGATTCCATCCGCTGTACCCGTCGAGGGCCAACGGCGTCGCGGTGAAGAACAGGTCGATACCCGTATCCGCCGCTTCCAGCAGGTATTTCAGCCCCGCCCACGACTTGTCCAGGTACCCGTCCGGATCGGTTTCCGGCCGTGTGAAGCCGTGGACAAGCTCCGCCGCACAATCTTTGTGCATCATCGCCAGTTCCAGATCCGCCGCGCTCACCCTGGTGAACGACATGATCACCCCCACAACAACTTCCTTCCCTCGGTTTTGCCCGAAGCTATCAATGGACACCGACAACATCGCCGCCGACCGGTACCGTTGAACGGCACGGAGTTCCATCGGGAGGGGTGCACAGTGACGCGGGCCGACAGTGCGCACAGCCTCGATGATGTGCTGGCCGGTGTGCAGTGGCGGTTCGCCGGACGCGACGAGTTCACGCTGACGGCAGGTCAGTGGGAGTTCATGACCCAGCCGAGCGCACTCGTTGTGTTGGACGGGCTGGTCCGTGTCGAAGGGCTCAGCACGACAGAGGATCTGGCGAGCGGTGACTTCCTGTTCGTTCCCGGCACAGACCGGTTCGCGATCAACGCGCTGTCCGCGGGCCGGGTGCTTCGGGTGCTCTTGGAACCCGTCGGGACCGGCAGCGCCATGACCGCGCTGCCCCAACGACTGCTGCTGACCGGATTCGTCGACCACACGCCGCTGGCCGCGACCATGTTCCGCCACTTGGTCGAGCAGTGCCCCGACCCGTTCGGTGTCCAGGGTGATCGGGTGGTCACCTTGATCACCTCGATGGCGATCGAGTCCTGGCATGCCCGCGGATGCGCGCCCCAACGATGGCTGCTGAAGGTGAACGAGCCCGGGGTGGCGCAGGCGGTCGCCGCGATGCATGCCGATCCGGGACAGGAGTGGACCGTCGAGGGATTGGCGAAGATCGCGTTGGCCTCGCGGTCCGGGTTCGCCACCCGATTCCAGGCGGCGACCGGTCTCACGCCGGGCCGGTACCTGACGAAATTACGGATCGAGCGGGCGCAACTGCTGCTGACCGACCGCGCTGTGCCGGTCGGTGCGGTGGCCCGCCGCCTCGGCTATCGCTCGGAGACCGCATTCGGGCGGGCCTTCCGGCGGCACACGGGCCGCACGCCGACGGATTGGCGGCGTGCGACCAGCGCGTCGGCAGATGTCAGTGCCCCGCTCGGGTGAGTGAGCGTCGGATCAGCACACCACCGAGCACCGCGGCGACGGCACCGAGAGCGTAGGTAGCGGCCAGGCCGATGCCGTCCACACCCCGGCCACCGACCGCCGAGCCGAGGATGATCGCCAGTTGGAAACCGCCGACGATCAGCCCGCTGCCCGCTTCCATCCGATCGGGCAGCACCCGCGACACCCACACCTGCACGAGGTTGAGGATGCCGCCGAACGCGGCGCCCCAGACCACCACCGCCAGGTAGGCGAGCGGGGCGAATGTCGCGGAGGCGATGATCGCGAGCAGTGAAAGGCCGATCGCCGTCGGCACCGCCAGCAGCAGGGCCCCGAGGTGGCGGTCGGCGAGTGCGCCGAGGACGAAGTTGCCGACCAGGCCACCGACGCCGAACAGGGCGAGCAGCACCGGGATCATCGCCGGACCCGCGCCGAGTAGTTCGGCCAGGGCGGGCCGGACATAGGTGTATCCGGCGAAGTGCCCTCCGACGATGGCGACCATGCTGACCAGGCCCAGAGTTACGCCCGGAGCCCGCAGGGCGTTTCCGAGTGCGGCGAAGCCGATGCCCTTGCTCGGCGCGATCGGCGGGAGCATCAGTCGGACGGCGACGGCGGTGGCGGCGGTCAGCGCGGCCGCGACCAGAAAGGTCGTCCGCCAGCCGGCGTAGGTGCTCAGCAGCACGCCGAGCGGCACTCCGGCCACCGTCGCGACCGTCGTTCCCGCGTTCACGATCATCATCGCCTTGCCGAGCCGTTCGGCGGGCACGAGTTTCGCGGCGATCACCAGCGCCATCGACCAGTAGCCGCCGACAGCCAGCCCGAGGAGTAGCCGCGCGATCAGCAACAGGACGATGTTCGGTGCGAGCGCCACCACCACGTTCGATACCGCCGCGCCGATGGTCAGCCCGATCAGCAGGGTGCGTCGATCCATGCAGGGAAACAGCGCGCCCGAGCCGAGTGCGGCCAGCAATGCGGTCAGGGCCGTCGCACTCACCGAGAGCCCGACGACTCCCTCCGGCACATTCAGATCGTTTGCCAGCACGGTGAGTACACCGGGGGGTAGGAATTCCGCGGTCACCAGCGTGAAGCTGCCGAGGAACATGGTCAGCAGGGCGGGCCAGACCCGGCGATCGGTGGTCTCTACCGTCGCGTCGGCCCTTGAAGTCGTCGTCATGGCAGGTGCAACATCGTCGGCCGCCGTAGCTCTCGCCCGAAACGCCACCGCATCCGACTCAAACGCCGCGTTCGCGCGGCGTCGACCGCGAGATGGCTTCGATCAGTTCGAACGTGGTGGTGGAAATTCAGGCTTGGCGATACCTTGGCGACTTCTTTTCGCCGGTCTGACAGGCCGATTCCGGGGCGTACGGTGGGAATTGCTTGTCCAACCGACACGGGGGTGTTCGCACACATGACTGATTCCGACCGCACACTGATCGCCGTTCTGCTCGACCGCTCGGGCTCGATGCAGACGATCAAGGCCGATACCGAAGGTGGGTTGGCCGCCTATTTCGAACAGCAGCGGGAGGTGCCGAAGAAGATCGAGGTCACGCTCGCGCAGTTCGACACCACCTACGACGTCGTCTACGCGAATGTGCCGCTGGCTCAGGTGCCCGCGCCCAGCTTGCAGCCGCGCGGTGGGACCGCGCTCTACGACGCGCTCGGCAAGCTCGTCACCAGCGTGGGCACCGAACTGGCCGAGCGCCCCGAACACGAACGTCCCGGCACCGTGATCATCGTCGTCCTCACCGACGGCCACGAGAACTCCAGCCGTGAGTGGACCCACGCCGCCGTGAAGTCCCTCATCACCCAGCAGCAAGACGTCTACAACTGGACCTTCGTCTTCCTCGGCGCCAACATGGACGCGGTGGAAGTAGGCGCCGACCTCGGCTTCGACCCCGGCTCGGCCATCACCTACGCCCCGGTCGCAGGCGGCGTCCGCGGCGCCTTCGACGCCCTCTCCGCCTACTCCGCCCGAGCCCAAGCCGCCCCCGCGGGGGCAGCCCGCCGCGCCCACTTCTCCACTGCCGAGCGTCGCCAAGCCGACCAGGGCAAGTAGTCCTACGCCACGTCGACCTTCTCGAAACGCGCTACGAACGGCTCCTCATGCTCGGGCCTGCTCGCCGTTGACGGATTCCGCGCGTGCCTCAGGTGGCGACAAAGCCGCGGGGCGGGCGGGCAACCGGGCCGCCACGCGGAACCCGCCGGACGGTCGCGGACCAGCGGTCAGCGCCCCACCCAACGCGTGCGCTCGTTCCCGCATCCCGATGATCCCGTTGCCGCCGATGCCCGTTCGTACAGCGGTTCCGGTGGGCCTGGTGTTGTCGACGGTGATACCGATCGATTCCGGCGTATATCGCAGGGTGATCAGCGCCGTGGCTCCTGGCGCGTGCCGCACCACATTGGTCAGCGACTCCTGCACGATCCTGGCCGCCGCCACATCGATCACGCTCGGCAGCTTCTTGGGCATGCCGATGATCTTGGTATCGACGTCGAGCCCGGTCGCGCGGGTGCGTTCCAAGAGGGTATCGAGGTCCTCGAGGGTGGGCTCGGGTGCGCGCGGGGCGGGTCGGGGTGGCTCGGGTCGTGCGGCGGGCACGATCGAATCCGGCTCGGTAACAGTGCTTTCGGGGTAATCCGGTGCGACGCTTGTCCCGCTGCGGATCGCGTGGAGCAGGGTATGAACTTTGGCCAGTGCCTCTTTGGACGTCGTCTTGATCGTGGCCAGCGCCGCCGCCGCCTGCTGCGGTTTGCGATCGAAGAGTTCCAGCGCCACCGACGACTGCACGTTGATCAGCGAAAGGCTGTGCGCGAGCACATCGTGCAGCTCGCGGGCGATGGCGAGCCGCTCCTCGGCGGCCGCTCTGGCCTGCTGGGCCTCGTCGTCACGTCGCGCCGCCTCGGCCCGCTGCGCACGTGCGAGCACCACTGTCCGTCGTTGCCGCACGCCCTCGACGATCCCGACCAGCACAGCGACCCAGCCCAGCAGCCCGAATATCTGCCACGCATCGGAATGGCGTCCCAGCAGGGCAGGCAGTGGCCACACCATCAACAGATAGCCGACGGCCACCACCGGGTATGTGCGCCACCGTGATCCGTGGATCGCCGCGGAAAGGAACGCGATGATCAGCGAAAGGAAGATCGGCCCGAACCCGTAGTCGCGCAGCACATAGGCCACCGCGGCGACGAACGCCACCAGCAGCACTGGTTCGGGCAGCACCCGCCGCAAACTCAGCGCGATCGGCCCCGCGAGCAGCAGCAGATACGCGAACGCATCCAGCGACCGCACTCCGGTTTGATGCGAATTCGCACCGGAACTACCGGCCAGCTGGATCACCGCGACCACCACTGCCAGGCCCCAGTCCTGAACGACCGAGCCACGCTCCCACTTCGCAGACGCTCCCACGGGTCCAACCCTATGGTGTGCACGCGCCACCCGCGTCGGCCTGCGCACGTATTCCCGCGCTGGGTACGACTTGGAGAGCCGCTGCTCGCGCACCCGATGCGGCATTCGGCCGGTCAGCACCGGTAGAGTCGGCTGATGGACCAGCAAGTTCGCCCTCCGGACCTGTCCACGCGCCCGCACGAGCTCACCGTCGAGCGCGTGATGACAGCGCAGCCCAGCTTGCTCTACGCGGCCTGGACCCAAGGCCTCGATCTGTGGCTGGCCGTTCCCGGATCGGTCCTGATGCGCCCCGCCCACAACGAGCCGCTCTACTTCGACACCGGCTCCGCCGACAAGCGCAATCCCCACTACGGCCGCATCCTGCTGCTCGAACCGAACCGCCGGGTCGAGTTCACCTGGGTCACCGCCGCCACCGACGGCGTCGAAACGGTGGTCGCCGCCGAATTCCTCAAGCAGCCGCGGGGTATCCGCCTGCGCCTGCGCCACTCCGGGTTCCCGACAGCGGCGATCCGAGATCTGCACCAGCAGGTCTGGCCCGACAAGCTCGAACGCCTCGACGAAGTCACCAGCAAAGTGTCCTGATTCAGCGCAGTGTCTCGAGGTGACCCCGTCGTAATCCGCCTGCGCGCGAGTAGGTTCGTCACCGAACGCACCACACACGAATCGAAAGGATCGCGATGCCGACTCGTAGCGCACGCACACTCTGGTCAGGCGGACTGCAGGACGGGTCCGGGCAGGTCGAACTGGCCAGCTCGGGGGTGGGCAAGTTCGACGTGAGCTTCCCGCGCCGGGCGGCCGACACGGCCGAGGGCACCAGCCCGGAGGAACTGATCGGTGCGGCGCATTCGTCGTGCTACTCGATGGCGCTGTCGGGCGAGATCGCCAACGCCGGTGGTACACCGGAAAGCCTGGATGTGACCGCGGACGTGACACTGGCGCCGGACCCGGCGGGCGGGTTCGCGATCAGCAAGATCAAACTGACCGTGCGCGGGCGCGCCTCGGGCCTGGATGCCGACGGATTCGCCGCGGCTGCTCTCGCGGCCAAGAACGGTTGCCCGGTCAGCAAGGCCCTCACCGGGGTGGCCGAGATCGAGCTGGACGCGGCGCTGGTCTGATCGAACTCGCGTGGCCGTTTTTCACAAGGACGATCAGTTCAGCGCTGGGTGAACCAGCGATGCGCGGCGGGGGTGTACATGGCAGGAATCGCGATGACCACGGCCAGGACGTGCACTGTGCGGCAGCCTGCCAGCACGATCGAGCTTTCGGACATGCCGTCGAACAGCGTCGTGTAGTCGTCGGTGGACAGCACGACCGCCAGCGGCTCGATGATCAGCGAGACCAGGCCGACCACGCCGATGCCGACGGTGAGCACAGCGCGGGCCACGCGGCTGCCGTTGAGCATGTACAGCGCGACCCCGGCGACGGCCAGGTAAATGGCGAGTCGAGGGAGCAAACCCGCTGCGGTGGCGCCGAATTCGTCGCCACCACGAACGGCGCGCAACAGTCCTTCGGCAACTCCGGCGGCGAGGGCGGTGAAGAGTCCGCCGAAGGCGACGTGCACGGCGCGGGGGCGAGTGGCGGAGACGAGAGAGGCAGTGCCGGTCATGACAGGAGACACTGCCTGTCTCGGCTACTCGCGAGGATCACCCTGCGGTAGGAACCTGGTCCACTACCGGAGTGCTACGCCGCGAAGCGAATTCCGTGAGCGCGGCGAACGCCAACCCCAAACTCACCCACAGCGTGGTGGTTTCGGCCAGCGAGGCTACCCGGAAATTCCACAGCAGGGTGGCGGGGAAGTCGTCGGCCACCTCGTTCACACCGGGCAGCAGCACGTAGCCGACCGTGGTGACCACGACGAACGCACCGACCCCGGCGACGAGCCGCAGCGTGTCCGACGCGACGAGCGCGCGATAGGCCGCGACGGCGGCCGACACGGCCAGCAGGCCGAGCACGACAGCCGCGACCCACAGCCAGGTGCGCTCGTTGATGGTTTCGGGATCACCCACCGCGGGCGGGTTGGCCGGATACTTGAAGAACGGCACCGCGACGATCGCCGCCCACGCGAGAACCGCTGCGGTCAATGACAATTGGGGCCCGGACAGTTTCGTGAACCGGCGCGCCACGTTCACCGCCGACGCGAACAAGGCGCCGAATGCCATGCCTGCCAAGCCGAGCGCGAGGAACTGACCAGCCTTCTGGCCCGACCTGCTGACCAGTGGTTCTTCGCCCCCGTGGGAGTGCCCCTCGGTAGCTTCCGGTGCGTGCGAATGTCCGGCGGAACCGGCTTCCTCGATGGCGATCGCGGCGTCCACCTGGGGCTCGCCGACGAAGTAGCCCACTGTCGCGGCCAGCAGGCCGGCGATCAGGCCGGCCAGCAGGCCGCGCAACAGCAGGGTCTTGAACGGTCCGATCAGTGGCACGGGACACCGAGCAGGTGACGTCCGTCGTGCATCAGCTCGTGCAGGAACATCCCGCTACGCGAGACGGCCCCCTGGTCGAAACCGACCAGGTACAGGGCGAGCAGTGCAAGCAGGACGACACCGACCGTGACCAGCACGGTTGCGAGGGTGTCGAGGCCGGTCGACCGGCTGGGTGAATGCGCGATTGCCATTCGGGTCCTCCTGTAGGGATACGCGTCCCACGGTTGAAGTGTGGTGCGAAGGTGCCGGTGTCTGGCTCTCCGGCACCGGGTACCCGGTACATGGATGACAGTGGCGCGACCGCTCCGGACTCACACCGGAATTACCGCGCACCCTCGCGGATGTTGCCTCGAACTGTGACAGCCGCGAGCCGCCCACGTCAATACTTGTTCGCGCATGTCCAGCGGAAACGCCGCTGTCAGGCCTTCGCCGGCACGTCGAGGACGACCTCGAACTCGAGCAGCGACGCACCCGTCGACACCGGCTTGGGGCGCTCGCCGTCGCCACCGTTTCCGGCGTGCGCAGCACGGGCCGGACCGTCGCGCCACGCGGCGAACGATTCCTCCGAATCCCATTGCGTTACCACGAAATACCGGTTGTCGCCGGCGACGGGGCGCAACAATTGGAACCCGAGGAACCCGGGCGAATTCTCCACGGCACCCGCCCGCGCGGCGAACCGCTTCTCCAACTCGGGGCCCGCGCCCTCGGAAACTTCGATCGCATTGATCTTCACAACAGCCATAGGGCTGACAGTATCTTCGCCGGCTGGCACCGGGTGTTCGCGGCCCTGGCGGGCCTCGATCTTCCCTCCCGGCGGGCGCTCCTTCGTCGCACCCTCTGGTCAGTCCAGATCGAGGCGGGCCGCGAACTCGCCTGCGGCGACGTTGCGGAGCTGGGGCAGTATCGGGGTGTGTTGTACGACGAAGGTGGGTCAGGGGTTCCGATTCTGCTGTTGCACGGGCTGATGGGGAGTGCGCGGACCTGGGCGGACCAGGTGCCGTGGTTACGGGAGTACGGGCATGTTTATGCCGTGGATGCCGCTGGGCACGGGCGGCCGACGCCTGCCGAGCTCACGACGGAGGCGTTCGTGGCCGATCTGGCCGAGCGCACCGCCGCGATCACCGAGCCGATGGTGATCGTCGGGCATTCGATGGGCGCGATCCACGGGTGGATGTTCGCGGCGACCTATCCCGAGCGGGTGCGCGCGATCGTCGTCGAGGACATCGCCCCCGATTTCACCGGCCGCACCGCCGCCCATTGGGCCGAACTGATTCACTCCTGGCCGCAACCGTTCGCCGACGAACAAGCGATGCTCGATTACTTCGGCCCGGTCGCGGGCACCTACTTCCTGCGCGCCTTCACCGCGACACCCGATGGGTACCGCCTGCACGGCGAGGTCGACACCTTCCGCGCGATCTCCGAGGAATGGGGCACCCGCGACTTCTGGACCGAATGGAAGTCGGTGCGGGTGCCCGCGCTGCTCATCGAAGGTGAGCACACCATCACCCCGCCGGGGCAGATGCGCACGATGGCCGAGGTGGTTCCCGACGCGGAGTACGTGCGCGTCGAAGGGGCGGGCCACCTGGTGCACGATGAACAGCCCGAGGCGTACCGCGAACACGTCGGCCGGTTCCTGCGTCGTGTGACGCGCTGAACCGGGCTCCGCTGCGATCTGACGTTATCTGGCGGCGCTGCCCTCGCCCGCGAGGGCGAACAGGCCGTCGTCGGTCTGCTCGATCAGCCCGTCGACCAGCAACGAGTCCAATGCCCGCGCGCGCTGACCGGGGTCGCGGGTCCATGCCAGGTCGAGGCGGATCCGCTCGACCGGGCCTGACGCGTCGCGCAGCACGTCGAGCAACCGCCCGCGCGCCTGACGGTCGGTGCCCTCGTACTTCTGCACCTTGCGCGCGACCTCGGCGGCGGGTTTGCCCGCATCCACCCATGCGCAACGAGGCAGCGGGCAACGGGCGCAGTCGGGATTGCGGGCCGTGCAGACCAGGGCACCCAGTTCCATCAGAGCCGCCGAGAATGTCGCTGCCCGCGGCACCGGAACAGGAAGCAGCGCTTCGGTTTCCGCGAGATCGCGCGAAGACGGATTGCCCGGCTCGCGACCGTGCACGGCCCGTGCGACTACGCGCCGAACATTGGTGTCCACCACCGGAACTCGCTGTCCGTAGGCGAAGCAGGCCACCGCGCGAGCGGTGTACGCGCCGATTCCCGGCAGGCCCAGCAGCACGTCGACATCGGCGGGCACCACATCACCGTGCTCGGCCGCCAGCACCCGCGCGCACTCGTGCAACCGCAAGGCCCGCCGTGGATACCCCAACTTGCCCCACGCCCGCAGCACCTCCGCTTGCGACGACGCCGCCATCGCCGATGGCACCGGCCAGCGCGCCACCCACTCGCGCCAGATGGGTTCCACCCGCACCACCGGCGTCTGCTGCAGCATGATCTCGCTCATCAGGATGTGCCATGCGGTCGCGTCCGGCTCGCGCCACGGCAGTTCGCGTGCCGTCTCGCCGAACCAGTCCAGCAGGGCTTGCGCGTCGATGCTCACCGTTCCCGTTCCCTCTGAGCCAGGCTCTCGTTGCCGACGCTTAACGTGGCGGACTCGCTGGTAACCGAGGCCCTTGTGCACAATGGTCGGTATGCCTGGTTCCAATCCGATAAGCGCCTGGAAGTCTCTGCGCGAAGGCAATGAGCGCTTCGTCAACGACACCCTGCAGCATCCTAGCCAGGGTGCCGCGGACCGAGCCAAACTCGTCAAGGGCCAAAACCCCCACGCGATCCTGTTCGGCTGCGGTGATTCCCGCGTCGCCGCCGAACTGATCTTCGATCAGGGGCTCGGCGACATGTTCGTGGTGCGCACAGCGGGTCACGTCGTGGACAGTTCGGTGCTCGGCTCGATCGAATACGGCGTCGAGGTGCTCAATGTGCCCCTGATCGTGGTCCTCGGCCACGACAGCTGCGGCGCCGTGAAGGCCACCATCGACGCGCTCGACGGCGGCGAGGTGCCCGGTGGGTTCATTCGCAGTGTGGTCGAGCGGGTGACCCCGTCGATCCTGGTCGGCCGCCGCGAAGGTCTCAGCACGGTCGACGAGCTCGAGGCACGGCACGTGGAGGAGACGAGCAAGCTGCTGCTGCAGCGGTCGATGATCATCTCCCAGCGTGTTGCCACTGGTCAGTGCGCTATCGCCTGCGTCACCTACAAGCTGGAAGACGGTCGAGCGCAGCTGCGGCGCACCGTCGGCAATATCGGCGAGGTGGTCTGAACCGGGTCTTTCGCCCGGTTCGACCGCCGACACGCCGAGGTCATCGAGCGCGCCCTCGCGCGCTGCGCTTACCTTTGAAGTGTGCTGGAACCGAATGGACCGCTGTCACCGGAGATCTACTGGCGTCGCCGTGCACTCGCGATCGGCGTCATCGTCGTCGCGCTCGCGATCGTGATCTGGCTCGTCACCATGGTCGCGCGCGGCGGCGACTCGGCCGGTGCCGACTCCGCGGCCGCGACGACCACGACGTCGGCGGAGTCGAGTGCGTCCGCGACGAGCTCGACGCCGAGCAGCACGTCGGCCACCCCGAGCAGCGGGGCGCCGGCGACAACCAGTGCTGCCGCCCAGCCGGCGGCGCAGCCGTGCCAGGATCAGTCGCTGGCGTTGAAGGTGACCGTCGGCCAGCCGACCTACAAGGTCGGCGACCAGCCCGCCTTCGGCACCGTGATCACCAACATCTCGTCGGCGGCCTGTTCGCGTGACCTCGGCGCAGGCCCGCAGTTCCTCGTCTACACCCTCGACGGGCAGCGCAGGCTGTGGGCCAGCAACGACTGCAACGAGGACGGCCCGGCGGAGATGAAGACGCTCAAGGCCGGTGAACAACTCTCGTACAAGGGCACCTGGTTCGGCACCACCTCGCAGCCGCAGTGCGCGGGCGACCGACTGCAGGTGCCCGCGGGCGCGTACATGGTGGTCGCCGAACTCGGTGCCGTTCGCAGCGCCGCGGAGCCCTTCAACCTCGCCTCTTGATCGCGCGTCCCCGCATGCCGGGGCATTGTGCGGGTGCGCCATAGGTCACATGTTCGAGATGGGTCGATTTGCAGTGTTCGCAGGATCGGTGACCGCGTCAATGGACATTGGCGCGGAAATGGGTGAGAGGCGCTGATTCGGCCGGTTGCCGGAGTTATTCCACGGCCACCGTCTCGCGGGGTGCGCGGGATTTGCGGAGGTCGGCCAAACGCAGCGCCGAACGCAGGTCCCCGACCTCGTGGATCCGCATCGTGCCGGTCTTGGTCTTCTCCGAACCGGGCGGAACGAGAGCGGTCGTGAACCCAAGCCGTTCGGCTTCGGCCAGCCGCCTGCCGAGCCCGGTGACCTTGCGAACCTCACCCGCCAGCCCGACCTCGCCGAGGATCACCCAGCCCGCGGGCAGCGCGATATCGGCCTCGGCGGACGCGATGGCCAAGGCGATGGCCAGGTCCGCGGTCGGCTCCAACAAGCGCATCCCGCCGACGGTCGCCGCGTACACATCGTGCTTGCCGAGAAAGATCCGCCCTCGGCTCTGCAGCACCGCGAGCACCATCGAGACGCGGTTGTAGTCGAGCCCGCTCACGGCTCGGCGCGGCTGCGGAATCTCGGTCTTCACGGTGAGTCCCTGCACCTCGGCCACCAGCGGTCGTTTGCCGTCCATCGCCACGGTCACCGCGGTGCCGGAGACGGTGTCCGTTCGATGGTGCAGGAACAACCCGGACGGGTCGTCGACGCAGGCGATGCCGTCCTCGTGCAGTTCGAAACAGCCGACCTCGTCGGCGCTACCGAACCGGTTCTTGATGCCACGGACCATGCGCAGCGACGAATTCTTGTCACCCTCGAACTGCAACACCACGTCCACCAGGTGCTCGAGCGTGCGCGGGCCCGCCACATTGCCGTCCTTGGTGACGTGCCCGACCAGCAGCACCGAGATCCCGGTCGCCTTGGCCAGCGAGGTCAGCGCCGCGGTGACCGCGCGCACCTGGGTGACACCGCCGATCACCCCGTCCACCTCCGGCGCCAGCATGGTCTGCACCGAGTCCACCACCAGCAGCGACGGCCGCACCTGTTCCACATGCCCGAGCACGATCGACAGATCCGACTCGGCCGCCAGGTACACCCGGTCGTGCACCGCACCGGTCCGATCGGCTCGCAATCGCACCTGCCCGGCGGATTCCTCCGCGGTCACATACAGCGCGGTCTCCTCGCGCGCCGACGCCCACCGGAACGCGACCTCGAGCAACAACGTCGACTTGCCGACTCCCGGCTCACCCGACAGCAGCACCACCGACCCGGGCACCACACCGCCCCCGAGTACCCGATCGAGCTCGCTCACCCCCGTGGACCGCGCCTGCGTGACCTTGGCGTCGATCTGCGACAACGGTGCCGCGGCCGTGGTCGGCAGCATCGCCCGACGGCCCGGCGCCGTGGTGGACGCCGAAACGGCCACCTCGTTCACCGTTCCCCACGCCCCACAATCAGGGCACTTACCCACCCACTTGGACACCTCGTGCGTGCACGCGGAGCACCGGAAGACTGCTTTGGTCTTGGCCACACGCGCACCCTACGGACCTGTACCGACAGAAAAAGAGCCGCCGCGACAGTTCGCGACGGCTCTTCTCGACGTGCTGGTGTCAGTGACCGCCCGCACCCTCGGGCGCCGGACCGGACTTGTCGTTCTCGATCCGCGGCACCGCGGCGGCGTCGACCGGGACCGCCACCTGCACGGTGCCCGCGTCCTTGAAGTTGAAGGTGACGTTGTAGGTCAGGCCGGGGACGATGTCGGTGGCCAGCGCCGTGATCTCGATCGTGGCCGGCTTCTTCGCCGGATCGATCGACGGGGTGTCGCCCGCGGCGCTGGTCGGCGCGGCCGGGGTGCTGGTCGGCGCGGCCGAGGTGCTGGTCGGCGCGGCCGAGGTGCTGGTGGGTGCCGCCGTGGTGGTCGGCGTCGCAGACCCGGTGGCGTTGTGATCGCCGGCAGCGGCCGACGACGGACCCACGACCACGGTCTGCTGCGGCTTCAGCACGAACTTGGCGTCGCCGGCGGGGCCGGTGATCTTGATCTGGCCCAGGTCGGTGCTCACGCTGGTCAGCTCGTCGGTGACGGTCTCGCTACCGTTGACGATCGACAGCGCGATCACGGCCTTGCCACCCTTGCTGTGCTCGGCGGTGGCCTCGGGGTACACGATGTGCACGTTGCGCAGCGCGATGTCGCCGACATTGGCGTGGTTGCCGTTGATGGCGGCGGCCTGCGTCGAAGTCTGGGTGTGCTGGCCGGCACTGCAGCCGGTCAGGGCGATGCCCGCGGCAGCGGCGAGCGCGGCAACCGTCACCATGCGACGTCGCGCCGACAGGGCGGTCACAGCTTTCAGGGCAGTCACGGTTTGTGTCCTCCATGTCGACCGGGCTCACTCCGTTCCCATGGGGATCGGAGGGTAGTAACTAGGCAGCGTAGTAGTTCACTTCGCACGGGTGACGTTCGGGCTCGCGACGCGCGGGTGCGGAAGTAACAGTTCGGTGTCTCGAACGGGTTTGCCGGATCGATGCCGGGCCGTGGCTGTGCGATAACCGGTCGCTGTGCTGGTGGTTAACCCGTTCTGGCACAACACAATGCACAACAATTCTCGGATGTCAACCCCTGCGCTGGCCTCGTTGTGGCCCTGACCTGCACAGTTGATCGCGCCGTTATCGAGTCGCATGTTAAACTGTGAACATCGAAAGGGGCACGGGACACATGATTTTTAAGGTCGGAGACACCGTCGTTTACCCCCACCACGGAGCGGCGCTGATCGAAGCAATCGAGACCCGCACCATCAAGGGTGTGCAGAAAGAGTATCTGGTCCTGAAGGTCGCGCAAGGCGACCTGACCGTTCGGGTTCCCGCAGAGAACGCTGAATACGTCGGCGTCCGTGACGTCGTCGGCCAGGAAGGTCTCGATCGCGTCTTCCAGGTGCTGCGCGCGCCACACACGGAGGAGCCGACCAACTGGTCCCGCCGTTACAAGGCCAACCTCGAGAAGCTCGCCTCCGGCGATGTGAACAAGGTGGCCGAAGTGGTGCGTGACCTGTGGCGTCGTGAGCAGGACCGCGGCCTGTCCGCCGGTGAGAAGCGAATGCTTGCCAAGGCTCGTCAGATCCTCGTCGGTGAGCTCGCGCTCGCCGAGGGCACCGACGACGGCAAGGCCGAATCGCTGCTCGACGAGGTTCTCGCCGCGGCTTCCTAGAATTACACAATCAAAGTGCGACCTGTCGTAGCACTGGTCCCTGCCGCCGGTCGTGGCGTGCGCCTGGGTGAACCCACCCCGAAGGCGTTCGTTCCGGTCGGCGGTATACCTATGGTCCGGCTGGCCGTCGACGGACTGATCGCGTCCGGTGCGGTGCACCGGGTCGTCGTGGTCGTACCCGCCGAGCTGGTCGAGGCCGCCACCTCTTTGCTGTCCGACACCCCCTCGCTGACCGGCGGTTCGATGGTCCCTGTGCCGGTGCAGGTGGTGGTCGGCGGTGCTGAACGCACCGACTCGGTGCGCGCGGGCATCGCGGCCGCGCCCGACGCGGCGTTCTACCTCGTGCACGATGCCGCACGCGCGCTCACCCCACCTGAGCTGATCGCGCGGGTGGCCGCCGAACTGCAGGCCGGTAGTCCGGCCGTCGTCCCCGCGCTGCCCGTCGTCGACACCGTGAAATCGGTCGACGACGCGGGCATCGTCACCGGGACTCCCGACCGCGCCCACCTGCGCGCGATCCAGACCCCCCAGGGCTTCGCCGCCGACCTGCTGCGCCGCGCCTACGCCACCGAGGTCGGCGCCACCGACGACGCGGGCCTGGTCGAACGCCTTGGCGTCGACGTGCGAACCGTCGCAGGCGACCCGCTCGCTTTCAAGATCACCACCCCGCTCGACCTTCGCCTGGCCGAAGCGCTCCGTACCGACGGAATCGCGCGCGCCGAGGCGCACTCCGCAGTGCAAGCGGTCGCCCGATGAGAGTCGGCATCGGCAGCGACGTGCACCCCATCGAACCAGGCCGCCCCTGCTGGATGGCCGGTGTGCTGTTCGCTGACGCCGACGGCTGCTCGGGCCACTCCGACGGTGACGTCGCCGCCCACGCCCTGTGCGACGCACTCCTCTCCGCCGCGGGTCTCGGCGACGTCGGCGCTGTCTTCGGCGTCGGCCGCCCCGAATGGGCCGGTGTCACCGGCGCCGCCATGCTCACCGAGGTGCGCAGGCTGCTGACCGAAGAGGGCTTCGCGGTCGTGAACGCCGCGGTGCAGGTCATCGGCAATCGCCCGAAGATCGGCCCTCGCCGCGCCGAGGCGCAGAAGGTGCTCGGCGAACTGCTCGACGCGCCCGTTTCGGTGTCCGGCACCACGACGGACGGTCTCGGTCTGACGGGACGCGGCGAGGGTATCGCCGCCATCGCCACCTGTCTGATCGCAGCGTGTTCGTAGCCCCTGTGGGCCCCTGAAATCTTTCCTACCGCGCAGTGCCGACTCGGTCCATTCGATCAGCCGTTCCATAAACCACGGCGCCACGAACCGGCCGGTCAACCCCACCACAATCCCACCGACTAGGATCGAACGCCGTGACCTTGCGCCTTTTTGACACCGACACGCGAACCATGCGGGAATTCACCCCGTTGGTCCCCGGCCGTGCCTCGGTGTATCTGTGTGGGGCCACGGTGCAGGGTCAGCCCCATATCGGTCACGTGCGCAGCGGCGTCGCCTTCGACGTGCTGCGCCGCTGGTTGCTCGCGCACGACTACGACGTGCGGTTCATCCGCAATGTCACCGATATCGACGACAAGATCCTGAACAAGGCCGCCGAAGCGGGCAGGCCGTGGTGGGAATGGGCCGCGACCCACGAGCGCGCGTTCGACTCCGCCTACGAAACCCTCGGCGTCCTGCCGCCCTCGGCCGAACCGCGCGCCACCGGGCACATCACCCAGATGGTCGACCTGATGCAGCGCCTGATCGAGCGCGGCCACGCCTACGCCGCCGAGGGCGATGTCTATTTCGACGTGATGAGCTGGCCGAATTACGGCGAGCTGTCCGGCCACCGCCTCGACGACGTGCACCAGGGCGAGACACCGACCCGCTGCAAACGTGACCCTCGCGACTTCACGCTGTGGAAGGCCGCCAAGCCGGGCGAGCCAAGCTGGCCCTCGCCCTGGGGCCCCGGTCGCCCCGGCTGGCACCTGGAATGCTCCGCGATGGCCGAGTTCTATCTCGGCGCGGAATTCGATATCCATTGCGGTGGAATGGATTTGATTTTCCCGCACCACGAGAACGAGATCGCCCAGTCCAAAGCGGCAGGCGACGGTTTCGCGCGTTACTGGCTGCACAACGGCTGGGTGACGATGGGCGGAGAGAAAATGTCGAAGTCGCTCGGCAACGTGCTCTCGGTGCCGAATGTTCTCACTCGGGTGCGCCCGGTAGAATTGCGTTTCTACTTGGGCAGCGCGCATTACCGCTCGATGCTCGAATACTCCGACAAGGCACTCGACGACGCGGTCGCCTCGTATCAGCGCATCGAAGCCTTCGTGCAACGCGTGCTGGACCGGGCGGGCGAGGTGCCTGTCGGTAAATGGACCGACGGTTTCGCCGCCGCGATCGATGACGATCTGGCAGTCCCGAAGGCGCTCGCCGAAATTCACCACGTGGTGCACGAAGGCAATCGCGCGCTGGAAGCCGGTGCGGTGGAGACCGCGGTCGAACTGGCCGGTCAGGTGCGGGCGATGCTGGGAATTCTCGGCGTCGACCCGCTCGACGGGCACTGGTACACCCCCGCCGACAATTCGGCGGCGATCGACGCGCTCGACGTGCTCGTCCGCACGGAGCTGGATCGCCGGGCGAATGCGCGGGCCGACAAGAACTGGGCAGAAGCCGATGCCGCACGGGATCGGCTCATCGCCGCGGGTATCGAGGTAACCGATACCCCGCAGGGGCCGGAATGGTCGCTGGGCGCATCGAGCGGAAAGGCGAACTGATGGCAGGCAATTCACAGCGACGCGGAGCGGTACGTAAGGGCGGCACCAAGAAGGGGCAGGTCGCCGGGTCCGGTGGCAAGCACCGCCGTGGGCTGGAGGGCAGGGGTGCGACCCCGCCCGCCGCCGCGCGTACCAAGCACCCCGCCGCCAAGCGTGCCAGAGCGGCCGAGAAGGCCAAAGCCAATGCGGCACAGGGCCGTCCGACCGGCAAGTCCGGTGTGCCGCGGGTAGGCCGCAAGTCCGACGAAGGTCCCGAGTTGGTGCTCGGCCGCAACCCCGTGCTCGAGTGCCTGCGCGCCGACGTGCCAGCGACCGCCCTGTTCGTGGCGGTCGGCACCGAGAACGACGACCGCCTCTCGGAGAGCGTGCAGCGCGCCGCCGACATGGGTATCTCCATCCTCGAGGTGCCGCGCACCGATCTGGATCGGTTGAGCGCCAACGGAATGCACCAGGGCGTGGCCCTGCAGGTGCCGCCGTACCGCTACGCCCACCCCGACGACCTGATGGACCGGGTGAAGTCCACCGCCGAGCCCGCTCTGCTGGTGGCGCTGGACAACATCACCGACCCGCGCAACCTCGGCGCCGTCATCCGCTCGGTGTCCGCGTTCGGCGGTCAGGGTGTGGTGATCCCGCAGCGTCGCAGCGCGAGCGTCACCGCCGTGGCATGGCGTACCAGTGCCGGTGCCGCCGCCCGGCTGCCTGTCGCGCGGGCGACCAATCTGACTCGCACACTGAAGGATTGGGCTTCTCAGGGTATTCAGATCATCGGCCTCGACGCCGACGGTGACACCACCCTCGACGACTTCGACGGCAGTGTGCCGACGGTCGTCGTGGTCGGTTCGGAGGGCAAGGGCCTGTCGCGGCTCGTGCGCGAGAACTGCGACTCGATCCTGAGCATCCCGATGGCGGGCCCGGTCGAGTCCCTCAACGCCTCGGTCGCCGCCGGTGTTGTCCTCGCAGACATCGCCAGACAGCGCCGTCTGGGCTGAGTCCGCACGGTTGCCGGGCAAATCTGCTCTGTCACCGTACAATTCGAGCTGTGGCGATCCCTAATCAGCCGATCGGTGAGACGGTCGAGCACCCGCAGGCCAACATGATCCTTGTGCTCGGGCTGCTCAGCCCGTTCTGCTGTGGGATCTTCGGGCCGATCGCGTGGGTGCTCGGTAAGCGGGCACTCAACGATATCGACGCGTCCTACGGTGGCCTCAGCGGCCGGTCGCAGGTGATGATCGGCTACATCGCCGGCATCTTCGGCACCATCTGCATGCTGTTGTTCGCGATGCTGTATCTGGCCGGTTCCTGCAACGGGAACTTCTAGTCCAGGCTCGGGCGCTCGCCGGGAGCGTCCCAGGCAGGCCATTCGCCGCTGACGCTGCCGGTCCAGTTCGGTGGGCGACGCTCCTTGAACGCCACCATCGCCTCGCCACCGTCGACGCTCTTGGCAACCTGCGCGTTCAGCTCGGATTCGAGCTGCCCGACCACCGCAGGTGTCATGCCGAGGCTCTCCCAGATCAGCCGCTTGGTGAGCGCGACCGGCAGGGGAGCGGTCCCGGTGGCGATGTCGGTGGCCACCGCCATCGCGGTCATCAGCACCTCGTCGGCGGGCAGCGCGGCATTGGCCAGGCCGAGCGACTTGGCTTCGTCACCGTCGAAGGTGCGCCCGGTGAGCATGATGTCGGCGGCATTGGCCAGCCCGGCCAGCCGCGGCACCGTCCAGTGCGCGAACCCGTCGGCGAGCACCCCGCGACGCACCTGGTTCAGCCCGTACACCGCGTCCTTGGCGAAATACCGCAGGTCACACTGCAGAGCCAGCGCCAGCCCGATCCCAACCGCGTGGCCGTTCACCGCGGCGATCACCGGTTTACGAACCTGCCAGGGCGGGGGATCGAGGGTCGCGCTCACGTCGCCACCGCGCGCGGCCAGGTCCGCGCCCGCGCAGAAGGCCGGTGGCGTGCCGGTGATCACGACGGCGCGGATCGCGTCCTCGGTATCGCAGCGTCGTAGCGCCGCGCTCAGCTCGGCCGCCATCGTGGGGGTGACGGCATTCTGCTTGGCTGGTCGGTTGAGCGTCAACAAGGCGACGCCGCCTTCGACATCGACGAGCAATTCCGAACTCATGGGATCGAATCGTACTAGCGACCGGCCAGCAAGTGTCTGCCGATCGCATACTTGTGCACTTCCGTCGGCCCGTCGTACAGACGGAACGCGCGCATATCCCGGAACAACATCTCCACCACCGTCTCGTCGCTGATCCCGATTCCGCCGAGCACCTGCACGCATCGGTCGGTGACCTTGAACAGTTCCTCGGAGACATACGACTTCGCCATCGACGACTCGTGTCTGGCCTGCTGCCCCTGGTCCATCAGCCAGCAGGCGTGCCAGATGGTCAACCTGCACTGGTGCAGGGCCACCTCGTTGTCGGCGAGCATGAACGACACGCCTTCGTGTTCGCCGATCGGCTTGCCGAAGGCGGTGCGGGTGCGCGCGTTGTCCAGGGCGATGGATTGTGCGCGAGCCGCCGCGCCGAGCCAGCGCATGCAGTGGGTGAGCCGGGCGGGCGCGAGCCGCAATTGCGCGTACCGCAGGGCCTGTCCGGTGCGGCCGAGCACGGCCGTGGGCGGCAGCGTGAGGTTGTCGAACCGCACCACCGCGTGCCCGCCGACGTAGTTGCGGTCCATCGTGTTCATGATCCGCTCGATCACGATGCCCGGCGCGTCGCCCTCGGTGAGAAACAGGGTCGGCCCGGCGGGCAGGTGCGGGTTCTCGGTGAGCAGGGCCATGATGATCCAGGTCTTGGCGCCGTCGGCACCGGTGATCAACCATTTGCGGCCGTTGATCACGAAGTTCTCGCCGTCGAAGACCGCCTCGGTGCTGAGCTGTCCGGGATCCGAGCCCGCCCCACCGGGTTCGGTCATCGCGAAAACCGAGCGCTGCTCGCCGCGGATCATCGGCATCAGATGCTGGTCGACCTGCTCGGGATCGGCGATCTTGCCGAGCAGGAACATGTTCCCCTCGTCGGGCGCGGCGCAGTTCATCGCGACCGGCCCGAGCGTCGACCACCCCGCCGCCTCGTAGACCAGCGCCTGCTCGACATGGCTGAGCCCCAGCCCGCCGTATTCCACCGGTGCCTGCACGGTCAGCAGCTTCTCCGCGCGGGCCAGCTCGACGAGTTCGGCCCGCAGTTCGTCGTTCGGGCCGTGCGCGGTGAGCCGCGGATCGCGCTCGAACCCCACAATCTGGTCGACGACGAAAGCGCGGACCCGATCCCGCAGTGCGGCCAGACCATCCGGAACGGTGAAGTCGATCATGCTGGCCATTCTGCGCGCCGATCCACCCGGCTCGCGGCGGATTCGGTCACCGCCGCGCGATCTCGTACCGCGACCTCAGCCGGTGCGTACGGTCACGGTTCAGCGCGCGTGGGCGAACTGCCGATTGCGATGGCCGACGACCCGGCACACCAGGTAGATCGTGAAGGAGATCGCCGTGACGAAGGTCGACACCGGAACGCCGGGCGCCAGCGACAGCAGCAACCCGCCGACCGCGGCGACCTCGGCGAAGATCACCGACAGCACCGTCGCCCGCATCGGGCTCGAGGTCACCTGCGCGGCCGCCGCGGCAGGCGTGATCAGCAACGCCAGCACCAGCAGCGCGCCGACGATCTGCACACCGAACGCGGCCGTGATCCCGAGCAGCACCGCGAACACCACCGACAGCGCCCGCACCGGCACCCCGCGCGCGATCGCGACCTCGGGATCGGCGCTGGCGAACAGCAGCGGCCTATACACGACAGCCAGCACCGCTAGCACCCCGGCGGTACAGGTGACCAGCAACGCGAGCCCGTCATAGCCGACCCCGGCGACCTGCCCGGTGAGCAGCGAGAACTTCGACCCGGCCCGCTCCGGCGCGAGCCACAGGAACAACACCGACAACCCGAGCCCGAACGACAACACCACCGCGATCACCGAATCACGTTCGCGCGCACGAGAACCCAGCCACCCGAACAACACGGCAGCGACCACCGAACCCGCGATAGCGCCGAACCCGACCCCCACACCGACCAGCAGCGCCGCCGACGCACCGGTCAGCGACAGCTCACTGGTCCCGTGCACCGCGAACGACATCTGCCTGGCGACGATCAACGGCCCGATCAACCCGGCCAGCAAGCCCAACAGCGCACTGGCCAACAGCGCCTGCTGCACGAAGTCATAGCTGAGCAGATTCGCCGTGGTACCGAAGTCGAACATCTGCCCGAACACCTTGGTGAGCTTTTCCATCAGGCCGTACCGCCCAGCGCGTCCATGTCGTCACCGGTCCCGACGACCACCAGGCGCCCGCGCACGCGCAGTACCTCGACCTCGGTGCCGTAGAGCTCCGACAGTGTTTCCGAGGTCATCACCTCATCGGGCGTGCCGATCCGGAAACCGCCATCGACCAGGTACAACACCCGATCCACCAGCGGCAGGATCGGATTGATCTCGTGGGTCACGAACAGCACCGCCGTGTCGTGTTCGCGGCGACGCCTGTCGACCAGCTCGGCGACCAGCCGCTGGTTCGCCATGTCCAGGCTCAGCAGCGGTTCGTCACACAGCAGCACCGACGGATCGCCGACCAACGCCTGTGCCACCCGCAACCGCTGCTGCTCACCACCGGACAACGTCTCCAGCGGTGCGTGCGCGAACGAGCCGGCACCGACCGCGGCGATGGCGGCATCGACCTGCTCGGCCCGGCTGTGCCGACCACGCCACCCGAACCCCCACCGATGCCCGTCCACCCCGAGCCCGACCAGATCGACACCGCGCAACTGCACGCCGGCGTCGATGGTCTTCTGCTGGGGGATGTAACCGATGCCCGGATTGCCCACTCCGGCGCGTCTACCCGCGATCTGGGCGTTGCCCGAGCTCAGGTCGAGGGTGCCGAGCAGCACGCGCAGCAGCGAGGTCTTGCCGGAGCCGTTGGGTCCGAGGACGGCGATGAATTCGCCCGGTCGCACGTCGAGGTCGAGGTCGCGCCAGAGCGTGCGGTCGCCGAAGGCCATGGTCGCGGCGCGCAGCCGGATCGCCGCCTCGGCGGTGTCGGTTTCCGGCGCGGCGGACAGTGCGGTTGCCTCGGTCATGGACGTCCTCAGCGCAGGGCCGCGGCGAGCGCCTTGGCGTTGGCGGTCTGCCACTGGATGTAATCCATTCCGGCGGGCAGGGTTTCGGTGACCTCGACAACGGCGATGCCCGCGGACTGCGCGGTGGCCCGCAGGTCCTGGGTGATCTTGTCCTCGGTCTGGGTGTTGTAGATCAGCGCCTTGACCTGCTTGGCGGTGATCAGATCGCGGGTGGCGGCGACGGCGGCCGGGGCCGGGTCGGTCTCCTGCTCGATCGCTTCCTGGAACTCGTGCGGGGTCTTGTCCTGCGCGGTCGCGGCCGTCAGCAGGTAGTGCGCGAGCGGCTCGGACTGGGCGACCGGCGCGTTCGGTGTCTGGGTGGCGATGGTGCCGGTGATGGTGCTCACGCCGATCAGCTGGTTCTTGAAGGCGACCGCGCGCTCGGTGTAGGCACTGGCGTGTGCGGCGTCGACCTCGCCGAGCTCGGCGGCGATCCGGTCGGCGACGGCGGCGACGGTGGTCACGTCGTACCAGACGTGCTCGTTGTCGTCGCTCTTGTCCGCGCGCTGCTCGAAGGCCTCGACGGTCCGCTTGTCCTTGCCCGCGATGGCCTTCTCGATGAACTCGTCGTAATGCCCGCCGTTGAACACGACGAGATCGGCGTCGCTGATCTTGGCGGTGTCGGTGGCCGAGGTCTCGAACGAGTGCGGGTCGGCGGCGGGATCGCTGATGATCGAGCTCACCTGCGCGTCCGGCCCGGCGACGGCGGTCGCGATGGATCCCCACACGTTGGTGGAGGCGACGATCTGCGGGGTGTCGGAATCGGTGGAGCTGGTGCCGCAGGCGCTGAGGACGACCACGGCGGCCACTCCTGCCGTGAGACCGGCAAACAAGCGGGCGAATCGAGGGTTCACGCGGCACTCCTGGCGAGCAAGCTCTAGATCGTAATGGAAATCGTTACCGTTTTAGATTAGCAGCATCGAATACCCAGTACGAACCGCATCGAAAAGCCGGGCTCGAAATTCGAACCCGGCTTTGTCGAGCGTTGTCACACCAGCGCGTTGACCGGCTGGCTCAAGAGTTGGGCGCAGCGCAGCAAACCGAGGTGGCTGTAAGCCTGGGGATGATTACCGAGTGAACGCTCAGCAACCGGATCGTATTCCTCGCTGAGCAGACCGGTGGGCCCCGCCGCCGCCACCAACTGAGCGAACAGCGCCTCGGCGTCGGAGCGCCTGCCGATCAGCAGGTACGCCTCGACCAGCCAGGCGGCACACAGGTGGAAGCCACCTTCACCGCCGGGCAGGCCGTCGTCGTGGTGGTAGCGGTA
Organism: Nocardia sp. A7; assembly: GCF_046549215.1. Classification (NCBI taxonomy): domain Bacteria; kingdom Bacillati; phylum Actinomycetota; class Actinomycetes; order Mycobacteriales; family Nocardiaceae; genus Nocardia; species Nocardia sp. A7. The sequence continues at coordinate 777,966 of NZ_JAJPWE010000003.1, read as the reverse complement.
CACCGTCGCGCCGCTGCGCAGTTCGGCCTCGGTGGCCACCACCGTCGCGGCGAAGCGCGGGTCGGCGGGGTCGATCAGGCCGCTCAGGCCGATGTGCAGGGTGGCCGCGTCCAGGTCGGTGCCGTCGTAGGCGGCGGTGTAGGACTGGACCTCGTCGTTCCAGCCCTTCGCCTTCACCTCGTCGGCGATCGTGTCGCGCAAGATCACCCACTCGGGATCGGCGCCCCGATCGAAGCGCTCCGCCAGGGTCAGGGCGCGGTCGATGGTGAGCCAGCCCATCACCTTCGAGTACACGTGGTGGCGCGGATTGCCGCGGATCTCCCAGATGCCGTGGTCGGGCTCGGTCCAGCGCCGCTGCACCGCCGACACCATCGCGTGCACGAGTTCCCAGTCGGCGTCCGGCAGTGCCTTGGCCGGTTCGGTGATGCCCTGGCGCTCACGTTCGCGCGCCATCGAGGTGATCAGGTCGACGATCGGCCCGAACACGTCGAGCTGCACCTGCATATTGGCCGCGTTGCCCACGCGCACCGGCCGTGACCCGGCATAACCGGGCAGCAGGTCGATCACGGCTTCGGGCGGCAGGGTCTCGCCGTAGATCGTGTACAGCGGGTGCAGGCGCTCGGGCCCGGGCAGGGTGTCGAGCACCTTGTGCACCCAGCCCAGGAACTCCTCGGCCTCGGTCAGCGAGCCCAGCGTCACCAGTGCCTGCGCGGTGAGCGATGCGTCACGCAGCCAGCAGTAGCGGTAGTCCCAGTTGCGCACGCCGCCGATGTCCTCGGGCAGCGAGGTGGTCGCCGCGGCCAGGATCGACCCCGACGGGCGGTGCACCAGTCCGCGCAGTGTCAGCGCCGAACGCTTCATCAGATCCGGCTTGAGCGGGGGCAACTGCAACCCGGCCGCCCACTGCGACCAGTACTGCTCGGCGAGCTGACGACGCTGTGGTTCCGGCGTCATCGAGGGCGCGAGATCGGCTGTTCCGCAGCGCAATTCGAGCACCACCGGCGCGACGGACGGGTCGACCACCGCGCGTGCCTGTTCATTGGTGCCGTCGGACAGGATCTGCCACTCGACACCGGGGGAGCGCAGCACCATCGGATCGTTGGTGCCGCTGACGACGATTCCGTTGCGCACGGCTTCCATGCGCACCGGCACCTGCCCGAACTCCGGCTGCGGCGCGAAGGTGACCACGGCCTTCGCCGCGCCGGAGATCACGCGGGTCAGGTCGGTCCGGTTGGGCGCCACATCGTGGGGCAGGTAGTCGGCCACTTGCAAACTGGCCCAACGTGTTTCGACCGTCATGGTGCCGTCGACATACCGCTGCGACAGCGGCAGGCTGGGTCGCTCCGGTGCCACGGTGAAGTGCCCGGCCGCCGCGCCGCCGAGCAGGTGCGCGAACACCGCCGCCGAATCGGGCTCGGGATGGCAGAACCAGGTGACCGTCGCATCGGGGGTGAGCAGGGCGACCGAGCGCGGGCTGGCCAGCATGCTCAACCGCTCGATCCGCGGCGCGCTCGCCCCGGCCAGCCAGGTGCGCCGCTCCTCGACCAGGAACGCCAGTGCGCGCGCCACGTCCTCGGTGGAGTCCACGTGCAGCTTGGCGATGCTCTCGCCTTCGCCGACCTTGATGCCGACATCGGGCCCCGACAGCACGCGGAACGCCTTCTCGTCGGTGACGTCGTCGCCGAAGAACACTGCGGCGGAAGCGCTTTCCTGATGACGGATGGTGTCGAGCGCGGTGCCCTTGTCGGTCGGGATCACCGCGAGCTCGATCACCGCCTTGCCCTCGGTCACCTGCACGCCCACCCAGCACGCCGGGCCCTGCCGTGCGGAAACCAGTGCGCGCCTGGCGATCTCGGGGCTGGCGTTACGCACGTGCAGCGCGGCGCTCGCGGGCTTCATCTCGACGGTCACGCCCGGGTTCTCGGCGGCGATCTTCGAGAACGCGGAATTGATCTCTGTCAGTAGCTGTTTGGCGTCGTTGTCGATCGCGTGCACGAAGCCCACGTCGAACTCCGAGCCGTGACTGCCGATCAGTTGCACTTCGACCGGCAGGCGCGAGAGCGCGGCCAGATCGCGTAGTGCCCGACCGGAGATCACCGCCGCCGTCGTATTGGCCAACCCGGCCAGCGCGCGTAGCGCGCTCACCGATTCCCGCTGGGGAAACGCTTTCGCCGGGTCGGACACGATGGGGGCGATTGTCCCGTCGTAGTCCGAGGCAACCAATAGCCGTGGCACGCGCGCAACCGACGCCAGTGCACGGCGGACATCCAAGGGCAGTTCCTGTGCGCTCACGCATCCAACCTAGTGATGGGAGGAGTTGATCAGGGGGCGCGCAAAACAATACTGCGTCAATTCTCCCGCGCGAGCGGCGCGGCAGGTTGTGAACACGACAGTGGGTCGTTTGCTCGCGACCACAGGGCAAATTTCGGACCATCGGTTCGGTACCGACCGTCGGGTTTGCCGAGCTCATCGGGTACGCAGGCGCATCGGCGAGGCACGCGGGCCCGGTAGATGCGCTGTTTCGCATATGCGACGTCGGCTATGCATCTTCCTACTGGAAGGCGCACAGCCGACGTGTGTCAACAGTGGTGGGCGATTTGTAATGATTTCGCCCGGGGGTATGCCGGGTTGCTGGGTTATCCGCGATCGCCCAGCAACAGGTCGACGGTGAGTTCGAGACGTTCGGTGACGTCGGTCGCGGACGCGCGCCGGGTGAGCCAGGCCACCAGGTTCGACAGCCACACATCGGAGATGACACGGGCGATGGCGAGCTGACGATCATCGGGTTCGCCGTCGCTCATCGCGCGGGCGAAGACCCGGTCCATCACCTTGCCGACCCGATCCACTTCCGCGGCGGCGGAGGCGTCGGCGAACATGAACGCGCGCGTCATCGCCTCGGTGAGCAGCGGGTCGCGCTGCATCATCCGGGTGATCTGGGTGAGCAGGCCGTGCATCCGCTCGGACGGGCCGTCGCCGGGTAGCGGCTTGCGCTTGCCCTCGAACATCTCGAATTCCCTGGCCAGCGCCGAAACGAGCAGGTGCACCTTGGACGGGAAGTAGCGGTACAGGGTGCCGACGGCGACATCGGCGCGCTCGGCGACCGCCCGCATCTGCACGGCGTCGTAGCCGCCCTTGGAGGCCAGCGAGAGGGTCGCGTCGAGGATGCGCTTGCGCCGGTCGCGCTGCGCGCTGGAGCTGAGCTCGTCCTCGGACAGCGTGGTCACGGTGGGCGTTGGTGCGGGACTGTCCATCGTGGAAACCCTTTCGCATCTGTGGAATCTCAATCGGCCGAGTGTAGCGCTCTTGACTTATGCCCGGCCCAGATATTAGAACATGTTCTAGGAGTGGGAACCACGCCGGAAGGGCGGATCTTGTTGTGACCATCGCCACCACTGACGAGCACAAAGCCGCCGCAGCGTCGCTGCGGAGCTGGGCGAGCACGGTCGCGCCGATTGAAACAATGCGGGCCGGCGGATCGGGTGCCTGGCGCGAGTACTGGCCCGCGCTCGGTGAGTTCGGGCTGTTCGAGGTCGCGTTGTCCGAGGACAACGGCGGACTCGGCGGTACGGTCGCCGACCTCGCGGTGATGCTCGAGCAAACCGGCGACGACCTGGTCGGCGGTCCGGTACTCGCCACCGCACTGGCCGGACTGATCACCGAGGGTGCGCTCGCCGAGGGCGCCCCGTGCGCCGTCGCGGTGCCCGGTGACGAGCAGGCCGCGAAGGCGGTAGCCACCGATGCGGGCTGGAGTGTCACCGGCACTTGGGATTTCGTCTACGGCGCTGATGCGGATACGCAGGTTCTGCTCCCCGCGAACACCATCGACGGCACCCGCTGGCTGCTGATTCCCGCTGCGGCGGTGACGATTACGCCGTTGACCCACGGCGACCACACGGTGCCGCTGGCGCGCGTGAGTGCCGCCGAGGTGGCTGTTTCCGCCGAACACGGCTTCGCGCCGACGGCCGATGTCACCGATCTCTTCGTGGCGCTCGCGGTCGCCGAACTGGCGGGCGTGGCCGGTTGGACTCTGCGTACCGCCGTCGAATATGCCCGTGTCCGTGAACAATTCGGCAAACCGATCGGCAGCTTTCAGGCGATCAAGCACCTGTGCGCCTGGATGCTGTGCCGCACCGAGTTGATCCGCGCGGTCGCCGCCGACGCCGCCGCCGCGATCGACGAGGGCGGGGACGAGCTCCCGATCGCCGCCGCTGTCGCCGCGTCGGTGGCCCTCGACGCCGCGGTCGACAACGCCAAGGACGCCATCCAGGTGCTCGGCGGCATCGGCTTCACCTGGGAACACGACGCGCACTTCTACCTGCGCCGGGCGAGCTCGCTGCGCCAGCTCCTCGGTGGTTCGGCGCGCTGGCGGGCCAGGGTCGCCGAGCTGAGCAGGGACGGTCAGCGCCGCACCACCGGCGCCGAGCGGGTGCTCGGTGATGCCGCCGTCGATACCGCACTGGTCGACGAGATCGCGGGGATCGCCGCCCTCGCGCCCGCTGACCGGGCGCGTGCGCTGGTGGAGGCGGGTCTGGTGATGCCGCACTGGCCGCGTCCCTACGGCCGCGCCGCCGACCCGATGGCCTGCCTACAGATCGCCGAACAGCTACGCCGCGCCGAACTGACGACCCCCGACCTGGCCGTCGCGGGCTGGGCCGTGCCGACGCTGTTGCGCTTCGGTAGCGAGGCGCAGATCGATCGCTTCGTCTGGCCGACGCTGCACGGTGAGGTCATCTGGTGTCAGCTGTTCAGCGAGCCCGGCGCCGGGTCCGACCTCGCCGCGCTGCGCACCACCGCCGAGAAGGTCGACGGCGGTTGGGTGCTGCGCGGTCAGAAGGTGTGGACCTCGCTCGGCTCCACCGCGAACTGGGGCATCTGCCTGGCCCGCACCGATCCGACCGCGGCCAAACATCGTGGCATCAGCTACTTCCTGGTCGACATGCGCGCCGCGGGCGTGCAGGTGCGGCCGCTGGTGCAGATCACCGGCGAGGAGAAGTTCAGCGAGGTCTTCCTCGATGACGTGTTCGTGGCCGACGACTGCCTGGTCGGCGCGCTGAACAACGGCTGGAAGATCGCGCGCACCACGCTGTCGGCCGAGCGGGTGGCCATGGGCGGTGGCGGCATCGGCGGCGCACTCGAAGCCCTGCTCGACCGTTTCCCGGTCGGTGGCTGGGGAACAGAGCTGCGCGAGGACCGTTTCGGCGCACTGATCACCTCGTCGATCGCTGGGTCATTGCTGGAACAGCGAATCGCGGTGGCGACGATGGCAGGCGTCGACGCGGGTGCCCAAGCGGGCGTTCGCAAACTGGTCGGGGTCCGGCATCGACAGGAGCTGGCGGAATACGCGCTCGAGCTTGTCGGCCAAGAGGGTTCTCTGGACAGTGATGCTCTGAAAGAATTCCTGCTTACCCGGTGTCTCTCGATTGCGGGCGGTACCGAGCAGATCCTGTTGACCGTGGCCGCCGAACGGATTCTCGGCCTGCCGCGCGATGCGGACAGTTAGCTCGATGAGGGAGGACGCCGTGGATTTCACCCGCGACGAAAGCGCCGACGCCGTAGCCGAGGTAGTGGTGAGCCTGCTCGAACGTGAGCCGGCCAGGGATATGGCTCTGTGGCCGAGCCTGGTCGACTCCGGTCTGCTCGCCGTGCCGGTACCGGAACGGTTCGGCGGCGACGGCATGGGACTGCTCGAGGTCTCGGCCATGCTCATGGAGCTGGCCACCGATGCCGCCGCGGTGCCCGCACTGCCGACCTTCGGATTCGGGGTGCTGCCGCTGTTGGGCATGCTGTCCGACGAGGTGGCCGAGCGTGTGCTCGCCGAGGTCGGCAAGGGCACGGTGCTCACCGCCGCACTCAGTGAGCAGGGCGCGCCGTTCACCACCGCGCCGACCACCAAGGCGGTACGCGAGGGCGACACGGTGCGGATCACCGGCCGCAAGACGGGCGTGATCTACGCCTCGCAGGCGCGCTGGATTCTGGTGCCGACCGATATCGGTGTGGCACTTGTCGATTCGGTCGCACCGGGGCTCGAGATCATCCCGGTGGCCGGTTCGGCGGGCATCCCGGAGGCCACGCTGGTCCTCGACGATGTCGAGATCCCGGCCGACCAGTTGCTGCCCGACGCGCTGCCCGTGCTGCACCGCCATGCCCTGGCGTGCATCGGCGCGGTCGCCGACGGTCTGTTGAAAGGTGCGCTCACGCTCACCGCCGAGCATGTGCGCACCAGGGAACAGTTCGGCAGGCCGCTGGCCGAGTTCCAGGCGGTGGCTCAGCAGATCGCCGATCTGTACGTCGTCTCGCGCACGCTGCACGTGGCCGCCGAGTCGGCGTGTTGGGCACTGGCACAGGCTGATTCGTCGGCCGAGCACCAATACCGCATCGACGAAGACCTCGAGGTTCTCGCTTACTGGGCGGCCGCCGAGGTTCCGCGCGCCATGCAGAAATGTCACCACCTGCACGGTGGGCTCGGTGTGGATATCACCCATCCGATGCACCGCTACTACTCGCAGGCCAAAGACCTCGCCCGGCTACTCGGCGGTGCGGGGCTGCGGCTCGACCTTCTGGGAGCAAGATGTTCATCGATCTGACCGCCGAACAGCGGCGGTTGCGCGAAGAATTGCGTTCCTATTTCGCCGATCTCATCAGCCCGGCCGAAGCCGCGGCGATGGCGGTGGACCGGCACGGCGACACCTACCGTGAGGTGGTGCGCCGGATGGGCCGCGACGGCTGGCTCGGTGTCGGCTGGCCCAAGGAGTTCGGCGGCCAGGGTTTCGGCCCGATGGAACAGCAGATCTTCTTCAATGAGGCCGTGCGCGCGGATGTTCCGCTGCCCTTGGTCACCTTGCTGACGGTGGGCCCGACCTTGCAGAAGTACGGCACCGACGCGCAGAAGAAGAAGTTTTTGCCCGGAATCCTGTCCGGTGACATCCATTTCGCCATCGGCTATTCCGAGCCGTCGGCGGGCACCGACCTCGCCGCGCTGCGCACCACGGCAGTGCGCGACGGTGACGGTGACTGGATCGTCAACGGGCAGAAGATCTTCACCACCGGCGCCCACGAAGCCGACTACGTCTGGATGGCGGTCCGCACGGGCTCGGTCGAGTCCCGCCATCGCGGCATCACGATTCTGATCGTGGACACCAAGGACCCCGGCTACTCTTGGACGCCGATCATCACCTGTGACGGCGCCCACCACACGAACGCCACCTACTTCGACGACGTGCGTGTCCCCGCGGAAATGCTTGTCGGCGAAGAGAATCGCGGTTGGCGGCTGATCACCACCCAGCTCAACCACGAGCGCGTCAGCCTCGGACCGTCGGGCAAGATCGAACAGCTCTACGACCGCCTGCGTGACTGGTCGGCCGAGCACGGCGTACTCGACGAGCCGGAGGTTCGCCGCGCGCTCGGCCGGGTGCGAACCATGGTGCGGCTCAACGAGTTGCTGAACTGGCAGGTCGCCGCCGCCGACACCGCCGCGGCGCAGAACGCGGTGATCGCCGACGCCTCGGCCACCAAGATCTTCTCCACCGAATCGCTGCAGGAAGCGGGTCGCGTGGTCGAGGAGATCATCGGCCGCTACGGCGACCCGGCCGAGCCCGGCACCGCCGACCTGCTCGGCTGGCTGGACCGGCGCACCAAGCAGAATCTCGTCGTCACCTTCGGTGGCGGCGTCAACGAGATCATGCGCGAACTGGTCGCCACCGCGGGCCTTGACCTGCCGCGCGTCCCCCGATGAACAAGGAGCGGCGCGTGCCGGACAGCATGACCCCCGAAGATCTCCCGGCAGCGCTGGCGAAGTTGTCGGCGGCAGGGCCATCGGCGCCGCGTGCCGGCCGTGACCCGGTGAACCAGCCGATGATTCACAACTGGGTCGAGGCACTGGGCGACACCAACCCGATCTATGTCGACGCCGAAGCCGCAAGGGCGGCAGGCCATCCCGGCATCGTCGCCCCACCCGCGATGGCGCAGGTGTGGACGATGAACGGCCTGCGCGGCTCTCGGACCGCCGACGACCCGCTCGGCCTGGCGACCCAGCTGCTCGACGACGCGGGCTATACCTCCGTTGTCGGCACCAATTGTGAACAGACCTACCACCGCTACCTGGAGCCGGGGGAGGAGGTGACGGTGTCCAGCGTTCTCTCGGAGTTCAAGGGCCCCAAGCGAACCGGACTCGGCGACGGCTGGTTCCTGACCTTCGCCACCACCTGGTCGGTCGGCGACGAGGTCGTCACCGAAATGCTCTTCCGCATTCTGAAGTTCGCGCCGGGGGCCGCCGCTGATGCGGTAACCACGACGGATCAGCAGACTCCGGCAATGGCGCCCGTTGGTCGGGTCGGCCCGGTGATCTCGCGTGATACCGAGTTCTTCTGGGCGGGAACCGAAGTCGGGGAACTGCGGATTCAACGTCTGCCCGACGGCACGCTGCGTCACCCGCCCGTTCCCGCGCTGTGGCAGGACAAATCGGCGACCACCGACTACGTGGTCGCCGCGGGTACCGGCACGGTGTTCAGCTTCGTTGTGCACCACGCGCCCAAGGTGCCGGGGCGCGACCTGCCCTTCGTGGTCGCCCTGGTCGAACTCGACGAGGGCGTGCGCGTCCTCGGCGAACTGCGCGGCGTCGAGCCGACCGAGGTCGCCATCGACCTGCCGGTGCGTGCCGCCTTCGAAAAGCTCGCCGACGGCACCGTGCTGCCGTACTGGCAGGCCGCCCGTCCGGAAAGGACGCCCCGATGACCCCCACCGTCGAACTCGCCACCATCGCGGTGGGAACCACCTTGCCGGAGTTGGTGATCCACGCCGATCCGACCTTCGTCATCAGTACGGCCATGGCCACGAGGGACTTCCAGGACGTGCACCACGACCGCGACAAGGCGGTCGAGCGTGGGTCCACCGATATCTTCGTCAACATCCTCACCGACACCGGTCTGGTGCAGCGTTTCGTCACCGATTGGGCTGGGCCGCGTGCGCGGGTCAAGCGCATCGCCCTTCGCCTCGGTGTGCCGCTGTACGCCGGTGACACCCTGACCCTTTCCGGCACGGTCACCGAGATCGACGGCACCCAGGTCACCATCGACGTGCACGGCAAGGACAGTCTCGGCGAACACATCACCGCCACCGCCGTCATCGCCCTCCCCGAGCTGGAGTCGAAATGAGCACTACCGCCAAGGCCGGTCTCTCGGGCCGCGCCGCCATTGTCGGCATCGGCGCCACCGACTTCTCCAAGGACTCGGGTCGCAGCGAATTGCGTTTGGCCGCGGAGGCAGTCAGCGCCGCCCTCGCCGATGCCGGTCTCACACCGGACGACGTCGACGGCCTCACCACCTTCACCATGGACACCAACACCCAGGCCGCGGTGGCGAGGGCGGTGGGCATTCCGAGCCTGAAGTTCTTCAGCCACATCGGTTACGGCGGCGGTGCGGCCTGCGCGACGGTGCAGCAGGCCGCGATGGCGGTGGCCACCGGTGTGGCCGATGTCGTGGTCGCCTACCGTGCGTTCAACGAGCGATCCGGCGCCCGATTCGGTCAGTTCTCGCCCGCGCTCGCAGCCGCGCCGACCTCCTCGGGGATCGACGCGGGCTGGGCCTACCCGCAGGGTCTCGGCACGCCCGCCGCGCAGGTCGCGATGGTCGCCCGCCGCTATATGCACGTCACCGGTGCCACCAGTACCGATTTCGGTGCGGTGGCGGTGGCCGATCGCAAGCACGCCGCGGTGAACCCCAACGCCTTCTTCTACGGCAAGCCGATCACCCTGGAACAGCACCAGGATTCGCGCTGGATCGCCGAACCGCTGCACCTGCTCGACTGCTGCCAGGAATCCGACGGTGGCGTCGCCATCGTGGTCACCAGCGCCGAACGTGCCCGCGACCTCCCGCAGCGCCCCGCGATCATCGCGGCCGCCGCCCAGGGCAGCGGCGCCGACCAGTACGTGATGACCAGTTACTACCGCGACGCCATGACCGGTCTGCCCGAAATGGGTCTCGTCGGCGACCAACTGTGGGCGCAGAGCGGCCTGTCCGCGGCCGACATGCAGGCTGCGATCCTCTACGACCACTTCACCCCGTTCGTCCTCATGCAGCTCGAGGAGCTGGGTTTCTGTGCCCGCGGCGAGGCGAAGGAGTTCATCGCCGACGGCGCCATCGAGCTCGGCGGCCGCCTACCGCTCAACACCCACGGTGGCCAGCTCGGCGAGGCCTACATCCACGGCATGAACGGCATCGCCGAAGCGGTCCGCCAGATTCGCGGTACCTCGGTCAACCAGGTGGACGCCCTGGAACGCATCCTGGTCACCGCGGGCACCGGCGTCCCCACCTCGGGACTGGTCCTGACGTCGTAGCCTCTCGTACGCTCGACCAGGTGACTCCCCGCCACCTGGTCGACGTGCACATCCTGCTGATCCGCGGCGACGAGGTCTTGCTGAGCCTGCGCCGCAGCGGCGACGAGTTCGATCACCGCTGGCACCTGCCGTCCGGAAAACTCGAAGCAGACGAGTCGGTGGCGGCGGCCGCGGCCCGCGAAGCCGCGGAGGAAGTCGGGGTCGACATCGATCCGGCTGCCCTTCGCCTGTTCCACGTCGCCCACGTCACCGCCCCCGGCCGCGACTCCCGGCTCGGCCTGTTCTTTCGTGTCGAAAATTGGCGCGGTGAACCTTTCAATTGCGAACCCGATAAATGCTATGCACTGCAATGGTTTCCGCTTTCTGAGTTACCCGCCGACCTGATCGAATATTCCGCCCTCGGCCTTTCCGCCCTGAATTCGGCCGCGCCCTATTCCGAATTCGGTTGGCCGGCTGAATAACCGAGGAGGTTCGTATGAAACCCGACACCGTGGTGCTCGACCCGGCACAACGAGCGGCCGCACACGCGCTCGAATCGTTGCTCGACCAGCGCGGCCGTCCACGCCGGCACGGCGACGGGCGTGGGGGCATGTTCGGCATCCCGATGCGACGCGCGGTTCCATCAGGCATCTATCTGCACGGCCGCCCTGGACGCGGCAAGACCATGGTGATGGACCGGTTCTTCGCCTCGATCGACACAAATCGCAAGCGCCGCTTTCACTTCCACTCCTTCTTCGCGGCCCTGCACACCGCCACCCACGCGCTCGGGTCGATCGAGCGCGCCATCGACGAGCTCCTCGGCGATGCCGACCTGGTCTGCTTCGACGAATTCCACGTCAACGACATCGGCGACGCCATGCTCATCGCCCGCATGCTCGACGCCCTCTTCGCCGACCACCGCACCCTCGTCGTCACCTCGAACTACCGCCCCCATGACCTTCTACCCAACCCGCTGTTCCACGACCACTTCCTGCCCACCATCGGGCAGATCCGCACTCACCTCGACATCGTCGCCCTGGACGGCCCACTCGACTACCGCACCGCCACCCCTCACCGCGACACCGGCTTCCTCGCGGGCCGCTACGTGCTCACCCCGTCGAATCAGCCGAGTGTCTCCTCGGCGGTCGACGTCGAGCGGTCCGTCGCCGACCTTCCCCTGGGCAACGGCCGCACCATCCGCGCCCGCGGCACCGCCGACACCATCACCGTCGACTTCCACGACATCTGTGCCGCGCCGACCAGCGCCGCCGACTACCTCCACCTCGCCGAGCGCTACCCCCACTGGACCCTGCGCGAGGTCCCCGCACTGCGCGAAGTCCCACCCGACTGGTCCATGCGCCTGGTGAACCTCGTCGACGTCCTCTACGACGCCGATCTCCCGTTCACCATTTATGCCTGTGAACCCTCACAGGAACTGACAGCGGGCGTTCCTGCGATTCCTGATCTCGCTCGCACCGCCAGCCGCCTCGGTGAGTTGCCATTAACTGGCGTGGCGAACGTTCGCACTGCGTAGCAAGCCCTTGATAGCAGGGGGACAATAAGAGTCGAGGGGTCCAAAAGTATCGATTTCCTCTCGAGCGGACCACTCGGCATGTAACTATGTGGCTGTTTTGTGCAGTCTTCTGGGGTTTGGTGGTACAGCTGTGATCGGGGTGAATCAGCCCATTACGCGGGCGATTGTCGTGATCGCACTGGTCGTCGCTTCGACGATCGCGTTGCAGGGCTCACTGCCCGGTTCCGGCGAGACCTCGTCCGGAGCCCCTTCTCCGCTGCTCATCGCCGTGATGCCGGTCTTGCTGCTGGTCTCGATCGTCATCCTGGTCGCGGGCGTGATCGCCAGCCAACATCGTCTGCCCCTGGCGATGCCGGAGGCCGAACGCGACGCCGTGCCGCGCATCCAGTGGCACAGGATGGCGCTGCTGGTCCCGATCGCGGTCGCCGCGGTCGCGCTCATTTTCGCGGGCGGCGTCACGGCGCTGTTCCTGCTGCCCGGCGCCCGCCCGATGCAGCCCGCCGCCGAGACGCTGGCCGAGGGTTCCGGCCCGGTCCCCACCACCGACACCCACGCCGCCGACCCCACGACAGGGCCCACTGAACTCACCGGCACCACCCTGGTGATCGCGGCGATCCTGGCCATCGTGCTGATCGTGGTCGCGCTGGTCGGCCTGGTCGTCGTCGCCGTGGCCGCGCGCCGCGAACCGGTCCCCGTCGTTCCTGTCGAGGACGAACCGAGTCCCAGCGCGGTCGATTCCCTCACGCGCGCCGCCGAAATGGGCCTCGCCGCGATGAACGCCCCGGGCCAGGACCCACGCACCGCCATCATCGCCTGTTATGTGGCGATGGAGCGCGGCCTGTCCAGCGACCGCGCCGCCCGCCCACTCGCCTCCGACACCCCGATGGAAGTGCTGGCCCGAGCCTTCGAAAGCGGTGTGCTGCACGATGCTTCGGCACGCGAGCTCGTCGCCCTGTTCGAGGAGGCGCGATTCAGCCCGCACTCGATGCTCGAATGGCAGCGCATGCGCGCCGAACAACTGTTGCGCATCGTGCTCAGCGATCTGCAGCGCAGGTTGGTGGCGGCATGAGCGGTCAGCGCCCGGAGGCGGTAGCGAAGCGTAACCACGCAGGGCGCCCGAGCATGCAAGGGAGCACAGCATGAGTAGGACTTCGGTGTTTGTCACGGCCGTGCTCGCGGTGGCTGTGATCGAAGTGGCGTTGGTGCGGCTGGATCGTGACTCGGTGCTGCTCGCGGTCGCCGTGCCGGTGGCCGTGGCGCTGGCGCTGCTGGTCCGGTCGCTGCGCCACCGCGTCGTGCGCGAGGAACCGCTGACCGAGTACATCGACAACGGGCCCGCGGAGATGCTCGGTCGCTGGCACGCGCGCGCCGAGATGCTCACCGCTCGCGCCGACGGCACCCGCGCCGACTGGGACCGCCACCTGCGTCCGTTGCTTGCCAAAGAGTTCGAATTATCCACCGGGTTACGGGTATCAAAGAATCGCCGGGCCACCGAGGCCGCCGGTCAGCTGCAGTTCGGACCCGAACTGTGGCGCTGGGTGGATCCGGCGAACTCCTCGCTGCGCGATCAGACCGGTCGCGCGCCGGGTAGGGAGGCGCTGGATGAGATCCTGCGCCGTTTGCAGACGATGTGAGGGGTTAGAGGCCACCGATGACAATGCCGTTGAACGTGACCGTCCAGCGCTCCGATGCCGTACTGCGTGAGCTGGGTCGTGTCGTAGTCGGCAAGCGCGATGAGATGCAACTCATCATGATTGCCGTGCTGGCGGGTGGGCACGTACTCATCGAGGACCTGCCAGGCCTCGGAAAGACCTTGATCGCGCGGTCTTTCGCGGCCGCGCTCGGACTGGACTTCACCCGGGTGCAGTTCACGCCGGATCTACTGCCCGCCGACCTGCTCGGTTCGACGATCTATGACATGGCGTCGGGCCGGTTCAATTTCCGTCGCGGTCCGGTGTTCACCAATGTGCTGCTCGCCGACGAGATCAACCGCACCCCGCCCAAGACCCAGGCCGCCCTGCTGGAGGCCATGGCCGAGGGGCAGGTGAGCATCGACGGCGAAACCTTCCTGCTCCCACAGCCTTTCGTGGTGCTGGCCACCGACAACCCGATCGAGTACGAGGGCACCTACCCGCTGCCAGAGGCCCAGCTCGACCGCTTCGCCATCCAGCTGCGTCTGGGCTACCTCTCCGAGGCCGACGAGACGCAGATGATCCGGCGCAGGCTCGAACGTGGTTCCACCGCACCGCAAGTCGGCCAGGTGGTCGACGCCCAGGGGCTGATGGAAATGCGTCAGTCGGTCGAATTCGTCACCGTGCACCCCGACGTGGTGAGCTACGTCGTCGCGCTCGCCTCGGCCACCCGCAGCCATCCGCAGGTGGAAGTCGGTGCCAGTCCGCGCGCCGAACTCGACCTCGTGCAGATGTCGCGGGCGAGGGCGCTGCTGCTCGGCCGCGACTACGTGATCCCCGAAGACGTGAAAGCGCTTGCGGTAGCGGCGATGTCGCACCGCATCACCTTGCGTCCCGAAATGTGGGTGCGCCGTATCCGCGGCGAGGACGTCATCACCGAACTACTCCGCCGGCTACCGGTGCCCCGCGCCACGAGCACATGAAGCATCGCGACGAATCCAGAACGGTCGAGGTCGACCTCCGGTGGCGGCCCGCGCCACTGGTGTTCATCCTGGCCGGTTGCGCCGCGGCGGCGCTGGTCGTCGCGGTGCTGCTCGGGCAGTGGCAGTTGGTCGTCTTCGCCGCACCGATGCTCGGTGTGCTCGCCACCGCGCCGTGGCAGCAGGCACCGACCAGGGTCCAGGTCGACGGCAGCGGCACCATTCGCTGTTTCGAGACCGAGACGATCGGTTGCAGTGCTGTCGCTTTCGTCGAAAGTGGGCACGCGCTGCTGCGGATGACAGCCCTGCCGCTGCCCGGCCTGGAACTCGAGGTCGAGGAGGCCCACGATTCCGGGGGTGCCCCCGCGGGCATGCGCCTCGGGCTCTCGGCCACCCGCTGGGGTCGTTATCCGGTGCAGGTCAAGGTGTCCGCGCTCAGCCCCGCGGGTCTCGCGGTGGCGACAACCGAGCTGCCCGCGGCCAAACTCTACGTCTACCCCATTGCGGATCCGCAGCGAATGCGCCTGCCGCGCACCGAACTTCCCGACCGCATCGGTACCCATCTGACCCGAAGGCACGGCCCCGGCGTCGAATACGCCGACATCCGCACCTACCTGCCGGGCGACCAGTTGCGCACCGTCAACTGGCCGGTGAGTGCGCGGCGCGGCAGGCTCTACGTCACCCAGCGGTTCACCAACCGCTCCGCCGACGTCGTCGTCATGGTCGACACCTCCCAGCAGGCGCCGGGCCCGGCCAGCGACTCGCTGGAACTCTCGGTGCGCGGCGCGGCCCAGGTGGTCCAGTCGACCCTGCAGTCCGGCGATCGCACCGCTGTCGTCTGCCTCGGCGAATCGCCCCGTTGGCTGCGCCCCGATATCGGCCGCAGGCAGTTCTATCGCATCGTCGACACCGTCCTCGGGGTCGGCGACGAACACGTCGCGACCACCGGCACCCTCGCACCGCACGCGGCCGTCCCGATCGGCGCGATCGTGGTCGCCTTCTCCACCCTGCTCGACACCCAATTCGCGCTGTCGCTGATCGACCTGCGCAAACGCGGCCACGTGGTCGTCGCGGTCGACGTCCTGCGCGGCACCCCGTTCGAAGACGGCCTCGACCCGACCATGGCCAAGATGTGGCAGCTCGAACGCGCCTCGATGTATCGGGACATGGGCACCGTCGGCGTCGACATCATCGCCTGGCCCGACGGCACCCGCCTCGACCAGGCCATGCGCCTGCTCCCCACCCACCGCCGAGCCGCCCGGGTACGCCGATGACTCGATTCCTCGCCCTGCTGGCCGGCCTGCTGCTGGTCGCCGCGGTCGCGCTGATCAACCCTCTCGCCGGAGTGCCCGCGCTGGCGCTGGTGATCGCGAGCTGGTGGTGGCGCCCGGCCTCGGTCGGCGCGGTCCTGGTCGCCATCGCGGCCCTCGCCATCGCCGATGTGGGCGTGATAGCGGCAGCGGCAACAGGTTTGGTCGCTACCACCTATCTGCTGAACGCCGCCGTCCTGCACGCACCCGAAGGCGTGGTTCCCACCACGATCCCCTCGGTCGGCGGCGCGGTCCTGTTCACCATCGCCGCCGCCACCGCGGCCCTGGTTCCCGTCCAACTGATCTGGGCCCCGTTGGCCGCCCCCATCCTCGTCGTCGCGATCTACGCCCTGCTGGTGAGCGGTCTGTCGGCCAAGGGCCCGACCGTCGAAGAGATCCGCGTCGAATAGGACTCGAGCTTCATGCGGGGTCTTTGACCAGCACCGCTCGGGTGTAGAGCAGCGCGAAGCCTTGGGCCTGGGAGTTCTTCTGGGATTTGGATCCGGGCTCGGTGGTGACGACCGCGAGGTCGCAGTCGGCCGCGGCCGCGGCACCGAGGCGGGCCGAGAGCAGCGCTGTTTGGACGCCTTGTCGACGGTGCTCGGGCAGGGTCGCCGCCCCGGCGAGCGCGGCGATGCCGCCTGTCATGCGGAGGCTGCCGCCGCCTGCGGGAATGCCGTCCCGGTAGGCCAGGTAGCGATGCGTGTTGCCGGCGGCGGCGAGGTCTCGTACGACAGCGGCGAGGATGTCGCGGGGGAACTCTTCGTGGGCGGGTAGACCGTCGTCGTCGGGGTGGGCGAAGCCGTCGACGACGATATCGAGCCAGGTATCGAATCCGTTCTCGTCATCGCGACGCACCTCGACCGACTGCGGTGTCGGCCAGGCGCGCCCCCTCGGACGCAGGCCGAGAACGTTTTCGAACGACGTCAACCGGTACCCGCGGGCGGTCAGGTCGGCGCCGATCCGTGGGTCCGCGAGATGCGCCAATTCCACCTGAACCGGCGCCCCCACCTCGGCATAAGCCTGTTCGACCGCGTCCCACTGCGCAACCGTCGGCACTCCGGCGAACCCGACACCGACGACCTTGTTCAGTGGGGACCCGGGCCCCGCGAAACATGCCGCGCCACCAGCGATCTCCTGCGCGAACCCACTGAACTCCACTGTCCCCCTACGGAGCCCCGCGCTCACCCCACCGGTAATGGCATCGGTCTCCATCCGCTCGATCCGTGCAGCCATGCCGGTATCGCAGAACAATGCATCCTCGCTCATCAGCCAGTTATATCGCCCCTGTCCAGCGGTTTTCCGGCGATCAATGGACTAGCGGTCGGGCCGCCACGGGATTCGGCCGTTGCCGTCGCCGGAGGACGTCCGGTTCTCGGACCAGTCCCACAGGGGCTGGAGGGATTCGGCGAGAAGGGCACCTTCGGTGGTGAGTTCGTAGGCGCCGCGTGCGCCGTTCTTGCGGATCAGCGCCGCGGACTGGAGTTGCTGTAGCCGGTCCGAGAGCATGCTCGACGAGCAGTTGCCCATGCGTCGGCGGATGTCGAGGAAGCCGAGGGGGCCGGGCTCCAGTTCCCAGATCACGCGCAGCATCCAGCGCTGGCCGAGTAGGTCGATCGCGGCCAGGATCGCTTGCGAGGGTTCGTCGCCGGTTGCGCTTCTCATTCAGAAGCACGATAGTTGCTTCTGAATCAGAAGCATGACGGCCGGTCGGGATGGACGAGGAGATCGACGATGGATGCGACAGATCAGCGAATCGTGCTGGTAACCGGGGCCTCTCGCGGGATCGGGGCGGAATCGGCCGCGCAGTTCGGGGCGGCGGGGGCGCACGTCGTCGTGAACTTCCGGGAGAAGCGCAAGCGGGCGCAGCATGTTGTGGACGGGATCGTTGCGGCGGGCGGGAGCGCCTCGGTGCTCGGTGCCGATGTGTCCGATCCGGCGGCTGTCGAGGCGATGGTCGAGGAGGTCGGCCGGTTGTTCGGGCGACTGGACACTTTGGTACTCAACGCATCCGGTGGGCTGGAGCGAGATGCCGACCCCGGGTACGCACTCCGGCTCAACCGGGATGCGCAGGTGAACCTGGCGACGGCGCTACTGCCGCTGATGCCAGAGGGTGGTCGGATCGTGTTCGTGACCAGCCATCAGGCGCACTTCATCCACGACAACGACAACGTGCCTCCGGGTTACACGCCGATCGCGCGGAGCAAGCGGGCAGGCGAGGATGCGCTACGTGCGCTGATTCCCGAATTCCGGGAGCGCGGAGTCGGTTTCACGGTGGTGTCCGGCGACATGATCGACGGGACGATCATCGTGCGCCTGTTGGAACGGCGCGACCCGGGCAGTGTCGAGTCCCGCCGCGCGGCAGGCCCGTTGCCCACTGTCGATGACTTCGCGGGTGTGATCGTTCGGGCAGGCACCGAAGCGGTCGCCGACGGCCACACGTACTTCGTCGGCGGCGACGACTACCTCGCCGCCGGTGCGCTCACGCGGTGACGAACGACGAACGGCGTGACCCGAGGTGCCGGGTCACGCCGTCAGAAGTGTCTTGTCAGGCGGTGACGGAAGCTTCGCGCTGGAGTTCCAACGCGATGTCGATGAGCTGGTCTTCCTGGCCGCCGACGAGTTTGCGCTTGCCCGCGCGGACGAGCATTTCGGCGGCGGAGACGCCGTAGCGTTCGGCTTGGCGTTCGGCGTGGCGCAGGAAGCTGGAGTACACACCCGCGTAGCCCATCATCAGGGCTTGGCGGTCGAGCAGGCATTCCGACGGCATAGCCGGGCGGACCACGTCCTCGGCTGCGTCGGTGACGGCGAAGAAGTCGACGCCGGTCTTGATGCCGAGCTTGTCGCAGACGCCGATGAAGGCTTCCACCGGCAGATTGCCCGCGCCCGCACCGAAGCGGCGCGCCGAGCCGTCGATCTGGGTGGCACCCGCGCGTACGGCGTAGACCGAGTTCGCCACGGCGAGGCCGAGGTTCTCGTGGCCGTGGAAGCCGACCTGGGCGTCGTCGCCGAGTTCGGCCACCAGGGCCGAGACGCGGTCCGAGACCTGCTCGAGGACGAGGGCGCCCGCGGAATCGACGACGTAGACGCACTCGCAGCCCGCGTCGGCCATGATGCGGGCCTGTGCGGCCAGGTTCTCCGGCGTGGTGGAGTGGGCCATCATCAGGAAACCGACGGTCTCCAGACCGAGTTCGCGCGCGAGACCGAAGTGCTGGATCGAGACGTCCGCCTCGGTGCAGTGGGTGGCGATACGGCAGATGGACGCGCCGTTGTCCTGGGAGATCTTGATGTCTTCCTTGACGCCGACGCCCGGCAGCATGAGGAAGGCGATCTTGGCCTGCTTGGCGGACTCGGCGGCAGCCTTGATCAGCTCCTGCTCAGGGGTTTTCGAGAAACCGTAGTTGAACGAGGAACCACCGAGACCGTCACCGTGCGTCACCTCGATAACCGGGACACCCGAACCATCAAGGGCCGCCACGATATCGCGCACCTCGGCCACGGTGAACTGGTGACGCTTGTGATGCGAGCCGTCGCGCAGCGAGGTGTCGGTGACACGCACATCGAGTTCGCCCGAGAAGGGCTTGAGGATATTGTTCATGGTCGAAACTCCTTACACCCGAGCCGAGATGATCTGGTCGGCCAGCACGTCACCCACGCGGGTGGCAGCGGCGGTCATGATGTCGAGGTTGCCCGCGTAGGGCGGCAGGAAATCGCCCGCGCCTTCGACCTCGACGAAGATCGAAACCTTCGCCATCCCACCGGAGATCACCGACGGCTCGTCGAACTGCGGATCGTTGAGCAGCCGGTAACCGGGCACGTACTCCTGGATCGACTTCTCCATACGAAAAATGCTCTCGGAGATGGCATCTCGATCAGCGTCCTCGGGGATGGCGCAGAAGATGGTGTCGCGCATGATCATCGGCGGCTCGGCCGGGTTCATGATGATGATGGCCTTGCCCCGCTGCGCGCCGCCGATGGTCTCGACACCCTTGGAGGTGGTCTTGGTGAACTCGTCGATATTCGCGCGGGTTCCCGGACCGGCCGATACCGAGGCCACCGACGCCACGATCTCGGCGTAGGCCACCGGCACGACGCGCGACACCGCCGCCACCATGGGAATCGTGGCTTGACCACCACAGGTGATCATGTTGACGTTGCGCGCATCCCGCAGCGAATCCAGGTTCACCGCGGGGATCACGGCCGGGCCGACCGCGGCCGGGGTGAGGTCGACGGCGCGGATGCTGGCGGCCTCGTATTTCGGCGCGTACGCGCGGTGCACGTAGGCGGAGGTGGCCTCGAACAGCAGATCCGGCTTCTCGTCGAGGGCGAGCAGCCAGTCCGCGCCCTCCGCGGAGGTTTCCAGACCGAGCCCGCGTGCCCGCTTCAGCCCCTCCGAATCCGGGTCGATGCCGATCATCCAGCGCGGCTCGATCTTGTCCGAGCGCAGCAGCTTGTAGAGCAGGTCGGTGCTGATATTGCCGGACCCCACGATCGCGGCGGTGACTTTGCTGGTCACGGTGTCTCCTAGTGAAGTTCAGCTGAAACGCAGACGGACGGACCCGAGCCCGGAGAACTCGGCGTGGAAGTCGTCACCGGGGCGGGCGTCGATGGCGCGGGTGCAGGAACCGGGCAGCACGATGTCGCCCTTCTTCAACCGCACCCCGAAGGTCGCGACCTTGCGTGCCAGCCACGCGACGGCGATCACCGGATCGCCGAGCACCGCGTCGCTGCGGCCCTCGGCGATGACCTCGCCGTTGCGGGTGAGCACGGCGTCAATGGCCTTGATGTCGATGTCGCCGGGTGCGACGCGTTCTTTGCCAAGGACCCACCCGGCCGAGGAGGCGTTGTCGGAGATGGTGTCGGTCAGGCCGATCTTCCAGTCCTTGATGCGCGAGTCGATGAGTTCGATCGAGGGCGCGTACGCGACGGTCGCGGCCAACACGTCGGCTTCGGTGCAGTCCTCACCGGGCAGGTCGGCGCCGAGGACGAACCCGACCTCGACCTCCACCCGGGGCAGCAGGAACTTCGAGGTGTCGACGGGGACGTCCTCGTAGACCTCCATGTCGGCGAGCAGGTGACCGTAGTCGGGCTCGTCGACCCCCATCATCTCCTGCATCGCTTTCGACGAGAGCCCCACCTTGTGCCCGACCACTTTCGCGCCGGACCGGAGCCGACGCTGGATGTTGAGCAGCTGGATCTCGTAGGCATCGACCACATCGATCTCGGGGAACCGGTCGACGAGCGGCAATACGGCGACGCGCTCGTCTTCGGCGCGGGCCAGTTCGTCGGCGAGTTGGGTTCGTACCGCGTCAGGCAGCACGCGGACCTCCTTGGCAGCACGGTCGGAAGGATCTAGACGCCAAAACTGTAACCGGTTTCCCAATTCAGCGTCAGCCGTTCACCTGACAATACAACGCTACATCTGGTGATTTCTGCAACATGTTCTACTGAGTTCCATTTTTATCTGTCCAACAACCGAGCCCTTCTATAACGTGTTCTACATGAGTGATCGGGAATACGATGTCGTGGTCGTCGGGAGCGGCGCCGCTGGGATGACCGCTGCCCTCGCCGCGGCCCACAAGGGACTGAGTGTCGTGCTGCTGGAGAAGGCCGCGCACTACGGCGGGTCGACGGCCCGATCCGGCGGTGGCGTCTGGATTCCGGGCAACAAGGCGCTGCGTGCGTCCGGCAGGCCCGACGACCGCGAGGACGCGCGCACCTACCTGCACAGCATCATCGGCGACGTGGTGCCCGCCGAGAAGATCGACACCTACCTCGAGCGTGGCTCCGAGGCGTTCGACTTCGTCCTCGACCACACCCCGCTGAAGATGAAGTGGGTTCCCGGTTACTCCGACTACTACCCCGAGGCGCCGGGCGGCCTCGGCCAGGGGCGTTCGTGCGAGCCGACGCCGTTCAACGGCAAGGTGCTCGGCGCGGAACTGGCCAATCTGGAACCGCCCTACGCCAAGGCGCCGCTGAACGTGGTCGTCATGCAGGCCGACTTCGTGCGGCTCAACCTGATCCGCCGGCACCCCAAGGGCATGATGCGGGCGCTGCGCGTCGGCGCGCGCACCTACCTGGCCAAGTGGACCGGCAAGCACCTGCTCGGCATGGGCCAGGCCATCATCGCCGCCATGCGCAAGGGCCTGCTCGACGCGGGCGTGCCGGTGCTGCTCAACACCCCGCTCACCGAGCTGGTGGTCACCGACGGGCGGGTCACCGGTGTCAAGGCCGTCGCCGACGGCGAAAAAGTCACGTTCACCGCGCGCTACGGAGTGATCCTCGGCGCGGGCGGGTTCGAGCACAACGCCGACATGCGGGCCAAGTACCAGCGTCAGCCGATAACCACTGAGTGGACAACCGGTGCTGCGGCCAACACCGGCGATGGCATCCTCGCGGGTATGGCAGTGGGTGCGACGGTCGGGTTCATGGAGGACGCCTGGTGGGGTCCGACGATCTTCAAGGGTGGCAAGCCCTGGTTCGCGCTGGCCGAACGGAACCTGCCCGGCACCATCATGGTCAACGACCGCGGCGAGCGGTTCGGCAACGAGTCGGCCCCCTACGTCGAGGCGGTGCACACCATGTACGGCGGTGAGTACGGTCAGGGCGAGGGCCCCGGCGAGAACATCCCGGCCTGGCTGGTGTTCGACCAGCGCTACCGCAACCGCTACATCTTCGCGGGACTGCAACCCGGACAGCGCTTTCCGTCGCGTTGGATGGAGAACGACTACATCGTCAAGGCCGACACCATCGGGGAACTGGCCGAGCGCATCGGTGTGCCCGTCGACAACCTGACCGCGACGATCGAACGCTTCAACGGCTTCGCCGCCGCGGGCAAGGACGACGACTTCGGCCGCGGCAACAGCCACTACGACCGCTACTACGGCGACCCGACCGTGAAGCCGAATCCGTGCCTGGCCGAACTGTCGCAGGGCCCCTTCTACGCGGCGAAGATGGTGCCCGGCGACCTCGGGACCAAGGGCGGCCTGGTCACCGATACCGCCGGACGTGTGCTGCGCGAGGACGATTCCGTCATCGACGGTCTCTACGCCTCGGGCAACACCAGCTCGCCGGTGATGGGCCACACCTACGCGGGCCCCGGCGCCACCATCGGCCCCGCGATCACCTTCGCGTACCTGGCGGTCCTCGACATCGTCGCCAAGAAGTCGACCGACTCGGCGAAGGCGAACGCATGAGCGTCAGCCCGAACAAGCCACGCACACTCAGCAGAAATGCAGGAGTAACCAATGCCCATTGATCTGGCGACCGCGCTCGGCGCGACACTGCCCGCCCGCGAGTTCAGCTGGACACCCACCGACGTGCAGCTCTACCACCTCGGCCTTGGCGCGGGCGCCCGCCCCACCGACCCGGCCGAGCTGGCCTATCTCGACGATCGCACACCCCAGGTGCTGCCGACGTTCGCGACGGTGGCGCCGACCCTCGGCGAAACCGAGCCGCCGAAGGTGAGCTTCCCCGGCATCGAGATCGACCTGGCCAAGGTCGTGCACGGCCATCAGGAAGTGTTGGTGCACAAGCCGATTCCCGCCACCGGCAAGGCGGTCTCGGTCGGCCGGATCGCCGAGATCTGGGACAAGGGCGCCAACGCGGTGATCGTGCAGGAGCACACCGTCACCGGGTCCGACGGTGAACCGCTGTGGACGGTCCGGTCCTCGATCTTCGCCAAGGGCGAGGGCGGCTTCGGCGGCGAGCGCGGCCCGAGCACCCGCACCGAACTGCCCGACCGCGCGCCCGACGCGGAACTGCTCACCCCGACGATGCCGCAGCAGGCCCTGCTGTACCGCCTGTCCGGTGACCGCAACCCCCTGCACTCGGACCCCGAATTCGCCCGTGGCGCAGGCTTTCCCGCCCCCATCCTGCACGGCCTGTCCACCTACGGCACGGTGTGCAAGGCCATCACGGACGCGCTGCTCGACAGCGACGCGAGCCGGGTAGGCGGCTTCCGCGCCAAATTCGCCGGCGTCCTCTACCCGGGCGAGACCCTGCGCACCAAGGTCTGGCGCGAGGCCGACGAGCTGATCGCGGTCGTCACCGTGGTCGAACGAGACGACGCGCCGGTCCTCAGCGACGTGTCGTTGCGGATTGCCTGATCTGGACTACTGATCACCAGGCCATCACGGCACCATCGCCCGAGAGCGAAAATTTCTGGTGGCCTGGTGATCATGTGTCCAACCCGACTCTTCATCGTCGCCGCCCTGCGTGAGTGATCTCGGGGGCTGTTCGCTTGCCTCCGTGCGGAGTTCAGCTCGTGAATCCGCTTGTCGGTGGGGTGGGGGACGATCTCGCGGCATGGGGGTAATCGATGAACCGTTTGTGGGGTCGTGGGCGTTGGCGGCGGGCGCGCTCACGCGACACCAGTTGCGCCATGACTTCGAGCGAGTTGTGCCGGATGTGTATTCGCGCAAAGGCAGACCGCTCGATGCGATCGGCCGGGCCAAGGCGGCGGTCCACTGGACCTGTCGACTTCCCCGCGACCAAGCCATCCCGGCCCTCGACGCCCTGTGCCGAGCCACCGGCCTCGACCCCTCGACTGCTCTGGCCTTCGCCGACGTTCACCAACGGGTGCGTGGCTGCGCGCGGGCGCGCGCTGTACTCGGGCTGGTCGATCCCGGCGCCGAGTCGCCGCCGGAATCGCTGACCCGCTTGCTGCTGATCGACTACTGGTCGATCATTCGCGTCAGTGCCGATCTGCTGCGTAACCGCCCTTACATCGTCATCGATCGCGTGGTGGCGGCGCTGAACGCGCGGGGTGCCCAGTTGGACGATGGATCACCAGGTCACCACGGCACTATCGCCAGAGAGCGGAAATCCCTGCGGGCCTGGTGATCTTGATTTCAAGGTGGTGATCGCGTGGGCGATGCGTCGGGTGCGGTCTTGGGGGGTGGTTGCTTGGAGGATGGGGAGGAACAGTCGGTACTGGTCGGAGCGGCTGAGGGCGGTGTAGGCGGTTCGGGCTTCGGGGGTTGTGGACAGGGCGGTGTGGAGGTCGGCGGGGGTTTCGGCGGTGCGTTGGCGCTCGTACGCGCCTGCCCAGCGGCCGTCGGCGACGGCCGACTCGATGGACGCGTATCCGGCGGGCTGCATGCATCCGGCGGTGATAAGGGCTTCGGCCTTGGCGACGTTGACTTGCGACCAGGGGCTGCGAGCTCGACGGGGGGAGTATCGCTGCAGGTAGTGGTGGGTGTCGAGGCTGCGGCGTTGGCTGTCGATCCAGCCGTAGCAGAGGGCGCCGTCCAGGGTTTCGGTGATCGTCACCGATGGCTCGGGTGCGCCCTTCTTCGCGATGCGCACCCAGACCTCGTCCGCGGACGAGTGGTGGGCGGACAGCCACGATTCCCAAGCTCTCGCGTCGGCGCAGATGAGGTATTCGATGGTCATGTGAACCATTGTCCAAGCCAAAGTGCTCAACGAATGAGCACTTAAGAATAAAGAAGCGGGCGTGGCCGCACAGTGCGCGGCCACGCCCGATCGATTCAGAGCCAGGTGTCGAGGCTGGTGGTGGTGAGGAAGTGGTCCAGGTCCGCGCGCCAGGGCGCCGGAGTGGTTTTGTCCGGCTCGATGCCGGTGTATTGGCCGCGATAGAACAGCAGGGGGCGGCCTGCGGTTGTCTCGGATTCCGACAGGG
The DNA here is from genome assembly GCF_046549215.1 of Nocardia sp. A7. Lineage (NCBI taxonomy): Bacteria > Bacillati > Actinomycetota > Actinomycetes > Mycobacteriales > Nocardiaceae > Nocardia > Nocardia sp. A7. Next base: position 752,559 of record NZ_JAJPWE010000003.1, on the reverse strand, counting down.
CGTGCACCCAGCCGATGACGATGTAGTGGTCGCCGCCGTCGACAACGGACTCGACGGTGCACTCGATCGTGGCCAGTGAGTCGTCGAGCACCGGCACGCCGAGTTCGGAAGTGCGCCAACCGACTCCGGCGAACTTGTCGGGTTCACGCGAACCGAAGCGCGCGCAGACCGGCTGCTGTTCCTCGGAGAGCACGTTCACGCAGAACTTGCCCGCCACCTCGATCGCCGCCCACGACCGCGACCCCTTGGTGGGGCAGAACAGGACAAGGGGCGGGTCGAGGGAGAGCGCGGCGAAGGACTGGCAGGCGAACCCGATGGGCGCACCGTCCGGATCGAGCGCGGTGATCACGGTGATGCCGGTGCAGAACTGTCCCAGCACAGTGCGGAACTGCCTGCCGTCGATCGCCGGTGTCTGTTCGGTCATGTCCCTGGCCGCCGTTCCTATTGCTGCCGAAATCCGACGGTGAAATCGTGACCCCACAGGCTGACCGCGGTCGATTCGCGGGCGACCCAGTCGTGGTCGTCGACTTCGAGTCCCTCACAGCCGAATTCGATATCGAACCCGCCGGGAGTCTTCATGTAGAAGGACAGCATCTTGTCGTTGATGTGGCGACCGAGGGTGGCCGACATCTTCACCTTCTTGCGGATGGCGCGGTCCAGGCAGAGGCCGACGTCGTCGGAGTTCTCCACCTCGACCATGAGGTGCACGATGCCGGTCGGATTCGGCAGCGGCAGGAACGCCAGCGCGTGGTGGCGCGGGTTGCAGCCGTAGAAGCGCAGCCAGGCCGGGTCGCCGTCGGCGGGCCTGCCGACCATCTGTGGCGGCAGGCGCATGGAGTCCCGCAGCCGGAAGCCGAGTACGTCCTGGTAGAACGCCTGTGCGGCGGCGTCGTCGGTGCAGGTCAGCACGACGTGCCCCAGGCCCTGCTCGGCGGTGACGAACTTGTGGCCGTAGGGGCTCACGAAGCGGCGGCCCAGGTACTGCGCGCCGTAGAACGCCTCCAGGGTGTTGCCGGACGGGTCCTGGAACCGGATCATGCCCTCGACCCGGCGCTCACCCAGCTCGTCCTTTGTGCCCTCGGTGAAGGCGACTCCAGCCTTGCCAAGGGTCTCGCGTAGCTGTTGCAGGCCGCGGGCGTCGGTGACCTCCCAGCCCGAGACCAGCAGCCGGTCCTGCTCGCCGGGAACGATCACCAGTCGCGCGGCGAAATCGTCCATGCGCAGGTAGAGGGCATCGGGGTCGAGCCCGGTGCCTTCCATCATCCCGAGCACCTTGAGGCCGTACTCGCGCCAGGCCGCCATGTCGGTGGCCTCGATGCGCATGTAGCCGAGGGCACGAATACTCATTACTTCTCCCCGAGGAAATCGACCGTGAGCCGGTTGAACTCGTCGAACTTCTCCAGCTGCGCCCAATGCCCGCAGCCACCGAATACGTGCAGCTGGACGCGCGGGATCACCTTGGTGGCGATGAGCGCGCCGTCCAGGGGGTTCACCCGATCTTCGCGACCCCAGATCAGCAGTACCGGCTGACGCAGTTTGTACGCGTCACGCCACAGCATGCCCTTCTCGTAGTCGGCACCGGCGAAGGACTTGCCCATCGCCTTCATCGCCGCCAGCGACTCGGGGGTGTTGGCGAGCGCGAACCGCTCGTCGATCAGTTCGTCGGTGACCAGCGACTGGTCGAAGACCATGATCCGCAGGAACTTCTCCAGGTTGTCCCTGGTCGGTTCGTAGGTGAACTTCGAGAGCAGCTTCACGCCCTCGGTGGGGTCGGGCGCGAACAGGTTGGTGCTCAGCCCGCCCGGACCCATCAGCACGAGTTTGCCCGCGCGTGTGGGGTGGTCGAGTGCGAACCGCACCGAGGCGCCGCCGCCGAGGGAGTTGCCGAGCAGGTGCACCCGGTCGGTGATCTCCAGGTGATCGAGCAGCGCGAGCAGTGCGTTGGAGCTGTGCACGAAGTACTGCGGGTGGTCGATCGGCTTGTCGGACTTGCCGTATCCCGGCTGATCGGGCGCGATCACGTGATAGTGCTCGGCCAGCACGGGGATATTGCGGGCGAAGTTCGACCACGCCGAGGCGCCGGGTCCGCCACCGTGCAACAGCACGATCGTGGTCGCGTTGCCCACACCGGCTTCGTGGTAGTGCAGTTTCAGATCGGGGGTGACCTGCGCGAAGCGTGAGGTCGTTTCGTAGGTCAGTTCAGCGGTCCGGGTCATCGGCTCACACCATGGCGTCGGTGACGGGCAGACCGAACTCGTGCGTGCCGTACATGACGTAGGCGCGCTCGGGATCGTTGGCCGCGTGTACCCGTCCGGCATGCGCATCACGCCAGAAGCGCTGCAGCGGAGTGCCGTTGGCGAGCGCGGTCGCGCCGGAGGACTCGAAGAGCTTGTCGATCGAGGCGATCACCCGACCGGTCGCACGCACCTGGTCGCGACGGGCGCGCACGCGCAGATCGAACGGCACCTCCTCGCCCGCCAGCAGCAGCGCGTACTCCTCGGCGACGTTGCCCGAGAGCTGACGCCACGCGGCGTCGATATCGCTGGCCGCCTCGGCCACGCGCACCTTGGCGAACGGGTCGTCCTTGGCGTTCTCGCCGGCGTAGGCCGCGCGCACGCGCTTGCCCTGGTGCTCGACGTGCGCCTCGTAGGCGCCGTAACCCATGCCGACGATCGGCGTGGAGATGGTGGTGGGGTGGATGGTGCCCCACGGCATCTTGTACACGGCGTCCGGATTCTGCTCGATGCCCGGCGCGCGGCCCTCGCTCATCGCGCGGAAGCTCAGGAACCGGTGCGTCGGGACGAAAACGTCCTCGACGACGACGGTGTTCGAGCCGGTGCCACGCAGGCCGACGACATTCCACACGTCATCGATGCGGTAGTCCGAGCGCGGGATCAGGAAGCTGCCGAAGTCGACCGGCTTGCCGTTCTTGATCACCGGACCGCCAAGAACCGCCCAGGTGGCGTGATCGGAACCCGAGGACCAGGCCCACGAGCCGCGCACGATGTAACCACCGTCGACGGCTTGTCCGGCACCCATCGGCGCGTACGAGGACGAGATGCGCACATCGGTGTCATCGCCCCAGACGTCCTGCTGGGCCTGCTGATCGAACAGCGCGAGGTGCCAGTTGTGCACCCCGATGATGCCCGCGACCCAGCCGGTGGAACCACACGCGCTGGCGAGCTTGCGCACGCTGTCGTAGAAGACCACCGGGTCGGCGGCGTGGCCGCCCCACTGCTTGGGCTGGAGCAGCCGGAAGAAACCGGTCTCTTGCAGCGCCTTCATGGATTCTTCGGGGATGCGGCGCAGGTCCTCGGCCTCCTGCGCGCGCTCACGCAGCGTCGGCAGCAGTGCCTCGACCCGTTCGGTCACTTCTTGCGTCATTTCGGAGCCCGCTCCTGCCTGTGTCGGATCGACAACCGGTTCTATTCGTCTGCTTGGTTCGACTCTGAGATTAGAACAGGTTCTCATTTCTGTCGAGAAGATCGCCCTACCTCGGATATAACAGGAGTAAGTACAGAAGTTCGCTGGACAACTGGCGTGAAGTGGCTCAGTTTTGTAACGTGTTCTAGTGAACGAGGAGGGTTCGGGATGGCGATCAACCCCAAGGTGAGGGAACTCGATGTCGGTGCACCGCCGACGAGGTTCGCGCGCGGCTGGCACTGCATCGGCCTCGCGTCGACCTACCGCGACGGTAAACCGCACGCGGTGGAGATCTTCGGTACCAAGCTTGTCGTGTGGACCGATACCAACGACGAGCTCCGCGTGCTCGACGCCTACTGCAGGCATATGGGCGGCGATCTGAGCATGGGCACGGTGAAGGGCGACGACATCGCCTGCCCGTTCCACGACTGGCGCTGGGGCGCGAGCGGAAAGTGCACCGCGATTCCGTACGCGCGCCGCGTTCCGCCGCTGGCCCGCACCAGGAAGTGGACCACGCTCGAGCGCAACGGTCAGCTGTTCGTCTGGCACGACCACGAGGGCAACGAACCGCCCCCGGAGGTCACGATCCCGCATATCGAGGGTCCGTACACCGACGCGCAGGGCAATCCGACCGAGACCCACGACAGCGGCTGGACCAACTGGACGTGGAACTCGCTGCTGATCGAGGGCGCCAACTGCCGCGAGATCATCGACAACGTCGTGGACATGGCGCACTTCTTCTACATCCACTACGCCTTCCCGACGTTCTTCAAGAACGTCTTCGAAGGCCATGTGGCGACGCAGTTCCTGGAGACCAAGGGTCGCCCGGATGTCGGCATGGCGGCCAAGCACGGCGGTGACACGCTGCTGAAGTCGGAGGCGTCCTACTTCGGGCCGTCCTACATGATCAATCCGCTGGTGAACATCTACAGTGGTTACGAGATCAAGGTTCAGCTGATCAACTGCCACTACCCGGTCAGCCAGGATTCGTTCGTGCTGCAGTGGGGCCTCACCGTCGAGAAGCCCAAGGGCCTGCCCGACGATGCCGCGCAGAAGCTGGCCGAGACGATGGCCAACTTCTTCGGCGACGGGTTCCTGCAGGATGTGGAGATCTGGAAGCACAAGTCCAAGGTCGAGAATCCGCTGCTCTGCGAGGAGGACGGCCCGGTCTACCAGCTGCGTCGCTGGTACGACCAGTTCTACGTCGACATCGCCGATGTCACCGAGAAGATGACCCAGCGCTTCGAATTCGAGGTCGATACGACCAAGGCGAACCAGGCGTGGGAGGCCGAGGTGGCGGAGAACCTGCGCCGCAAGGCCGAATCCGAAGAAGCGGGCGTGTGACATGACTCCCAGCGAGCCGCAAAGGTCCGGCGATCCGTCGCGGCTCGCTTCGGCGGAGCCGGGGTCGGGCGATTCCTCGCAGCGTGTGGGGACTCGCCCGACCTGGGCCAAAGCGCCCGATTTCGCGGATCAGCCCGTGCGGCAGGCAGCGGTGCGGGCGCAAACCGTGGTCGACAAACAGCACTATCTCGATACAGGTCTGACGCCGCTACGGTGTCAGACCTGTTCGGCGCAGGTGCTGGTGCGCAAGTCGAGCGCGCACCAGACCTCGGTGCAGTGGACCGACCGACCCGACGCGCACTGCCCGGTCTTCGCGCAGTTGGCCGCACACGGTGCGCGGCCGGGCCGACCCGAATCCTGTCCGTCACTGGAGAAGTCGATCAAGTGGGCGGTCGACGAGGGCGTGCTCGAGGTCGGTGAATAGTCGGCGCGACGTCAATCGCCGACGGTGACGGCTTGCGCTTCCTCGATGCTGTGTGGGGCGGGGTCGTGGTCGTCGATGTGGGCCAGCGCGCTGCGGCCGAGGAACAGCACCGCGACGGCGGCGGCGGTGAATGCCGCGCCGAGCCAGAACGGTAGTGACATGTTGTGCTCGCCGAGCTTGCCCGCCACCCAAGGCGCCGCCGCACCGCCACCGAATCGGACGAAGCTGTACGCCGCCGACGCGGTCGATCGTTCCACTGGCGCCGAGATCATCACGGCCTCGGTGATCAGCGTGTTGTTCACGCCGAGGAACGCGCCGGCGATGACGACGCCGACGATCAGCACGATCTTGTGCTCGGTGAACATCCCCATCACGGCCAGGTCGATCGCGAACAGGGCGAGCGAGAGGGCCATCATCGGCAGCGATCCGAAGCGCGCCTGCAGCTTCGGGGCGAGGAACACCGAGGACACGGCGAGCAGGATGCCCCAGCCGCAGAAGATGAAGCCGATCGCGTAGGTGCCCATGTCCAGCGGGAACGGGGTGAACGCGAGCAGGGTGAAGAAGCCGAAGTTGTAGAGCAGCGCGGTGATGCTGACGGTCAGTAATCCCTTGTGCCGCAATGCTTTGAACGGCGCGGTGATCGAGGTCGGATGCGCCGCCTTCGGCAGCTCGGGCAGTAGCACGACGATGGCGATGAAGGCCACGGCCATCAGCACCGAAACACCGAAGAACGGTCCACGCCAGCTGATTCCGCCGAGCACACCGCCGAGGAGCGGACCGGTAGCGATGCCGATACCGAGCGCGGCCTCGTAGAGAATGATCGCCTTCGCGACACCGCCGGTGGCCGCGCCGACGATGGTGGCCAGCGCCGTCGCGATGAACAGGGCGTTGCCGAGGCCCCAGCCTGCGCGGAAGCCGATGATCTCGCCGATGCTGCCGGACATGCCGGCCAGCGCGGCGAACACGATGATGATCGCCAGCCCGGCCAGCAGCGTCTTCTTGGCGCCGAAGCGGCTCGAGATGACGCCGGTGACCAGCATGGCGACACCGGTCACAGCCATGTAGCTGGTGAACAGCAGTGACACCTGCGAGGGCGTCGCGTTCAGCTGCTCGCCGATCGGCTTGAGAATGGGGTCGACCAGGCCGATGCCCATGAACGCGACCACGCTCGCGAACGCGACGGCCCAGACGGCCTTGGGCTGGCTGGTGGTTGCGGCGCTGTCGTCGCGAGTCAGCTGGGTGTTGCTCACTGGCGCTCCTGATGCATCACTGATGACCGCGGGCAACCGAGCGGAGGGCTGTCAGCAGGTCGTTCATGTCGGTATCGAGGCGGATCAGCCGATCGAGATCGAAATCGGCGAGTCCGGGTGCCATGGCGGCGGCGAACGCGCGCCTGGCCTCGGTGAGGCGGGTCCGGCCGGCCGGGGTGAGCTCGACGAGCGCTGCCCTGGAGTCGTGCGGGTCCTTGGTGCGGCCGGCGAATCCGTCGGTGACGAGTCGACCGATCAGCGCCGTTGCCGCCGGTTGGGAACATCTGTCGATCCGGGCGAAATCGCTCACCCGCAGACCGCCGTGCTCGTCGAGTACGGCCAGGGCCCGCAGGACCGCGCGGGGCAGATCGTCGTTGCTGATCGCCCCGGCCAGTCGGGTGAGCCGACCGGCAGTGACCAACAGGTCGACCACGATGTCGTCTGCGGATGGCTGCTCGGTCTGCTTCACAGGAGTTAATATTACATAAGCTAACTATCTAACTCAACATGCCGAAAAAGCCCTGGCCGCAACCAGGGCTTTCGGTGAGTTCAGGCCGCGACCGGGCGTCGGCCGGTGCCGAACAGTTCGGCGGTGGCGTGGGCCCGCTTGAAGTACAGGTGGGCGTCGTGTTCCCAGGTGATGGCGATGCCGCCGTGCAGCTGGATGGTCTCCGCCGCCACCGTGGTGAAGGCCTCGGTGCAGTGCTTGCGCGCGACCCAGGCGTCTTCGGCGGCCGATGGGCTGTTCTCGGCGACGGCCTTGGCGGCGGCCTGTGCGGCCGAGTCGGCCGACTCGACCAGCACGTACATATCGGCCATCCGGTGCTTGAGCGCCTGGAAGCTGCCGATCGGACGACCGAACTGCACGCGCGACGCGGTGTATTCGACCGTCATCTCCAGGCAGCGCCTCGCCGCGCCGACCTGCTCGGCAGCCATTGCCGCCCAGGCGATTTCGCGCAATCGGCGGCGCAGTACCGCTGGCTCACCGGTGCCGATCCGGGTGGCGGGGGCATCGGTGAACGTGATGGTGGCGAGTGTGCGGGTGGGGTCGAGTGCGGGTGTCGCGGTGACGGTCACGCCGGGGGCGTCGGCCGTTGTCTCGAACAGTCCGTCATCGGTCAGCACCAACAGCAGGTCAGCCTGCGCGCCGTGTAGTACGTAATAGGCTGCGCCACTGAGCTTCCCGTCGCTCACGCCAACTCCCGTCGAATCCCAGCCATCGGCGCCGGCCCAGCACAGGGCCGCCGTGCGCGACCCATCCGCCAGATCGGGCAACAGCCGGGCGCAGGACTGCTCGTCGTCGGCCAGCAGAACGGCCTGCACCCCGAGTACCGCCGACCCGAGCATCGGCACCCCACTCAGCGTGCGCCCCAATTCGCCGACGACCATGAGTGATTCGACGAGCCCGGCCCCCGCGCCACCCCACTGCTCCGGCACCGCGAGCGCGGCTACCCCGACCTGCTCGCACAGCATCCGCCACAACTTCGGGTCGTATCCGAGGTCGGTGTCCATGGCCTCGCGCAGCGCGGCAGGCGTGGCGTGCTTGCCGAGCAAGGCCCGCACGGAAGTACGGAATTCGAGCAGTTCATCAGATGACATGGGTTCCTCCTCAGACCGCTGCGACGGCGGCGCGTAGGGCGGCGGCGATTCTGGCGCGGTGGAAATCGGCTGTGCCCCAAGCGGTCCGCAGGGCGGCGACCTTGGTCAGCCACAGCGAGAGGTCGAATTCCGCGGTGTAGCCGATGGCGCCGTGCACCTGAAGGCCGGCGCGTGCGGCGCGATGAGCCGCGTCACCGCAGGCCACCATGGCCGCGGAGACGTCACGGGCGCGGTCGGTCGAATCCAGGGTGAGCGCAGCGCGGTACACCAGCGGTTCGGCCAGATCCAACGCGATCAGCACATCGGCGAGTTGCTGCTTCACCGCCTGGAATTCGCCGATCGCCCGACCGAACTGCTTGCGCTGCTTGGCGTAGGAGGTGGTCTGCTCGAGAATCGCTCGACCCGCACCGAGAAGCTGTGCGGCACAGGCGAGGACACCGCTGTCGAAGGCATAGTCGATGGCCGCTTCGACCTCGGAGCCCTCGGCGATCAACTCGTCGGCGGTGACCCGGAACAGCCTGCGGGCGGGGTCGATCGAGGTCACCGAACTCGCTCCTGCGCTGGTCTCGACATCGGAGGACAGCACGCCGAGTGCCAGTCGACCGTCGGCGGCGACGAGTACCGGCTCGGCGATATCGGCGTCGAGGGCGATGCCGCGCTGGGGCTCGAAGGTGATGGTGCCCAGCGCCTCGCCGCTCGCGAGCGCGGGCAACCAGCGCTGCGCGGGTGCGTCATCCGGAAGACGTTGCAGCAGTGCCGGGATCACGGCGGCGGATTCGATCACGGGTCCTGGCACGCCGCCGCGCCCGAGTTCGATCAGCGCGACGACCAGATCGACGGTGGTCGCGTCCGCCCCGTCGTACTTCTCGTCGACGAGCAAGCCGAAGACACCCATCTCGGCGATCTGCCGCAGCAGCGCGCGCCCCTTGCCGGTGTCACCACCGGCCCACGCGCGCACCGCCGCGGGCACCTGTCCGGCATCGAGAATCTTGCGCACCTCGGCGGCGAAGTCGAGCTGTTCGGTACTGAGCGCGAATCTCATCGCACACCTCCTGGATTGACGTGCGCGTTCATCGCTTGCTCTCGCGAGGGAGACCGAGGATGCGTTCGGCGATGATGTTGCGCTGGATCTCGTTGGTGCCCGCGTAGATCGGGCCGGAGAGGGAGAACAGGTAGCCGTCGGTCCAGGTGCTGCGCTGTTCGGCGGCCGCACCGAGCAGGTCAAGCGCCGTCTCGTGCATCGCGATGTCGAGCTCGGACCAGTACACCTTGGTTATCGACGACTCCGCGCCGAGCTGGCCACCGTCTTGGAGGCGGGTGACGGTGCCGAAGGTGTGCAGGCGATAGGACTCGGCGCCGATCCAGGCGTCTACCACCGCGTTTCGGGCGGCGGTGTCGCTGGGTTCGGTGGACTCGGTCCACAGGTCGACGAGCCGCTGCGCGGTGGCGCTGAATCGGCCGGGGCTGCGCAGGGACAGGCCGCGCTCGTTGGACGAGGTCGCCATCGCGACCCGCCAGCCTTCGTTCACCCCGCCGATCACATCGTGATCCGGCACGAAGACATCGTCGAGGAAGATCTCCGCGAAGCCGGGTTCGCCGTCGAGCTGGGGGATCGGCCGCACGCTCACACCCTCGGCGGTGAGCGGGAACATCACGTAGGTCAGCCCGTGGTGACGTTGCGCCTCGGGATCGCTGCGGAACAGCCCGAATGCCCAATCGGCGAAGGACGCGCGGGAGCTCCACGTCTTCTGGCCGTTGAGCAGCCAGCCGCCCTCGGTGCGCCGAGCGGTCGAACGCAGGCTCGCGAGGTCGCTGCCCGCCTCGGGCTCGGACCAGGCCTGCGCCCAGATGTCGTCACCGCGCGCCATCCGCGGCAGGATCCGCGCCAGTTGCTCGGGGGTGCCGTGCTCGAAGAGGGTCGGCGCGAGCAGGAAGATGCCGTTCTGCGCGACCCGCCCCGGTGCACCGGCGGCGTAATACTCCTGCTCGAACAGCACCCATTCGAGGATCGTCGCGTCTCGTCCACCGAACTCGCGCGGCCACGAGACCGCGGACAGCCGTGCCTCGGCGAGTTTCGCCTCCCATTCCCGGTGCGCGGCGAACCCTTCCGCCGTATCCATCGACGGCAACGGCGCGGACGGGACGTTGGCGGCGAGGAACTCGCGCACCTCCAGCTGGAATTCCCGGGCAGCCGGGTCGATCTCGAGATCCACTTACTTCGTCCCGTTCTGTTCGGTGGTGGCGGCGCTCTTCATCGAGCGAGCGTTCATCCCGCCCAGGGAATCGGCGCCGACCTCGGCGTTGTGCGCGTGTGCGAAATGGTGCAGCCCGAAGACCGAGTCCATGCCGCTGCGCATGCCCATCAGATCCTCGGCCTGGTTGACGGCCTTCTTGGTGAGCGCCAACCCGAATTGCGGCATGGCGGAGATCTTCTCGGCGAGCCCCATCACCTCGGCCTCGAGCTCGGCACGCGGCACGACCCGGTTGACCATGCCCCACTCCTTGGCCTGCGCCGCCCCGAACCGATCACCGGTGAACAGGAACTCCTTGGCCGCGCGCGGACCCATCACCCACGGGTGCGCGAAGTACTCCACCCCCGGAATGCCCATCCGGACAACAGGATCGGAGAAGAACGCGTCGTCGGAGCAGACGATCAGGTCGCACACCCAGGCCAGCATCAGCCCGCCCGCGATGCACGCGCCCTGGACCATCGCCACCATCGGCTTGGGTATCTCCCGCCAGCGCCTGCACATGCCGAGATACACCTCGGACTCGCGCGCGAACCGCTGATCACCGCCGGGACGGTCCAGGTGGTCCCACCACAGCGCGGCCTTGTTCTCGTAGTGCACATCGTGGTCGCGACCCGGCGTGCCGATGTCGTGCCCGGCGCTGAAGTGTTTTCCGTTGCCCGCCAACACGATCACCTTGACCTCGGGATCCTCGACGGCCCGCACGAAGGCGGCGTCGAGGGCGTAGGTCATCTTCGAGTTCTGCGCGTTGCGGAAGTCGGGCCGGTTCATGGTGACGACGGCGACCGATCCGCGCACCGCATAGGTGACGACCTCGGTCTCGGTTTCGGAACTCACGACTTCTCCTCACGTAGCTCACGCTTGAGCACCTTGCCCGCGGCGCTGTAGGGCAGCTGGTCGCGGAACTCGACGAGCCTGGGCACTTTGAAATTCGCCAATGTGGCTGCGGCGAAGGCGATCACCTCGTCCGCGGTCAGCGTCGAGCCTGCCCGGCGCACGACGACGGCCTTGCCGACCTCGCCCATCCGCTCGTCGGGCACGCCGATGACCGCCGATTCGGCGACACCGTCGAGCCTGGCCAGGGTCTGTTCGATCTCGGCGGGATACACGTTGAACCCACCGGTGATGTACATGTCCTTGAGCCGGTCGGTGATCTTCAGGTATCCGCGCTCGTCGACGATGCCGATGTCGCCGGTGTGCAGCCACCCGTCGGCGTCGATGGCCTCGGCGGTGGCCTCGGGATCGTCGAGGTAGCCCAGCATCACGTTCGGGCCGCGCAGCAACACCTCACCGGCCTCGGACAGGCGCAGTTCGAAGTCGGCGATCGGCCCGCCGCAGGTGTTGGCGATCGTGGCCGCGTCGTCGGAGGGGCGGCACATGGTGCCGAAACCGGCCGTCTCGGACAGGCCGTAGGCGGTGATGACGACCTCGAAGGCGAGATCGTCGCGCATCCGCTCGATCAGTACCACCGGCACTGTTGCCGCGCCGGTCACCGCCACGCGCAGCGAGGACAGGTCGCGCTCGGCACGCTGGGGATGCTCGAGGATGGTCTGGTAGATGGTCGGCGGACCGGTGAGCACGGTGATCCGCTCGGACTCGATGAGCGCCAGTGCGGCGGGCACATCGAAGGTGGCCTGCGGCACGATCGTGGCCCCGGTGACCAGGCACGCGAGAATGCCCGCCTTGTAACCGAAGTTGTGGAAGAACGGGGGGATGATCAGATACCGGTCGCCCGCGCGCAGGGTCGAACACTCGACCCAGGCGCGGACCACGCTCAGCGCCTGCCGGTGCGCGACGAGGGTGCCCTTGCTGCGGCCGGTGGTGCCGGAGGTGAACAGGATGTCGGAGATGTCGTCGGGACAGACCTGCGCGGCCCGCTCCTCGCCGGTCTCGGCGGAGACGGTCGCGGCCTGTCCAATCAACTCGTCCCAGGTCAGAGTCGTGCCGGCCGCCGCGCTCGCGGATGCCTCGACCGGGATGACAACGACAGTCCCGATACCGAGTTCCGGCGCCGCGGCCGCGAGTTCGGCCGCCCGATCGCGGCCGAGGAACGGACCGGCGACGAACAACGCCTTCGCGTCGACGCGGGCCAGCACGTCGACAGCCTCGGCCGCCACATATCGGGTGTTCAACGGCACCAGCGCGGCCCCGACGGAATGCGCGGCCAGCGCGGCGACCACCCAGTGGTGGGTGTTCGGCGCCCACATCGCGACCCGGTCGCCGGGCGCGATGCCGCGGGCGATCAGGGCGCGCGCGGCGATGCGGACCTGGTCGAGCAGCTCGGTCCAGGTCAGGCGGGTCGGGCCGTCGAGCAGGGCGGGCTCGTCCGGATGCGCCGCGGCGATGTGTCGCAGCGCCTGCGGGGTGGTGTGTGCAGGGGTTGTCACGGGGTCCTCACCGTAGTGCGGTCGCTGTTCTTGGCGAAGCAGCCAACAAAGCAAGTGCTTGGTAGGTTATCCTACCGAGGTGGGCGTGATCCAGACCTCAGATTCCGATACCGCGACCTCCGACGCGGAGTTTCGCGCGGAAATACGCGATTGGCTTGCCGAAAATCTCTCGGGCCAGTTCGCTGACCTGCGTGGAACCGGCGGCCCTGGCCGTGAGCACGAATTCTTCGAAGAGCGGTTGGCGTGGGACCGCCACCTCGCCCAGGCGGGTTGGACCTGCCTCGGCTGGCCGGTCGAATACGGCGGTCGCGATGCGAGTGTGCGCCAGCAGGTGATCTTCCACGAGGAATACGCGAAGGCCGACGCTCCCGCGCGGGTCTCGCACGTGGGTGAGGAACTGCTCGGCCCGACACTGCTGGCCTTCGGCACCGAGGAACAGAAGCAGCGCTTCCTTCCCGGCGTCCGCTCGGTCGGCGAGCTGTGGTGCCAGGGCTATTCCGAACCGGGCGCGGGCTCCGACCTCGCCGCGGTCAGCACCACGGCGCGCCTGGAAGGCGACAGGTGGGTGATCAACGGTCAGAAGATCTGGACGTCCCTCGCGCACGTCGCCGACTGGTGTTTCGTCATCGCCCGCACCGAGCGCGGCTCGAGCAGGCACAAGGGCTTGTCGTATCTGCTGGTCCCGATGAACCAGCCGGGCATCGAGGTGCGGCCGATCGAACAGCTCACCGGCACTTCCGAATTCAACGAAGTGTTCTTCGACAACGCGGTCACCGACGCGGACCTGGTCGTCGGCGAACCGGGTGACGGCTGGCCAATCGCCATGGGCACCTTGACCTTCGAACGCGGCATCTCCACCCTCGGCCAGCAGATCCGCTTCGCGCGCGAACTCTCCGACATCGAAGACCTGGCGCGGCGCACCGGCGCCGCCGACGACCCGCTGATCGCCGATCGCCTCGATCGCGCCTGGGTCGGTCTGCGGGTGCTGCGCGCGCACGCGCTGCGCACCATGAGCGAAGGCGACGACGGCGGCGCCTCGGTGTCGAAGTTGTTGTGGGCCAACTGGCATCGCGACCTCGGCGAACTGGCGATGGCCGTTCAGGGTGCGGCAGGACTGGTCCTCGGCCCCGACGACATGACCGCATGGCAGCGGCTGTACCTGTTCAGCCGCGCCGACACGATCTATGGAGGTTCGAACGAAGTGCAGCGCAACATCATCGCCGAGCGTGTGCTCGGCCTGCCGCGAGAGGCGCGCCCGTGACCGAGCAGAATTCCCCCCTGTCGGTCGCTCCGGCGCCGATTCCCGGGCACGGACTGCTGACCGGCCGCAAGGCCGTGATCACCGCGGCGGCGGGCACCGGTATCGGGTCGTCCACCGCGCGCAGGCTTCTCCAGGAAGGTGCCGATGTCGTCGTCTCCGATTGGCACGAACGGCGTCTGACCGAAACCGCCGAGGTGCTGTCGAAGGAATTCCCGGAGCAGAAGGTCGGTGCCGTGGTCTGTGACGTCCGCGACACCGGCCAGGTCAACCAGCTGATCAGCGCTGCCGCGGCGGAACTCGGCCGGATCGACATCATGGTCAACAACGCCGGCCTCGGCGGTGAGACCCCGGTGGTCGACATGACCGACGCGCAGTGGGACCAGGTTCTCGACATCACCCTCACCGGCACGTTCCGCTGCACCCGTGCCGCCCTCGGCTACTTCCGTGGCGCAGGCCACGGCGGCGTGATCGTCAACAATGCCTCCGTCCTCGGCTGGCGCGCCCAGCACGGCCAAGCGCACTACGCCGCCGCGAAGGCGGGCGTGATGGCGCTGACCAGGTGCAGCGCGGTCGAAGCCGCCGAATTCGGCGTGCGGATCAATGCCGTCGCGCCGAGCATCGCCCGCCATCCGTTCCTGGACAAGGTGAGCTCGGCCGAATTGCTCGACTCGCTCAGCGAGCGCGAGGCCTTCGGTCGCGCCGCCGAACCATGGGAAGTGGCGGCAACGATCGCCATGCTGGCCAGTGATTACACCTCGTATCTGACCGGCGAGGTTGTCTCGGTGAGCAGTCAGCGCGCATGATCGCCGCGGCGGGTTCAGCTGAACCAAGCAAGTGCTTGGTTGTACGATGACGAGTGTGACCGCACCCGACACCGTGAAACGCACCCGCCGCGCCGAGCTGCTCGACCTCGCCGCAGGCCTGTTCGCCGAACGCGGCATGCGTGCCACCACGGTGCGCGACATCGCCGACTCGGCGGGCATCCTGTCGGGCAGTCTCTACCACCACTTCGACTCCAAGGAGTCGATGGTCGACGAGATCCTGCGCGGCTTCCTCGACGACCTGTTCGGCCGCTACCGCGAGATCGCGGCCGCGTCGCTGAGTTCGCGAGACACCTTGGAGGCCTTGGTAATCGCCTCCTACGAGGCGTTCGACCGACACCACGCCGCAGTCGCGATCTACCAGGCCGAGGCCAAGAACCTGCGCGATGTAGAACGGTTCGCCTACATCCGCGACTTCAATATCGAGTTCCGCGATCTGTGGCGCCGGGTGCTCGCCGCCGGTGTCGCCGACGGCAGCTTCCGGCCCGAACTCGACGTGGAACTAGCGTTCCGCTTCCTGCGCGACACCGTGTGGGTGGCCGTGCGCTGGTACACCCCCGGCGGCCCGATCACCGTGAAAAACCTTGCCCAGCAATATCTCACCATCGTGCTCGACGGGCTCACCCTGCCCGGGAGCACCACGCACTAGGAGTCTTCGATGACCGCACCCGCCGAGCGCCGCCCCTACACCCCGTTGCGGCAGGCCTATGTGATCGATGCGGTGCGTACCGCGGTCGGCAAGCGCAACGGCGCGCTGGCCGGCGTGCACCCGGCCGACCTCGGCGCCGCCGCCCTGCGCGGGCTCATCGAGCGCACCGGGATCGACCCCGCCGTCGTCGACGACGTGATCGTCGGCTGCGTGGACAACGTCGGTCCGCAGGCGGGCAATATCGGTCGCACCATGTGGCTGACCGCGGGCTACCCGGAAGAGGTTCCCGGCGTCACCGTCGACCGGCAGTGCGGGTCGAGCCAGCAGGCGATCAACTTCGGCGCCCAAGCCATCATGAGCGGCACCGCCGAGGTGATCGTCGCGGGCGGCGTGCAGAACATGAGCGCCATCCCGATCTCGGCGGCCATGCTGGCGGGCAAGGAATACGGCTTCGACTCCCCGTTCGTCGGCGCCACCGGCTGGGACTCCCGCTACGGCACCGGCGAGGTCTCGCAGTTCCGCGGCGCCGAACTGATCGCCGAGAAGTGGGGCATCACCCGCGAGGACATGGAGCAGTGGGCGCTGCGCAGCCACGAACGCGCTCGCGCGGCCATTGCCGAAGGCCGCTTCGAGGCCGAGATCGTGCCGGTCGGTGACTTCACGGTCGACCAGGGCCCGCGCGAGACCAGTCTCGAGAAGATGGCGACCCTGCAGCCGCTGAGCGAGGGCAGCCCGCTCACCGCCGCCGTCGCCAGCCAGATCTCCGACGGTGCCAGCGCGACCCTGCTCGCCTCGGAATGGGCGGTCGCGGAATACGGCCTCACCCCGCGCGCCCGGATCCACCATGTGAGTGCACGCGGCGCGGACCCGATCTTCATGCTCAGCGCCCCGATCCCGGCGACGCAGTGGGCGCTCGAGAAGACCGGGCTGACCATCGACGACATGGACGTCATCGAGATCAATGAGGCTTTCGCGCCGGTGGTGCTGGCCTGGATCAAGGAGATCGGCGCCGACCCGGCGAAGGTGAACGTCAACGGTGGGGCCATCGCGCTGGGCCATCCGCTCGGCGCGACGGGTGCGAAACTGTTCGCCACCCTGCTGCACGAGCTCGAGCGCGTGAACGGCCGCTACGGCCTGCTCACCATCTGCGAGGGTGGCGGCACGGCCAACGTGACCATCATCGAGCGGCTCGGCGCCTAGATCTGCGGGTTCCGGCAGCGATGCCACCTCCGACGGGTGATGTTCCTCCGGCCTACGATGGCCTGGTGAAGGTGCTCGGCGCATGCCCGCTCGATTGCCCCGACGCGTGCTCGTGGGTGGTGACCGTCGAGGACGGGGTTGCGACCGGGCTCCGGGGGAACAAGGAACATCCGGTCACGCGCGGTGCGCTGTGTGTGAAGGTGAACCGGTATCTCGAGCAGGTCGGTGCGCCGGACCGGCTCCGGTATCCGATGCGCCGGGTCGGGCCGAAGGGGTCGGGGCAGTTCGAGCGGATCAGCTGGGACACCGCGCTCGACGAGATCGCCACGCGGGTCACCGGCATCATCGACGAATTCGGCGGTGAGGCGGTCTGGCCGTTCCACGGGACCGGCAGCCT
Organism: Nocardia sp. A7; assembly: GCF_046549215.1. Classification (NCBI taxonomy): domain Bacteria; kingdom Bacillati; phylum Actinomycetota; class Actinomycetes; order Mycobacteriales; family Nocardiaceae; genus Nocardia; species Nocardia sp. A7. The sequence goes on along the minus strand of NZ_JAJPWE010000003.1, from coordinate 735,555 downwards.
CGGCTATATCCAAGGGCTGGAAGGTCTTCCGGGGCGCCGGATGTTCAACCTGCTCGGAGCCTCGCACCACGCGCCGACCATCTGCTCGGTCGCGGGTGGCGCGGGCCTGCGCTATACCCTCGGCACCTCCGGCGGCATGGATCCCGAGGATTTCGCGAAGTCGAAGCTGATCCTGCTGTGGGGCACCAACCCGCTCAGCTCCGGTCACCACCTGTGGAAATTCATCCAGGACAGTGGCGCCTACCTGGTCTCCATCGACCCCATTCGTACCAAGACCGCCGAACGTTGCGACGAACACCTCGCCCCGCTGCCCGGCACCGATGCGGCGCTGGCGCTCGGCCTGCTGCACGTGGTGGTCTCGCTGGGCGCACAGGATTCCGAGTACATCGCCGAGCACACCGAGGGCTGGCCCGAATTCCGGGATCGCATCGAGGAATTCACGCCTGAGCGAGTCGCCGCGATCACGGGTTTGCGGGAAGAGCAGATCATCGCGCTCGGTGAGCGGATCGCGCGCACCAGGCCGACTGCCATCCGCGCGTCGCAAGGCATGCAGCGGCATGCGGGCGGCGGGATGGCGCTACGGGTGCTGGGATGCCTGCCCGGCGTCACCGGCGACTGGGCGATACCAGGTGGGGGACTGCACTATTCGACGAGCGGGCACTTCCGGCTCGACGAGGCGGCACTGCATCGCGATGACCTGCTGCCGCACCCGGTCCGCACACTGTCGATGACCCGCCTCGGCGAAGCGCTGCTCGAGACCGAAGGGCCACCGGTCAAGGCGCTGTTCGTGATCGGGGCCAATCCGGTCGGTTCGAATCCCGATCAGCGTCGCGTGATCGAGGGGCTGTCGCGCGAAGACCTGTTCACCGTGGTCCTCGAGCACTTCGGCACCGACACCGTCGACTACGCCGACATCGTCCTGCCCGCCACGATGCAGCCCGAACACCTCGATGTGCTCGCGGGTTACGGGCACCTCTATCTGATCTGGAACGAACCGGCCGTCGAGCCGCCCGGCGAATGCCTCTCCACCACAGAGACTTTCCGTCGACTCTCCCAGCACTTCGGTCTCACAGAGCCCGCGCTCTACGACTCCGACGAGGAACTGGCCGCACAACTGCTCAAGGGCTTCGACCTCGAACGTCTTCGTGCGGACGGGTTCCTGAAGGTGCAGGCCGGTCCGGTCCCTGAAGGCAAACTCCAATTCGTGTCCACCAGGGCGGAATCGGCAGGTCACGACCGCATGCCGGACTACACACCCCCCGCCGACGCCGGCGACGGTCTGGTGCTGATCTCCGCCGCCTCGCACTACTTCCTGAACAGCACCTTCGGCTCCAACCCCGAATTACGCCGCAGAGCAGGTGAATCCAGCATCACCCTGCACCCCGATGACGCCATCGCGCGTGGCATCGTCGATGGTGCCGCCGTGGTCGTGTCCAATGCTCGCGGCTCCTTCGAGGCAGTCGCCGAGGTGTCGGACCGGGTGCGGCCCGGCGTCGCGGGTACCACCAAAGCTCGCTGGGCCAAGTTCAGCGGCGGTACCACCGTGAATGCCACGATCGCCGAACGTGATTCGGACTACGGCGGCGGCGCGGTATTCCACGACAACCGAGTCAGCGTGACACCGCGATGACCTGTCGGGGAGCCTCGATCGGTCAGTGAGTTTCGGTGGCGGGCTCGCTGGTCAACGCATTGACCGCCGCGATGCGGGCCACCGCGTCGGTGACGATCTGGTCGATCAGTTCCGCCACGGTCGGCAGGCTGTCGATGATGCCGGTGACCTGGCCCGCGGGCAGCACGCCCGCGTCGGTGCGGCCCTCGACGAGACCGGCCTTGGTCAGCATGGCCGAGTTCGCGGCCATCACGACCTGAGACCAACTGAGGTCCTTGGTCTTTCGCATCGCCAGGCCGTCGCGGGCCAGGGTCGACCACTTCATGCCGGTCATCGACTTGAACTTGGCCGCGTTCGACACCGCCGCCGAAAGACCTCGCCAGCCACCGGAGTGCTCGAGCTTGGTCACCAGTTCGGTGTTGAGCATCCGATGCGGCATGCCGTCGACCTTCACCGACACCACGGTGTCCTGCAGGCCGCGAGCCAGATACTCCTGCTTCACCGCCTCGGGGACGGTGCTCTCCTGGGTGAGTAGGAAACGGGTGCCCATCGCGACGCCCGCCGCACCATAGGACAGCGCGGCGGCGAGACCGCGACCGTCGAAGAAGCCGCCCGCCGCGATCACCGGAATGTCGACCGCGTCGAGCACCGACGGCAGCAGCAGCGTGGTGGCGACCGGGCCGGTATGACCGCCGCCTTCACCACCCTGCACGATCACCGCGTCGGCACCCCATGACGCCACCTTCACCGCGTGCTTGGCCGCTCCGATCGACGGAACAACCACGACACCGGCATCTTTGAGCCGCGCGATGAGTTCCTTCTTCGGCGCCAGCGCGAACGACGCGACCCGAACCCGCTCACGGATGAGCAGTTCGATGCGCTCGGCGGCATCGGTGGCGTCGGCGCGGATGTTCACGCCGAAGGGCTTGTCGGTGAGCGACTTGGTCTTGGCGACCGCCGCTTCCAGCTCCTCGAAAGTCATGGTCGCCGAGGCGAGAATGCCGAGTCCGCCCGCGTTGGCGGTGGCCGCGACCAGCCTGGGCCCGGCGACCCAGCCCATCCCGGTCTGCACGATCGGGTGCTCGATGCCGACCAGTTCGGTCAGTGGAGTCCGCAAACGCCCGCTCACGCCGCAACTTCCTTCTCGCGGAAACCCTTGGGGTCGAGCACGGTGCGGATGATCCGCAGCTCTTCCTCGGTGGGCAGCCGGGTCTCGCCCGCGGTACCCAGCTCGGCGATCTCGAACGAGGTGTTCTCAGCGACCTCGGCCGCGCTCACGCCAGGGTGCAGCGAGAGTGCGCGCAGGGTGTGGTCGGGGCCGTTGAAGTCGAACACACCCAGGTTGGTCACCACGCGGTGCAGATGGTGGAAGCGGTACGCCGGATTCTCGGGATCGATTCTGTCGTAGCCGATTCCGGAGATGATGTCGACCTTGTCGACGAATACCCGGTTGTTGTGCCGGGGCACGAAGTAGCTGGTCGCGTGGTTGATGGTGTTGCCTGGCGCGCCACGCACACCGAACATCTGGCGCGACGGCTGCTGCAACGGACCGAAGGCCGACAGATTCTGGTTCCCGAACCGATCGATCTGATTCGCACCCATCACCACATGACGACGGCCTGCGGCGACCACATCGAACACCCGCGAGAACGGAATCCAGCCCTCGACAGGAGCTTTCGCGCCGATGGCGGGCACCTCGGCGAAGAACAGCGCCTCACCGTCGGACAGCAGCAGATCGGGTTCGAAGGTGAGCCGGGCCAGTCGCGCGCCGATGGTGGTGATCGTCGACATCGGGCTCGCCATGATCTCGCCCGCCCCACGGAAGATCTCCGCCGCCGCGACGACACAGACCTCGGCACGCGTGGTGGGCCCACTCTGCACTGCGGAATTCATAGCTGCTGCTCCTCGGCGAAAGTGGCGACGGCGGACTGGTATTCGTCTTCGGAGACGTCGAGGTAACGAGCCTTGAACTCGGCCCACGACTCCGGCGTCTTCGCGGCCGCCACATAGTGCTTCTGAAACTTCTCGTCGCGGCCGTAGCTGCCGGAGAAGGTGAAGTGCGCACCGCCGGGCGACTCGACCACACCGTCGACCAGCATGCGGTTGAGGATGATCGACTGCTGTGGAACGGCTTTCACCAGTTCCTCGGTCTCGACGAGGCGATCCACCGAGACATAACGGCGCTGCGCGGCCAGGCAGTACAGATCGTCGAAGTACGGATCGACGCCCGTGTAAGCGGCGTTGCCGTGCTTGTCGGCCAGATCGAGATGCACGAACGACGCGTCGAGATTCAGCGCGGGCATCGCGACCAGCGTTTCGATCCGACCGTCAGCGGCGGGATAGGGCGACGCGACGGTCTTCAGCTCACCCTCCCAGAAGTCGAGCACCGACGACCCGAGCCCGGCCCGGATCGGCAGGAACGGCAGTCGCGCCGCGGCTGCCTGCAGCCCGCACTTCACCATCCCCTCGTCCATCTCGCGCACGGTGATCGCACCCTCGGTGCGGGCCTTCGCGAACCACGGGTCGTAGAACGGCGCCGAATCCAGCGACACGAACCCGTAGTAGGCCTTGCGGACCTTGCCCGCCGAGCACAGCAGACCCAGATCGGGGCCGCCGTAGGTGACCACGGTGAGGTCGGTGACGTCGGAGCGCAGCAGCGCGCGTACCAGCGCCATCGGTTTACGCCGCGAACCCCAGCCGCCGATCCCGATGGTCATGCCGCTGCGCAGCTCGCCGACCACCTCATCGAGGGTCATTCTCTTGTCGCGCATGGCGGTCAGCTCTCCTTCTTCTGCGCGGCGAGATCGTCATCGAAGCGCGCCCTGATCTCGTCGGCGACACCGGCGAGGTTGAGCTCCATCGTGAAGCCCTGTTCGTAGCGGTAGGAACGATGCACGTCCTGCACGTCGATACCGTTGAGCGCGCGCTTGGCGGCCCGGATCACGCGGCCGTCCTTGTTCGCGATGTTCTTCGCGACTTCCATTGCGGCAGCGTCGAGTTCGGCGCGCGGCACCACCTTGTACACCGAGCCGAAGTGGTGCAACTGCTGGGCGGTGAGCTTGCCCGCGGTGTAGAACATGGTGCGCATCAGGTGCTGGGGGACCAGTCTGGACAGGTGCGTGGCGGCACCGAGCGCGCCGCGGTCCACTTCGGGCAGACCGAACGTGGCGTCGTCGGAGGCGACGATGACGTCGGAATTACCGACCAGGCCGATGCCACCGCCGAGGCAGAAGCCGTTCACGGCGGTGACCACCGGCACCTCGCAGTCGTAGACCGCGGCGAAGGCCTCGAAGCAGCCGTGGTTGGCGCGGATGAGCGCGGTATGGCCGGAGTCGGCGTTCATCTCCTTGATGTCGACGCCCGCGTTGAACCCGCGGCCTTCCGCGCGCAGCACGACCACCCGGGTCTCCTGGTTGCGGCCCGCTGCCCTGACGGCCTCGGCCAGCGCGAACCAGCCGTCCGAGGGCAGGGCGTTGACCGGCGGATAGTCGACTGTGACGACTTCGACGCCGTCGGCTTCGGTGTGACGGTTTATCCCCATCGCGATGTCCCCTCGTGGGAGCCTCGGCGAACCCGAGACAAAGCAAGCAATTGCTTGGTAGGTTAACACGGTGGCTGTAGAAATCGACCTTTCCGAGCAGATCGTTTTGGTGACGGGCGGTGTGCGCGGCGTCGGCGCCGGAATCAGCCGGGCCTTCCTCGCCGCGGGCGCGACGGTGCTGACCTGCGCGCGCAGACCGGCCGACGAACCCATCGTGGTGGGGGACCGCAGCACCGAACACCTGCTCTGCGATGTGCGCGACGTCGACGCGGTGTCGGCCATGTTCGCCGAGATCGTCGCCAGGCACGGCCGGATCGACCATGTGGTGAACAACGCCGGTGGCGCGCCGTTCGCGCTGGCCGATGCCGCCAGCCCCAAATTCCACACCAAGATCGTGGAGCTGAATCTGCTCGCGCCCCTGTTGATCTCCCAGCAGGCCAACGCGCTGATGCAGAAACAGGACGCGGGCGGCTCGATCGTGATGATCACCAGCGTCAGCGGGCACCGCCCCTCACCCGGCACCGCCGCCTACGGTGCGGCCAAGGCGGGCCTGGACAACCTGGTCACCTCCCTGGCCGTCGAGTGGGCCCCGAAAGTCCGACTCAACTCCGTCGTCGTCGGCCCCGTGGAAACCGAACTCAGCCACCTGCACTACGGCGACGCCGACGGGGTCGCCGCCGTCGGCGCGACCGTGCCGATGGGCAGAATGGCGCGCCCAGCCGACGTAGGCAACGCCGCCCTCTTCCTGACTTCACCCCTGGCCGCCCACATCAGCGGCGCCGCCCTACTCGTCCACGGCGGCGGCGAACGCCCCGCCTTCCTCGACGCAGCCAACGCGAACAACTAGCTCGTTACTTCCGCCCAGACCGACCTCGCGGCGTAATCGCCGCTGACAACAGGAGTTTCAGATGGATGACCAGTTGATCTGCGCCGGGCGCACGGTGATCGTGACCGGCGCGGGCCGGGGGATCGGTCGCGCCCACGCCCTGGCCTTCGCCGCGGCGGGCGCCCGCGTGGTGGTCAACGATGTCGGCACCGCGCTCGACGGTGCGGCGACCACGGAAACCCCCGCCCAGCAGGTCGTCGACGAGATCATCGCCGCCGGTGGCGAGGCCGTCGCCAACTACGACGACGTCGCCGACTGGGAAGGCGCTCGCCGCCTGATCCGCCAGGCCGTCGACACCTTCGGCGGGCTCGACGTCCTGGTCAACAACGCCGGCTTCGTGCGCGACCGCATGCTGGTCAACCTCGGCGAGGACGAGTGGGACGCGGTGGTCCGCGTGCACCTCAAGGGCCACTTCGCCACCATGCGGCACGCGGCCGAGTACTGGCGGGGCGAGTCGAAGGCGGGCCGCCCGGTCGACGCTCGCGTGATCAACACCAGCTCCGGTGCCGGCCTGCAGGGCAGCGTCGGTCAGGGCAACTACGGCGCGGCCAAGGCTGGTATCGCGGGTCTCACACTGACCGCGTCGGCGGAGTTCGGGCGCTACGGCGTGACCGTGAACGCCATCGCCCCCGCGGCCCGTACCCGGATGACCGAGACGGTCTTCGCCGACACCATGGCCGCCCCCGGCGCGGGCTTCGACGCGATGGCTCCGGAGAACGTCTCACCGCTGGTCGTGTGGCTCGGCAGCACGGAATCCGCCGGGGTGACCGGCCGGATGTTCGAGGTAGAAGGCGGAAAGGTCGCGCTGGCGCAGGGCTGGATGCATGGGACTCCGGTCGATCGTGGCGCCCGCTGGAACCCCGCCGAGTTGGGTCCGGTCGTCAAGGAACTGATCGAGAAGAGCACTCCGCCGGAGCCGGTGTACGGCGCGTAGCAAACTTCGTGGCGGGTGGCCGGGGAGGGGTCCCCGGCCTGCGCTTATGGCATTTCACACACGTCCAGGGGGCTGGACGACTCTTGCTCTCTGCTGCGGGCTCGAAGCCCTGGGTTTACTATGGGCTACTGTTCGTCGATCCCGGAATGTGTCGCGACCGGGGGTAATTCTGCGCTGAAAAACTAAGGGGATGATCTAGCGCATGGCCATTGGTCGCGTGTTGCGTGTATTTGCCGCTGCGAGCGTGCTGGCCGGTTGTGCGCTGTTAGGGCCGGCCATCGCCATGGCCGCCCCGGAGAAACCGCCGACACCCGCCGCGCAGGCGCCCGGCACCGGGAGCAGCGGGCAGGGGAACAACCCGACCCCGGAGATCGCGCCGGGTAACCCGCAGTCGGGTGCCCCGGTCGCCGACGAAGGTGAATGGACCCCCCTCGCCATCCCCGGCCGATCCAGCGATGACGTCCCGAAGAAGGACGTCGCCGGCCCCCTCTCCGGTTCGGCCGCCGTCGGCTCCGCCGCGGCAGGTGCGGGCTCGGCAGCCGCGGGCGTGGTCCTCGGTACCGGCTCGGCCGGACTCGGCGTGCTGCTCGGCACCGGGTCGGCCGGCCTCGGCGTAGTCCTCGGTACCGGTTCCGCGGGCGCGGCTGCCATCCTCGGTACCGGCTCGGCAGGCGCCGCCGCGGTTCTCGGTACCGGTTCCGCGGCCGCCGCGGCAGTACTCGGCACCGGTTCGGCCGCGGTCGGCTCAGCCGCCGCGGGAACCGGCTCGGCCGCCCTCGGCGCGGGCTCGGCTGTTCTCGGAACAGGTTCCGCCGCAGTCGGTTCCGCTGCTGCGGGCTCCGCGGCGGTAGGTTCCGCCGGCGCGGGGTCGGCTGCCGTTGGGTCGGCCGCGGTCGGTTCGGCGGCAGTCGGATCGGCCTCGCCCCTGCTGTTGCTGCTGATCCCGATCCCTTCGGTCCCGGCCGCACCGGCCCTGCCGTCGATCGCGATCCCCCCGGCCCCGGCGATCCCCGGTGTACCGAATATCGCTGTGGCAGTACCTGTTCCGGCCGCGGCACCGCCCGCCGCCGAGGCGCCTGCCCCCGCCGCGCCCCCGCCCGCCGCGGCGGCACCGGCACCGGCGGCCAAGCCGAACCACGAGGTCAAGCCGACCAGTGACAACAGCGGCTTGCCCGAACCCGAACTCCTGTCGGTGATCGGTGGTCTGATCGCGCTGACCCTGGCCGGAACCGGTTCGGGCGCAGTGAGTTTCCAAGGTGCCGCGGCCGCCCAAGCGCGGGTGAACGCGGCGCGTGCCGAGTTCTTCGGACCGAGGTCGTGAGGGGATCTTCGATGAGTAAGAGCAAGACCCAGAGCACCTCCCGGTCCTATCGCCGCGTCGCGGCCGCCGTCGACGCGGTGTGCGCGGTGGCCGCCGACTTCGACGCGACCAGCCTCGACGAGGTGGTGCACGCCGTCGCGGTGGAGCGCAATCGCGAAATCGAGATCACCAGCGCCAATCTCGGCCCCGGCGTGTGCGGTCAGCGCCGGTTCTATCCCGATCGCGACATCATCGTGCTCGCCGATGCCCTGCCGAGTCGCGATCACACGCTCGCGCACGAGCTGGGCCATATCGTCTTCGACCACGAAGGCACGCCCGCGGTCGAGACAACCCTCGAGGTCAGCGACGATCTGATCGCCTACATGCTCAGCCAGCGCGCCCACGCGCAGATCGTCGACGACGGCGCCGACGATCTCGCCGAATGGGAAGCCGAGACCTTCGCGGCCATGCTCATGACGCGCCTGCGCGTATTCAGCAACCGGGGCGCAGGCGTCTCGGTCCTTCGATTCGATGAGGCACTCGGATGACACTGTGGTTGACAGCCCTGCTGGTCTGGGTTGCCGCGGGTGCGCGAGTGGGTCGCGTGCTGGTGAAGCCCGCGACGACCGCCCGCGTGGCCATCGTCGTCGCGGTCGCCGCCGTGGCACTCGCGGTCACCGTCGCCATTCCCGAGATGGCTGTTGCCGTCGACAATCTGATGAAGGGCGGTGTGCACAGCGGCTGGCTGTCCACCGGCATCGTCATCTCCGCCTGGATCCTGTTCACCACGGCCACCTCGGTCGTGGCCTCGGCCGCCTGGCCGGTGGTCTCGCGGCGCAATCTGCGCCAGGTCGCGATGGTCGTGTACGGCATCGGCGCGGTCGCGATCGCGATCACCCTGGCCTGGTCGTTCACCTTCGGCTGGATCACCGTCGCGCTCGGCGCGGTGTTCATCGTGACCACCGGTCTGCGCAACCTGGACTGGACCATCCTCGGTCGCGGCATCGCCGTCTACATCACCGGCACCGCCCTGGTCGCGGTGCTCGCCGTCGCCAATGTGGGCCGCGCCTTCCAGCGCGCCGAGCCGACACCGCCCGGCGAACCGCTGTGGGGCTGGGCCGCCTGGGAGATCGCGGCGCTGCTGATCGCGCTCGGCGCCGTGTCGATCGTGATCGAACTCTGGTGGCGGGCCAGGGTCCTGCTGCGCAAGATCCGGCCGCTGCACCAGTTGATGGTCGGCCGGTTCCCCGAGGTGATCGCGCCCGAACAGAACGCCACCTCGGCACAGCTGAAGGCTTCCGATCACATGGCTCAGGTGATGGACGCGCTGTATCTGCTCTCGGGCAGCGGCATCGTCATCCCGGCGGCCGGTGAGCCGCCGAACTCGGTGCCGCAGCGGGCCGCGGTGGTGGCCGAGTGGGCACGAAATCCGTTGGGGGACTTGTTCGTCGACGCGCGCTGGATCGCACCGCCGTCCGGCATATCCCCTCGCGGCTGGGTGCTCGCGCTCGCGGGTCAGTACGAGAACGCGGTGGCGGCCGCGAAGTCCACACCGCAGAACGCCGCTACGCCGAGCTGAGTGGTGCCCCACAGAAAACGGGCCTGAGCTGGTGGTTTCCCACCGTCTCAGGCCCGTTGTCTGCGTATCCGACGTTTTTACGGCCGTACCCAGGACACCATCAGGTGCGTCAGGCCGGTCGCTGCGTGGATCCTATTCTGTTCCGTCCGGAGGAATTTCGGGCAAGCCTTCGCTGGCCCGCAGCTTCTCCGCCATCGAGGTGAGTAGATTCTGTGATTCTTCGGACAGGTCGAATGCCCTACTCGACAGTCGACGAAGTCCGTAACCCTGCAGCTGCGCGAGCAGCTCCAGGTCGTGATCGATCTTGGCCGCGTAAATATCGTTGAAGAAGTAGTCAGGCTTGACCTTGAAGAACTTCGCCAGGGCGGCCACCGTCTCATCGGACGGATTCGTTCGTTGTCCCGACCGCAACTGCGAGAGATACGGCTTCGAGATCGGATGCCCGGAGGCAGTCAGCGCAGCCGCAACCTCTGCGTTGGTGTGCGGCTTGCGCCCCGGGGGATGCACGGTTTCGAACAGCTTGTTCAGCCGCGCCGCGAAATCAGCCATTGTGAGCCGCCCAATTCCCTTCACTGTACTAACAGTCGTTATCTCGGATACGTATCATTGATATTAGCGGCTCAGTAACTGAAAACCTACGCCTGATCGGGGATTTCTCTACGAATTCCGACGCTCACCTGCGTGCAGGGGCGGCGGCGGTCGCGTTTGCGGGTCACGCCAACGACTCTTGTGGAGCGCGGGGGTACCCGGGTTCGTGCCCGTCGTGGGGTTCTTTCACCATGGCCGCGCGGTAGCTCAAAGATAGCTGACATCTCATCATCTCGCTGCCCCCCGTGACTTTGTGGCGTACGACACGTTCCGGGCGCCCTGGGATGAATGTTCAACCTGGGCGCCCGGTTTCGATACCGACCAGTCTACAGGCGTTCGATGATGGTGCCGGTCGCGAGTGCTCCGCCGGCGCACATGAGCACCATGGCAGTGCCCTGACCTGTGCGTTCGAGCTCGTGCAACGCTGTCGTGATCAATCGGGAGCCGGTAGAGCCCACCGGATGCCCGATTGCGATCGCACCGCCGTTGACATTTACCCGTTCCATGTCAGGTTGATGTACGGAAGCCCACGAAAGTGCGACGGACGCGAATGCTTCGTTGATCTCGAAAAGATCGATATCGCCAATCGTCATTCCGGAGCGCTCGAGCAGTCGGGTGCACGCCTGTACCGGCCCGTCCAGATGGAACTCTGGTTCGGCGCCTACGAGTACCTGGGTGTGAATCCGGGCGCGCGGGCGCAAACCCTTTCGGCGCGCGACGCTTTCATCCATCAGCAGTACCGCTGCGGCACCGTCGGAGATCTGCGACGAGGTGCCCGCGGTGTGGATGCCGTCCGCCATGACGGGTTTCAGCGCGGACAGTCCTTCGATGGTGGTCGCGCGCAGGCCCTGGTCGCGGGTGACCTCCACTTTCTCACCGGTGGCGGCGCCCTCGCTGTCGAGCACCGGCGCCGAGATCGCGAGCACCTCACGGTCGTAGCGGCCCTCGGCCCAGGCCTTGGCCGCCAACTGCTGTGAGCGCAAGCCGAATTCGTCGATATCGGACCGGGTGATCCCGCGCCTGCGGGCGATCCGCTCGGCGGCGCCGAACTGGTCGGGCATATCGATCGACCACGACGCGGGTCGTCGCGGACCCGCCTCGGTGCCGACATTGGCGCCGAGCGGCACCCGGCTCATCGCCTCGACGCCGCACGCGATGCCGACGTCGATCGCGCCGGTGGCGATGAGACCCGCGACGAGGTGGTTGGCCTGTTGGGCCGAACCGCACTGGGCGTCGATCGTGGTGGCGCCGGTCTGCCATGGCAGGCCCGCGTGCAGCCAGGCGACGCGGGTGACGTTGTTGGACTGTTCGCCCGCCTGGGTGACGCAGCCGCCGATCACCTGCTCGACCTCGGCGGGGTCCAAGCCTGCCCGATCGAGTAGGCCGCGCTGGGCCAGGCCGAGCAGTTCGGCGGCGTGCAGTCCCGAAAGCTGCCCTCGCCGCTTGCCGATCGGGGTACGCACGGCCTCGACGATCACGGGTGTGCCCATCTGAATCTCCCTCTTAACTGCAACAGGTTCTGATCTTGTCTTCGGGGTAAAACCGCGTGGTTCTTCCGTCGCGGCAACCCCTGTGATTGAATGATTGTAGAACGTGTTTCAGTTTGTCGAAGGAGACATCTGGTGGTAGATCCGAGCACCGACCACGCCGGCCCTGTGACGGGTGCCCGGCCGAACCTGCCGGACGGGTTCGACGTTACCGACCCAGCTATCTACGCCGAGCGGATTCCGGCCGAGGAGTATGCCGAACTGCGTCGTACGGCGCCGATCTGGTGGAACGAGCAGTCGCCCGAGGTGGGCGGGTTCCATGACGACGGCTTCTGGGTGGTGAGTAAGCACGCCGATGTCAAAGAGGTGTCGCGCCGCAGCGAGGTGTTCTCCACCTACGAGAACACCGCGATCCCGCGCTTCAACGACGACATCCAGCGCGAGCAGATCGAACTGCAGCGCTTCGTCCTGTTGAACAAGGACGCCCCCGAGCACACCAAGCTGCGCAAGCTGATCGCCAAGGGCTTCACCCCGCGCGCGATCAACGGCCTGCGCGCCGAACTCTCGGCCCGTGCCGAAGGCATTGTGAAGCGAGCCCTCGAGTCCGGCAGCGGTGACTTCGTCACCCAGGTGGCATGTGAGCTGCCGCTGCAGGCGATCGCGGAACTGATCGGTGTGCCGCAGGAGGACCGGATGAAGGTCTTCGAGTGGTCCAACGACATGACCAGCTACGACGATCCGGACAGCACCGCCGATCCGGTCGCGGCGTCGATGGAGATCCTCGGCTACGCCTACCAGATGGCCGAGGCCAGAAAGGCCAATCCGGCCGATGATCTGGTGACCACGCTGATCGAGGCCGACGTTGACGGCGAGCACCTCACGCCGGAGGAATTCGGCTTCTTCGTGATCGTCCTGGCCGTCGCGGGCAACGAGACGACCCGCAACGCCATCACCCACGGCATGATCGCCTTCATGGAGAACCCCGACCAGTGGGAGTTGTTCAAGAAGGAGCGCCCCGCCACGGCGGCGGACGAGATCATCCGCTGGGCGACCCCGGTGACCTCCTTCCAGCGCACCGCGCTCGAGGACACCGAACTCGGTGGCGTGCAGATCAAGAAGGGTCAGCGGCTGGTGATGCTGTACCGCTCGGCAAACTTCGACGAGGACGTGTTCGAGAATCCGGAGAAGTTCGACATCACCCGCACCGACAATCAGCACCTGTCGTTCGGCGGCACCGGCGCCCACTTCTGCGTCGGGGCGAATCTGGCTCGGCTCGAAGTCGATCTGATCTTCAACGCGATTGCTGATCATCTGCCCGATATCACGCAGATCGGAGATCCGAAACGTTTGCGTTCGGGTTGGCTCAATGGGATCAAGGAGCTGCCGGTCGATTACAAGCCCGCCGGCTGTCCTGTCGCGCACTGAGTCGTAACAGCCAGAACAGCCCGGGACCGAAAGGTCCCGGGCTGTTCTCGTGCTTACAGCTTCGGCTATGCGGGGCGCGTGGTCGCGACCGCGCGGTCTACTTCCCAGAAGGCGCGCAAGGCGGCGATCTTTCCCTTCGCGTCGACCCTGTAGGTGAACACACCCTCGGCATCGATGACATGGCCGCCGATGGTGGTGCGGATCAGGCCGGTGAAAGCGATTTCCTTGCCGCAGGCGAAAGAGTCCTCGAACCGGAATTCGATGGATTCGGTGAGGGCGATGGCCTTGTCCCAGAAGGCGCCGATTGCCTCGTGGCCGCGGTGGCCTACCCCTTCGGGATCGAAACCCGAGGGGCCGACGGGGTCTTCGACGATGCCGTCCTCGGCGAACAGGGCTACCCACGCGCTGCGGTCCTTGGCCTTGACCGCGGCCTGAGAGGCCAGACTCGCGGCGCGGGCGGTGCGTTCGATGGTGGTCATTGAGGCACCTTCGCGATGATGGGATCGGCAATGTACTTGTCGGCGAAGCGACGCAGGGAGTCCTGCTTGGCGGCGAGTTCGCCGTCGAACCCGATACCGTCGGCCAGCCACGGCACCACGATGTTGTCGGTGACTCCCGCGTCGGCCAGGTCCTGATAGCCGTCGCGACCGAACTTGTCGATGCAGACGGACTGGATTTCGAACGGCTCCTCGGCCCGGCCGTATTCGGCACGCAGGTCGCGCAGCGTGCCGATGGTGGTGACGAGGTCGTCGAACTTCATCATCGCCGAGGTCCAGCCGTCACCGATGCGGGCGGCCCGGCGCAGCGCCGGCCCGGTGTGCCCGCCGATGTAGAACGGCACCCGCTCGCTCGGCGGCGGACTCATCTGCAACTCGTCGAAATCGAAGAACTCGCCGTGGAACTCGACCATGCCGCCGTCGAGGACGAGTCGGATGACCTCGATCATCTCGTCGACCCGCGCGCCACGGCGGGCGTAGGGAACCCCACACCATTCGAATTCCTCAGGTGCCCAGCCGATCCCGATGCCGAAACCGAACCGGTTGCCCGACATATTGGCGATCGAGCCGACCTGCCGGGCCAGCAGCAACGGATTGCGCGAGCCGAGCTTGAGGACATTGGTGTAGAACCGCAGCTTCGTGGTGACCGCCGCCATGGAGGCGGCGGCGATCAGCGGATCGACCCACGGCGTCTCCGGGCCCCAGAAGCGGCTGCCGTCCGGGGTGTACGGGTAGTCGGCGGCCTGTGACTTCATGTAGAACAGCGAGTCGGGCAGGCCGATGGAGGTGAACCCGCATTCCTCGGCAGTCTTGGCCAGCTCGGTGAGTTGGTCCAAGGGGCTCAGTGCGACACCGACGGTGAACTTCATGCCGGACGCTCGCTTCCCACGACCCACATCGAAAAGTACTGGGAGCCACCGCCGTACGCGTGACCGAGGGCCTTGCGCGCATTCGGTACCTGGTACTCGCCCGCGCGCCCCATCACCTGCTTGGCCGCTTCGGCGAACCGGATCAGACCGGAGGCGCCGATCGGGTTGGACGAGAGAACACCGCCCGACGGATTCACCGGGAGGCGTCCGCCGATTTCGGTCTCGCCCTTGTCGGTGAGTTTCCAGCCGTCGCCCTCGGCGGCGAAGCCGAGGTTCTCGAGCCACATCGGCTCGAACCAGGAGAACGGCACATAGATCTCGGCGACATCGATCTCGTCCAGGGGGTCGGTGATCCCGGCCGCCTGCCACAGCGCGGCGGCCGCGTCCCGGCCCGCCTGCGGATTCACCTGGTCACGACCGGAGAAGGTGGTCGGCTCGGTGCGCATCGCGGTGCCGTGGATCCAGGCCACCTTCTTGCCTTCGGCCTCGACCACCGCCGCGGCCTCGGCATCGCCGATCACCACGGCACACGCGCCGTCCGACGACGGGCAGGTCTCATCGAAACGAATCGGGTCCCAGAGCATTTGGGATGCCAGCACCGATTCGAGGGTGATGTCGGGCTGATGCAGGTGCGCGAGAGGGTTCTTCGCGCCGTTGCGCCGATCCTTCACCGCCACCATCGCGCCGATGTGCAGTGGCGCGTTCGAGCGACGGATGTAGGAGCGCACGTGCGGAGCGAAGTAGCCGCCCGCGCCCGCACCGACCGGCATGGTGAACGGCACCGGAATCGACAACGCCCACATGGCATTCGACTCCGACTGCTTCTCCCAGGCGATGGCGAGGACGCGCTTGTGTACCCCGCCCTGCACCAGGTTGGCGGCGACCACGCCGGTCGAGCCGCCGACCGAGCCCGCGGTGTGCACGCGGATCATCGGCTTGCCCGCCGCACCGAGCGCCTCGGCCATGTACAGCTCGGGCATCATGACGCCCTCGAAGAAGTCGGGGGCCTTGCCGACGACGACAGCGTCGATGTCGGCGATGGTCAGACCCGCGTCATCGAGTGCACGATCGATGGCCTCACGGCACATGCCCGCCATGGACACGTCCGTGCGTTTTGTCACGTGATGGGTTTGGCCGGTGCCGAGCACCGCTGCGGGGAAGCTCACTTGACCTCCATGACGGCGACCAGATTCTGTTGCAGCGCAGGGCCGCTGGTCGCATGAGCGAGAGTCCGGTTCGCGGTGCCGGACATGATGGCTTGGGCGGCGCAGCCGATGCGTTCCAGGCCCGCCGCGAACATCGGGTTGGCGGCGAGCGCGCCGCCGGACGGGTTGATGCGCGTGTCCGCCGACAGCCCGATCGCCTCCGCGAGGATCAACTGCTGGTGGCTGAACGGCGCGTGCAGTTCGGCGACGTCGAAGGCGGTGTTGCCGCCGGTAGCCGCCGCGGCCGCCTTGGTGGTGGAGGGGGAGCGGGTCAGGTCGCGGCCACCGAATGCCTGGGCGTCGATGTTGTGCGCCATTCCGGTGATCCAGGCGGGCCGGTCGCAGAGCTCGCGCGCGCGGTCGCCGACCGCGAGCACGATCGCGGCGGCACCGTCGGTGATCGGGGCGATGTCGTGGGCGCGCAGCGGGTCGGCCACATAGGGTGCGCCGAGGTCACCGCCGGTAACAGCTGCCATGTCCTGCTCGGTCCACCGGCCGGAATCCAGACCGGCACGCGCCTGCAAGCCCGCCACCGAGACCGCGTCGGGCCACAGCGGCGCGACCAGGTAGGGGTCGAGCTGCATGGTCAGCACCTGGCGCAGCGTGCCCGCCGACGACTTGCCGAAGCCGTACACGAGTGCGGTCTGCGCCTGTCCGGAACGCAGCTTCACCCACGCTTCGTAGAATGCCCACGCGGCGTCCATCTCCACGTGCGACTCGTTGATCGGTGGGACGGCGCCGATCGCATCGATCGCCGAGATGAACGAGAACGCGCGTCCGGCAAGGAAATCGGAGGAGCCCGAGCACCAGAAGTCGATATCGGACTTGGTGATGCCGAGCTCGGCGTAGAGCTGCTGGAAGCACGGCACGAGCATCTCGACGCCGTTGGTGGTGCCGTGGGTTTCGGGTACGTGTGGTGCGTGGGCGAAGCCCACCACCGCGATCTCGGGCAGGCTCGCGTCGCTGCCGGAGGATGCTGATGTGGTCAACGTCGCCTCTCTAGAGGTGGTGCTGGTAGGACTCGTAGGGAGCGTCGGGCTCCCCGGTGGGCCGGAAGTGGTCGATGTTGGCCAGCGTGTGGCCCCATTCCTCGCGGGGTTTCCACACCGCCTCGACCTGCATGCCCATGCGTACCTCGCTCGCCTCGCAGCCCAGGATCAGGTGCAGGAACGGGATGTCGGCCCCGTCGAGCAGCACGTAGGCGGCCACGTACGGCGGCTTGATCCGCTGACCGAGGAACGGCACATTGACGATGCAGAAGGTGGTCACCGTGCCCTTGTCGGGCAGTTCGACCAGGTCGTCGGTGGGCGTGCCGTCGGTCGGGTTGGCGCCGCGCGGCGGGAAGTACACCCGTCCGCCCGCTTCGGAGCGGCCGCCGATGAGCTTGCCTTCGGCGAGTCCGCGCAGGTAGATGCTCTCCTGGGGGGAGGCGGTGTGCTTGTAGTCGAGGTCGACGGGGGTGGTCAGTATGGTGATCGGTGCTTGTTCGGAATAGTCGGCGGGGCTGGTGCTCTCGCCGGGTTCGAAGCACGCGATGTCCTGGATGCGGTCGCTGCGCTCCTCGGCCCAGCGGGCACTGACCCGCATTCCGGTGCTGAGTTGGCCGGAATCGGTCACGTCGAGTGCGTGCAGCATGGCCGTGTCGGCGCCGTCGAGCTGGATCAGCGCCCACGCGAACGGCCGGTCGAACGGCTGGCCGGGCAGCGGCTCGGACACCCACGTCCAGGACGTGACAGTGCCGGTCGCCGCGACCTCGACCAGGTCGGCCAGCGCCTCGCAGGTGTGTGGATCGTATTCGGGCGGTGGCACGAGTATTCGGCCGTCGCTGCCGCGCGCGCCGAGTATCCGGCGTTCGCGCAGTCCGGTCAGAAAGGCGCCGATGATGGGTCCGACGGACCTGGTGTAGTCGAACTGCACCCTGAGGGGTGCACTCAATACTTCCACTGCGGTATTCCCCTGGGTCACGATATCGAGTAGAACAGGTTCTTATTCTGCTCGCAAGGATTCGCCGAAAGGGCGCCGATCATGAAATTCGGATTGCAACTCGGATACTGGGGCGCACAGCCCCCCGCCGACGCGGGCGAGCTGGTGATCGCGGCCGAGGAAACGGGCTTCGACGCGGTGTTCGCGGCCGAGTCATGGGGCTCGGACGCCTTCACCCCACTGGCCTGGTGGGGCTCGTCCACGTCGCGGGTGCGGCTCGGTACCTCGGTCGCGCAGATGTCGGCGCGCACGCCCGCCGCCGCGGCGATGCACGCGCTCACGCTGGACCATCTCAGCGGCGGCCGGGCCGTCCTCGGCCTCGGCGTCTCCGGTCCGCAGGTGGTGGAGGGCTGGTACGGCCAGCCCTTCGCGCAGCCGCTGCGGCGCACGCGCGAGTACGTCGACATCGTGCGCAAGGTGCTCGCCCGCGAAGCCCCGGTGACGTCGGACGGCAAGCACTACGGCCTGCCGTACGAGGGCCCCGGCGCGACCGGCCTCGGTAAACCGCTCAAGCCGATCGTGCATCCGCTGCGCGCTGATCTGCCGATCTGGCTGGGTGCGGAGGGTCCGAAGAACGTCGCGCAGACCGCTGAGATCGCCGACGGCTGGCTCGCGATCTACTACGCACCCCGACTGGCCGGCATGTACAACGAGTGGCTCGACGAGGGCTTCGCGCGGCCCGGCGCCCGTCGGTCGCGCGCCGATTTCGAGATCGCGGCGAGCGCGCAGGTGGTGATCACCGACGATCCGGCGGGCGAGATCGAGCGGATGCGCTGGGTGAGCGCGCTCTACATCGGCGGGATGGGAGCGCCCGAGCTGAATTTCCACGCGCAGGTGTACAAGCGGATGGGGTACGGCGCCGAGGTCGACGAGATCTCCGCGCTGTTCCAGGCGGGGCGCAAGGCCGAGGCCGCGGCGGCGGTGCCCGACGAGCTGATCACCGACACCGCGATCTTCGGCGACGAGGCCCACGTCCGTTCCCGGCTGAAGGAATGGGAGGACGCCGGCGTGACGATGATGCTGATCTCGGTGTCGGATGCCGAACAAATGCGTCGGCTCCAACCCCTTGTCAGCATGTAGAACACGTTCTAAATTCGAGGGGTGAGCCAGCAGACAACGGAAGTCCTCGGACTGTGGAATATCGCCGCGACGGATCCCGAGCGGATCGCCGTCGTCGACCCGGACGGCAGGGAGATCACCTATCGAGAATTGGCGACCCTGGCCAACCGCTACGCCAACGGGCTACACGGCATCGGCCTACGGACCGGCGACGTCGTGGTCAGCATGCTGCACAACGGCGTCGAGGCGATCGCCGCGTACTTCGCCGCCTATCAGGCGGGGCTGTACATCGTCGCGGTGAACTGGCACCTGACCGCGCCCGAGATCGCCTACATCCTCGGCGACAGTGACGCCGCGGCGTTCCTGGCCAGCGAGCGGTTCGCGGCCACCGCCGCCGAGGCCGCCGACCTCGCCGAACTGCCCGAGAACGCCCGGTTCGCGGTCGGCACGGTGCCGGGCTTCCGGCCGGTGTCGTGGCTCGGTGCCGCCGATACCGGCAGGCCGTCGGACCGTTCGGTCGGCGCGCCGATGCTCTACACCTCGGGAACCACGGGGCGGCCCAAGGGCGTTCGCCGCCCGCTGACCGGCGCCGACCCCGACGAGGTCCCCGCTCCGAACAAGGCGTTCTTCAGCCTGTTCGGGCTGGCACCCTACGACGACCACGTGCACATCTGCGGCTCGCCGCTCTATCACACGGCCGTGCTGAACTTCTCGACCATCTCGATCCAGTTGGGGCACAAGCTCGTTCTGATGGACCGGTGGGACGCGCAGGACATGCTCGCGCTGATCGAGCGGCACAAGGTGACCCACAGCCACATGGTGCCCACCCAGTTCCACCGCCTGCTCGCCCTGCCCGACGACGTGCGCGCCCGCTACGACGTGTCCTCGCTGCGCAGCATGGTGCACGGCGCCGCGCCGTGCCCGCCGCAGACCAAGCGCCAGATGCTCGACTGGTGGGGCCCGGTTGTCACCGAGTACTACGCGGCCACCGAGGGCGGCGGCACCGTGATCGACGGCACCGAGTGGCTGGCCAAGCCCGGCTCGGTGGGTAAGGCCTGGCCGTGGTCGGTGATCAAGGTGCTCGACGAGACCGACGGCACCGAACTGCCCGCGGGCAAAGAGGGCCTGGTCTACATGCGGATGGGTGCGTCCAGCTTCGAATACCACCATGCCAAGGAGAAGACCGAGGAGTCGCGCGTCGGTGACCTGTTCACCGTCGGCGACATCGGTTACCTCGACGAAGACGGCTATCTGTTCCTGTGCGACCGGCGCTCGGATCTGATCCTGTCCGGCGGGGTGAACATCTACCCGGCCGAGATCGAGGGCGTGCTGATGAGCCACCCGAAGGTGGCCGACGTAGCGGTTCTCGGTGTGCCCGACCCGGATTGGGGCCAGCAGGTGAAGGCGTTCGTGCAGCCGGTCGACGGTCTGGGCGACGAGGACTTCACCGCCGAACTCCTGGAATTCGCCGCCGGTCAGCTCGCCAAGTACAAGCTGCCCCGCACGGTGGAATACCGCGCGGAGCTGCCCCGCGATCCCAACGGAAAGCTGTACAAGCGCCGCCTGCTCTGAATTCCCTGCCCGCTCAGACGGGCTCGCGCCACTCCGGCTCGAGCCCGAAGAGCGGGAACAGGCGCTGGGTGTCGAGGAAGAAGTTGAGGCCGGCGATGGTGTCGCCCTCGAGTTCGAGCACCGTGATCGACCACGGCACCCAGACGCCGGGCTCCTCGCTCGGCTTGTAGTGGCCGAAGGCGGGCGAACCGTTGGCACCGGCCAGCGGCACCATCCGCGAATCGCGGCAGGCGGCACCAGTGCTGAGCATGAACGCGGCCACGTTCTCCGGGCCCGAGATCCACAGATCGAACGGCGGCATCGACAGCGCCACATCGGCTTTGAGCAGGGTGGTCAAGGCGTCCATGTCGTAGGCCTCGAACGCGGTGACGAAATCGTCGATCAGTTTGCGCTGATCGGGATCGGTCTCGTCGAAGCTGTCGGCCACGGTCGGCTGCACCTTCGACATGGTGGCCCGTGCCCGCTGCAGCGCGCTGTTCACCGACGCGGGCGACATCATCAGCGCCTCGGCGGTCTCACCCGCGGAGAATCGCAGCACCTCGCGCATGATCAGGATCGCGCGCTGGGTGGCGGGCAGATGCTGGCAGGCCGCGACGAAGGCCAGGCGCAACGTGTCTTTGGTGGAGGCGTGGTCGGCCGGGTCGGCGCCGAAGGCCAGCGCGTTCGGGATCGGCTCGATCCACACGTAATCGGGCTGGGGCATGGGCAGCGGCGAATCCGGGCGGCCCGGCCCGTTGAGATCCATCGGTCTGGCGCGGCTCTGTGGACGGTCGAGCATGTCCAAACAGATATTGGTGGCGATCTTGTACAGCCACGAGCGCAGACTCGCGCGGCCCTCGAAGGAATCGTAGGAGCGCCAGGCGCGGGTGAAGGTTTCCTGCACCGCGTCCTCGGCCTCGAACGAGGAGCCGAGCATGCGATAGGCATACGCGCACAACTCGCGCCGATGCGTCTCGAATTCGGCGAGTACAGCGGGATCGGGGCCGGTGGTGGCGGTTGTGGCGTCGCTCATAGTTTCACGATGCCACAGGGGTCCGACAGCTGACAGTGGTGAACCGGACTGTCTCGATTCGCGAACTCTGCTCGGTTGCGATGAATCCTCGTTCGCCGCCGCGTCTACATGTTCGAGACCGCAACGACGCCCCGAAAGGCTGATCCCCATGAGCAACAAGATGATCTTCATCAACCTGCCCGTCGCCGACCTCGACCGCTCGAAGAGCTTCTACGAGGCGCTGGGCTGGAAGGTCAACGAGGATTTCACCGATCAGAACGCGTCGTGCATCGTCATCGACGACAACATCTGCCTGATGCTGCTGACCAAGCCGTTCTTCTCGACCTTCAGCACGCGTCCGATCGCCGACACCATCAACACCGCCGCCGCCGGGTACGCGCTGTCGCTGGCCAGCGCCGATGAGGTGGACGCGCTGACCGACGCCGCCGTCGCCGCGGGCGCCACCGAGGAGACCAACGACGACAAGCGCGCCCAGGAGGCCGAGGTCGGGATGCACGGTCGCACGTTCATCGACCCCGACGGCCACCAGTGGGAGCCGTTCTACATGAACTACCCGGGGGCATAAGCACCGATGCCCACAGGGCGCCCGGCACAGAGCCCGGCGCCCCGGTGGCGTGTCAGGAGCCGGTGAAGTTCGGCTTGCGCTTCTCGGCGAAGGCTCGCGGACCTTCCTTGGCGTCGGCTGATTTGAACACCTCGATGCCGATCTTGGCCTCGATGGGGAACGCCTCGTTCTCCGGCATGGCCTCGGTTTCGCGCAGGGTGCGCAGCATCGCCTGGACGGCGAGCGGGCCGTTGTCGGCGATCTGGCCTGCCAGCGCCATGGCCTTGTCGAGGGCGGTTC
Source organism: Nocardia sp. A7 (assembly GCF_046549215.1). Classification (NCBI taxonomy): domain Bacteria; kingdom Bacillati; phylum Actinomycetota; class Actinomycetes; order Mycobacteriales; family Nocardiaceae; genus Nocardia; species Nocardia sp. A7. The sequence continues at coordinate 713,165 of NZ_JAJPWE010000003.1, read as the reverse complement.
CGTCGGGGACAACGTGTCCGATCAGGCCGATCTCCTTGGCCTCGGCAGCGGTGATATGCCGACCGGTCAGCAGCAGATCAGCGGCCACCGTGTACGGGATCTGCCGGGCCAGCCGCACCGCGGAACCACCAAGCGGAAACAGGCCCCAGCGGGCCTCGGAGACGCCGAACTTGGCGCTTTCCCCGGCCACGCGCAGGTCGGTGCCCTGCAGGATCTCGGTACCACCGGCAATGGCCGGGCCCTCGACTGCCGCGATCAGCGGCTTGGCCAGTCGCCGCCCCTTCAGCAGTGCGGGGAGGTAGGCCGGGTCCCAGCTGCCGCTGGCGGCGGTGTCCCCCGGATGCTGCGAGCTCATCGACTTCAGATCCATCCCCGCGCAGAAGGCCCCGCCCGCACCGGTGAGGATCGCGACGCGGATGTCGGGATCGCTGTCTACCTGGTCCCAGGCGTCGAGCATGATCGCCATCATCTCGCGGGACAGGGCGTTGCGGGCCTCCGGCCGATTCATGGTGACGATGAGGACATGGTCGCGCTTCTCGACCAAGCAGTGGGCCATCTGAATTCTCCTGACGATCTGGTCTTGTCAGAAACAGTAACACGTTCTATTTTTGTCCTTGTGAGCTACAACATAGCCGATCTCGTCGAACATGCCGTCGACTTGATGCCCGACCGGATCGTGCTGGTCGGCGAACATCGAGAGTCGACCTACGCCGAACTAGAGGAGCGGGCCAACAAGTTGGCCCACTACCTGCTGGAACAGGGTGTGCGTCCCGGCGACAAAGTCGGAATCTATTCCAGGAACACCGTCGAGGCCGTCGAAGCGATGGTGGCCGTCTTCAAGGCGCGGGCGGTGATGATCAATGTCAATTTCCGCTATGTCGAGAACGAGCTACTGCACATCTTCGACAACTCCGACATGGTCGCGCTGATCCACGAGCGCCGCTACACCGACAGGGTGGCCGCGGTGCGGGCGCAGGTGCCCGCCCTGAAAACGGTGATCGTCGTCGACGACGGCACCGAGGGGCCCACCGGCGCGGACACCGTGGAGTACGAAGCGGCGCTGGCCGGTTCGTCGGGTGAACGCGACTTCGAGGAACGCTCGCCCGACGACATCTACATGCTCTACACCGGCGGCACCACCGGCCTGCCCAAGGGCGTGATGTGGCGGCACGAGGATGTCTGGCGGGTTCTCGGTGCCGGCATCAACTTCGTCACCGGCGAGTACACCAAGGACGAATGGGAGCTGGCCAAGATCGGCGCGGCCAACCCGCAGATGGTGCGCTTCCCGATCCCGCCGATGATCCACGGCGGCTCGCAGTGGGCCACCTTCCACAGCCTCTTCGGCGGTGGCAAGGCCGTGATGATCCCCGAGTTCAGCGGGCACGGTGTCTGGCAGGCCGTCGACAAGCACGGCATCAACCTGATCTTCATCACCGGTGACGCCATGGCCCGCCCGATGCTCGACGCCCTCGCCGAAGGCAACCCGGAAACCGGTGAGCCCTACGATCTTTCGACCCTGTACGTACTGGCCAGCAGTGCGGCGCTGTTCTCGCCCACACTCAAGGACAAGTTCCTCGAAGTGCTGCCCAACCGGATGATCTCCGACTCCATCGGCTCCTCGGAGACCGGCTTCGGCGGGCTCTCCTTGGTCGCCAAGGGCGCCACCCACACCGGTGGCCCTCGGGTGAAGATCGATGCGGCCACCCAGGTGCTCGACGAGGAAGGCAATCCGGTGGAACCGGGTTCCGGTGTCGTCGGCCTGCTGGCGCGCAGCGGGCACATCCCGCTCGGCTACTACAAGGACGAGGTCAAGTCGGCCGCGACGTTCAAGGAGTTCCACGGAGTTCGCTTCGCGATTCCCGGAGACTACGCGCGCGTCGAGGAGGACGGCTCGGTCACCATGCTCGGCCGCGGCTCGGTGAGCATCAACAGCGGCGGCGAGAAGATCTACCCCGAAGAGGTGGAGGGCGCCCTCAAGGCGCACCCCGAGATCTTCGACGCGCTGGTGGTCGGTGTCGAGGACGAGCGCTGGGGCCAGCGGGTCTGCGCGGTCGTGCAGTGTCGCGGCGAGAACCGCCCCACCCTGGCCGATCTGAAGCCGATCCTCGCCCAGGAGATCGCCTCCTACAAGCAGCCACGCAGCCTGTGGTTCGTCGACGAGATCAAGCGCTCACCGGCGGGTAAGCCCGACTACCGCTGGGCGAAATCCCAGACCGACGAGCGCCCCGCCGACGAACACGCCGAGGCAGGCTCGGCGTAGGACCGCTCGACACGAAGGAGCCCGCTCGGCAGCGTCGCCGGGCGGGCATTCGTGGTGTACGTTTCCGAAACTGTCGTCGAAGGTTCCCGAGTATCGTGGCCACGATGGGGAGACCCGGGCACATTCCGCCCGACCTGCCAGGCCAGTTCGAGGTCTTGCTGAGCCGCGCGCTGAAGGGCTGTGTGGTCCCGTCGTGCGTTGATCTGGACATGCGGACGATCGCTGCGCTGAACCGGGTCGCCGGGGCGTATCCAGACGCCGATCAGGGCCTTGTCGAGGCGGCGCACAGCGCTCTCGCCGGCCAAATGGACGGTTCGAACGCAATCAAGGATCGCGACGAGTTGATGCGCCGGGTACTCGAGCGGCGGGAGCGGCGCCCGCGATGAGTCGGCGACGTAAAGCTGTTCGGCCGGCGCGGTCGGCGTAGGCGACGGTGGTCGCGGTGCCGGTGAGTGTCCACGCGGCACCGGCGGCCTAGGCGACGATGCCGGGTGCGTCGGTGCTGGCGCGCAGTTCCTCGGCGACCGCGGCGGTGAGTACGACCTCGCCGGCACCTGCCCGCGCCTGCTGGTCGGCATGACGGTTGCCTGCCCGGACGCGGGCGGGTGGCCTAAAGCACTCGGGATTCAGTTGAGGTCGGATCGTGCTTCAACGCGGTAGCGAGGCGGGATGCGATCTCTGGGACATCGACAACTGTGCCACTGGCGACGTCGATCATGAGGTCGTAGACGAGGTCTTCGTCGAGAGAGCTCGTGTCGATGCCGTTGTAGGCGAGGAAGACGATCGCGCCTGCGATGGCAAGGCGCTTGTTGCCGTCGACAAGTGGATGGTTGGCTGCGATCGAATGTAGGAGCGCCGCGGACTTCTCCCAGATGCCTGGGTAAGCGTCGGTGCCGTACACCGTGGTAGCCGGGCGGGCGGCCGCCGACGCAAGCAGTCCCGCGTCGCGTACGACGTATTGCCCTGCCGCATCCTCGGCGATTGCTCGCAGGTCAGCGACCGTGAGGAAGTAGATGTCCGCTTTGCTCACTTGGCGAGCCTGTCGAGCAGGCTCCTGTGACGCTCGGCGAATTGTCGCGATAGTGCGCGGACTTGGCTGTCTGCGGTTTCGGCCATCGAGTCCGGCACAACGGCCGCCACGCGGCGGCCGTGGCGGGTCAAGTGCACGACGGTACCGGCCTCGGCGGCCGCGATCACGTCGGCGAGGCGCTCCCTGGCTTCGCTTACCGGGAGCTCCCAGTTCTCAGGCGTGGGGGCTGCAGTCATTGACGAATTGTACATCTTCGCGTGAAGTTCGTACGAACTACGCGTCCTGTACGCACACAGCGCCGCCCGCACCTCGCGTGGTTACCTGGCGAGGTGCGAGCACGTTTAGTTCAACTACTGCGCCAGTTCCGCGCCGAGGGCGAGGAGGTGGGGGGTGGCGCCGCCGAGGGCGAATTCGTGGTGTTTGGCGGCGGTGAAGTAGTTGTGGGTGATGTGGTCTCGGTCGATGCCGAGGCCGCCGTGGATGTGGACGACGGTGTGGGCGACCTTGTGGCCTGCTTCGGCGGCCCAGAACTTGGCGATGTGGATGGCCTCGGCGGCGGGGAGGTCCTCCGCGAGGCGCCAGGCGCCCTGGGTGACGGTGAGGCGTAGGCCGCCGATGTCGATGTAGGCGTCGGACAGGCGCTGGGCGACCGATTGGAACGAGCCGATCGGCTTGCCGAACTGCTCGCGGGTGCGGGCGTGCTCGGCGGTCAGTTCGAGTGCGCGTTCCAGGGTGCCGAGTTGCAGGGCCGAGAGGCCGAGCCAGGCGTGTTCGCGCAGCCAGGTGAGGATGTCGGCGCCTGCCTCGATGGTGCCGAGCAGGTCGGCCGGGGTGGCGGCGAGTTCGACGACGAACTCGGGGCTCAGGTCGACGACCTGCTGGGCGGTGCGGGTGACCGACGCGTGCTTTGGATCGATCACGAAGACCCCGACACCGTGGGACGTGATGGCGGGCACCAGGATTCGTTCGGCGCGGTCGGCGTAGGCGACGGTGGTCGCGGTGCCGGTGAGTGTCCACGCGGCACCGGCGGCCTCGGCGACGATGCCGGGTGCGTCGGTGCTGGCGCGCAGTTCCTCGGCGAGCGCGGCCGTGAGCACGATCTCGCCTGCACCTGCCCGCGCCGCCAGCGCCTGCTGGTCGGCATCGCCGAACTTCGCCAGCGCGCCCGCGCCGAGGACGATCGACCACAGGTAGGGCACCGCGGCGACGACGCGGCCGAGTTCGCGCAGGATCGCGGTCTGCTCGAGCATGCCGAAGTCGCTGCCGCCCAGTGCTTCCGGCAGCGCCGCGGCCAGCACGCCGGTCTCGGCGAGCGAGCGCCAGAGCTGTTCGTCGAAGCGGGCGGCGGTGTCGAGTTCACGCAGCCGATCGGCGGTGACGAGCTTGGCGCAGATCTCGCCGGTCAGCCGGGCGAGATCGGTCTGGGCTTCGGTGGGAGTGAAATCCATCGGGAGATACCGGCTTTCGAGATCAGCGGGCGGACGCGGGCTGGCGCAGGGCGGTCATGGCGATGATGTCGCGCTGCACCTCGTTGGTGCCGCCGCCGAAGGTGAGAATCAGTGCGGCGCGGTGCATCCGCTCGAGCCGGCCGCGCAGGACGGCGCCGGGGGAGTCCTGGCGCAGATAGGCGTGCGGGCCGACGACTTCCATCAGCAGGCGGTAGGCCTCGGTGGCCAGTTCGGTGCCGTAGACCTTGCAGGCGGAGGCATCCCACGGCTTCGGCGCGGCCTCACCGCCCTGATCGGCGCGGCTGGCGATCTCCCAGTTCAGCAGCTTGAGGTATTCGACCTTGGCGTGCACCCGGGCCAGGTTGAGCCGGGCCCATTCCTGGTCGATCACGCGTGTGCCGTCGGAACCGACGGTCTCGCGTGCCCACGCCACGGTCTGGGCGACCGCCAGCGACAGCGGACCCGCCGAGGTGAGGGCGACGCGCTCGTGATTGAGCTGGTTGGTGATCAGCGACCAGCCGCCGTTCTCCGGCCCGACCACCGACGAGGCGGGCACCCGCACGTCCTGGTAGTAGGTGGCGCTGGTGTCGGGCCCGGCCATCGTGTGCACCGGTGTCCAGGAGAAGCCGTCGGCGTCGGTCGGCACGATGAGCATCGTGATGCCCTTGTGCTTCTTGGCCGTCGGATCGGTGCGCACGGCCAACCAGATGTAGTCGGCGTAGGCGATGAGGCTGGTCCACATCTTCTGGCCGTTGATCACGAAGTCGTCGCCGTCGCGCACCGCGGCGGTCCGCAGCGAGGCCAGGTCGGTACCGGCGCCCGGCTCGGAGTAGCCGATGGCGAAGTGCAGCTCACCGGAGGCGATCTTGGGCAGGAAGAACTTCTTCTGCTCCTCGGTGCCGTACTGCATGATCGTCGGCGCCACGGAGTTGAGCGTCAGGAACGGGACCGGCGCGCCCGCGATGGCGGCTTCTTCGACGAAGATCAGCTGATCCATCGTGGTGCGGTCCTGGCCGCCGTACTCCTTGGGCCAGCTCAGCGTGAGCCAGCCGTCGCGGCCCATCTGACGCACGACCTCGCGGTAGACACCGCCTTCGCCGTACTCGCCGGTCTGCAGGCTCAGGGCCGCGCGGCGTTCCGGCGTCATCAGCTTCGCGAAATATTCGCGCAGCTCGGCGCGCAATTCTTCCTGCTGCGGCGTATACGCGACGCGCATGCTTCCTACCTCGGTGTCGAGCTGAAAGGGCGGGTGGCGGGGCGCAGGGAATGAGCCCCGCCGAAACCGATCATTGCATATGAACTGGAACATGTTCCAGTATTGGTGGTGATCAGTCGCCTGTTCCGCTCCGCGGTCCGGGCTGTCTGGGTTAGTGTCGCGAAGACCGTGTGGAAGGAAGTTCTCATGAAGATCATCGTCGATTTCGACCGGTGTGAAGCGAACGGCGTCTGTGTCGGAATTGCCCCTGACATGTTCGAACTTGACGACGACGACATGTTGACCGCCGCCGAGGGCGATGTCGAGCCCGATCGTCTCGCCGACGCGGAGGAAGCCGTCGCGCAGTGCCCCAAGGCCGCGTTGAGGTTGGCGTGATCCGCTCTTGTCGGATGGTGGAACACGTTCTAGAGTCGGCCGAATGAGTGTGACGCAGATTTCATTGGAGGGCCGGGTCGCGATCGTGACCGGCGCGGGCGCCGGGCTCGGCAGGGCCGAAGCTCTCGCGCTGGCGTCGGCAGGCGCGGCCGTGGTCGTCAATGACCTTACCGAGGACGCGGCGGCCGAAACCATCGCCGCGATCCGCGAGCTCGGTGGCAAGGCAGAATTCGTCGGCGGCTCCATCGCCGAACGGGCCACCGCCGACGCGCTCGTCGCGACCGCGCAGGAATCGCTCGGCGGCCTCGACATCGTCGTCAACAACGCGGGCATCACCCGCGACCGCATGCTGTTCAACATGTCCGACGAGGACTGGGACGCGGTGATCGCGGTGCACCTGCGCGGACACTTCCTGCTCACCCGTAACGCCGCCGCACACTGGCGCGCGGCGTCGAAGGCGGCGGGCGCGCCGGTCTACGGCCGGCTGATCAACACCTCCTCGGAGGCGGGTCTGCTCGGACCGGAGGGTCAGGCGAACTACGGCGCGGCCAAGGCGGGCATCACCGCCCTCACGCTGACCGCCTCGCGCGTGCTGTCCAGGTTCGGTGTGCGCGCCAACGCGATCTGCCCGCGGGCCAGGACGGCTATGACCGAGGCGGTCTTCGCCGAAGCGCCCGACGGCGCGGTCGATCCGCTGGCGCCCGAGCACGTGGCCAAGCTCGTCGCCTACCTCGCCGCACCCGCCGCCGACCTGGTGAACGGGCAGGTCTTCGTCGTCTACGGACCGATGGTGGCGTTGATGGCGGCACCGACGGTCGAGCAGCGCTTCGACGCCGAGGGTGCCGAATGGTCCGAGGCAGACCTGGCCGCCGCCCTCGGTGGTTATTTCGCGGAGCGCCCCGCCGACCACACCTTTTCGGCGCGCGACCTGCGCGATCTGGGCTGAGGCAGCCCATCGCGGTTTGCCCGAAGTTGGCCCACCGCGCAACCGCGCGTTCTTGTCTCGCCTGTCGTGTTGATCACCAGTCCAGGTATTGGTAGACATGACCGTCAGGTGTGTGGCGCCTCACAGCAAGGTCGCGCGATTTGGATAAGTGTCCGTTTCAGTTTTGACGGCGTTTCACGAGAAAAGTCCTGTTCTGAGTCTACGAAAATGGCAGACATTAACAGGAACATGTTCTAGTCTTTGGGCAGTCTTCAGATCGGGGTGGCGGTGAAGTACGGGTACGCGGACACATCGGTCCGCCCGTCGATTGAGGAGGTTTCGGAATGAACAACCTCCTTGCTGTCCCGTTGCGGGCGGTTGGCGGATTCTTCGAACTCGGCGCGGAAGTGGCGCGTGCCACCGTCCGCAAGCCGTTCCAATGGCGCGAATTCATCGACCAGGCCTGGTTCGTGGCGCGCGTCTCGATCGTGCCGACTCTGCTCGTGGCCATCCCGTTCACCGTGTTGGTGGTCTTCACGCTCAACATCCTGCTGCGCGAGATCGGTGCCGCGGATCTCAGTGGAGCGGCCGCCGCGTTCGGTGCCGTCACGCAGGTCGGCCCGATCGTCACGGTGCTGATCGTGGCGGGCGCGGGCGCCACCGCGATCTGCGCCGACCTGGGCGCGCGCACGATTCGCGAAGAGATCGACGCGATGAAGGTGCTCGGCATCGACCCGGTCAGCCGACTGGTCGTGCCGCGCGTGTTCGCCTCGATGTTCGTGGCACTGATGCTCAACAGCCTGGTGTGCACCATCGGCATCGTCGGCGGCTTCGTGTTCTCGGTCTTCCTCCAGGGCGTGAACCCCGGCGCGTTCGTCAACGGGATTCCGCTGCTGACGAATCTGCCGGAGCTGATCATCTCCGAAATCAAGGCGGGCATGTTCGGCCTGATCGCCGGAATGGTCGCCTGTTATCTCGGGCTCGGAGTCAAAGGTGGCCCGAAGAGCGTCGGTGACGCGGTGAACCAAACAGTGGTATTCGCATTCATGGCGCTGTTCGTGGTGAATGTGGTCGTCACCGCGATCGGCCTGAAATTCACGGTGCGGTGACCACGATGGCATTCATAGTTCGCAGCAAGTTTCCGCGCACGGTCCGTCGTTTCGACCGGATGTCGAAATCGCTGGATGCCCTGGGCAATCAGGCGATCTTCTACGTCAAGGCACTCGCCTCGGTGCCCCGCGCGCTGGTGCACTACCGCACCGAGACCATCCGGCTCATCGCCGAGATCAGCATGGGCAGTGGTGCTTTGGCCGTGATCGGCGGCACCGTGGTGATCGTCGGCTTCCTGACCCTGATGGCGGGCGGCACCATCGCGGTGCAGGGCTACAGCTCGCTCGGCAATATCGGCGTCGAAGCACTGACCGGCTTCTTCGCCGCGCTCATCAATGTTCGCATCGCGGCGCCGGTGATCTCCGGCATCGGTCTGGCCGCGACCATCGGCGCGGGCGCGACCGCCCAGCTCGGCGCGATGCGGGTGGCCGAGGAGATCGACGCGCTGGAATCGATGGCGATCCGGCCGATTCCGTTCCTGGTCGGCACCAGGGTGCTGGCGGGCATGATCGCGATCGTGCCGCTCTACGCACTCGCCGTGATCGCCTCGTTCATCGCCAGCCGCTTCGCGACCGTGGTGATCTACGGCCAGTCGGGCGGCGTCTACGACCACTACTTCTCGACCTTCCTCATCCCGAGCGACATCCTCTGGTCGTTCGCGCAGGCGATCGTGATGGCACTGGCCGTGATGCTGATCCACACCTACTACGGCTTCCACGCCGCGGGTGGTCCGGTCGGCGTCGGCATCGCGGTCGGTAACGCGGTGCGGTCGTCGCTGATCGCGGTCGTCACAGTGACGCTGCTGATCTCGCTGGCCATCTACGGCACCTCCGGCAACTTCCACCTCTCGGGATAGCGTGATGGACACTTCACGGATCGTTGCCGCATTGCAGGGCGGGCTCGGGCGCAAGCTCGCCGCGCTCACGATGGTCGGCATGCTCGTCGGGCTCGCGGCCTTCGCGTTCGCCCTCTTCCAAGGCGCGTTCACCACCACCGCGCAGGTACTGGTCGACGCACCGCGCGCGGGCCTCGTGCTCGACCCCGACGCCAAGGTGAAGGTGCGCGGCGTCGAGATCGGCCGGGTCGCCGAGATCAACCTGCGCGAGGACGGCGCACAGATCCTGCTCGAGGTGGACCCCGAACAGCTGAAACTGGTGCCGTCGAACGCGGGTGTCGACATTCGTTCGACCACGGTGTTCGGCGCCAAGTACGTGAATTTCGTTGTCCCCGAAAACCCTTCGTCGAGCTCGCTGAAGCCCGGCAGCACGGTGGCGGCGAGCTCGGTGACGGTGGAGTTCAACACGCTGTTCCAGCACCTGTCCGATGTGCTCGCCCAGGTGGAACCGGAGAAGCTCAACGCCACCCTGACCGCACTCGGTACCGCGCTGGAGGGCCGCGGCGACAAGTTCGGCGACCTGCTCGTCCGGTCGGACCGCTACCTGCGCGAGCTCAACCCGTATCTGCCCACGCTGCAACAGGATATGGACAAGACGGCTCAGGTGACCGAGATCTACGCCGATGCCTCCGGCGCGCTGCTGCGGACCGTGGACAACGCCACGGTCACCGCGAAGACGTTGTCGGAGTTGCAAGGCCAGCTCGATGATGTGCTGGTGAACGTGATCGGCCTGTCCGACACCACCGGTTCGGTGTTGCGGGAGAACGAATACCAGCTCGTCACCGCGCTCGACCTGCTGCGGCCGACCACCAGCCTGCTGTTCGAATACGCGCCCGCGCTGACATGCATCATCGACGGCATCGGCCCGCTGATGCCGCTCGCCGAGGAGATGTTCGGCGGTCGCATGCCGGGTGTCGGTATGAACACCAACTTCATGTTCGGCGACAAGCCCTACACCTACCCGGAGGACCTACCCAGGGTGAACGCCACCGGTGGTCCGCACTGCGAGGGCATCCTCGACCGGGTGCCCGACAGCCACGCGAACTACGTGGTGACCGATACCAGCCAGGGCGCGCCCTACACGCCGCGCACCGGTTCGCCCGAATTGAACAGCGCGCCAAAGGTTTTCCAGCTCTTGCTGGAAGGATTGCCGGGAGTGACACGGTGAAGAACACGGCCACGACGGTCAAGCTCGCGATCTTCACCGTGGTGATGTCGCTGGTATTCGCCGGCCTGGCGATCGTGCTGAGTCAGGCACGGTTCTCCAGTGAGAACGGCTACAAGGCGGTGTTCACCAGCTCCTCGGGCATGCTGCCCGGTTCGAAGGTGCGCATCGCCGGTGTGCCGGTGGGGTCGGTGAGCTCGGTGAAGGTCGGCGACGACGATCTAGCGCACGTCGAGTTCGACGTGGACACCAAGTACTCGGTGCTCTCCAGCACGCGCTTGGCGATCAAGTACGAGAACCTCGTCGGTGACCGGTACCTGGAGTTGAAGGAAGGGCCGGGATCGGCGCGCGAGCTCCCCGACGGCTCCACTATCGGCAAAGAGCAGACCACGCCCGCGCTGGATCTGGATCTGCTGCTCGGCGGGTTCAAGCCGCTGTTGCGCGGCCTCGATCCGGGTCAGGTCAACGACCTGACCTCCGCGCTGCTGCAGATCTTCCAGGGCCAGGGTGGCACGCTGGTCTCGCTGCTCAACAGCGGTGGCAGCTTCAGCAAGACCCTCGCCGATCGCGACGCCCTGATCGGCAGCGTGATCGACAACCTGAACACCGTGCTGGCCACCATCGACGATCGCGACGAGCAGTTCTCCACCACGATCGCCGAACTGCAGCGCCTGGTCAGCGGATTGGCCGCCGAACGTGACCCGATCGGCGCGGCCCTGCCGCGGATCGCCGGTGCGACAAAGGAGATCAACGACCTGTTGACCACCGCGCGTCCCGACCTGCGCAACACCATCGAGCAGACCGGCAGGCTCGCCACCAACCTCGACAACGGCTCCGACGACATCCAGTGGGTGCTCGACAAACTGCCCGAGACTTACAAGCAGCTCGTCCGCATCGGCGCCTACGGCTCGTTCCTGCAGCTGTACGTGTGCGGTACCAACTTCCTGATCGACGGCCCGGACGGCAAGCCCTTGGAGGTCAAGATGCCGGGTCTGCAGGCGACCGGAAGGTGTACGCCCAATGAGTGAGAAGAATTCGTCGGCCGTCACCGTCGGCATCGTCGGCATCGTGCTGGTGGTGACGATCTCGCTGGCCACGCTGCAGTACACCAAGCTGCCGTTCATCCGCTCCGGCGCGACCTTCACCGCGCACTTCGTCGACGCGGGCGGGTTGGTGCCGGGCGATCCGGTGCATGTGGCCGGTGTGCGCTCCGGCGAAGTCGACCAGGTGTCGCTCGACGGCCCCAAGGTGCTGGTGAAGTTCACTCTCGACGAGTCGATCGTGCTGGGCCAGAAGACATCCGCCGCGATCAAGACCAACACGGTGCTCGGTCGCAAGTCCCTGGACGTGGTGCCGACCGGACCGGGCGAGTTGCGCACCGCCGACACCATCCCGCTCGATCGGACCACCTCGCCGTACTCGCTCAACGAGGCGCTCAGCGACCTCGGCGCGACCGTGCGCGACCTCGACCTGGACCAGGTCGACAAGACACTGGACACGCTCTCGGCCGCCTTCGCCGACACACCGGGCCCACTGCGTAACGCCCTCGACGGTGTCACCGCGCTCTCGCGCAGCATCAATACCCGCGACCAGGCGTTGACCGATCTGCTCGGCCGGGCGCAGAACGTCACCAAGATCCTGGCCGACCGTAGTTCGCAGCTCAACGCGCTACTGCTCGACGGCAACGCCCTGCTCGGCGAGCTCGACAACCGGCGCGCCGCGATCAACCAGCTGATCGTCTACATCGACTCGGTCGCCAAGCAGCTCTCCGGGCTGGTCGCCGACAACGAGGCGCAGATGAAACCGACACTGGACCGGCTCAATTCGGTGCTCGCCCTGCTGCAGCGCAACAGGCAGAACCTGACGGAGGCGGTCGACAATCTCGGCCCCTACGCCACGGCGCTCGGCGAGCAGGTCGGCAACGGGCCGTGGTTCAACGCCTACGTGGTGAACGCGACGAGTACCGAGCTGCGCCCGCTGGTGGACGCGCTGGTCTGGCCCGAGCAGGTGCCACAGGACCTGATCGACATCTTCACGCATCCGGCGCCGCCGGCCATCGTGCCTTCCGAGGAGGATCCGCCGCGATGAGCATCGCATCGACAGTGCGCGGCGTGCCGCGTTGGACCCTGGCCGTCGCCGCGGTGGTGATCGTCGCGCTGGTCGCGGTCGGGGTCTACATCGGCCTCGGCGTCGGCAAGACCAAGATCACCGCCGCTTTCGCCACGACCACCGGCCTCTACGCCGGTGACGAGGTGCGGATGCTCGGTGTGACGATCGGCAAGATCGACGCGATCGAGCCGGGCGAAGGTCGAGTGCAGGTGCGGATGAGCGTCGACAGTGGCATCGACCTGCCCGCCGACGCCCGCGCCGTGCTCATCGCGCCCTCGCTGGTGTCGGCTCGTTTCATCCAGTTGGCGCCCGCTTACACCGGTGGCCCGAAGCTGGCCGACGGTGCCCAGATCCCGATCGAGCGCACCGCGGTCCCGGTGGAGTGGGACGACATCAAGGCCGAGTTGTCCAATCTCGCAACGGCTCTCGGGCCGGTGGGCGACGACGCGAAGGGCTCCTTCGGCCGCTTGGTCGACACCGCCGCCGACAACCTCGACGGCAACGGCCAGCGGTTCCGTGACACCCTGCGTGAACTGTCGGCGACGTTGAATACGTTGTCCGACGGGCGAACCGACCTGTTCGGCACCATCCGCAACCTGCAGAAGTTCGTCGAGGTGCTCTCGGCGAGCAACGAGCAGATCGTGCAGTTCGGCGGCAGGTTGGCTTCGGTGGCCTCGGTGCTCGCGGGCGCCTCGGCGGAACTCGGTGCGGGCCTGGACAGTCTGGACGTGGCGCTCGCGGATGTGAAGCGCTTCCTCGAAGGCAGCGGCGCCGAGCTCACCGACGGTGTCGAGCGGCTTGCCGATGTCACCCAGATCCTGGTCGACAAGCGCCCGGAAATCGAACGGGTGCTGCATTCCGCGCCGACCGCGCTGGTGAACTTCTACCAGATCTACAAGCCGGCCCAGGGTTCGCTCACCGGCGCTGTCTCGCTGAACAATACGGCCAATCCGCTGAGCTTCCTCTGCGGTTCCATCCGGGCGCTCGAACACAACAACTCGGACCGGTCGGCGGATCTGTGCGCGGAATTCCTCGCCCCGGTGATCAGTTCGCTCGGGATGAACTACGCGCCGATCATGATCAATCCGGCCAGCGGCGTGACGGCCTTCCCCGACCAGTTGGTGTACAGCCCGCCGAGCTTGGCCGGGCAGGCGGAACCGGATGCCCCGCCCGCGGTTGCTCCGGTGACCATTCCGAACGGGCTTGCCGGACTTGCGGTTCCAGGAGGACAGCGGTGAAACGGATAATCTCCGGGCTGGCGGTGAGCGTCGCGGTGACGCTCGGTGCGACCGGTTGTCAGTGGGACGGGCTGAACTCGCTGCCCATGCCGGGCTCCGAGGGCAGCGGCCCTGGTTCGTACACCGTGCGGATCCAGATGCCCAATGTCACGACCCTGACCCGTAATTCGCCGGTGCGGGTGGACGACGTCGAGGTCGGCAATGTCACCGGGATCGATGTCGAAGGCTGGCACGCGCTGGTCACGGTCTCGCTGAATCCCGAGGTGAAACTGCCCGCCAACGCCGTCGCCAAGATCGGCCAGACCAGCTTGCTCGGCAGCAATCACGTCGAACTGTCCGCGCCGACCACGACGCCCGCCCAGGGTCAGCTGCGCGACAACGACGTGATCCCGCTGGAGCGGGCCGGGGCCTACCCGACCACCGAGCAGGTGCTGTCCTCGCTGTCGGTGGTGCTCAACGGCGGCGGCATCGCTCAGCTCGAGACCATCACCAGGGAAATGAACGCCGCGCTCAACGGTCGTGAGGCCGAGATCGCGGATCTGCTGCCCCAGCTCAACGAGCTGACCACCGGTCTGGACAAGCAGACCGGCAGCATCATCGCCGCGATGAGCGGCCTGGACCGGCTCGCGGGCAACCTCGCCGACCAGAAGCAGGTGCTGGCCCGCGCGATCGAGGAGATCCATCCCGCGCTGACCGCGCTCGCCGACCGCACCGCCAACATCACCAGGGCGGTCACGGCGCTGGGCGAGCTCGGCGATGTCACCGAGCGGATCATCCAGACCAGCGGCGACGACCTGAAGGCGAACCTGGCCAGCCTCGGCCCGGTACTGGAAACGCTGGCGAACACCGGCACCAATCTCATCGAATCGATGCGCATCCTGCCGACCTTTCCGTTCCCGATCAAGAACATCGGCAACGCGATCATGGGCGACTACCTCAATCTCTACATCACCGTCGACATGACCGGTAAGCGCCTGGACAGCAACTGGCTCACCGGTACTCCGCTGGGCGGGCGCTTCGGTGGCGTCGAAGGCGTGGTCGGTAGTTTCGCGCCTACTACGGCGACCGACGCGGGCGATCCGACCAAACTCCCGGAGGCGCCCGCGCCCAGTGCGCAACCGACGCCGACACTGCCCGGACTGCCGACACTGCCCGGCCTGCCCGCCATCCCCGGAATCACCGTGCCGCTGCCCGGCCAGGAAGGTGCGGGACGATGAAACTCACCAGGTTCGTCCACGTTCAGCTCACGATCTTCGCGGTCCTCACCGTGATCGGTCTGGTCGTGATGGGCGGGATGTATGTGCAGCTCCCCGCGATGTTCGGGATCGGTCGCTACAACGTGACGGTGCAACTCGCCGCCACCGGCGGGCTCTACCCGACCGCCAATGTCTCCTACCGTGGCACCAACGTCGGCAAGGTCGAGGCAGTGCGCCTCACCCCGGCCGGGGTCGAGGCGGATCTGTCGATCGACAGCGATTACAAGGTGCCGTCGGATTCGACCGCCTGGGTGCGCAGTGTTTCGGCGATCGGTGAGCAGTACGTCGACCTGGTGCCCGAGGCCGATTCCAGCTCGGGCGATCTGCGCGACGGTTCGGTGATCCCGGTGCAGCGCACCCGGCTGCCCCAGGATGTCGGTTCGCTGCTCGACCAGACCGACAAACTGCTCGCGACGGTCGCCGACACCCGGCTGCGGCAGGTGATCGACGAGGCCTTCAAGGCGTTCAACGGCGCGGGCCCTGATCTGCAGCGGTTCATCGACTCGGCGGCGCTGCTGGTGCAGCAGGCCGAGACCGATGTGGAACCGACGAAGAAGCTGCTCGATCAGATCGGCCCACTGCTGGACACCCAGATCCAATCCGATGCCAATATTCGTTCCTGGACAATGGATCTCGCGATCGTCACCGATCAGCTCCGCGCACACGATCCGTCGCTGCGAAACCTGTTGCACGACAGCCCTTCCGCGATGCAGAAAGTCAACGAGCAGTTCCAGAGTCTGCGGCCCACCCTGCCGCTGTTGATGAGCAACCTGGTCAGCCTCGGGCAGGTCGGCGTGACGTATCACGCTGGTATCGAACAGCTCCTGGTCGTTTTCCCGCCGTTGATCGCGGCATTGAAGACGGTCATGCGCGGACCGACCCAATACGGTGTGATGGTCGACTTCATGACCGTCGTCAACGACCCGCCTGCCTGCACCACCGGCTTCCTGCCCGCGGACCAATGGCGTGAGCCAAGCGATCTCACCCCGATGGACACCCCGCCGGGGTTGTATTGCAAGGTGGCGCAGGATTCCCCGATCGAGGTGCGCGGTATCCGCAATACGCCGTGCATGGAGTATCCCGGTGTCCGGGCGCCCACTCCCGAACTGTGCCGGACGGGGTACGTGCCGCAGGGCACGAACCCGCCGTTCGGCGCGCCGCAGCCGGTAGCCCCGGCCTCGGCCCCCACCGGCGCGTCCACCGGCGGAGTCACCCCCGCCGCCGCGCGCCCCTATGATCCGTCCACCGGCAGTTATCTCGGCCCGGACGGTCGCATGTACCGCCAAGGTGATATCGCCACCGATGGTTCGGGCACCGTCCCGGCCAGCTGGCAGGCGATGTTGGAGGAGCAGCAACAATGAGTGAGAACAGCAACCGCCGCCCGCGTCGGCGGGCAGCACGGTCGGCGGGTCCGCCGGTGGAGGATGCGACGGTCGTCGACCGGTCGGTGGACGCGGCGGCGCCCGCTGCCACGGTCGAACTGGTGAAGTCCGCGAAGGACGTCGTTGACGAGACGGCTGCTGTCGGGCCGGCGAAAGACACCGAGACCGCTGTCGTGGGGCTGACGAAGTCCGAAGTGGTGGACTCCGAGGCCGACGATGATTCGGCCGAACTCGACGAAGAAGATGTGAAGCTGGCTCGGCTCGGCCAGATCGTCGGGCTCGCCGCCGCGGCGGTGCTGGTGTTGGCACTGGTCGTCGGTGCCACGTTCACCGCGCTCGCCGCTCGGTCGGGGAGTCAGGACGAGGAGCTGCGCGCGCAGTACACGCAGACCGCGCGTCAGGCGGTCATCAACCTGACCACCATTCGCGCCGACTCCGCCAAGGAGGACATCGACCGGATCCTGGCGGTGGCCTCGGGGGAGTTCAAGAACGAGTTCGACGGCCGCGTCGACCCGTTCATGGATGTGGTGAAGCAGGCCAAGGTGGTCTCCAGCGGTGAGGTCGTCGAGTCGGGCATCGAGTCCGTCGACGAGAATTCGGCGAAGGTGCTGGTCGCCGCGAAGCAGATGGTGAGCAATACCGGGTCGGCCGAACCGCAGGCGCGCCAGTACCGATTCCGGATCACCGTGTCGAAGGGCGATTCCGGGATGACCGTGTCGAAGGTGGAGTTCGTCGGATGAGCAAGCGAATCAAGATCGTCTTCAGCGCCCTCGCGGCGGTCGGCGTGATCGCGGCCGTCGTGCTGGGCGTCAGCGGGTTCCAGCTCTGGCAGCAGGACAAGACCGAGCAGGCGCGCACCGATGCGATGAGTACCGCAGGCCGCACGGTGAGCGCGATGTTCACCTACGAGCCCGCCACCGTCGACACCGAACTGCCAAGGGCCGCGGACAATCTCACCGAACAGTTCCGGACCGAGTACCTGAAACTGATCGAACAGGCCATCGCGCCGGGCGCCAAGGAGAAGCAGCTCACCGTCAAGGCCACCACCCAGGCCGAGGGCGTGGTGTCGGCCGACCCGGAACACGCTGTCGTGCTGCTGTACCTGAATCAGCTGACCACCAGCAAGGATTCGCCGCAGGGCACCACCTCGGGCAGCCGCGTACGGGTCACCCTGGACAAGGCCGACAACCGCTGGCTGGTCTCCCAGGTCACCCCGGTCTGATCTACTCCCCACGCGGCAGGCGGACCACGAAGGTGGCGCCGCCGCCCGGGGTGGTTTCCACGCGCACTGTGCCGCCGTGGGCCGCGACGAGTGCGGCCACGATCGACAGCCCGAGCCCGCTGCCACTGCCTTTGGCGCTGTCGCTGCCGGTGCTGCGGCGGGTGCGGGAGATGTCGGCGCGGTAGAAGCGTTCGAAGACGTGGTTGGCGTCTTCGGTGGTGAGCCCGGGGCCGGTGTCGGCGACCTCGAACTGGACCTCGTCGGGAGCGGGGGTCAGGCGGACGGTGATCGAGGTGCCGTCAAGGGTGTGGGTGCGGGCGTTGTCGAGGAGGTTGGTGAGGACCTGGCGGAGGCGGTGTTCGTCGCCGAGGATTTCCAGGGTGCCGGGGCCATCGGCGATTTCCAGGGTGATCGGGCGGTGTTGTCCTTCGGCGGCTTCGACCGCGCGGGCGCTGTGGACGGCGTCGCCCGCCACGGCCAGCAGGTCCACCGGGCTCAGTTCGACGGGGCGCTGGGCGTCGAGGCGGGCCAGCATGAGCAGGTCCTCGACCAGCAGGCCCATGCGCTGGGCCTCGTGCTCGATGCGGTTCATGAACATCGCGGGGTCGGTGGTCGCGCCTTGGCGGTACAGCTCGGCGAAGCCGCGGATCGTGGTGAGTGGGGTGCGCAGTTCGTGGCTGGCGTCGGCGACGAAACGGCGCATCTTCGCCTCGGATTCGCGCGCGGCGGTTTCGGAGGCCTCGGTGGCGGCGAAGGCCTGTTGGATCTGGGTCAGCATGCTGTTGAGCGAGCGGGACAGCCGGTCGACCTCGGTATCGTTGCCGCGCACCGGAACCCGGCGATGCAGCTGACCTTCGGCGATCGCGGCGGCGGTCACCTCGACCCGGCGCAGCGGCCGCAAACTGCTTCGGACGACGAAATAGGCGGCAACCGCCAAGGCGGTCAGCACAATCGCGCCGACGAGCAATTGCAGCACGATGAGGTTGCGCACCGTCTCGATGTTGTCGGTCAGCGGCAGTGCGACCGTCGCCTTCGCCTCTGGGGTCTGCAATGTGAGCACGCGCCACTGCTCGGTGTCCTCGCCCACCGAGCCCACCGTGACCGGCTGGAGGGACGGCGGGTCGGGCAGGGCAGGGGTGGCGCTGGTTCCGAAGACATTGTCGAAGCCGAAAGTTTGCTTTCCGTCGGCACTTTCGGCACGCAGGAAGTATTGGCTGGGGAGCTGCCTGATCTCGTGTGAGGGCGGTGGCGGCGGCGCGGGATTGCTCACCCGCCGCTCCCATTCGAGCGCGGCGTCGTGCAGCTGCTGATCGGTGCGGTCCTGCAGCGAGTTCTTCATCGCTGTGGTGACGACGAAACCGGAAGCGACCAAACCGAATCCGGCCATCGCGACCAGCATCAGCACCAGCGTCACCCGCAGCGGGATCGCGGCCAGCCGTCGGCCGATCCCGGTGCGCGACGGCGCCGTCACCGGCTCGCCGGCTCGCGCATCACATAGCCGACCCCACGCAGCGTGTGGATCAACCGATGCTCGCCGGTGTCGACCTTCTTGCGTAGATACGACACGTACGTCTCCACGACTCCGACTTCACCACCGAAGTCGTAGCGCCACACGTGATCCAGGATTCGCGGCTTGCTGAGTACGCTGCCGGCGTTCACCATGAAGTAGCGCAACAGCGTGAACTCGGTGGGGGACAACGCAACCGGCTCGCCGGCTTTCCACACCTCGTGCGTGTCGTCGTCGAGTTCGATGTCGGCGAAGCGCAACCGCGTACTCGCCTGCTTCGGTTCGGCATGGCCGGCTCGCCGCAGGATCACCCGCAGCCGCGCCACCACCTCCTCCAGGCTGAACGGCTTGGTGACGTAGTCGTCGGCGCCGAGGGTGAGCCCGGTGATCTTGTCGTCCACATCGTCGCGCGCGGTCAGAAACAGCACCGGCGCGTCGATACCGTCGGCGCGCAACCGGCGCAGCAGGCCGAAGCCGTCCATGCCGGGCATCATCACGTCGACGATCAGCGCCTGCGGGCGAAACGTGCGCGCCCGATCCAGTGCCTGCGCACCGTCGGCCGCCGTCGCCACCTCGAACCCCTGGTAGCGCAAGCTCACCGCCAGTAGCTCGACGATCATCGGCTCATCGTCGACGACGAGCACCCGCGCTTCCGGCACACCACTCATACCCCTATGGTCCACCACCCCGCTGGGAAGTGGCTGGACCGACGCTGTGAGGTCGCTGTGTAGGTCAGTGAGCGTCGGCCGGGTAGGTCTGCTCGTCGCTCATCAGTGCCGAACCCGCCACACTGCCGTGCGAGAGGGCGTCGAGGAACGCGCGCGCCCACCGTTCGACATCGTGGGTGAGCACCTGACGGCGCAGCGACCGCATGCGTCGGCGTTTGGTGTCGCGGTCGTCGTCGAGTGCGCCGATGATCGCGTCCTTCACGCTGTCCAGATCGTGCGGGTTGCACAGGTAGGACTGGCGCAGCTCGGCCGCGGCACCGGTGAACTCGCTCAGCACCAGGGCGCCGTTGAGGTCGCTGTGGCAGGCCACGTACTCCTTGGCGACCAGGTTCATGCCGTCGCGCAGCGGTGTGACCAGCATGGCGTCGGCGGCGATGAAGAACGCGATCAGCTCGTCGCGGGGGATCGGGCGGTGCAGGTAGTGCACGACCGGGTAGCCGACGCGGGCGAACTCGCCGTTGATCCGGCCCACCTGACGTTCGATGTCGCCACGCATCTTGATGTAGCTCTGTACGCGTTCGCGGCTGGGGGTGGCCAGCTGCACCATCACCGTCTCGGACGGATCGATCCGACCCTCTTCGAGGAGTTCCTGCAGCGCGTTGAGCCGGATGTCGATGCCCTTGGTGTAGTCGAGGCGGTCGACACCGAGCATGATGTTCTTGGGATTGCCCAGCTCAGCACGTATCTGCGCGGCCCGTTCCCGCACCGAACGGTGACGCGAGGACTCGTCGAGTTCGGCGGAATCGATCGAGATGGGGAACGCGCCGACGCGCACCGTGCGGAAACCGACCTGCACGACACCCAGCTTCGAACGAACACCGATCGTGCCGCGCGAGGTGGGCTGACCGGCCAGGCGACGGGCCAGGTAGAGGAAGTTCTGCGCGCCGCCGGGCAGGTGGAAACCGATCAGGTCGGCGCCGAGCAGGCCCTCGACGATCTCGGTGCGCCACGGCATCTGCATGAACAGTTCGACCGGCGGGAACGGGATGTGCAGGAAGAAGCCGATGGTCAGATCGGGCCGAAGCATGCGCAACATCTTGGGCACCAGCTGCAACTGGTAGTCCTGCACCCAGACCGTCGCGCCCTCGGCGGCCACCTTCGCGGTCTCCTCGGCGAAACGGCGGTTGACCTCGACATAGGCAGCCCACCATGCCCTGTCGTACACCGGGCGCACGATCACATCGTGGTAGAGCGGCCACAGGGTGCCGTTGGAGAACCCCTCGTAGTAGTCCTCCACCTCCTGCGCCGTGAGCGGCACCGGATACAGCTCGAGCCCATCCTCGATGATGGGTTCGACCTCGGCATCGGGCACACCGGCCCAGCCGACCCAGGCGCCCTTGTTACTGCGCAGCACCGGTTCCAGCGCGGTTACCAGCCCACCGGGGCTGCGCTTCCACTTGGTGGTGCCGTCGGGCAGGCGCTCGAGGTCGACCGGCAGCCGGTTGGCGACGACAACGAATCCCGGACCGGATCCGCTCGGTGCGAGGGTTTCTTCAGACGGACGGTCGTTGGACGGTTGATCGATCATTTGGTCCACTTACGCATCCTTATGCGTCGCAGGGGTGCGCTGTGTCAGGCGGGGGCTATGCCGAGCATGGACAGCAGCATGCGGCACTCGTCGGCGTCTTCGGCGTGTGCCGCGACGACCTTCTGTGCCTGGCGGGCGGTTTCGTCGGCAAGCGGCTCGAGCTCATCATCGGCGATGTCGTTGGCGGTGCTCTTCGCGGCCATATGGTTCGTCCTCCCGGTTTCCCTGCGCTCTACCTGCGAGTGGCCAATACTATCGGGCGCCGGCGCACGGCCGATGAACAAGCGACGCGTAACACCCCGCCCCGGTGCCGTGTCGTGGCGGTCCCGTTACCGTGGTGCCAGTACACGATCCACCCCGCAGAGAGGTTTCTTCATGCCAGTGGCCACGGTGAACGGCATCGCACTGAATTATCAGGTCAAGGGCGACCGTACCAAGGGCACCGACGTCAAGGGTGGGGGTCCGCTGGTGGTGTTGATCATGGGGACCGGGTCGCCGGGCCGGGTATGGGAGCTGCACCAGGTGCCCGCGTTGGTCGCGGCGGGCTATCGGGTCTGCGTGTTCGACAACCGCGGGATCGCGCCGTCGTTCGAGGCCGCGGGTGGGATGCGGATCGAGGAATTGGTCGCCGATACCGCCGCGCTGATCGAGTTCCTCGACGAAGGGCCCGCGCTGATCGCGGGGACGTCGATGGGTGCGCGAGTGGCGCAGGAGTTGGCGCTGGCCCGGCCCGATCTGGTGCGCAAGGCCGTGTTCATGGCCGGTCACGGGCGGCTGGATCAGTTCCAGAAGACGCTCTCGGCGGGTGAGCAGGACCTCGACGCCTCGGCGGTGCAGCTGCCGCCGAAGTTCGAGGCGGCACTGGCGGCGGTGATGAACCTGTCGCCCGCGACGATGGCCGACGCCAACGCGGCGCGCGACTGGCTGGACCTGTTCGAGTTCACCGTGGGCACCCCGTCACCCGGCATCCGGGCCCAGCGGGCGATGGATCACAATTTCGATCGAGTTGCCGCATACCGCTCGATTACGGTGCCCTGCTTGGCAATTGGGTTCGCCGATGACCGGATGATCCCGCCGTATCTGTCGCGCGAAGTGGCCGAGGCCATTCCCGGCGCCCGCTACCAGGAGGTCCCCGATACGGGCCACTACGGCTACCTGGAACGGCCCGAGGCGGTCAACAAGATCCTGCTCGACTTCTTCGCCGCCTGATCGCTTAGGCGAGGCAGCATTGGGTAACTCCCTACCGGTAACCTATGCCTTGCTACTGTCGACACAACGCTCGTGGCTCAGCAGCCGCGCAGTGACCCTGTACACAGCGCCAGTATCCAGTGAGGTGAAATGAGCACCAACCCCTTCGACGACGAGGACGGCCGCTTCTTCGTTCTGGTCAACGATGAAGAGCAGCACTCCCTGTGGCCCGCGTTCGCGGAGGTCCCGGCGGGCTGGCGTGTCGTGTTCGGCGAAGAAAGCCGGGCAGCGTGCGTCGAGTACGTCGAGAAGAACTGGACCGACATGCGGCCCAAGAGCCTGCGTGACGCGATGGCCGCCGACGACGCAGCCCGCGCCCAGTCCTGATCTCCTCCGCACGACCGCGTGACACCGATCCGGTGTCGCGCGGTCGGCGTATGCGGCTATAGTTGTCGCCGCAGTACCCGCCTCCTTAGCTCAGTGGTAGAGCACCGCTCTTGTAAAGCGAAGGTCGTCAGTTCAATCCTGACAGGGGGCTCATCTCGAAAGAAGGCTCTGACTAAGGTCAGAGCCTTCTTTGCGCGCTAGCCGGTACCGACTTGTGCCCCAGCATCTGGACGCCCATCACGCTCGCCTCTGTCGAGGCGGAACTCCGCGGCCTGCATCGTCGGCGGGATGGGTGTTCGAGTGCTGCGCAGGGTTTCTCGGTTCAACGACGGAAGGCCCCGGCGCGTTGGCGCCGGGGCCTTTCCTGCGTTACTACACTGCACTTGCTGGTACTGCACTTACTTCACTTACTGGTACTTCTACTTCACTTGCTTCATCGCACCGCCAGCGGTCCGGCCGACTGCACCGGATCCTCTTCTCCGCCAGGCGGAACGGTCGAACTGTCCCGGGCAGCTCGCCTGCCCGGCCCTCTGATTTGCTGAACAACAGCGACTGT
Organism: Nocardia sp. A7; assembly: GCF_046549215.1. Taxonomy (NCBI): domain Bacteria; kingdom Bacillati; phylum Actinomycetota; class Actinomycetes; order Mycobacteriales; family Nocardiaceae; genus Nocardia; species Nocardia sp. A7. The sequence goes on along the minus strand of NZ_JAJPWE010000003.1, from coordinate 689,640 downwards.
ATACGCCAACTTCGAGGATGTCTACATCCGCCACGATAGTTTTTTTGCATCACACGGCGAGTGGGCTCGGCGCTTCGCTCGCGGCAGGAATCGAACCTCCGACCCGAGCTGCAGCACACTGCCTAGTTGACGACCGCCGATGCCGGGGACGGCACGACGGCGCGGTCCGATTGTGGCGGGCAGCGCTGCCGGTGGCCGCGTACTGATCGGCAAGGACATCGCGTCGATCGCGGCACCCGACTGGTCAGTGCGAACACCGGCGCGAAATCGGAGATGTCATGGCGGTCATCGCCTGCCGTACGGTGATCGGTGAAGCTCTTCTTGTTCTGTCCGCGGAAACGTTGAGATAGGAGAATGGCGCATGGCTGTATATGACGTGGGTGGTCGTTCGGCGATTGTCAGCGGGGCCGGGTCGGGGATCGGGCGGGCGGTGGCGCTCGAACTGGGGGCCAACGGGGCTTCGGTATTGGTGTTCGATCTGAACGGCGAGGCTGCGAAGAAGGTCGCTGACGAAATTGTCGGGGCGGGCGGAATCGCGGTTCCGTTCGATGGGGACGCCGCGGATCCGGAGACTGTGGGGCGCAGTGTTGCGGCCGCTCAGGACCTCGGGCCATTGCGGATCGCGGTCAACAACGCTGGTATCAGCGGCGAATCGAACCTGATCGGCGACTACTCGACCGAGAGTTGGCGCAAGGTGATGTCGGTGAACCTGGATTCGGTGTTCTACGCGTTGCGCGCCCAGCTGCCGGTGATGGTCGCCGCCGGTGGCGGATCCATTGTGAATATGGCGTCGATTCTTGGCAGCGTCGGTTTTCCGATGTCGTCGGCGTATGTCACTGCCAAACACGGCGTGGTCGGGCTCACGCAGAACGCGGCGCTCGAATATGCGAAGCAAGGTGTTCGGGTCAATGCCGTAGCCCCGGGATTTATTCGCACCCCGCTGCTGGACGACACCATCGAGGCCACGAAGTTCCTGGCCGACAAGCATCCCGTCGGGCGGTTGGGCACCCCGGAGGAGGTGGCGAATCTGGTGCTTTTCCTGGTCAGTGACGCATCCACATTCATCACCGGCGGTTACCAACTCGTGGATGGTGGTTACACCGCGCAGTGATCACCTCGTCCGAGGAGTTGATGGCCTGGTCGTTCGCATCAACGGGCGATCAGGCGGGGACGTTGGCTCCGTAGCCGAGGTCGCGCAGGGCCGACTTGATCTTGTTCTGGGCCTCGTCGAGGGATTCGGGGGCGGGGTCGGAATCGGCGCCGGAGATGTCGAAGTTGCCCATGGTGTAGGCCGGGAAGACGTGGGTGTGCAGGTGGGGGACCTCGAGGCCGGCGATGAGCAGGCCCGCGCGTGGCGCGTCGAAAGCGACGCGGACGGCCTGGCCGACCTTCTGGGCGACGCCCATCATCGCGGCCATCGTGGTGGGATCCACGTCCTGCCACTGGTCGATCTCCGCGCGCGGGACGATGAGGGTGTGGCCCTGGGTCACGGGGGCGATGGTGAGGAAGGCGACGAACTCGTCGTCTTCCCAGACGAAACGACCGGGAATCTGACCGGCGATGATCGCGCTGAAAACGGATGCCATACCGCCGAGCGTAGCTAGATCGACGCGAAATGCGACAGGATGCCCTGCACCTCGTAGATGTCGACCTGGCGGTTGAAGCGCTGCTTGACCGGCTCGCCGCCGCTGCCGATCCAGATGTAGAGCTCGGCGTCGAGGTCGAAGGTGCCCGCGGTTTCGACGGCGAAGTGGCTGATCGAGCGGTAGGGGATGCTGTGGTAGCTCACCTTGCGGCCGGTGACGCCCTGTTTGTCGACCATGATCAGGCGGCGATTGGTGAACAGCATCGCGTCGCGGACCAGGATGAACGCCGCATACACCTGCTCGCCCTCCCCGAACAGCTTCGCGTACTCCCGCTGGGCGGCGGCCGGATCTACGCGACCGGCATTGCCCATCATTCCGTCGAGCAGGCCCATGGTGTGCTCCCCGATTCGGTGGCGGCTCTCGCGCCATACCTGCGTTCCATTGTGGCGCAAGTGAACCCGAGCCGCGAGGTCTATGGTGTGGCTGCTCGAGGTATCGGTACGCGGAAACCGCGGCTCGGTAGCGATACTTCGCATCGGTTCGCGGTGCGCGAAGTGCGCGGTCAGGGGCGTGCGAAATGCGTGCGAAGCGCGCGACTAATCTTGCACCCGTGCGCGTACTCGTCATCGGTTCCGGAGCCCGTGAACATGCCCTCGTCCTGGCGCTGCGCCGGGATCCGTCCGTGACGGCGGTGATCGCCGCACCGGGCAACCCCGGCATCGGCCAGCACGCCGAGCTACGCCCGGTAGACCCCTGCTCCGGCGAAGACGTCGCCGCCCTCGCCGCCGAGACGGCCGCTGACCTGGTGGTGATCGGTCCCGAGGTACCGCTGGTGCTCGGCGTCGCCGACGTCGTGCGCGCGGCCGGTTTCCCGGTGTTCGGCCCGTCGGCCGACGCGGCACGGATCGAAGGGTCCAAGGCGTTCGCCAAAGATGTGATGGCGGTGGCCGGTGTTCGGACCGCGCACAGCGAGATCGTCGACACCCCGGCCGAGCTGGACGCGGCGCTCGACCGCTTCGGCCCGACCTGGGTGGTCAAGGACGACGGGCTCGCCGCCGGCAAGGGCGTAGTCGTGACCGCCGACCGGCACGCGGCCCGCGACCACGGTGCCGAACTGCTCGAACAGGGACACCCGGTGTTGCTCGAGTCGTTCCTCGACGGCCCGGAGGTGTCACTGTTCTGCCTGGTAGACGGCGAAACCGTGATCCCGTTGCTGCCCGCGCAGGACCACAAGCGCGTCGGCGACGGCGACGCGGGCCCGAACACCGGTGGTATGGGCGCCTACACGCCGCTGCCGTGGTTGTCTGCGGAAACGCTCACCGAGATCGTCGAAGACGTGGTGAAACCGGTTGCCGCCGAGCTGGTCGCGCGTGGCAGCTCGTTCTCGGGCCTGCTGTACGCGGGTCTGGCGATCGGCACGCACGGCCCCGCCGTCGTCGAATTCAATTGCCGCTTCGGCGATCCCGAGACCCAGGCGGTGCTCGCCCTGCTGGACAGCCCCTTCGCCGAACTCCTGCACGCCACCGCGACCGGGCGCCTCGCCGAGGTCGACGCGCCGCGCTGGAAGGACGGCGCCGCGATCACCGTCGTGCTCGCCGCTGAGAACTACCCGGCCCGCCCGCGCACCGGCGATGTGATCACCGGCGCCGATGACAGTGCGCTCGAGGGCGAAACCCTTGTGCTGCATGCCGGTACGGGTCAGCGCGAGGACAAGGCGCTGGTGTCGGCGGGCGGACGCGTGCTGAATGTGGTCGGTGTCGGCGCGGATCTCGCGCAGGCCAGGGAACGCGCCTATGCGCGACTGGCCGGAATCAAGCTGCCGGGCAGTCACTTCCGAACCGACATCGGTGCGACCGAAGTCGTTGTGCCGGAACGGGTTACGGCCGCGCCGTAATCTTCGACGGGGTGGCGTGCCCCGGCGGTCGTCGGACAACGAAGCGGACGTGGTGGGGCGAGCTGTCCCGCACCGATCTAGGTCAGTTGTAGCCCGTGGACGGCCAACCAGGCCTGCGGGTCCACGTGTTGACCGTTCTGCACGATTTCGAAGTGCAGGTGCGGGCCGGTGGAGTCGCCGCGATTGCCGATGCGCGCGATCTGCATACCAGCCGGGACGCGCTCGCCTTGGGAGACGAAGAAGTCGTACATGTGGCCGTAGATGCTGATGGTGCCGTCGTCGTGGCGGATACGGACCCACAGGCCGAAGCCCTGCGCCGGGCCCGCCTCGACCACGGTGCCGTCGGCCACGGCGTAGATGGGGCTGCCGATGGGGCCCGCGATGTCGATGCCGCGGTGCAAGGTGCCCCAGCGGGAGCCGAAACCGGACGTGAACGCGCCCTTCGCGGGCAGGCTGAACCCGCCGACCGACGGGGTCGAGCCGGGCACCATCGCGCCGGGGACCACCGGGGCGCGCTGGCCCATCCAGTCCTGCCATTCGCCGGAAACCGCGGCCGCCGCCTCCGCTTTCGCGCGTTCGAGGGTGGCGCGGGCCGCCGCGGCGACCACGAGTGCCTCGCGGCGCTTTTCACCCGCGTCGATCGCGGTGAGCATGCGGGTCGCCGATTGGGGGTTGGGTAGCAGTTGCGGGGGATAGGCGATGGCCACGTGCAACGCTTCGCCCGGTGCCAGAGGAGGCCCGTCGACGGTGGCGCCGAACTGCCCGTCGGCAGCGACTAACACCGCCACAGCAGCCATTCCGGCGATGAGTGCCCGCCGCTCGACCAGCACCTGACGCACCCGCTCGCGGCTCGGCCGCCGCGCCCACATCCCCTCGGCCTGCGCCTTGGGCCGCCGCCAGAAAACCTTGCGCACCTCGCCACTGCGCAGCTCGCCCGCGATCTCCCCGACCACCGGATACCGCGCGGCCCACTCCGCCGTCCGATCCCGCGCCGCGACCTTCGGAGGCAACTGTTCGCGCCAATTCGCCTGCAAGATCCGGCCGTTGACGCTGACTGCCCGACGGCTGGCACGCCCGGTGCTCGATCGGGCAGTCCCCTCGGCATCGGTTGGTTCGGTGCTGTCGGACGCGCTGTCCGCAGTGGATGCGCTGCTGTTCGCGGCCGAGTCCGCCGTTGTCGATTCCGCGTCCTCGTCGGACGCCATGTCGGCGCCCACGCCCGTCCCTGTCCGCTTCATTCCGCCCCCGCGCCCCTGCCCCGACGTACCCACGGGGGCCGCGTCGGTGGCTGCGTATTCGCTGTCGGAGCCATTGTGCCGACCATATCTGTGAACGCTCCCAATCGGGTGCTCTACCGTCTCTCGAGTGTCCAGAGAATCGCGCCGGTCGGCCATTGCCCCTTTCTACGTCATGGATGTATGGAAAGCGGCCGCTGAACGCGCCAGGTCGCACGGGGATGTGCTGGTACTCGCCGCGGGGCAGCCCTCGACGCAGGCGCCCGCGCCGGTGCTGCGGGCGACCAGGGCCGCCATCGATCACGAATTGCTCGGCTACACCGAGACATTCGGGATTCTGCCGTTGCGGGAGGCGATCGCGGGCCATCACAGCGAGACCTACGGCTATGACGTGCACCCGGACGAGGTGGTGGTGACGACCGGCTCGTCGGGCGCTTTCACGCTGATCTTCCTGGCCGCCTTCGACGCGGGTGACACCGTGGTGGTGGCGCGCCCCGGCTATCCCGCCTACCGCAACACGCTCAGCGCCCTCGGTTGCACCGTCGTCGAACTGGACTGCGGGCCGCAGACCAGATTCCAGCCGACCGTCGCGATGCTCGAAGCGCTGCCCGAGCCGCCGAAGGGCCTGGTGGTGGCCAGCCCGGCCAACCCGACCGGCACCATGATCGACCCCGCCGAACTCGCCGCGCTGGCCCGCTGGTGTGAACAGCACGGCACGCTGCTGATCTCCGACGAGATCTATCACGGCATCACCTACGCGGGCGCGAGCACGCCGACCTCCTCGGCGTGGGAGTTCTCCCGCGAATCGGTGGTGATCGGTTCGGTGTCGAAATACTTCTCGATGACCGGCTGGCGGCTCGGCTGGATGCTGGCCCCGGCCGACCTGCGCCCGGCGCTGCAACGGCTGGCGTCGAACATGACGGTGTGCCCGCCCGCGATCTCCCAGTACGCGGCCGTGCACGCTTTCGGGCCGGAAGCCAAGGACGAATTGGACGGGCACGTCCGTCGGTACGCGCGCAACCGGTCACTGCTACTGGAGGGTTTGCCCGCGATCGGAATCACCGATCTCGCGCCCGCCGACGGCGCCTTCTACGCCTACGCCGATATTGGTCATTTGACCGATAATTCCCGCGCCTGGTGCGCCGAGGTACTCACCGAAACCGGCGTCGCTCTGGCGCCCGGTCTCGATTTCGACACCATCAATGGAAACCACACGGTCCGTTTTTCCTTCGCGGGCGCCACCGACGACATCACCGCAGCTCTGGAGCGTCTGGGACGGTTCATGAAAGGGTGATCCGGTGTCGTGTCAACAGTGATGTGAGACAACAACTTTGCGTAGTACGAACACATCTGTGCCGGGATACGGTAAAAATCAGTTATCCCGAATTCCCAGTGTTTCCCCGATGACGATTGCGCACGGTTGAACTGATGATGACTGGCACTGCTGCACGGTGACCACCGCAACGACTCCGAAAGGCGAACGACGTCGACAGGCTCTGGTGGCGGCGGCGGCCGAGCTGTTGCTCGAGGGCGGATTCGACGCCGTACGACATCGTTCGGTGGCTTCGCGAGCCGATCTTCCGCTGGCGTCGACCACCTACTATTTCGCATCACTGGAAGATCTGATCGCCCACGCCGTGGAGTTCAGCGGCGCGATCGAACTCGACGCGATGCGCCGTCGGGTCGGTGAGGTCAGCCATCGCAGGCGCGGCTCCGAGGCGACGGTCGAGCTGCTGCTCGATGTGCTCGTCGGCCCCGACGACGGCGACCTCGACGCCCGCGGCCAACTCATCGCCCGTTACGAGCGTTCCGTGGCGTCGGCCCGCCATCCCGAGTTACGTGAGGTCCAGCTCCGACTACGCACCCAGCTCGAAGACCTGCTCGCCGACGTGCTGCGCCGCTCCGACCGAGTGGTGCGCCCCGAGCAGTTACGCAGGATGGTGGCCGTCGTCGACGGTGCGGTGGTCGCCGCGCTGATCGAAGGCCACCCGGAACCGCGCCGACCCGCCAGGGCCGGTCTGCTCGAAATGATCGACATCGTCGCCCCGCCCGTGGTCCCGAACATGATGCCCTCCCAGGCCGAACGGGTGCGGCAATTAGACTGAAGTCTCGTGAGCCTCGTCCCGAATGTCCTCGCCACCCGATACGCCAGCCCGGAGCTCGTCGCGCTCTGGTCGCCCGAGAACAAGATCGTGCTCGAGCGCAGGCTGTGGCTGGAGGTGCTGCGTGCGCAGGCCGAACTCGGAATCGAAGTCCCCGCTGGGGTTGTCGACGATTACGAACGCGTCATCGACCAGGTGGACCTGGCCTCGATCGCCGAGCGTGAGCGGGTCACCCGCCACGATGTGAAGGCGCGCATCGAGGAGTTCAACGCGCTCGCCGGGCACGAACACGTGCACAAGGGCATGACCAGCCGCGACCTCACCGAGAACGTCGAGCAGCTGCAGATCCGGCTCTCGCTCGAGCACGTCTACCGCCACGGCATCGCCATCGCGGCGCGGTTGGCCGAGCGGGCCGCCGAGTACCAGACGCTGGTGATGGCGGGGCGCTCGCACAATGTCGCCGCGCAGGCCACCACGCTGGGCAAGCGCTTCGCCTCCGCCGCCGACGAGATGCTGGTGGGCCTGGCCCGAATGCGCGATCTGATCGACCGCTACCCGCTGCGCGGGATCAAGGGCCCGATGGGCACCGCCCAGGACATGCTCGACCTGCTCGACGGTGACGCGAACAAACTCGCCGCCCTCGAACAGCAGGTGGCCACGCATCTCGGCTTCGCGAACGTGTTCACCAGCGTGGGTCAGGTGTACCCGCGCTCGCTCGATCACGATGTGCTGTCCGCGCTGGTGCAGCTGGGTGCCGGGCCGTCGTCGTTCGCGCACACGATTCGGCTGATGGCCGGGCACGAGCTGGTCACCGAGGGTTTCCAGCCGGGCCAGGTCGGGTCGTCGGCGATGCCGCACAAGATGAACACGCGCTCGTGCGAGCGGGTGAACGGCCTGCAGGTGATCCTGCGCGGCTACGGCTCGATGGCCGCCGAGCTGGCGGGCGCGCAGTGGAACGAGGGCGACGTGTTCTGCTCGGTGGTGCGCCGCGTCGCGCTACCGGACGCGTTCTTCGCCATCGACGGGCAGATGGAGACCTTCCTGACCGTGCTCGCCGAGTTCGGCGCCTACCCGGCGGTGGTCTCGCGTGAGCTCGACCGGTACCTGCCGTTCCTGGCGACCACCCGCATCCTGATGGCGGCGGTGCGCGCGGGCGTCGGCCGCGAGACCGCGCACGAGGTCATCAAGGAGCACGCGGTGGCGGTGGCGCTGGCCATGCGCGAGCAGGGTCGCGAACCTGATCTGCTGGATCGGCTCGCCGCCGACGAGCGGATGCCGCTCGACCGTGCGGGGCTGGACGCGGCGCTGGCCGACAAGGCCGCGTTCATCGGTGCGGCTGCGGACCAGGTCTCCGAGGTCGTCGCTCAGGTGCAGAAGCTGGTCGAGGCGAATCCGGAAGCGGCGCGCTACACGCCGGCGCCGATTCTGTAGAACCATGCGAATCAGCCCGCCACTGCCGCCTTTTCGGCGCCGGTGGCGGGCTTTCACGCGTCGAGGTCGATACCGTGTGCGGGTGAATCCGTACACGATCTTCGCCGACATCATCGCCGGGGCCGCCCCGTCCTCGAAGGTTTACGAGGACGACGAAGTTTTCGCCTTCATGGACATTCGTCCTGTGACGCCGGGGCACGTACTGGTGGTGCCCAAGGTGCCCGCACCGAGCCTGGCCGATCTCGATCCCGCGTTGGGCGGCAAGCTCTTTCAGGTCGGGCAGCGGATCGCCGCCGCGTTGCGCGGCAGTGAAGTGGCGGCCGACGGGGTGAATTTCTTTCTCGCCGACGGGGTGACGGCCGGGCAGGAGGTCTTCCATGTGCATCTGCATGTGATCCCGCGAACGCCCGGTGACGGCTTCGGCCTGCGTGCGCGGCCGACGTCCCCGGCGCGGGCGGATCTCGACTACCTGGCCGGTTCGATCCGAGGCGCCCTCACCCGCTGACCCCGAATTCCGGCGAAGCGGTCATTGCAAACCAGCAAGTTTGCTGAAGAAACGCCCGAAACTCCGAATGCTTCCACTTCGTTCACCCGTGGGTTACTTTGGACTGTCATTGGCATGCGGTTATGGAGGGTAGATCGTGCGTCGTACAGGTGTTGCTGCTGCAGTGCTGGCAATTGCTCTCGGTGTGCTCGGACCGGCGGTGGTTCACCCCGCTACGGTGTCCGCCGCACAGATCATCGGCGTCCACGAACTGACTCCGCACCGGACGGCCATCACCGTCGCCTCGCCCGCGATGGGCCGCAATGTCGATCTCCAGGTGCTGCACCCCGCGGGCGGTGGCTCGCGCGGCACGTACTACCTGCTCGACGGGCTCGACCCGGGCATCGGCCAGAGCACCTGGACCAACGCCACCGACGCCGAAGCCTTCTTCCGCGGCAAGCACGTCAACGTGGTGCTGCCGATGGGTGGCCAGGCCAGCTACTACACCGACTGGATCGCCGACGATCCGCGTTTCGGCCGGTACAAGTGGGAAACGTTCCTCACCCAGGAACTGCCGGGCCTGATCGACGGGCACTTCGACGGCAACGGCCTGAACGGCATCGGCGGGCTGTCGATGGGCGGCAACGCGGCCTACATCCTGGCCGCCCGCCACCCCGGCCTCTACCGCGCCGTCGCCGGTTACAGCGCGTGCCCGGACATCGCGATGGCGGCAGGCGCGATGATGTTCTCGATCGTCAACCGTGGCGGCAATCCCGCCAACATGTGGGGTGCGCCCGGCAGCCCCGAGTGGGCCGCGCACGACCCGGCTCTGATGATCGATGGGCTGCGCGGCAAGGCGCTGTACCTGTCCACCGGCACCGGCATCCCCGGCCCGCACGAGGCCGAACTCAAGCCGACGCTGGCCGAGAACATCTTCCTCGGCGGACCCATCGAACTCGGCGTGAACACCTGCATGGTGTCCTTCGACCAGCGCCTGCGTGCCGCGGGCATCGGCGCGAAGATCGATTACCACCCGGTGGGCACGCACTCCTGGTCCTATTGGCAGGACGCGCTGCATCACTCGTGGCCGGTGATCGGTCCCGCGCTCGGGGCCTGAGAGTCCGCACTGCCCGGGTCGGTTACTGCGCTGACCGGCGGCGCAGGGTCGCGCCCGCGATCACGCCGACCAGCGAGAGTCCGGCGACGATCAGTACGTAACCCGCGGGCAGGCCGAGGATTTCGACGTATTCCTTGCTCACCACGCGGTCGCGCACGGGGACGTCCTCGGCGGCGGGGCCGAGGAGGAAATCGCTGGTGATCGTCGTGGGGTCGGGGATGTAGATCGAGAGTTCGGTGAGGTAGTTGTCGCCCGCGGCAAGCGCTTTGAGGTCCGGGTTGCTGGGTTCGCTGACGGGAGAGGCGAATTCGGTGGTGATGGTGTGGGGTTGCGTGTCGGCATCGACGCGTGTCATTCGGTGGTCACCGAAGACGTAGAGATGCACCGATTGCGGTGTGGTCGCGGCGGCCGACATGCGCATCGGGTAGACGAAGCGGTCGGAGTCGAAGGTGAGACGGACCGGGTCCAGGGCGCCGGAGAGCGGCTTCGCGCTGGTGAGGCGCATGGCAACGAAGGACCAGCCCTCGCGGAGATAGGGGTCTAGGGTGGCGCTCACCTCTGGTCGGAGGTGATAACCGTTGGTGTCCAACCACTCTCGGATGCCGGTGAGATCACCGCCACGCAAGGTGGTTGCCTCGAGCGGGCCCAACTGCACCTGACCGAGCACATCGGGGCCGGAACCCGGCGCGGCACCGGAGGTTTCGCCGCCCAGCGAACCGCTGCCGAACCAGTCGTATTCGGTGACCCGCTCGGGCGCGGTCATGCGCGACAGCTCGCTGAACGAGTCCGAATTCCCGGCTGAGACCGTCGCGGGGGTCGGCGTCGGCACGATCAGCGCCGCGTCGTCGCCGGCGAACTGCATGCCCAACCGCATCAGCACGGTCTCGCGTCGTCCGTCCCAGCCGAGGACCGCTGTCTCGCTGTTCACCCGCGCCGAACTGTCCCCGCTGACGACACCACCGCACGCACACGCGTTCGCCGACATCACCGCCCCGGATCCGGCCGCCAGCACCAGCCCGGCCGTCACAACCAACGATCGCATCGCGTACCGCATCCCCATGCGGTCAGGTTACGCAGGAACGGCCGCCGGTAGATGCGCGGAAATACTCAGTCGTCCGGTGCGCTGCCGGCGTGCGCACACTGCCCGCGGCCGAGTTGGCGGGCCCGGTGGCAGCGGTGCGGCTACGGTGGACGGATGGCTGGCGAGAATGAGACTGTGTCGGCGCCGATCGCGAAGAGGGCGCCCTTCGAGCGGGTCCACCACGGTGACACGTTCGTCGACGACTACGAGTGGCTGCGGGACAAGGAAGATCCCCAGGTCATCGCGTATCTGGAGGCGGAAAACGCCTTCACCGCGGCGCAGACCGACCAGTTGCAGCCCCTGCGGGACAAGATCTTCGACGAGATCAAGGCCAGGACGCAGGAGACCGACCTCTCGGTGCCGACGCGACTGGGCGACTACTGGTACTACTCGCGCAGTTTCGAGGGCAAACAGTACGGCGTGCACTGCCGCTGTCCCGTCGACGCGAACGCCGAGGGCATCGACGCGTGGACGCCGCCGCAGCTGGAGGTGGGCTCGGCGATCGAGGGCGAGCAGGTGCTGCTCGACAGCAATATCCTCGCCGAGGGCCTTGACTTCTTCGCGCTCGGCGCGTTCTCGCTGAGCCACGACGGCAACCTGCTGGCCTACTCGGTCGACAGCTCCGGCGACGAGCGCTACACGCTGCGGATCAAGGACCTGCGCACCGGTGAGCTGCTGCCCGACGAGGTGGCGGGCGCGGCGCCGGGGGCGACCTGGTCGCTGGACAGCACGCACATCTTCTATCAGACGGTCGACGAGTCGTGGCGGCCCGACACCGTGTGGCGCCACCGCGTCGGCACCGGCTCCGACGCCGACGTGACAGTGTTCCACGAGCCCGACGAGCGCTACTGGGTGAGCGTCGGCGCGACCCGCTCCGAGAAGTATCTGATGGTGTGGCTCGGTTCCAAGATCACCACCGAGGGTTGGGTGCTGGAATCGGACAACCCCGAGGGCGAGTTCCGGGTGCTGCTGCCGCGTCGCGAAGGCGTGGAGTACTCGGCCGAGCACGCGGTGATCGCGGGCGAGGACAAGTTCCTTATCCTGCACAACGATGTGGTCGACGGGGTGAAGGCGGAGAATTTCGTCCTCGCCGTCGCACCCGCCACTGATCCGTCGGACATGACGGTGCTCGTCGGGCATCGCGAGGACGTGCGGCTCGAGGACATCGACGCCTTCGCCAACCACCTGGTGCTCAGCTACCGGCGCGACGCGCTGCCGCGCCTGTCGGTGTGGCCGCTCACGCCGGAAGGCTTCGGCGAACTGACCGAGCTCGACTTCGGCCTCGAATTGTTCTCCGCCGGTGCCGGTTCGAGCCCGGAGTGGGAGCAGCCGACGCTGCGAGTCGGGGTCACCTCGTTCATCACGCCGATGCAGGTGTTCGACTACGTGCCCGCGACCGGCGAGCTGCTGCTGCGCAAGGAGCAGCCGGTGCTCGGCGGCTACGACGCGAACGACTATGAGCAGCACCGTGATTGGGCCATCGCCGCAGACGGCACCCGGATTCCGATCTCGATCATCAAGCGCAGCGGACTGCCCGACGGCCCGAAACCCCTGCTGCTCTACGGATATGGCTCCTACGAGGCCAGTATCGATCCGTCGTTCTCGGTGTCGCGGTTGTCGCTGCTCGATCGCGGCATGGTGTTCGCGGTGGCGCATGTGCGCGGCGGCGGCGAGATGGGCAGGCTCTGGTACGAGCACGGCAAGACGCTGTTGAAGAAGAACACCTTCACCGACTTCGTCTCCTGTGCGAGCCATCTCATCGACTCCGGCGCGACCGCACCCGACCGCCTGATCGCCGACGGCGGCAGTGCGGGCGGGCTCCTGATGGGCGCCGTCGCCAACCTGGCCCCCGAACTGTTCACCGGCATCCTCGCCAACGTGCCCTTCGTCGACCCCCTCACCTCCATCCTCGACCCGTCGCTCCCGCTGACGGTGATCGAATGGGACGAGTGGGGAAATCCCTTGGCCGACAAGGACGTCTACGACTACATGAAGTCGTACTCGCCCTACGAGAACGTCGAAGCCAAGGACTACCCCGCCATCCTGGCGATCACCAGCCTCAACGACACCCGCGTCCTCTACGTGGAACCGGCCAAGTGGGTCGCCAAACTGCGCGCCACCAAGACCGGCGACAACGAGGTCCTGCTCAAAACGGAGATGACCGCAGGTCACGGTGGCGTGAGCGGGCGCTACGAGAAGTGGAAGGAAGTCGGCTTCGAGTACGCGTGGGTCCTCGACCGGGTCGGTCTCGCGGACGCCTGATCGTGACGGGTGGGCCCTGGCCATGTACAGCCAGGGCCCATTTCTTGTGTCAGGGCGGCGGTGTTCAGGATTCGGCGGCGACGGCCTCGGCGGACTCGCGCATGGTGTCCACGTCGAGCTGCTGGATCTGCACCACCACACCGTCGGGGTCGGTCACGCGCAGGCTGCGGCCGAAGTCCTCATTGTGCAGGGACGGCGCGTAACCGTCTCGGGTGAGGCGCTCGGCGATGGCCTCGAGCGGTTCGTCGGTGGCGAGGTTCAGCTCCGTGGTGCCTGGCGGGCGGCCCTTGGACACCGCGGCGTCATGGATGCCGAGCGCGCCGGCATTCGCGTCGAGGTGCGCCCACACCGCGACACTGAGCTCGGGGCGGAAGGTCAGGCCGAGGCCCGAGTAGAACGCGCGGGTGGCTTCGACATCGGCGACGTAGCGGATGGGCAGAACGGTCAACATCTGGTGGCTCCTTCAGGTGGCGGACTGACCCAGCATCGGCGCGCAGGTGCTGTGACGGCCGCTAAGCTCGAAGCAGGTTTTCGGAATCCGACATGGGGGCAGTTCGCAGCGATGGAATCCGTCGATCTCGACGAACTCGACCGGCGGCTGATCCACGCCCTGCAACTCGACGGGCGTGCGCCGTTCCGGCGGATGGCCGAGGTGCTCGGTGTTTCCGAGCGCACGGTCGCGCGGCGGTATCAGCGGCTGCGGTCACATCTCGTGCTTCGAGTGGTCGGCCGGGTGAACAGCGCGCGCGTGGGGCTGGTCGACGCGGTGGTGTTGATCCGGTGCGCGCCGGGCGCCGACGAACAACTCGCCGCCGCGCTGGCTCGGCGGCCCGACACCTCCTGGGTGGCGCTGCTGGCCGGTGGCGCCGAGCTGACCTGCATGTTCGCCACGCCGGCCGGAACCGATCTCGCCGCGGGGCTGGCCCGGTTACCCGGCGTGCGCGATCTGACCGTGAGCACGATCCTGCGGTTCATCGCGGGTACCGAGGGCTGGGCTGTTCGCACGAACGCCCTGACCGCCGACGAGATGCTGACACTGGCCACGTCGAATGCGGAACCGGCTGTGCCGATACCGAATTGGACCGAACAAGACGCGCGCCTCGCAGCCGAGCTTGGTGCCGACGGACGCGCCGAACTGCACCGTCTCGCGGCCACCACCGGTTGGTCGGAACCGACGGTGCGCCGCCGACTCGCGACCTGGCGTGCGGCGGGCGTACTCGAGTTCGAGGTCGAGATCGACCCCGCGCTGTTCGGCTACCGCGAGGAGGCGCTGGTCTGGCTCGCGGTCGCGCCCGCTGGTCTGGCCGAGGTAGTCGGCGTGCTCCGTGAGCATCCGGGTGTCGCCTTCGCGGCCACCACCACGGGTTCCTGGTCGGTGTTCGCGATCGTCGAACTCCAGGTGGTCGGCGACCTGCACGACTTCGTCACCATCGACCTCGCCGCGCTCCCCGCGGTGACCCGCATCGAGACGAATCTGATCCGCCGCCGTACCAAACGCGCTGGGCCGCTGACCGTTTCCGCTGCGGTGTCGGGCCGTTGGCGCTGAGTCCTGCTCGAACCGTCCGCGGACCGGTCGATGGCAGGTGACTTCTGTGTGTGGTGCGGGTACGACTGCACCGGTGGTGGTGGTGAGGAGTGCGCCGAAATTCGTCCGGGCGTCATCGGTGCAGCACGCGGGTGTCACCTCGGGCTGTCACCGTGGGGTGTATGAACGCTGAGTTGATCGTTTCGGTGTCGGGGATCCGGGATACGACTCGCGATGCCGCGATCGAGTTCGCCGGGGAGATGGACGCTCGGGGGGTGCGGTTGTCGTTGCTGGTGGCGCCGCGGTTGAAGGGCAAGTACCGGCTGGTCGACGATCCGGCCACGCAGTCGTGGTTGCGGGGGCGACGGCTCGAGGGCGATGCGATCGTGCTGCACGGGTACGACCAGGCGGCGACCAAGGCTCGGCGGGCGGAGTTCGCCGATCTGCCGAGGCACGAGGCCACGTTGCGGCTAAAGGCCGCTGATCGGGTGATGGAGCGGGTGGAACTGCGCACCCGGCTGTTCGCCGCGCCGCGCTGGGATGCCTCGACCGGTGCGCTTGCCGCGTTGCCCGATGTGGGGTTTCGGATGGCGTTCGGGCTCACCAGCATGCTCGACCTGGAACGTGATGTGGCCCAGCGTGCTCGGGTGTACGGGATCGGCGAGGGGTTCCGTGCGGAGCCGTGGTGGTGCCGGGCGCTGGTGATGGGTTCCGCGCGTATCGCCCGGCGCGGCGGGGTGCTGCGGTTGGCGGTGTCGGCGGCGCAGTTGCAGCGATCGGGTCCGCGCCAGGCGATGCTCGACGCGGTCGACCTCGCGCTCTATCACGGCGCCCGCAGCGACGTATATCGCTGGGAGCCCTACCCAGTGGTCAGAGCTGCCTGACCCGGCCACCGCCGCCGCGCGTACTGGCGATCAGCGCGCGGCGGTGGCCCCGTTACCTCCCTGCGCGATTTATCATTCATCAGTTGATCGAGTGGTTTCCGCTAGTTGTGTAGACACAGCAGGAGGCAGCGCTGATGACGGGCACCGCGACGAAAGTTGCGACAACGACGAAATATATGTCCTGGCTGACATTGGCGCTGATGACCACGAGTTCGGTGGCCAGTCTGCGATCGGCGCCCACCATGGCCGTGTACGGATTGGCCTGCGTATTCCTCTATGTCATTCCCGCGATTCTGTTTCTGATGCCGACCTCGCTGGTCGCCGCGGAACTCGCGTCGGGGTGGCCGGGCGGGGTATATCAATGGGTCAGTGAGGGATTGAGCAAGCCGCTCGGATTTCTTGCCGTCTGGTGCCAGTTCGCCATGACGATCTTCTACTATCCGAGCCTGCTCGCTTATGTCGCGAGCACTTTCGCGTACATCATTCATCCGTCGCTGGCTTCCAATGGCCTCTATGTGGCGATCGTGATCATCACCGTCTATTGGGCGGGGGTGTACGTATCCTCACAAGGCACCAAAACTGTTGCCGGGCTTTCGAGTATGGGTCTGGTCATCGGCACGCTGATTCCCGGCACCTTGCTGGTCGTCCTCGGTCTGGTTTTCCTCGCACAGGGCAATCAGTCTGCGGCCCCGATGGATTCGTCACACCTGCTGCCCGCCTGGGCCGGATTGGCGAGCCTGGTGCTGATCGTGAACAACTTCCTGTCCTACGCGGGCATGGAGATGAACGCGGTGCATGTGTCGTCGCTGAAGAATCCGGCCAAGGAATTCCCGAAGGCGATGTTCCTCGCGATGGCCCTGGTGCTGGTGATCTTCATCCTGCCCGCGCTGGCGATCAGTTGGGTCGTTCCCGCGGCCAGCCTGAGTCTCACGGCGGGCGTGATGCAGGCCTTCGACGCCTTCTTCGGCCACTTCGGCGTCGGCTTCCTCACCCCGATCATCGGCATCGCGCTGGTGGCCGCCGCGCTGGGTGGCATGCTCACCTGGCTGGCCGGACCGTCGAAGGGACTGTTGCTGATCGGGCGCAGCGAGGGGTACCTGCCGCCCATCCTGACCAGGCTCAACAAGCACGGCGTGCAGCAGAACATGCTGGTGGCCCAGGGCGGGTTCACCACGCTGATCGCGCTGCTCTACGCCTTCATTCCCAATGTCTCCAGCGCGTACTGGATTCTGTCGGTGATCACCACGCAGGTGTATCTGATCATGTACGTGCTGATGTTCGCCGCGGCCGCCAAGTTGCGTAAGAACGACCCGGATCACCCGCGCGGTTACCGGGCGCCCGCATTGATGGCGCTGTGCGGGCTCGGCGCCGCCTCCTCGATCGCCGCGTTCACGATCGGCTTCGTGCCGCCTTCGCAATTCGGGGCGGGGAGTCCGTGGGTGTATGTGCTCATCGTGGGCGGTGGCATGGGCATCGTCGGCCTGCTGATTCCGTACCTGTTCTACCGAAGCCGCAGGGACAGTTGGAAACTCGACATACCGGAAGGGCAGAAGGCATGACAACCGGAGATGCCCCCGACCACAAACGCCGCTGGATCTATATCACGACCGGTGTGCTGCTCGTGGTGTTCGCCCTGATCGGGCTTTTCACCTTCACCGCGATACACGAGAACACCCAGTCCGCAGCGAAAGCCGAAGAGCTGCACAATAATTTGGTCGATGCTGGGCTGCCCGCGCCGGAGGCGAGCGTGATCGCCAATGCGCTCGGTGATGACGGCGGGTCGGTCTGCCAGGACCCCAGTTCGCCGATGATCAGGGCGAAATATCAGGCCTCGATCACCAACGGTGCGGCGGGGCCGGGCCAGCGCCCAGTAATCGGCCCGCGCGCCACCACCGAGGCAGTGGCGCTCACGATCGCCACGTACTGCCCGGATCGCCTGCAGGACTACCTTTCTCATCTCGACACCCTGAAGCTGGACGACACGACGAAGTGAGGCGCGAAGAGATGACCGACGATGTGACGGCGCTGCGCGGCAAGGTATCCGGCCTGATGGGCCAGGCGAAAAAGGATCTGACCCAGCTTGTTTCGTTCAAATCCGTCGCCGACCCGCGCCAGTTCCCGCCGGAGGGATGCGAGCAGACCGCGCAGTGGGTGGCCGATGCGTTCGCCGCGGCGGGGCTGACCGAGGTCGGTCTGCACGAGACGCCCGACGGCAGTAAGGCCGTGATCGCGTCGAAGCCGGGACCGCCCGGCACGCCGACGGTGCTGCTGTACTGCCACTACGACGTGCAGCCCCCACTCGGCGACGACGCCTGGCACACACCGGTGTGGACGCTGACCGACAAGGACGGCCGCTGGTACGGGCGCGGGGCGGCCGACTGCAAGGGCAATATCGTCACGCATCTGACCGCCCTGCGCGCGATCGGGCCCGACTTCCCGATCGGGATCAAGGTGGTGGCGGAGGGTTCGGAGGAACAGGGCACCGGCGGCCTGGAGAAGTTCGTTGTCGCCAATCCCGAACTGCTGCGAGCTGATGCGATCCTGGTCGCCGACTGCGGCAACTTCGCCGTCGGCGTGCCGACGTTCACCCAGACCCTGCGCGGGATGGTGAATGTGGTGCTGACGGTGAAAACCCTGGAAGGGCCGATGCATTCGGGGATGTTCGGTGGTCCGGCGCCGGACGCGCTCGCCGCGATGATCAGGCTGCTGTCGTCGTTGCGCGATGCCGAGGGCAACACCACGATCGACGGACTCACCGACGACCAGCAGTGGACCGGTGCGCAGTATCCGTCGGCGGACTTCCGCGCCGACGCGGGTGTGCTCGACGGTGTCGACCTGCTCGGCAGCGGCACCGTCTCCGACATGGTGTGGGCGCGGCCCGCCCTGACCGTGCTCGGCATGGACGTGCCCGCCGTGGTGGGGTCGTCGGCGGCGATCCAGCCGAGCACCAGGGCCAGGCTCAACCTGCGCATCCCGCCGGGCACCGAGCCCAAGCAGGCCTGTGACCTGCTGGAGAAGCACCTGCGCGCGCATGTGCCGTGGAACGCCGAGCTCGATATCGAGGTCGAGGCGCTCGGCGAACCGTTCGTCGCGTCCACCGAGGGGCCCGCCCGGTCGGCGATGGAACAGGCGATGGCGACCGCTTACGGCCGCGACGTGACCACCGAGGGGCAGGGCGGCTCGATCCCGCTGTGCAATGTTTTCGCCGACACCTACCCGAAGGCCGAGATCATGCTGATCGGCGTCGAAGAGCCGAAATGTCTTATCCACGCACCCAACGAGAGCGTCGACCCGAGTGAGATCGAGCATATGGCCCTGGCCGAGGCGTTGTTCCTGACCAACTACCGCTGATCAGAACTGGCCCTGGTCCTCGGGTTCGATAACGCGGAACTCGGTTCCGGCTGGGGCCATTTCGGTCAGCCTGCCGAAGTAGATGCCGCGGGCCGACGGGTCGATGATGCCGTGGTGGATGGGCACCGCGGTGCGGGGATTGACCGCGCGCAGGTAGTCGACGGTGTCCCAGATGCGCATCCACGGGGCGACGGCGGGGATGGCGAGCACGCCGACCGGGACCGGCGGCACCCACAGCGAGTCGCCGGGGTGGACCAACTGGGCGGGGTCGGCCGCGGTGCCGAGCTGGAAGACGGTGTTGTCGACCACCGGGATCTCCGGGTGGATCACCGCGTGCCTGCCACCACCGCCGGTGATCTGTAACTCGCCGATATCGAGCACCTGACCAGCCGACACCGGCTCCCAGCCCTCGCTGCGCTGCTGCGCGGTCTGCGGGTCGGACAGCAGGCGGGCGGCGGGATTGTTCTCGATGAGGGCACCGATTCGGTTCGGGTCGATGTGGTCGGGGTGCTGGTGGGTCACCGCGATCGCGTCCAAGCCGGTGATGCCATCGAACCCGTGCGCGAAGGTGCCGGGGTCGAACAGCACTTTCACACCGTGCAGTTCCACGAGGATGCAGGAATGACCGAAGTGGGCGATGCGCATACCCGATGCTAAGCCGCCGCGACCCCGGAACGCGGGCACGACGGCCCGGTCAACTAAGATTTCCGAGGTAACCCCCACACCACTTGAGGAGCAACGCGTGGCACGAGTCGTGGTCGAGGTCATGCCGAAGGCCGAGATTCTGGACCCCCAGGGACAGGCCGTGGTCGGCGCCCTCCCGCGTCTGGGGTTCGCCGGAATCTCGGACGTGCGGCAGGGCAAGCGATTCGAGCTCGAGGTGGACGACAGTGTGTCGGACGCCCAGCTCGAGCAGATCGCCGAGGCGCTGCTGGCGAACACGGTGATCGAGGACTGGAAGGTTGTTCGGGTCTCATGAGGGAGCGTAGCGAGCTCACAATAAGCACAGCCGCCCACGCGGTCATGCCGGAGCCGAGCGCCAGCGAGGCGGAGGCGTGAGCGCGCGTATCGGCGTTATTACTTTTCCCGGGACGCTCGATGATGTCGACGCGGCTCGGGCGGTTCGGTTGGCCGGCGCCGAGGCTGTGAGCCTGTGGCATGCCGATGCCGATATCAAAGGTGTCGACGCGGTAATCGTGCCCGGCGGGTTCTCCTACGGGGACTACCTGCGGGCCGGCGCTATCGCACGGTTCGCGCCGGTGATGGGCGAGGTTGTTCGGGCGGCCGGGCAGGGTCTGCCGGTGCTCGGTATCTGCAACGGATTCCAGGTGCTGTGTGAGGCCGGGCTGCTGCCGGGTGCGCTGACTCGTAACGAGGGGCTGCACTTCATCTGCCGGGACGAGTGGTTGACGGTCGAGGCGACCGATACCGCCTGGAGCTCGCGGTACGAGTCGGGTGCCCAGATTCTCGTTCCGCTGAAGTCGGGCGAGGGACGGTTCCAGGCGTCGGAGCAGGTCCTGGACGAGCTCGAAGGCGAAGGTCGCGTGGTCTTCCGGTACGCGGGCGACAACCCGAACGGTTCGCAGCGCGGAATCGCCGGGATCTCCTCGGCCAACGGGCGGGTCGTCGGCCTGATGCCGCACCCCGAGCACGCCACCGAGGCATTGACCGGACCCAGCGACGACGGTCTCGGCATTTTCTTCTCGGTGATCGACAGTTTCGTCAAGGCCTGACAGACCCGCTCGGCACTAGAGACTGTCGATGAGGTCGAAGTCGACCCCGTTCGCCTGTGCCAGGTGGGCGGGGCCGACTGCTTGATTGCCGAGAAATCCCCGGCGAGTGGCTGGTCCGTCCAGTACCAGGCCGGGTTCCACCGCGGCGGTGATGGTCTCCACGTCGAGGGTGCCGGTCGTGTCGGCCAGGGTGTTCAGCAGGTGGATCGCTTCGTAGGTGGAGTTGCTGAACGTTGTCAGCGCCGGGGCGAATCGGCCCTGGTGCTCGCGATAGCGGGCCCGGCGGGATCGGCCTTCGTTGGTGTGGTTGTCGATGAAGAAGCTCGACGCCACGTAGAGGTTGGTGTTCGCCGACGGGCCCGCGCTGAGCAGTACGTTCTCGTCGACCGCGGGGCTGAGGCGGGGCATCACGGCGGGCAGGCCGGTGGCGGTGAACTGGCGGTTGAAGCGGGCGGTGTCGGCGCCGACCATGAGGATCAGGACCGCGTCGGCCAGCAGGAGCGCGGGGTTTTCCAGGAAATTCCCGAAATCGGTGGTGCCGAGGGGGACGTACTGCTCGACGATGATGTCGTACGGGTTCGGCAGGGACCGGCGTAAGGCGTGAGCTGTTCGGCGGGGCCAGATGTAGTCGTTGCCGATGACGGCCCAGCGGCGCACGCCGAGTTCGCGGGCCATCCAGGCCGCCGCGGGCACTGTCTGGTGGTCGGGATGTTCGCCTACCAGCAGGACGCCGGGGCGTTCGTCGGGCAGGCCCTCGTGGTCGGTGGCGTAGAGGTAGGGGACGCGGGCGTCGACGGCGTCGGCGACTGCCCGGCGCACCGCCGAGGTGTGCCAGCCGGTGATCGCGCCGACCATTCCGGTGGCCAGAAAGGCCGCCACCTCGGCGGCTACCTCTTGTGGTTCGCGGCCGCCGTCGATGGTGGTGAGCCGGATTTCGCGGCCGAGAATTCCTGTGCCGCTATTGATTTCGTCCACGGCCAGCGAAATCGAGGCGGTGCACGAAGGCGCGATGATGCCACCGGGACCCTGTATGGGGACGATCGAGAGAATCTCGATCGTTTCATCCCGACTCGGGCCGAAATTATGCACTCTGTACTCTATCGCCTTACGCGAACAGCAACGTTCGAATGATTTTCTCGGCAGGTGGAGTATGCGATCCGTGTCCATCATCAGTGGGTATTCCACGCTGCACTGCGCACTGCGCTCGGCGGAACGCAATTGGGTGTGTCGGCTCGAATCGGCGTTGACGGCCGACAATCTCACGGCCGACCACTGGGCGATCCTGTCGCAGTTGTCCACCGACGACGGGATGACGATGTCGGAACTGGCCGCCCAAGCGCGGCTCGCGCCCTCCTCGGCCACCCGACATGCGGACAACCTGGCCGAACGCGGGCTGATCTTCCGGGTCGCCGCCACCGATGACCGTCGACGGATCCTGATCGGACTGAGCAGTCTCGGCGCGAAACTGGTCGCCAGGATCCGCGCGCAGGAAAAGCTCGCCGAAGAGGAACTGCGGTCCCAGCTCGGGATTCGCCGGTACGGCGAATTACTGGCCGCGCTCGCGGTGATCGCCGAACGCGAGGACTGATCCGAGCGGGCAGTATTCCGGGGCGGGGTGCCCGGGCACGGTGTCGTGCCTAGGATCGCAGGATGCCGGTTTCCTTGACAGCGGCCACGGCCAGCGGTTTGTGTGCCTTCATCGATGCGTCACCCTCGCCGTTCCATGTGTGTGCGACGGTGGCGGCCGAGCTGGACGGCAACGGGTTCACGCCGTTGACCGAGGCGTCGGCCTGGGACGACGCGGGCGGGAAACACTATGTGGTGCGCGGTGGTTCGCTGATCGCGTGGGCCGATTACGACGCGGTGCCCGCCGCACCGTTCCGGGTGGTCGGCGCGCACACCGACAGTCCCAACCTGCGGGTGAAGCAGCACCCTGATCTAGCGGGTGCCGGATGGCAGTTGGTCGGGCTGGAGCCGTACGGCGGGGCCTGGCTGAACTCGTGGCTCGATCGGGAGCTCGGGCTGTCGGGGCGGCTCAGTGTGCGCGAGGGCGCGCGGATGCGCGATGTGCTGGTGCGGATCGACGAACCGATCCTGCGGGTGCCGCAATTGGCGATCCACCTGTCCGAGGATCGGCGCGGGGTCACCCTCGACCCACAGCGGCACGTGAACGCGATCTGGGGGATCGGCGACGCGCCTGCCTCGTTCCTCGACTTCGTCGCCGAGCGGGCCGGGGTCGACGGTGGTGATGTGCTCGGCTGGGAACTCATGACCCATGACCTCGCGTCGAGCACGATCGTGGGTCGCGATCTGGATCTGGTGAGCGCGCCGCGGCTCGACAACCAGGGGACCTGCTACGCCGGATTGCAGGCGTTTCTCGCGGCCGCCGACGAGCCGGGGGCGGCAACGGCGGTGCTGGTGATGTTCGACCACGAGGAGGTCGGGAGTCAGTCCGATCGTGGAGCGCAATCGGATCTGCTGCCCGCCGTGCTGGAGCGGATCGTCTTGGCCCGCGGCGGCGGTCGTGCGGATTACCTTGCGGCGCTCGCCGGTTCGGTGGTCGCCTCCGGTGATATGGCGCACGCGACGCATCCGAACTATCCGGACCGGCACGAGCCCGCGCATCGCATCCAGGTCGGCGGTGGGCCGGTGCTCAAGGTGAACCAGAACCTGCGCTACGCCACCGACGCGGCGGGCGCGGGTGCGTTCGCGCTGGCGTGCGCGCAGGCCGACGTGCCGTTGCAGCGGTACGTCCACCGCGCCGACCTGCCGTGCGGCTCGACCATCGGCCCGATGACGGCAGCCAGGACGGGGATGTCGACGGTCGACGTCGGCGCTCCCCAACTCGCCATGCACTCGTGCCGCGAACTCATGGGCGCCGCCGACGTCCCCGCCTACGCCTCGGCGCTCGCGGCGTTCCTGACGCCCGAAGCGACGGACTAGGTCCTCGCGAGTTCCTGTGTGGCCGAGGACTTTCGGGCGGGGCGGTAGGTGATCACCGCGTAGACGATCACGGCGAACGTGGTCCACACGTAGCTGCTGCCGATGATCTGCTGCCACCACGCCCAGGCGAGTTCCTTGTCGCCGGAATGGGGCAGGACCCATTGCGGGCCGACGATGAACATCACCGTGAACAAGGCGATGACGGTGGTGAAGGCGCGGGAGCGGCGGCGGTACGCCAGGCTGACCACGACGACCAGCGCGGGCGCCACCCAGACCCAGTGATGCGACCACGACACCGGTGAGACCAACAACACCGCGGCCGCGTTCACCAGCAGCGCGCCGACATCGTTGCCCGCGCCGATCAGGCGGTACATCCACACCGCGGCCAGCGCGATCGTCAGCGCCGACAGCCCGATCCACAGCCCCGTCGCCAGTGATTCGTCCAGGCCGAGACGGAACAGCGTGCCCTTGATCGACTGGTTGCCCGCGAAGTAGGGCGTGCCGATGCGGCCGGTGTCGGAGACGGTGTGGAACCAGTATTCGACCGAGTCGGTCGGGAACAGCAGGAAGCCGACGCCGATGGCGCCCGCGGCCGAGACGACCATGGTGGCCGCGGCCTTCCAATCCCGGCGGAGCAGGAAATACAGCAGGAAACCGGCCGGGATCAGCTTGATCGACACCGTGATGCCGATCAGCATCCCGCGCGGCCAGAACGGCTTGCG
This sequence comes from Nocardia sp. A7, assembly GCF_046549215.1. Taxonomy (NCBI): domain Bacteria; kingdom Bacillati; phylum Actinomycetota; class Actinomycetes; order Mycobacteriales; family Nocardiaceae; genus Nocardia; species Nocardia sp. A7. The sequence goes on along the minus strand of NZ_JAJPWE010000003.1, from coordinate 665,290 downwards.
AACGAGCACGTCGATGGTGACCGCGGCCATCAGGATCAGGTTGATCTGGCCGAAGTTGACGGTCTGGCGGACCGGCTCGAGGTACTGGGCCAGACCGAGCCCGGCGATCACCACGGTGAGCACCGCGATCCGGTCGAGTTCGGGGCGCACGCGAACCAGCACCAGCCACAGCGCGATCCCCAGGCTCGCCAGCGAGGTCGCCAGCACAACGACCTCGGCGACCACCAACGGCATCAACGCCAGCGGCACGAAGAACATCGCGGCCAGCGGCGGATAGGTGAACGGCAGACCCAGCCCGTGGACCGGCGGCATCGGGCCGTAGAGCTCGCCGCCGTCCAGCCACACCCGTGCACCGTTGCGGTAGACCTGCAGGTCGATGAACCCGTGCCACCAGTGCGCCAGCAGTGCTACGGCGGCGGAGAACACGAACAATCCGATCGCCGCGGTCAACCAGCGCCGTTGGCGGTCGGCATTCTGTTCGAGAGAAATGGCGTTCGGTTCCTTGCTCTGCGCGGGAACAGGCGGCTCGACCTGCTCGGAAACCCCCGGACTTTCGTTCACGGCGCCAGAGTAATGGGTACTCCCACTGCCCCACCGCAAGTGTGATCAGACCGAATCCGACGGTGCTGCCCCGCGTGAGGCAGTACGGGCGGCGGGCGGCTACCCCGCAACCATTAGACTCATGCCTTAAGTTCCCCCCGGCCGAAAGGACCCTGGTCTCCCGTGACACTGCAGGTCGACACCGTCGCTACCGCCGCAGCCACCCCGGATGCTCCGCAGCCGTACAAGGAACTCGGTCTCAAAGACGACGAGTACGCCCGCATCAAGGAAATTCTGGGCCGTCGGCCCACCGATGCCGAGCTGGCGATGTACTCGGTGATGTGGAGCGAACACTGCTCCTACAAGTCCTCCAAAGTTCATCTGCGCTACTTCGGTGAGACCACCACCGACGAGATGAAGGCCTCGATGCTGGCCGGGATCGGCGAGAACGCCGGCGTGGTCGACATCGGCGACGGCTGGGCTGTCACCTTCAAGGTGGAGAGCCACAACCACCCGTCCTACGTGGAGCCCTACCAGGGCGCGGCCACCGGCGTCGGCGGCATCGTGCGCGACATCATGGCCATGGGCGCGCGCCCGATCGCGGTGATGGACCAGCTGCGTTTCGGCGCCGCTGATGCCCCCGATACCCGTCGCGTGGTCGACGGTGTGGTGCGCGGCGTCGGCGGTTACGGCAACTCGCTCGGCCTGCCCAATGTCGGCGGCGAGACCGTCTTCGATGCCTCCTACCAGGGCAACCCGCTCGTCAACGCGCTGTGCGCGGGCGTGATGCGGGTGGAAGACCTGCACCTGGCCTTCGCCTCGGGCAACGGCAACCGGATCATCCTGTTCGGCGCGCGCACCGGCCTCGACGGCATCGGCGGCGTGTCCGTGCTCGCGTCGGACTCCTTCTCCGGTGACGAGTCCGGCACCGGCCGCAAGAAGCTGCCCGCCGTGCAAGTTGGCGACCCGTTCACCGAGAAGGTGCTCATCGAGTGCTGCCTCGACCTGTACGCGGCCGGGCTGGTCGTCGGCATCCAGGACCTCGGCGGCGCCGGACTGTCCTGTGCCACGTCCGAACTCGCCGCGGCGGGCGACGGCGGCATGCACATCGACCTGACGAAGGTCCCGCTGCGCGCCAAGCACATGACCCCCGCGGAGATCCTGTCGAGCGAATCGCAGGAGCGCATGTGCGCGGTGGTCACGCCCGAGAACGTGGACGCGTTCATGGCCGTGTGCAAGAAGTGGGACGTGCTGGCCACCGACATCGGTGAGGTCACCGACGGCGACCACCTCGTCATCACCTGGCACGGCGAGACCGTGGTGGACGTGCCGCCGCGCACCGTCGCCCACGACGGCCCGGTCTACGAGCGTCCCGTCCAGCGTCCCGATACCCAGGACGCGCTGATCGCCGACACCACCGCCGCCCTGAACCGGCCCAAAACCGGCGACGAGCTGCGCGAAACGCTGCTGACGATGATCGCCAGCCCGCAGCTGTGCAGCCGCCGGTGGATCACCGAGCAGTACGACCGCTACGTGCGCGGCAACACCGTGCTGGCCGAGCACGCCGACGCGGGCGTCGTCCGCATCGACGAGTCGTCGGGCCGCGGTATCGCGCTGGCGACCGACGCGTCGGGCCGCTACACCAAGCTCGACCCGTACACCGGCGCGCAGCTGGCGCTGGCCGAGGCGTTCCGCAATGTCGCCACCACCGGCGCCACCCCGAAGGCCGTCACCAACTGCCTGAACTTCGGTTCGCCCGAGGATCCGGGCGTGATGTGGCAGTTCCAGCAGGCCGTGCGCGGTCTCGCTGATGGCTGTGTGGCCCTTGGCATTCCGGTCACCGGCGGCAATGTGAGCTTCTACAACCAGACCGGCAAGGACGCCATCCTGCCCACCCCGGTGGTCGGCGTGCTCGGCGTGATCGACGATGTGCACCGCCGCATCCCGACCGGCCTCGGCCTCGAGCCGGGTGAGTCGCTGATCCTGCTCGGTGAGACCCGCGACGAGCTGGACGGCTCGATCTGGTCGCAGGTCGTCCACGATCACCTCGGTGGCGTGCCGCCGCAGGTCGACTTCGCCCGCGAGCAGTTGCTCTCGGAGGTGCTCACCTCGGGCTCGCGTGACGGCATGATCTCCGCCGCGCACGACCTGTCCGAGGGTGGTCTGGCGCAGACCGTCATCGAGGCGGCCCTGGCAGGCGAAACCGGTTGTCGCATCGTGCTTCCCGAGGGTTCGGATCCGTTCGTGCAGCTGTTCTCCGAGTCGGCAGGGCGCGTGCTCGTCGCGGTGCCGCGTTCGGAGGAGACCCGGTTCAGCAAGATGTGTGACGCGCGGCAGCTGCCGTGGGTGCGCATCGGCGTGGTGGACCAGGGTTCGGATTCGGTCGAGGTGCAGGGGCAGTTCTCCGTGACACTCGCCGAATTGCGCGAGGCATTCGAAGCCACGCTGCCTAAGCTGTTCGGAGCCCATACCGCCTGATCAACTAGAGGAGTCGAGCTTGTGACCACTCATGGTTCGACTCCTCTACCGGCAGTTCGAGACAACCTCTTCATCAGGGTAATTCACCTGGTGGAGAGGTTTTTTCATCCTGATTACACCGGTCTCGTCGTGGCCACGATGTTCTTCGGACTGTCGCTGACGCCCTCGCTGCTGCCGCGTGACTGGTTCTTCCAGGGACTGGTGAGCGGGATCAACGCGACCATCGGCTACGGGCTCGGTTGCGCGCTGGCCTGGGCTTGGCGCAAGTGGGTGGTGCCGCGGATCACCGTGCCCGAACAGGTGCGCACGACGTGGGCTCGCAGGCCCAGCTGGCTGCTGGTGGCGGTGGAGAGCGCGATCGTGGTGGCGTGCCTGATCTTCGCGGTGCTGATGAGCATTCAGTCCTCGAAATGGCAGCGACAGATCACCGATCTGATGGGGATGGCGCCGGTGTCGGACGCGGGGTATCCGCGGACGGTGCTGGTCGGCGCGGTGGTGGTGGGGTTGCTGATCTGGATCTCGCGGCTGGTGGTTCGGCTAGTGCGCACGGTGACACGGGCACTGAATCACTGGGTGCGGATCCCGGCCGCGTTCGCCCGGCCGCTCGGGGTGATCGTTGTCGTGGTGGCGGCGGTGCTGCTCTTCAACGGCGTGCTGGCGAAAGGCTTTTTCGCCGTGGCCAATTCGGCGTTCAGCGCGCGCAACAGTCACACTTCGCCGAACGCGGTCCAGCCGACCCTGCCCGAACGTTCCGGTAGCCCTGAGTCGTTGGCGAAGTGGGACACGTTGGGGTCGGAAGGCCGATGGTTCGTGGCGAACGCACCGACCGCCCTCGCGATCGGTCAGGTCACCGGAAAGCCCGCGCGCGAACCGATTCGGGTCTACGCGGGGCTGGAATCCGGCGATGGTGTCGAGGCGCAGACCGACGTGGCGATCGCCGAACTCGAGCGCACCAAGGCATTCGAACGCGAGGTGCTGGTGGTGGTCAGCACCACCGGCACCGGCTGGGTTGATACGACAAGCGCCGTGGCGGTCGAGTTGATGTACGGCGGGGACACCGCGCTGGTGGCTACGCAGTATTCGTATCTGCCCAGCGCGTTGTCGTTCCTGTCCGACCGGGACAAGTCGATGACCATGGGACGCACGCTGTTCGACAAGGTGTACGACCGCTGGTCGGCGCTACCCGAAGACGCCAGGCCCAAGCTGCTCGTCTACGGCGAGAGCCTCGGTTCGCAGGGGTCAGAGGGCGCGTTCTCCGGGCTGGCCGATATCCGCAACCGCACCGACGGCGTGCTGTGGGTCGGCCCGCCCAATTCCAACCGGCTGTGGTCGGAATTCGTTGCCAGACGTGACCCCGGCACCGACGAGATCACCCCGGTCTACGCCGACGGGATGTCGGTGCGGTTCGCCGCCGACGCCGATCAGCTGATCCGGCCGACGCCGACCTGGAACGACCCGCGCATCGCCTACCTGCAACACGCCTCCGACCCGGTGGTGTGGTGGTCGCCGGATCTGCTGTTCAGTCGGCCGGACTGGTTGCGGGAGAAGCGCGGACCCGATGTGTCACCGGCGATGTCGTGGTACCCGATCGTCACGTTCTGGCAGGTCGCCGCGGATCTTCCTCGCGCGCAGACGGTTTCGGACGGGCACGGTCACAACTACGGCAACCTCGTGCCCGACGCATGGGCCGCGGTAGCCCAACCGCCGGACTACACACCGGAATTGGCTGCCAGGATTCGGGTGTTCGTCGAAGAGGCCATGGTGACCGAACGTCAGTTGAAGTGACGAACCGGGGCGCCGAACCCCTCGATCGGCGCCGCCGGCTCGGCTCACGACACCGTTTTGAACGGATTGTGTTCGGCGATCAGCTGTTCCAGCCTCGCCTCGTCGATCCGGCCGATCAGTGACTGCGTCTCCTGCTGGTCGCGCACGACCTTGGCGAGGGTGAAGCAGCTGGTCACCAGGAACAGGCCCGACATCGCCAGGAACGCGCGCTGCCAGCCGTCCAACGGCAGGTAGGCGATTCCGGCGCCGGTCCCGAACAGGCTGACAGCGAACGCGATCGCGGCCTGGGCCATGTAGGCCGAGGTGTTCTTCGGCTTGGTGTTTGTGCTCATGGTTCTCAGTGTGGTCAGCCGTGGCGTCGCGATCGCGCGTACAACTACTCGAGTGCGCTACGTAGTTTGTGAGCGGCTGCGCAGTGGCGAATCCGAGGATTGTCGGTACCGCCCGCCATACTGGGGCGGTGACCGAGCGCGCTCCGACTTCCGCGATGCTGCGTGCGCGCGGCGGCGCGATCGCGCGGCGCGTGGAGGACGTCGTCGATCTGAATTATGTCGGATTGGTGCTGGCGACGCTGTTTTTCGGGCTGTCGGTGACACCGTCGCTGGTGCCGCGTGACTGGCTTTTCCAGGGGCTGATCAGTGGGATCAACGCGGCGATCGGGTACGGACTCGGGTGTGTGCTCGAGTGGGTGTTCCGGCGGTGGGTGCGGTCGCGGCTGCCGATTCCGAGTCCGTACGGTCGGGTGCGCTACGCGATCAAGGCGACCGTGCTGGTGGGGTGTGGACTGGTCGCCGCGCTGATGCTGGTGCAGTCGGCGCGGTGGCAGCGTGAGATCACCTCGCTGATGGGGATGGCGGGGACCACCACACCCGCGTATCTGCGGACCGGACTGCTCAGCGTGGCCGTCGGGGTGGCGGTGGTGGCCGCGTATCGGACGGTGCGGGTGATGGTGCTCGGGCTGGCGCGTCAGCTCAATCGGTGGGTGCGGGTGCCGCGTGAGGTGGCACCGGCCGCGGGGTTGCTGGTGCTGGTTGTGCTCGCGGTGACGATTTTCAACGGTGTCGCGTCGCGGGCGTTCTTCGCGGTGGCCAACTCGGCGTTCAGCGTGCGCAATGATCGGAGCACGCCGTACGCGGTGCAGCCTGTCGCGCCGGAACGATCGGGGAGTCCCGCCTCACTCGCGCCGTGGGAGTCGCTGGGGTTCGAGGGGCGATGGTTCGTGTCCAACGGCCCGAGTGCCGCGGCGATCACCGAGGTGACGGGAAAGACCGCGCGCGAACCTATCCGAGCGTATGTGGGGTTGGAATCGAGGACGCGGGACCAGACGGCGGCGCAGTTGGCTGTTGCCGAGTTGGAGCGCACCGAAGCCTTCGACCGTGCGGCGATGGTGGTGGTGACGACGACCGGGACCGGCTGGGTCAACGGGATGGCGGCAGGCGCGGTGGAGTATCTCTACGGCGGTGACACGGCGATCGTGGCGACGCAGTTCTCGTATCTGCCCAGTGTGCTGTCGTTTCTGTCGGACCGGGAGAAGGCGGCCGCGGCCAGTCGGGAGTTGTTCGACGCGGTGTACGCGCGATGGTTGACTCGGCCGGCGGGGGATCGGCCGAAGTTGTTCGTCTACGGGGAGAGTCTCGGTTCGCAGGGGTCGGAGGAGGCGTTCGACGGGCTGGCCGATCTGCGCGAGGAGGTCGACGGGGCGTTGTGGGTGGGGCCGCCGAATTCGAATCGGTTGTGGCGGCAGTTCGTCGATCGGCGCGATCCGGGGTCGCTCGCGGTAGCACCGGTGTACGCCGACGGGCTCGTTGTTCGATTCGCTGATGATGCAACAGATTTGGCCGGCTCGGAGCCGTGGCGGGCACCGCGCATCGCCTACCTGCAACATCCCTCCGACCCGATCGTGTGGTGGTCGGCCGATCTGATCTTCACGCGGCCGGATTGGTTGAGTGAGCCACGTGGGTCCGATGTGTCGACGCAGATGCGGTGGGCGCCTTTCGTGACGTTCTGGCAGGTCACGGCCGATCTCACCAATGCGCAGGGGGTGGTGGACGGGCACGGGCATCGGTACGGGAGTTTGGTGTTGGACGGGTGGCTGGCGGTGGGGGCGCCCGACGGGGTGAACGGTGATGTCGTCGAAAGTATCCGTGCCGCATTGGAATCGGCGGAGGAGTACGAGCGGGGGGTGAAGTGAGCGTGATCGAAAGAGTTGTCGCGCTGGGTCTTCCGCTGCTCTGGAGCAATAGCGTGCTTCCTGCGCTCGACCTTCCGCTGCGCGGCCGTACCGTCGCGAACGTCGCGTTCGCTGCGGGATACACGAAGGTTTTCTGCGGTAATCCGAATTGGTTGTCGCGCAGTGGATTCCGGTGGGGTTCCGGTAGCGCTGCGATCGTTCTCGCGGGTTACGCGGTAGCTCTCGCCGTTCCGTCGCTTCGTCGTCTGCCGCTCGAGGTCGCCGTCCGCGCACCCGAAACCTCGACGCTGGAATGGATTGCCGTGCACATCCCCGTCGGCACGGTCCTAGCCGAGGAGGCGATCTTCCGCGGCACGCTGGATCCGCTGCTCGCCGAGAGCATCGGCGGACCGGCCAGTGCGATCGGCGCCGTCGACTTCGGGCTCTGGCACATCCACCCCGCAAAAGCCGCAAACGACTCGATCCCCCTCACGATCCTGGCCACCACCCTCGCCGGGCTGATCTTCACCGAACTCCGCCGCCGTTCGGACAGCGCCACCGCCCCCGCCCTCCTGCACCTGGCAATCAACGCCGGGGGAGCCCTCGCACCCGCTGCGGCCCGGTGGGTCGACGGGTTGCGGCGCTAGTCGAGAGCGCATAGCGAACCGGTGGCCGGCGACCTCACGTCAAGTCAATAGTGTTGACAGCGAGCAGATTTGCGTCTGCCCTGCAGTCGCAGCAATGACAGCTGCAGCAGTCGGGACTACTGTTCTACTGTGGCTGCTGCGCAGGGGATGACCGAAGACGAGACATGCCGGGCACTGGTGATTCCTGCCCTGACCAAGGCGGGGTGGGCCAACGAGCAGATTCGCCCGCAGTTCCGCATCAACGACGGAAGGTTGACCGCGACGCCGAAGCGGCACATTCCCGGCGATCCTCTGGTTGCGGACTACGTTCTGGAGTACGCGCCAGATGTGCCCATTGGAGTTGTCGAAGCCAAGCGCTACCGCGTCGATGTCAATGATGGCGTCGAGCAAGCTCGTCGGTACGCCGCGAAGCTCGGGTTGTCTTTCGCGTACGCCACAAACGGTCGGCAGATCGTCGAGATCGACTACAGCGGTGCTGCCCCGACAATCAGGGAAATAGACCGTTTCCCGGGTCCGGAGGAGCTGTGGAACCGGTACCTGGCCGATCAGAAGGCCGATTCCGATATCGGGCGGGAGCTGCTTGCCGCACCTTACGATCACACGCTGCGAAACTCGGACAACACCATCAAGCGCGTTCGCTACTACCAGCGCGTCGCGGTCGCCAGTACTCTCGCGGCTATCGCCGGTGGGCAGAAGCGGATCTTGCTTGTGCTTGCGACCGGTACCGGCAAGACGATGGTTGCCTTGCAAACGGTGGCCAAACTGCATGGATCGCAGTGGGTCTCGGGTCGTAAGGCGCGAGTTCTGTATTTGTCGGACCGTTCGATGCTGGTCGACGATCCCAAAGACAAGTACTTTCTGCCCGTCTTCGGTGAGGATGATGTCCACAAGATCAGCGGTGAGCCTGTCCGGGGCCGGAAGATCTACTTCGCCCTCTACCAGGCGCTGGAAAAGGGCGATGAAGAAGAACTCTTCCGTCGATACGAGCGCGATTACTTCGACCTGATCATCGTCGACGAATGCCATCGAGGCAGTGCCCGGGACGATTCGCAATGGCGTCGTGTGCTCGAACACTTCTCGCCCGCGACTCAGATCGGGCTGACCGCGACTCCGATCAGTAGGAAAGAGGCCGACACCGTCGACTATTTCGGTGATCCGGTCTACACTTACTCGCTTGCCGACGGCATCGAGGATGGGTTTCTCGCGCCCTACCGGGTGCGCCGCGTCCGCTTCAACGTCGACATGGAGGGCTATCAGACCGAGCCAGGCCAGCGGGACAAGTACGGGTACGAGATTCCGGAGGGGGTCTATGGCCCGAAGGACTTCGAGCGGACCATCGTCATCGAGGAGCGCACCGAGGCTGCTGCGCAATACATCGTCGACTATCTTCGCAGCACTGCGGAGCAAGGCAAGCACGGCAAAACGATCATTTTCTGCCAGGACAACAACCACGCGGCGCGGATGCGCAACGCGCTGTTCAACTTGGCATCGGCGGAAGTAGATGCGCACCACGACTATGTCGTGCGGATCACCGACGCCGATGGCTCGCATGGACGTGCTTTACTCGATGACTTCCGCAAGGATGACTCGGATGAGCCGGTGATCGCGGTGACGTCGAAGCTGCTCAATACCGGTATCGATCTGCCCGTCGTGCGGAATATCGTGCTATTCCGGCGGATTCTTTCGATGGCCGAGTTCAAACAGACGATTGGCCGAGGCACCCGATTGTGCCCAGAGATCGGAAAGGGCTCCTTCGACATCATCGACTTCGTCGAGGCCACGCGGCTCTTCAACGACCCAGGGTTCGACGGTCCTCCCCTCCGTGTAGTGCGAGAAATCGCGGATGAGCTTGGGCATGTGGTCGATAGTGCACAAGAAACGATCGATGGTGGTGAGCTCGATTCGGCACAGATGGCAGAGCCTGCGCCCGCATACGACCGCACGGGTGGCGATGGATTCGATGAGCCGAATGCCCGTGACCGGGTAGAAGACCCGGATGCGGTGGATCTCATCCGGGCCCGGGGTCGTCGATACGTGGTGAACGGCGTGTACGTGTACAAGTGGGGCGAGCGTCGATATCAACTCGATACGGACGGTCGGACAATGCGGCTGGTGACCGTCCAACAGTGGGTACGCGATCGTGTCGTCGAACTTGAGCTGGCACCGGACCAGCTGCGCTCCCAGTGGGCGGTCGCCAGGAGTCGACGCGCGCTCATGGAGCTCCTAAGCGCTGCTGATGTTGCGGCAGAGGAACTTCCAGAAGAGTTCGGTAGTCCGGATGTCGATCCGATCGACCTACTGCTCAATGTCGCCTGGGGGCTGCCGCTGGTGAGTCGGGAGGAACGGCTGAATCGTTTCCTACACGAGCACCGAGACTTCCTGAAGTCGTTCCAGCCGCAGGCCACAGCAGTGCTCGAGGAGATGCTGCTGAAGTTCGCCGAACACGGCTCCGCACAGCTCAAACCGGAGACTCTGGGAGTTCGCCCGTTCACGGAGATGGGTTCGGTGGTTGAGCTGACTGGCCACTTCGGGGGAGCAAAGGCACTACATGAAGCCATTGACGAGCTGAGTAAGCGGCTCTTGGAAGCCTCGTAACTAAAATGCAACTTTAGTTCAACGTCCGCGGTGCTCTTATAACTAAAGTTGACTTTTAGGTATACGTCGCTGCTAGGGTGGAGCGGTGCTGAGGGACCGTACCGACACCAGGGCTGCCCTCTGGCAGGTAGCCAGCGGGCAGCGGGGCTACTTCACCGCGGCTCAGGCGTTGGCGGCCGGATATTCGTATCAGGCCCAGCGCTACCACGCCACGCATGGCAACTGGACGGTTGTCGACCGTGCTATCTACCGTTTCCGTGAGTTCGATTCGCTTCCCGCTGGCGAGGACGACCACCTGGTCCGCTGGTTCTTGTGGAGTAAGCGGCGCGCCGTCGTTTCCCACGCCACCGCCCTGTCTGTCCACGACCTCGGCACTGCCAACCCTTCGCAGATCCACCTCACCGTTCCTCCTGGCTTTCGTCAGAAGGACGAAGCGGTGATTCTGCACCGGGCCGAACTCGCCGATGATGAGATCGAGGTTCGCGACGGCTACCGTGTGACGACGCCAGCCCGAGCGATCATCGAGGCGGCGGCCGCGCAGAACGACCAAGAGGTGCTGGACTCTGCCGTCGCCGACGCGCTGGCGCGTGGTCTGGTCACGCGGCGGCGGCTCCTGCATGGGGCACAACTACTCGGCGCGCGCGCCGAGCTCGGTATCGATCGTGCACTCCGGGAGGTGCGTTGACTGACCGCTATCGAGACGCGACTGCGCTCCGTCGGGCTCTCGAGGTTCGACTCAAACAGCAGGCAGCCGATACCGCGACAGATCTGGCCCGGCGGCGTCGCCTTGTGGTCTTCGATCGAGTCGCGACCCGACTCGCCGCCGACCCGACGGCTGGCTGGGTACTCAAGGGTGGGGCGGTCATGGAATTCCGGCTACGCGGCCGAGCTCGGATGACCAAAGACATGGACCTGGCCGCGCGCCCGGACAACGAACCGGAACTCGACGGGCCAGCGGTACGTGAGCTGCTCATCGACGGACTCGCGCTGGACGAGGACTCCGACGGCTTTGTCTTCGTGGTTTCGCCGGCGATCGACCTGAAGGCTGACATCGCTGGTCGAGGAGGCTGGCGGTTCTCTGTCGAGGCCAACCTGGCGGGTAGGATCTTCGCGACCGTACGCATCGATGTCGTCGCGCGTGGAGAGGAAATCGCCTTGACCGAGCGGCTTCCGCTGCCGAATACGCTGGGCTTCGCGGGAACTCCGCCTCGCGACATCGAAGCGGTCGACCGCCGCCAGCATTTCGCCGAGAAGTTGCACGCCTTCACCCGTGACTACGGTGACCGGCCGAACACCCGGGTCAAGGATCTGGTGGACGTAGTACTCCTCATCGAAAATGGTTTGGTCCCAGACAAATCCGTAGTCGATACGGTGCGCCACGTATTCGCCGTTCGGGCAACGCACGATGTACCGACGAGACTGCCCGAACCACCGCCGGGCTGGGCGCACACCTACCCCGAATTGGCGGCGGGCCTCACTGAAGCGCCCGCTCGACTCGACGCCGCGTTCGACTTGGTTGGCGAATTCTGGCGCGAGGCAACCGACAATGGCGAAACCGAACAGAACAAGAAGGGCTGAGATGGCGTCCCCGAGGAAAAAGTCGGTCGTGGCCACCACATCACGGGCGCGGCTGGCGTCGGTCATCAAGTCGGCCCGCGACACCATGCGCAAGGACGCCGGCCTCAACGGCGATCTCGACCGCCTCCCGCAGCTCTCCTGGCTGCTGTTCCTCAAGGCATTCGACCAGCGGGTCGAACAGGTGGGTGCGTTGCTGGACCCCGACTACCGCCTGGCGATCGAAGCGCCGTATCGGTGGCAGGATTGGGCGGCGAATCCAGATTTCAGTGGGGCAGAGCTGAAAGCATTCGTCAATGACGAACTGATCCCACATCTGGCTGCGCTGAAGGGAGCCGACGGCGACGCGGACGATCCGCGCAACGTTCTCTCGACCATCTTCAAAGACGTTGTCAACCGTATGCAATCGGGGACACTGCTGCGGGATTTGGTGAATCTCGTGGACGAGATCCACTTCGAATCATCCGATGACATCCACACGATGGCGTTCCTGTACGAGTCGATTCTGAAGGAAATGCGTGACGCCGCAGGCGATTCCGGCGAATTCTATACCCCGCGCCCGGTCAACCGTTTCATGGTGCAGCAGTCCTTTCTCGAACTAGGGGAGTCGATCCTCGACCCGGCGTGCGGAACCGGCGGCTTCTTGGTTCAGGCGTACGAGGATCTGGTGCGCCGAGTGGAAACCGACACCCAGCGCAGGCGCTTGCACAACGATATTCGCGGCATCGAGAAGAAGTCGCTGCCCTACCTGCTGGCGAGTATGAACTTGCTCCTACACGGAATTGGCGCGCCCCGCTTGGTTCGAGAGAACGCTCTGCTGCAGATGCGGGATGCCACAGCCGCGGATCGGGTTGATGTGGTGTTGACCAACCCGCCTTTTGGCGGCGAGGAAGAACGTTCGGTAGTCGAGAAGTTCTCAAAGGCGTACCAGACCCAGGAAACATCGTGGCTGTTCCTGTACGCGATTATCGACCAGCTGAAAAAGGGCGGACGCTGCGCCATCGTCCTGCCGAACGGCAGCCTTTTCGCCAACGGCGAGAACAGCATCGGTGCCCGCATCAAGAAGAAGTTGATGCAAGAGTGCAATCTGCACACCATCGTGAGGCTACCTCAGGGTGTGTTCGCGCCGTACACGCAAATCCCGTCGAACCTGCTGTTCTTCGAAAAAGGGCAGCCAACCGAAGAGGTTTGGTTCTACGAGATCGAGCCGCCGGACGGCCGTAAGGGCTACTCCAAGACAAAAGAAATGCGGGTCGAGGAGTTCGAGCCGTGCGTGGAGTGGTGGGGTGGCGTCAAACGCGTGGGGCGCGTTGAAGGCAGGAATTCGTGGCGGGTAGCTGCCTCAGCGATCGAGGAAGCCTTATTCAATCTCAGCGTCCCGAATCCACATGTCGGGGAAAGTCTGACTCACCGGTCCCCGGCAGACCTAGCGGACGAGCTACTCAAGACGGAGAGCGAGATCATGGGACTGCTACAGGAGTTGCGGGACGAGTTTGGTGCGAACATTGACTGACTACCCGATGCGTCCTCTGGCAGTTGGACTTTCGCTTGCGCTGGAACAGGTGAATGTGGTGGCCGAGGATGAATACCGCATTGCAGGGGTCAGGGGGTTTGGTAACGGTGTATTCCCTCGTGACGTAATCACCGGAAACGAAACCTCATATAGGGTGCTGAATCGTCTACGTGCAGGAAACCTTGTTATGAGTAGGCTGAAGGCATTCGAGGGCGCAATCGCCTTCGTGCCCGAAGAGCTTCACGGGTATTGCGCATCAGCTGAGTTCCCGACGTTTGAGGTGGTGAAGGACGGAGCTGAACCTCGATATCTCGAACACCTCTGTTCGTGGCCGTCGTTCTGGAAGATTCTGCAGAGCGAATCAAAAGGTATCGGTGCTCGCAGGGAACGGGTTAGCCCGCACCGGCTGTTAAGTATGGAAGTGCCTCTTCCTGACGTGGAGGAACAGCGACGCGTTGCGGACAAGCTCGATGCGGTAATGTCTCGGATAGCTCGATTCGGAGTTCTTCGAGAACACTCAAAGCGAATCGCCGATAAATACCTTGACTCGATATTTCAGCCGATTGAGGCGCGGGCTCCCCTTTCTATGGCTCTTCGAATCAGCAGTGACTATGTTGCAGTGGAACCTGAATCGAAATATCCGATCACTGGCATTTACAGTTTCGGTCGCGGACTCATCAAGCGTCCGATCATTAGTGGCAGCGATACTTCGTATGCGTCATTTGCCCGTCTGCGTGCAGGTCAAGTGGTTATGAGTAAGCTAAATGCGTGGGAAGGCGCGCTTGCGGTTGTCAGCGACTCGTTCGACAAGACCTATGTATCGCCCGAGTATCCCACCTTCGATATCAATGAATCGGATGTGGACCCGTCCTATATTGAGCATTTGCTCGGTTGGCCACGGCTTTGGGCGTCGCTGACTCCACGCGGTTCGATGGCTAGACGCAAACGAACGACTCCCGCAACGTTGCTGGCCACCCAAGTTCCACTTCCCGACCTCCCCGAACAACGGCGTATCGCAAGGCAGCTCACGCTGATTCGGCGGGCTACCGAAACCGGCGCAGCGCAAGCAGCACAAGTGGCGACCCTACGAACCGCGCTCCTCGACGCTGCATTCTCCGGGCAGCTGTAGCGGACGGTCAGTCCGCCGAATCGCGGTCAACCGGTTCGTCGATGAGCGAATCGGGGTCCGAGTATTCCTCGAGCTCACTGTCATCGGCCATGGATGGCACCGCCCGCGTCGCGGCAGAACTGCTCGAGCCGGCCGCTTGGCCGATCAACTCCATCAACCGCCGGTGTAACGTCTCCGATCGCATGCGCAGAAAGGTGTCGTAGTCATCGCGCAACGCCGCCTGGTAGGCGTCCTCCTCCACCAGGCAGGTACGCAACCGCTCACGAAGCGCTTCCTCGCCTTCGGTGTCGGCCAGGTCCCGCAGATACTGTGATGGTGGTCGGTCGGTCACCCAGATATTGCTATGGGAGGTCAACATGACCAGGTTGCCGCAGACGTTCGCCCTCGCACCATTTACTCCTCGCGACCGTAGAAACGCCTTCGGGAAGAAATGATGGAACTCCTTGTCGTTCTGCCACGATAGCGACCGGCCTACGTCGATGCGTAGCCCGGTGAGTAGGTCCCGGGGCTCCTCGTAGGCGAGGAGCAGGGCCAGAAGCTTGCTCGGTGCGTTCCGCTTGGAAAAGGCGCTTCGCCGCCACAGGGCGCTGCGGGGTAGCGCCGCTCCGGTCTCGAATTCCTGCGCTTCTCCGCTGGCGAACGCGGTGATGGCTTGCAGGTCGGGAGCCATCTGGGTGTCACTCCAGCCCTTGAAGTACTCACCGCTCGCAGTCAGCCAGAACCACCGGCGCAAAGCGTCGAACTGCCCGGATGAAGGTTTCGGTAGCTGCCGGAATACTTCGACGAGTACGGCGAACTGGTTGTAGTAGGGCAGTGCGTCGGCTTTCGGCGTGCGGATCTGCGTGCTGAGGAAGTCCACTGCCCGCGCAGCCGCCTTCGCCGCATCGTCCACCGCAGCCCGCAGTGGTTGTTTGTCGAGTTCTCGCAGCCGGTTGATGTCCTTGGCGGAGAACCCGAAGCCGGCGGCGACCGCGATCGTTCGCAGCATGGTCTTGGTGTCGACCCGGCCGTAGAGCTTCGCGTCGAGCACCCGCAGGAGTGATTCGATCTCGTCCTTCAGGTCGAAGTCAGGGCTCCATGTTCCCGCGCGCGCCACGTCGACGATGTTCATCGGGGTGCCCGTGCTGTTGATCCGGACGAAGACCCGTGAGGACTCCTCGGCCGACATGTGCTTCAAGGTCACTACTGGGACAAGGTAATTGGTGAACTGTTCGTAGAGGTCGGTGGCACGTTCGCGCAATTCCGGGGACAGGTCGGCTACCTGCCGGAAGAGGGATCCCGCCGCGCTCACCTGTCGCATGGAGACGATGTGCGGCCCGGTGGGGCTAGCTGAGGTGCGCTGAAAGAAGCGTTCCTCTGCCAGGTCGTAGGCGATGTCCCAGAGGCCGGTACCACCGTGCAGCGCGCCGATTATGCTTGCGAGTCTCTGCTGGCCGTCGAGGATGTACCTGACCGATTGGTCGCGAGGCGGTGGGTCTACGGCCAGGCCCGCGACGGTCTGTTCGCTCGCGATCTGTTCGTTTGTCTCCCACAGCAGCATGCTGCCGATGGGGTAATTGCGCAGGACCGAGTCCAGCAGATCGAGAATCTGATGTGGTGACCAGACGAAGGCGCGCTGGTACCTCGGCAGCACGATCTCACCGGTGAGTACGCGGTCCGCGATCCGTGAGATCGCGACGATCGTTGGCTCTGGACTGGCGAACGGGCGCCTGCGGCCTGTCGAGTTCACTGAGCAATCCCCCGGAATGTGGCGGTCATGGATACTGCCGTGAATTCTAGGGAGCAGGACCGACAGGTTCTCGGATCAAGTGGCGGACATGGTTCAGATCAGGTGCTCCGCGTCGCGGGTGGGAGTGCCGTTCCATGGGTGTTGTTGGAAGTGCTCGTCGCGCGCTTCGGTCCGACCAGGGAGGTGGGCGCAGACGCTGACGACAGCCAATGAGGCTGCGCGGGAACATAGTCGGATATCCGCCGAATGTGGTGGAGACGGATGCGCGGACCTGGCTGCTGTTGACGACAGGTTGCTCGGGTTCGAGGAGGCGGTGTGGGCGGGGGTGAGTGCGTCGGGACCAGGGCGGGTCAGGTCGCGGGGCGGCTGCGGATCGCGCCTCTGTGACGTATTGCCTTGTTTGTCAGGGTGATCCGGTCATGACATACAACAGCGGGCCGCGGTCGACGCCACGACTGAGTAGTCGGACGGTCTCGACATCGTCTCGCCACTGCTGTTCGGTCAGTTCCAGTCCGCCGCTGCGGGGCCTGTTCCGGCGGGGCTAGGGCAGCAGAGTGAGATGAGGTCGGCTGGATCCGAAGCCAGGGATATTTGGAGGTCCCCTACCCGTAATGCGGTTACCCTGTCGTTAGGGTGATTCCAAATCATCTGGGCTGCAAACGAACTGCCGACGATCCAGCAGGAGCGCGTAAGTGACAACCGCACGAGCCACGCTGCAAGTAGACCATGTCCGGACAGCGATTTTGCGCGACTTCGGTGAATTGATCGATATGACGTCGGTCGAGTCCAAAGATGTCCACCAACGTGAGCAGGCGCTCCTTTCGCAGGGCCTGTCAGCGATGGCGGTGCGGATGCTGACCGGCTGTGACGCGGCCTCGGCGGCAGCGTCCGTCATCGACGGGCGCGACGATCGCGGTGTCGATGCTGTCGGGATGGTGGACGGCGCGCCCGATCTGTTCCTCGTCCAAGCCAAGTGGAACGACAAGGGCACTGCCGGGATCAAAGGGCAGTACGTCCGTGACCTGGTGGACGGGTACCGCCGGATCGAGGACCAGAGTTTCACGCGGTTCAACAACCGATTCGCAGCCATATCGGGGCGTGTGAAAACCTTGATCCAGAATCCGAAACTGCGGGTCACGCTCGTCTTTGCGGTGATCGGTGACGCTCGACTGCACCCCGATGTCGAGGCGGAAATCGCAGATGCGAAGGAGCACTTCAACAGCCCAGGTAGGTACCTGGATTTTCGCGTTATCGGTACCTCCGACATCTGGGAGTTTATTCGTTCCGACATGCGCCCGGAGCCTGTGGAACTGATGGTTCCGATGACCCGTTGGCTTCCACAGGATGCCTTCTCCGACTCGTACTTCGGCACGGTATCGGTCGATAATCTCGCCGATTGGTTCGACACATATGGTGATCGGTTGTTCGAATCGAATGTCCGTAAGGCCCTCGGTTTGACTGCCGTGAACCAACGCATCGTTAAAACCTTGCTCGAAGAGCCGGAAACGTTCTGGGCCAAGAACAATGGGATCACGATTCTGAGTGCCCACGCCGAGAAGACCAAGCTCTTCGGAAGTAGGCTTCGAAATGACCAGCCCATCGAGTTGACCCTGTCGGACGCCCGGGTCGTCAATGGCGCACAGACCGTACATGCCGCGTATCGAGCCGCTCAGCAAGACCGTGACAAGGTCGCCGAGGCTGAGGTTCTAGTTCGCGTGATCACTGTTCCACCGGAGCTCGCCAACCTGGGTCGCACCATCACCGAGAGCACCAACACCCAGAATCAGATCGAGGTGCGTGACTTCATCGCCCTCGACGAAACCCAGGCACGCATTCGTGATGATTTCGCACTGGGTCTCGGGCTGACCTATGTCTTTCACCGCGGTGAAGCTGCTCCCCCGCAAGACTCGGGTTGCACGGTGGGGGAAGCTGGCCTCGCACTGGCATGCGCTCATCCGAAGGTCGTTGTTGTGGTGCGTGCCAAATTGAACTTGGACTCCATTTGGGAGCGCGAGCACGGGGGCCACTACCCACTGTTGTTCGGCAACCAGCCGCCGGCGTTGGTGATTTGGCGAAGTGTGCTGCTGCATCGCGAGATTCGGCAACGGCTGGAGTCAGCTACGAGGAAAGTGCGCGAACGTGGGCGATCAGTCGCCGAGTACGGGGATCTGTTGGTCGCCAACCTCTGCTTTCGGCTGGTTGAGTCGGATGAACGCGAGAATCCGGAGACCGACTGGGACGCAGTTGTGGACCGCATCGGTGCCCAGGTCGGCCCTGCCTTGCACTGGTTGATCGCAGCGAATGACAGGCTGTTCGGTCCGAAGTCCTTTGTGTCCAAGACCTTTACTGATGCGGACAAATGCCGGGCCCTTATCGACGAGGTACTTCCTCATCTGCTTGGTCGAGCCGTTGCGCCAGCCTTGCCTGCTGAATACCAGCCCGCGAAGAAGCCGCCGAGGACGCGGGCCAAGAGCGCCGTCTCAGTGCTCCTGGACAGCGGGTCTATTCCGTCCGGTACCGAACTGCGATACCAGCCCGCCACCACCCGTGAGGAATCTGCGATGGTGCAATGGCTCGCATCCGATCCCCGACGCGCCAGGGCGACCTGGGTTCGTGATCGCAACAAACCGCTGCTGTGGGAAGCGGACGGACAGCAATACTCGCCGACAGGATTGGTCATGCATATGTGGGCCGAGGCGGAGTGGGGTGAATCGCCTGTAGCTGTCCAGGGGCCTCGGTGCTGGGAGGTGCCGGGAAGGGGCACGCTCGCGGGACTTGCCGAAAGGCTCCGCGTCGCGGCCGACGACCCGACCCTGATCGATCGCGCGAAGTTGATGTTCGTCCGCAGTAGCCGGTGACGGATTGTCAGAGGAGGTTTCGCGGTGTAGGCCGTGGTTTCGCAGTAAATGGTGGCGGCGACGCTGTGTGCTACAGCGAACGGCGATGCTGAGGAAGGTCGTGACGGTGCCTTAAGTCATGTCTCCCAATAGTTCAGCCACTCGACCGGCCGCGACTGGGGCGACCAGGTTCAGGCGGTGGCGACGAAACCGGCGACGGCCTCGGTGAAGGCGTCGTTGTCGTCGCCCGCGGCGGTGTGGGCCGCCGCGCTGATCTCGGCCAGGCGCGCGTGCGGTGCGAGGGCGAGGAACGCCGCGGCGCCCTCGTCGCTCACCACATCGGACTTGCCGCCGCGGACCAGCAGGACCGGGATGGTCAAGGCCTCGGCGGCGGCTTCCATCTCGACGATGCGGGCCTCCGGGTCGTCGTTGACGTCACTGATCAGGTCGGGATCCCAGTGCCAGTACCAGCGACCGTCACGCTGACGCAGGTTGCGCAGGAGGCCGTCGGCGTTGTCGGGTCGGGGGCGGTGGGGCAGGTAGGCGGCGACCGCGTCGGCCACCTGGTCGAGGGTGTCGAAGCCGTCGCGGTGCCTGCCGAGGAAATCCATCACGCGCTCCACACCCACCGATTCCGAGCGGGGCACGATGTCGACCAGCACCAGCGCGCGAATGGCGCTCCCACCCGGCGTCGCGGTAGCGAGCAGCCCGGTGATCCCACCCATGCTGGCCCCGACCACCACCGCGCCCACCGCCCGCGTCGCGCCGAGCTGTTCGAGCACGGCGTGCAGGTCGGCGACCATCACGGTCCTGGAGTAATCCGCCTCCGGCGACCAATCACTGTCCCCGTGCCCGCGCGCGTCGACAGCGACAACCCGCATCCCCGCCGCCGCCAGCGCCCGCCCCGTCCGCTTCCACGAATGCCGGGTCTGCCCACCACCGTGCAGCATCACCACCAACGGGCCGTCCTGCGTGCCGAAGCTGTCGGCGGCCAAGCTGAGACCGTCGGCACCGCGCAATCGCAGCGTGGTGGGCTCGCGGGGATCGGTGACACTCATAGGACGAATGTACGACGCGCCCCACCTGCCCCGGCCGTCGGGCGATCGATCGGTGTCATCGATGCCATGAGCTCGATGAGGTCCATGGTGTCCGCTGGGTGTCGGTGAGGCTCGGTAGCGTCTGGGGAATGGCGCGACAGAAGGTTGATGCTGCCGAGGTGCGGGCGGCTGTGTTGGGTGTGGGGGAGTGGTTGCGGGATCCGGGGTTGCCGGTGCCGGGGCGGGGGGAGTTGGGGGCGGCGGTGAAGGGGACGGCTCGGGCGTTGGCGGGGAGTGCGCCGGGGCATTCGGTGGAGGTTCGGGTGCCGCCGTTCGTGGCGGTGCAATGTATCGAGGGGCCTCGGCATACTCGGGGGAATCCGCCGAATGTGGTGGAGACGGATGCTCGGACCTGGTTGTTGCTGGCTACGGGGCTGCTCGGGTTCGAGGATGCCGTGCGGGCGGGGGTGGTGAGTGCGTCCGGGACCAGGGCGGGGGAGATCGCGGGGTGGCTGCCGATCGTGCCGCTGTCCGCGAAGTCCGACCCGGCCGCCGGGTAGCGACGACCGGGCCGGCGGCTCAGGCGGCCGTGGTGTGCTTGCGGTGCAGGCCCTTGTAGTCGTAGTAGCGGGTGATGACCGTGCCCAACACGACGGCGATCGCGATACCGAGCAGCGACATCCAGATGCCGCGGTCGAGCCCGGCTTCGTAGCCTGCGTCGAAGTACAGGATCGAGCGGACGCCGAGGAACACCTGGTGCATCGGCTCGAATTCGGCGAGCCACGCGAGGTAGGTCGGAGTCGCCTCGATCGGGACGGTACCGCCGGAGGACGGCAGGCCGAGGATGACGAACAGGGTCAGGTTCACCAGCAGACCCGCGGTGCCGAGGGCGGCCAATGTCATCAGGGCGGTCCAGCCGACCGCGATCATGGCGAGCACCGAGAACAGGTACAGGGCGAGCGGATTGTCGACCGGCATGCCGACGGCTTTCCCGACCAGCAGGAAGACCAGCGAAGCGACCACGGCTACCAGCGCCGATACCCCCCACTTGATGAGCAGGGTGCGAAACCGTGAGATCGGGGTCGGCGGATAGTGCACCGACCAGGGGCCGTACTCGGTGGGCAGGAAACCGAGTTGGGAATCGACCATCGTGTGGATCACCATCGCCCCGACCATGCCTGCCAGTAGCAGCAACAGCGAGAAGAAGAACGCGGTCAGGCCGATCCCGGTGCCGCTCGGCAGCGGCCGGAAGTCCTGCTCGACCACATCGATCGGACTTTCGAGGGTGAGCATCGCCGCACCGGACACCTGCGGCGGCGGCGCGCCCGCCGGGGTCTCGGCCAGGGTGGCCCGTACCTGCTCGGTCAGTTGGATGCCGACCTGCTTGTCGACCTCGGTCAGCGCCTGGTCGCCGATGCGCTGCATGATCCCGACGCCGTAGGCGCCCATGCGCGGATTGGACTGCAGGGTGATGATCGGCCGTTCCATCTCGCCGGGCACGATGCTGCCCGTACCGAGGATGCCCAGGCGTTTGCTGAAATCGCCGGGGATGATGATCGCGCCGTACACCTGTCCGGAGCGCAACAACTGCTCGGACTCCGACTTTCCGACGACCCGCAGATCCACCTTGTCGGCGGGCACACCTGCGACGAGCGCGTCGGCCACCTGCTTGCCGAAATCGACTCGCTTCTGCTGATCACCCGAGCCCATGACGTCGCCGACATCGGAATTGACCAGCACGATCGGAAAGTCGTGCAGATTCTCCTCCGGGTCGGCGATGTAGCCGAGGTACATCACCCCGAGCAGGGCGGTGAGCACGGTCAGCACCGCAGTGGGCGAGAGCACGATCCGAGCCCAGTGGCGCCGATCGAAGATCGGTGTGGCGAACGTCGCTTCGCCGGCGGATGTCGGCTCGGAATCAACCGGCCCAGTGTTGGTGTTCTCACTATCCGACCCGGTCCCACCGGCTGCAACGTGTGCGCTGTCGTCCGTCGTCACGATCCGCACCGTAACAGCTCCTTGTGGCGATCGGCGGGTTCGTGACCGGCGGATTGCTGCCGGGATGCGAGCGGGCGTGCTACCTGCCGCAGATGACCCGTAGACTGACGATTGCGCCCAGCCCTACGCAATACAGGGAGTAATCGTCGACGCATCCGTGCACTGCTCGACACTCCCCCAGCCCGCCCGAACAGGGAGCAAACGGTGACCGACGTCGATCCCACGATCGTCCCCACGCCCAATACCCCCGACGAGATCGAACACGACCCTCGCGAGGAGTGTGGCGTCTTCGGCGTCTGGGCTCCCGACGAAGACGTGGCCAAGCTCACCTACTACGGCCTGTACGCCCTGCAGCATCGCGGGCAGGAAGCGGCGGGCATCGCCGTTTCCGACGGCTCCCAGATCCTGGTCTTCAAGGATCTCGGCCTGGTCTCCCAGGTCTTCGACGAGCAGACCCTCGCGGCCATGCCGGGGCATATCGCCATCGGACACTGTCGCTACTCCACCACCGGTGGGGTCACCTGGGAGAACGCGCAGCCGATCTTCCGCACCACCTCCGTCGGCTCCGGCCTGGCGCTCGGCCACAACGGCAACCTGGTGAACACCGCCGAATTGGCCGGTCGCGCACGCGAACTCGGCCTCATCGGCACCGGTGTGATCGACGGCCGCCCGCAGATGACCGGCGCCACCTCCGACTCCGATGTCGTCACCGCGCTGCTGGCGCACGCCTCGGCGGACTCCAGCATCGAGGCCGCCGCGATGAAGCTGCTGCCGCAGCTGCGCGGCGCGTTCTGCCTCACCTTCATGGACGAGCACACCCTCTACGCCGCGCGTGACCCGCACGGTGTGCGCCCGCTGGTGCTGGGCAGGCTCGATCGTGGTTGGGTCGTCGCCTCCGAAACCGCCGCGCTCGACATCGTCGGCGCCTCGTTCGTTCGCGAGATCGAGCCGGGCGAGCTGCTGGCCATCGACTCCGAGGGCGTGCGCTCCATGCGCTTCGCCAATCCCGAACCCAAGGGTTGCGTCTTCGAGTACGTGTATCTGGCGCGCCCCGACACCACGATCGCCGGTCGCTCGGTGCACTCCACCCGCGTGGAGATCGGCCGCAAGCTGGCCAAGGAGTCGCCGGTCGAGGCCGATCTGGTGATCCCGGTGCCCGAGTCGGGCACGCCCGCCGCCGTCGGCTACGCCCAGGGCTCCGGCATTCCGTACGGCCAGGGCCTGATGAAGAACGCCTATGTCGGCCGCACCTTCATCCAGCCGAGCCAGACGATTCGTCAGCTGGGTATCCGGCTCAAGCTCAACCCGTTGAAGGAAGTGATCCGCGGCAAGCGGCTGATCGTCGTCGACGACTCCATCGTGCGCGGCAACACTCAGCGCGCGCTGATCCGCATGCTGCGCGAGGCCGGTGCGCTCGAGATCCACGTGCGCATCGCGTCCCCGCCGGTGAAGTGGCCCTGCTTCTACGGCATCGACTTCGCCTCGCGCGCGGAACTGATCGCCAACGGCACCGGCGCCGACGACAGCTACGCCGACATGGTCGACAACGTGCGTCGCTCCATCGGCGCCGACACCCTCGGCTACGTCTCCACCGAGGGCATGATCGCCGCCACCGAACAGCCGCGTTCGCGCCTGTGCACCGCGTGCTTCACCGGCGACTACCCGATCGAACTGCCGCCAGAGGCCGCCATCGGCAAGAACGTGCTCGAGGGGATGCTCTCGGGCAAGGCCGAGTCGAAACTGCTCGGCGAGAATGCCAACGTGGACGCGCTCAGTCGCCCGTAGGCTCTTTACATCACCCCACAAGGGGCCGGACAGGATAAACCTGATCGGCCCCTTTTGTGTTGTGTACGAGAGTAATTCCGGTGACCGGCAATTTCGTAAGATTAGTTCATAACATGGCGGCAATAATTCGGACCATTTGAAACTGGGCGGTAATGGTTCACCTGTACGGTCCCTCGTTATATCGCTAGCTCACCATGTGGTCGTCGCCCCTGTGATCCGGGTGCGACGGCTGCGCGGCGTTCGAGAATGGGACCTGATGTTGAACAAGGCACGAAGTACGCGCGCGAAACAAATTGCCGCAGTGGGTATTACCGCCGCTGTCGCCGCCGCGCTGGCCGGTTGTGGCTCCGGCCGCACCGATGAGGCGGGCTCCGGTGCGGGCCTGGTCGTCGGCACCACCGACAAGATCTTTTCGCTCGACCCGGCCGCGGCCTACGACAACGGGTCGCTGCTGGTGCAGAACCAGATCTATTCGTATCTGCTGAATTTCGCGCCGGGCGATACCACGCCCAAGCCCGATGCGGCGGAAAAGTGCGAATTCACCAGCCCCACGGTTTACACCTGCAAGATCAAATCCGGGCTGAAGTTCGCCAACGGCAATCCGCTGACCGCCAAGAGCGTGAAGTTCTCCTTCGACCGGATGGTGAAGATCAACGATCCGCACGGTCCGGCGTCGCTGCTCGGCAACCTCGACAAGACCGATCTGATCGACGATCTCACCGTCGCGTTCACGCTCAAGGTCGCCAACGATCAGACCTTCCCGACGATTCTGCCGACCCAGGCCGGTCCGATCGTCGACGAGAAGTCGCTGCCCGCCGACAAGGTCGCCACCGATGACGAGGTGGTCAAGGCCAAGGGTTACGCGGGCCCGTACTCGATCTCGAGCTACGACAAGAACAAGCTCGTCGAGTACCAGGCCAACCCCGACTACCAGGGCATCCTCGGCACGCCGAAGAACACCACGGTGTCGACCAAGTACTACGCCACCTCCGACAACCTGAAGCTGGACCTGCAGAACGGCGCCATCGACGTCGGCTACCGCTCGTTCACCCCTACCGATATCGACTCGCTGCGGGCCGATTCCAAGGTGAAGGTCACCGACGGCCCCGGCGGCGAGCTGCGCTACGTGGTGTTCAACATGAACACCATGCCGGGCAGCACCCCGGAGCAGAAGCTGGCCGTGCGCAAGGCATTCGCGTCGTCGGTGGACCGTGAGGCGCTGGCCGCCGGTGTCTACAAGGGCACCTACCAGCCCGCTTACGGCTACGTGCCCACCGGCATGGTCGGTTCGGCCGAGCCGCTCAAGGACCTCTACGGCGCCAAGCCCGACAAGGCCGCGGCCGCGAAGTTCCTGGCTGACGCGGGCGTCGCCACCCCGGTGACGCTGAACCTGCAGTACAACCCCGACCACTACGGCTCCAGCTCCTCGGAGGAGTACGCGGCGGTCAAGTCCCAGCTGGAGGCCTCCGGCCTGTTCAAGGTGAACCTGCAGTCCACCGAGTGGGTGACCTACCAGAAGGAGCGCGCCTCCGACGGTTACCCGATGTACCAGTTCGGTTGGTTCCCGGACTTCCCGGACGCCGACAACTACCTGACGCCGTTCTTCGGCCCGAACAACTTCCTGCAGTCGCACTTCGAGAACCCCGGCATCAACGCCCAGCTCACCGCCGAGGCCACCGAGTCCGATCCGGCGAAGCGGACCGAGATGCTGAAGAAGATCCAGACCGACCTGGCGCAGAACTTCCTGCCGACCCTGCCGCTGCTCTCGGGTAAGCAGGTCGCGGTGTCGAAGCCGGGCGTCAACGGTGTCGATCAGACCCTTGACGGCTCCTTCAAGTTCCGCTTCACGGTGCTGAGCAAGTAAGCGACGCCGCAAGTGAGTGACGTTGCCGCCGCGCCCGGATCACCGGTCCGGGCGCGGCGTTTCGGGTGGATGCGCGGCGGGGGTTCCCGCCAGGTGGCTCTGCTGCGGTACCTGCTGATTCGGCTGTTGCTGATTCTGCCGACCGCATGGTTGCTGGTGACAGTGGTGTTCTTCTTGATGCGGGTGATCGGTGACCCGATCAGCGCGGCCATGGGTGGCCGACTGACCCAGGACCAGATCGAGGAACGCAAGGAAGCCGCGGGGCTCAATCGCCCTATCCTGACCCAGTATTGGGAGTACATCACCGGCTTTCTGCGCGGCGATTTCGGGCGGACACAGGACAACCAGGCGATCAGCGACGTGGTGATCACCTACGGTGCCGCCACCTTCGAACTCGTCTTCTGGGGTCTGGTGGTCGCGTTCGCCGTGGGTGTTCCGCTGGGCAGATATGCCGCGACACACCGCGATACGGCCTCGGACGCCTTCCTGCGGTTCGCCGCGGTGCTGGCCTACGCGGCGCCGGTGTTCTTCGTCGGCATGCTGTTCAAGCTGATCTTCTCGGTGTGGCTGGGCTGGTTCCCGGTCGGCGGGCGGGCCAGCACCGACGTCGAGCTCGCGCTGCAACATGTTTCGCCCAAGACGAACATCCTGATCATCGACTCGATCCTCTACGGCGAACCGGCCTATGTGCTCGACGTGCTCGAACACGCGGTGCTGCCCGCGCTGGCACTCGGCCTGCTCACCGGTGGCATCTTCCTGCGGCTGGTACGGGTGAACCTGATCCAAACGCTGCGAAGCGATTTCGTCGAGGCGGCGCGGGCGCGCGGGTTGTCCTCGCGGGTGGTCACCGGCAGGCACGCGGTGCGCAACGCGCTGATCCCGATCATCACGGTGATGGGCATGTGCATCGCGATGATGCTGGGCGGCGCGGTGCTCACCGAGACCACGTTCGAATGGAAGGGCCTTGGCTATCAGCTCGCCGAGTATCTGCGGGCGCGCGACTTCATCGCGGTGCAGGGCATCGTGGCGTTCATCGCGCTGGTCGTCGCGGTGATGAGCTTCGTCGTCGACGCCATCGTCGCGCTGATCGACCCGAGGGTGAGGTTCTAGATGACTACCGCTTCTGTGAAACGGCGGCGTCTGCCCGGTGCCGAGTTGTTGTCGAAAACCGGCGGGCTGCAGCGGGTTACGTTGATCACCGGGCTGGTGTTGGTCGCGGGGTTCGTACTGGTTGCGGTGTTCGCGCCGTTGCTCGCGCCCTACGGTCTGGCGCAGAACACCGCTGATGGTGTGGCTTTCGTACCGCAGCAGGGTCCATCGGCCGAGCACTGGTTCGGTACCTCGGTGCGCAGTGAGGACGTGCTCTCGCGCGTGCTGTTCGGCGCGCGCACCGCGCTGCTGGTGATCGCGATCTCGGTGACGCTGTCGCTGCTGGTCGGGGTGCCGTTGGGCCTGCTGTCGGGGTATGTGGGGCGCTGGGTCGACAAGACGCTGGTGCTGATCATGGACGCCATCTACGCGTTCCCGTCCCTGCTGCTGGCCATCGTGGTGTCGATCGTCGTCGCCGGTGGTACGTCGAGCAGTCTCGGCGGCATGCTGTCGGCGGCGATCGCGATCACGGTTGTCTATGTGCCGCAGTACTTCCGGGTGGTGCGCAACGCGACGGTCGCGGTGAAGACCGAGCCGTACGTCGACGCGGCCCGGGTGACCGGCGCCTCGACCACGCGAATCATGTTCCGTCACATCCTGTCCAACGTCACCGGCTCGCTGCCGGTGATCGTCACGATCAACGCCGCCGACGCCATCCTCACCCTCGCCGCGCTCGGCTTCCTCGGGTTCGGCATCGAGCCGACCCAGGCCGCCGAGTGGGGCTACGACCTGAACAAGGCGCTCAACGATGTCTCCAACGGCATCTGGTGGACCTCGATCTTCCCCGGCACCGCGATCGTGCTGGTCGTGCTCGGGATGACGCTGGTCGGCGAGAGCCTCGACGAAACGCTGAACCCGCTGCTGCGCACCAGGCGTGCGGTCACCTCGGCAGACAAGGAAACAGTCGATGAGTGAAAAGACCGCCGCACTGGCTGTTTCGGGTCTGTCGGTGACCTTCTCGACCGATGCCGGGCCCGTGAACGCGGTGCGCAATGTGTCCTACGAGGTGTTCCCCGGTGAGGTGCTCGCCATCGTCGGTGAGTCCGGGTCGGGCAAGTCGGTGAGTTCGCGTACTGCGATCGGGCTGCTCCCGCATTCGGCCTCGGTGCGCGGGCTGGTGACGATCGGCGATCGGCCGGTCACCTCGATGACCGAACGCCAGCTCACCGCACTGCGCGGTGGCGAGGTGTCGATGGTGTTCCAGGAGCCCGCGCGTGCGCTGGATCCGCTGTTCACCGTGGGCTTCCAGATCTGCGAAGCGCTGCGCGCGCACAGCGGGATGGGCCGAAAAGCCGCCAAGGCCAAGGCGATCGAGCTGCTGCGCACGGTCGGGCTGCCCGATCCCGAGCATCGCGTCGACTACTACCCGCATCAACTCTCCGGCGGGCAGAAGCAGCGCGTGATGATCGCGATCGCCATCTCGTGTGAGCCGAAGGTGATCATCGCCGACGAGCCGACCACCGCGCTCGATGTCACCGTGCAGGCCGAGATCCTGGAACTACTGCGCGATCTGCGCGATCGGCTCGGCAGTGCGATCGTGCTGATCACCCACAACATGGGTGTGGTGGCGGACCTGGCCGATCGGGTGGTGGTGATGCGCGCGGGCGAGGTGGTCGAGCAGGCGCCCGTGCACGAGCTGTTCGCCAGTCCGAAGGCCGAATACACCAGGGCGCTGCTCGATGCCGTTCCGCATCTGGGTGCGGCGACGATCGAGCGGCCGGTGATCGACCGGACTGTCGAGCCGGTGCTCGATGTGCGGGATCTGGTTGTCACGTTCCCCGGACCGTTCGGCAGGCCCGCTTTCCGTGCGGTCGACGGCGTCAGCTTGCAGATCAGGCCGGGGGAGACGCTGGGGTTGGTCGGTGAGTCGGGGTCGGGCAAGTCGACCATCGGGCGCTGTGTGGCCGCGTTGCAGCGGCCTTCCGCGGGGCATGTGCTGATTCGTGGGCAGGACATCGCGGAGCTGTCCCAGCGCAAATTGCGGCCGATCCGGCGGCGGTTCGGGTTCGTGTTCCAGGACCCGGCGGGATCGTTGAACCCGCGCCTGACGGTCGGCGAGTGTGTGGCCGAACCGCTCGTGGTGCACGGCATCGGTGACAAGGCGAGCATTCGCGCGCGGGTCAGGCACATGCTCGACGACGTGCAGCTGCCCGCGGGCACCGAGAATCGGTATCCACACGAACTGTCCGGCGGGCAGCGTCAGCGGGCCAGTCTGGCGCGGGCGCTGGTGCTCGACCCGGATCTGCTCGTGGCCGACGAGCCGACCAGTGCCCTCGATGTGTCGGTCCAGGCGGCGGTGCTCGAACTGTTCGCCGAACTGCAGCGTGAGTGCGGTTGGGCGTGTCTGTTCATCAGCCACGACCTCGCCGTCGTCGACCAGCTCGCGGACCGGATCATGGTGCTGCGCGAGGGGGTGTGCGTCGAGGAGGGTGACAACGAACAGATCCTGCGTAACCCGCGGCACGAGTACACCCGTCGCCTCGTCGCCGCGGTTCCGGTCCCCGACCCGGTCGAACAGCGACGCCGTCGCGCGGAGATCGCCGCCGACGGGCGGGAAGCGTCGACATTCGCCACGGAGCTGGAACAATGAGCGAGGAGCCGCACGACACCTGAACCGGCGGATCACTTATTGTTACTAGGCATCTGTCCGCCGATTCGGTTTGGAGCTTTCCCCCACAATGACTGAACAGACACCCAGCGGTGCAGGCGCTTCCTACGCTGCGTCGGGCGTGAGCATCGAAGCCGGTGACCGCGCCGTCGAATTGTTCGGACCATTGGCCAGGAAGGCCAGCCGACCCGAGGTGCAGGGCGGCATCGGCGGCTTCGCCGGGCTGTTCGCGCTCAAGGGCGGATATCGGGAACCGCTGCTCGCGGCCTCCACCGACGGTGTCGGCACCAAGATCGCCGTCGCCCAGGCACTGGACAAGCACGACACCGTCGGGCTCGACCTGGTCGCCATGGTCGTCGACGACCTCGTGGTGTGTGGCGCCGAACCGCTGTTCCTGCAGGACTACATCGCCATCGGCAAGGTGATCCCGGAGAAAGTCGCCGAGCTGGTCTCCGGCATCGCCGAGGGCTGCATCAAGGCTGGTTGCGCACTGCTCGGTGGCGAGACCGCCGAGCACCCCGGTCTGATGGATCCCGATGACTACGACCTGTCCGCCACCGGCGTCGGCGTCGTGGAGGCCGACTCGGTGCTCGGCCCCGACCGGGTGCGTCCCGGCGACGTCGTCATCGCGATGGGCTCGTCGGGTCTGCACTCCAACGGCTACAGCCTCGCGCGCAAGGTGCTGCTCGACATCGACCGGATGTCGCTCACCGGCCACGTCGAGGAGTTCGGCCGCACCCTCGGTGAGGAACTGCTCGAGCCGACCCGCATCTACGCCAAGGACTGCCTCGCGCTGATCGCCGAAACCGATGTGCGCACGTTCTCGCACGTCACCGGTGGTGGCCTGGCCGCGAACCTGGCGCGCGTGCTGCCCGCTGGCCTGGTGGCCGAGCTGGATCGCGGGACCTGGAACCCGGCGCCGGTGTTCAAGATGATCGCCCAGCGCGGACGCGTCGAGCGGATCGAGATGGAGAAGACGTTCAACATGGGCGTCGGCATGGTCGCGATCGTGGCGCCCGAGGATGCTGATCGTGCGCTGGCGGTGCTCACCGCCCGCCACATCGACTGCTGGACGCTGGGTCAGGTCAAGAAGGCGGCCGACGTCGCGGCGCCGCGTGCGGTGCTGCTGGGAGACCACCCCAGGTTCTGATCAACCGAATTCAGTACTGAGCCGGGTCGCGACAGCCGCGACCCGGCTCAGCTGCGTTGGGGGGGTTTGTTCCAGCCACCGATCGGTTAACCCATACCTGAGGGTTTCGCCCGTCGGCTCGGGGTGGTCGGGGCCTTGAGGCGGCGAACCCGACGAGCGTCCTGTGTGTGCACAGGACGCTCGTCGGATATTCAGATATTCGCTACTACTGGTGCAAGCCTGTCGCCACTCACCTGAGAACGGCTGGAAGGGGGAGGCCTGTCGGCCTCCCCCTTCTGCGCAGTTCGGTCAGCGGCGCCAGCTGTCGTAACCGTCGTCCTCGTCGTTCCAACGAGATGACGGCTCGTCCGGCTCATCGGACAGCACTGCACTACTCCTTGGTTGGGAGTAGGGCGGAGCATCGCTATCCGACAGCTCACGCTGAAGGCTCGCGAAGTCGGTCGGCGCGGAGCTGTACTTGAGCTCACGTGCGACTTTGGTCTGCTTTGCCTTAGCCCGGCCACGGCCCATGGCTGACCCCCTCGCGTCACTGCGGGGCGGCCTGGGGTGTGTTGGCGGCCCCGTTCGAATTAATACTCTTCCTGACAGACACTTTAGCGTGTGTCAGAGCGTCGCGCTCCCAGGAGTGGGTGAAGACCTGTCGAAGCGCCCCGGTTTGCCCTTTCTTCGCCCAGACCGGCCGGTCTCAGAAGACTCCTGGAATTGCGCGGATCACCCCTACTCTGGCGTCGCCACCGAGCACCGCGGTCGCCGCGAGCTGAGTGTGCTGATCGGTCCACTCGACGCCGAGTTCGCGCAGAATCGCCAGCGTCAGCGGCATTCGGGCCCGATCGTGACCATCGTCGATCTTGTACGCGAAGGCCCGTCCATCGGGTAGCGCACCCGCGTGCACGCCGTCGGCGCCGATCTTGCAGAACAGTCCGGGGGTCGCCGACATGGCCAGCAGATCCGGGCCGCTCGTGCCGGAAATCACTCGTGGATTCGCCCGAACGGCGTCGGCGATCCGGCGCGGCGCGGTGCCGGACTCGGCCGTGGTGAAGCCGGCGAAGGCGCGCGCGAGGTTGACCAGCGAGACGGGCACGATCGGCAGGCCGCAGCCGTCGATGCCCAGATCGGTCTCCGGTTCGCCGGTGACGTCGGCGATGGTGGCCATGACCGCCTGTTGGAGCGGGTGCTCGATCTCGAGGTATCCGGTCGTCGACCAGTCGTTGATCGCGCACGTCGCCAGCATCGCGGCGTGTTTGCCGGAGCAGTTCATGTACAGCGGGCTCTTGCCCTCGCCGGTGAGCGCGGCGGCGCGGGCGTTTTCCTCGAAGGGCAGGTCGGGTGGGCAGGCGAGGTCCGCCTCGGTGAAGTCGTAGCGGTCGAGCAGGCGACGGACCAGGGCGATGTGGTCGGGTTCGCCGAAGTGGGAGGCGGTGGCGATGGCGAGCTCGTCGTCGTCGACGGGGTCGAAACCGTTGCGCAGCAAGGCCAGTGCCTGCATCGGCTTGTTGGTGGAGCGCGGGAAGATCGGGCCGTGGATCTCGCCGAGTTCGAGGGTGGGGGTGCCGAAGGCGTCGAGGATGACGACGGAACCGCGGTGCACGCATTCACGGAAACCGGAACGGACGACTTCGACCAGTTCGACACTCATACGTTGACCTCCGTGCTGACGCGAGCCTGGTCGGTGCGGGTTCGGGTGTGGCGGTCGATCTGCATGTGGACGTCTGTGGACAGGGAAGGCTCCTCGGCGCGCAGACGTTCGAGGCGGGCCGGGTCGGCGCCGGTGAACAGGTCGCGGACGGTGATGCCGTGTTCGGGGACGTGGACTACGCGCACTTCGTCGCCCGCGCCGATGGTGCCCTCGGTGCGGACGCGGAAGTAGGCACCGGTGTCGGAGCGCAGGGCGAAGCGTTTCACCCAGCGCGGCTCGCCCGACCACTGCTGGAAGGTCGCGCAGGGGACGCGGGGTGCGCTGACTTCGAGGAGGGTGTCACCGATCGCCCAGTGCGCGCCGAGCACCGCGTCACTGACCGGAAGGCCGGTCAGGCGCAGGTTCTCGCCGAACCACCCCGCGGGCAGGTCACGGTCGAGTTCGCTCGCCCAGCGGCGGGCGTCCTCGTCGGCGTAGGCGTAGACGGCCTGGTCGATGCCGCCGTGGTGGGCGGTGTCGCAGACGTGGTCGCCGACGAGGCCGAGGGCGGCGACGGCTACGCGACCATCGACGGGGCGTTTGTCGATGGCCGTGCGGCCCACCCGCGTGCGCACTTCGATCTCGGCATGCACGACGCACACAGCCTCGACGCGCCCGGTATCGCCGACGCGCATGATCGGGCGGCTCACCGCGCCCGCGATCGGTCGGCGCGGCTGATCTCGCTGACGAGTGTGGCCGACGGGTTCATATCGCAGCCGGCCCCGACGCGGCCGGCCCCACCGAAGGGCGCGAGCCGAGTGCTCATCGCCCGCGCAACCGGTCGACGGCGGCGCGACCCGCCTGCACGGTGTCCTCGGCGGGGACCGAGTCCGGGTCGATGGCCGCGGCCATGCTGCCGACCACCAGTTCGGTGCCCGCGGGAACCGAACGCTTGACCAGGGCCAGGGCGATCGGGCCGAGTTCGTAGTGGTCGATGACGGTGCCGAGGCGGCCCACTGTGCGGCCACCCGCTGTCACGTCGTCACCGGTGGTCGGTCGCTCGTCGGCCGAGCCGTCGAGGTGCAGCAGGACGAGGTTGCGCGGTGGCTTGCCGAGGTTGTGGACCCGCGCGACGGTTTCCTGCCCGCGGTAGCAGCCCTTGTTCAGGTGTACGGCTCCCTGCTCGTCGATGCCGCCGATCCAGCGGGTCTCGTGCGGGATGGTGCGTTCGTCGGTGTCGACGCCGATGCGGGGCCGCAGCGCAGCCACGCGCAGCGCTTCGTAGGCCCACATGCCCGCCGGTGCGGCCCCGGCCTCGGTGAGCCTGGTCCACCAGGTCGACAGCTCGGCACGGGGAACCACGAGGTCGAACGAGTCCGGCATCCGCCGCAGAAATCCGCCACCGGGCAGCGCCACCGCGAGGTAGATCTCGGGCAGTTGCGCGATGCCGAGCGCCTCGAGCAGCGTGTCCACCTGGGGGCCGAGCAGGCTCAGCACGGCGTGCTCGGGCGCTGCGGCGGGCTTGGCATCGGCCCAGAAGACCATTTTCTGCAGGAACGACAGCAGATCGGCGCCGCGATCGGCCTCGGTATCGAGCCAGAGGGTGTCGTCGAGGTCGGTGAGGACGAAGTGGTGCAGGACGCGGCCGTTGAGATCGAGGTCGAGACTCTCTGCGCTGTGCCCGTCGGGCAGCGCGGCGATGTGCTGGCTGGTGATGGTGTGCAGCCAGCTCAGACGCTCGGCGCCGGTGATCGTCGCGACGTGGCGATGGGAGCGATCCACGATCGCGACGCGCTGTGCGGCGGCCTTCTGCTCACCGAACGGGTCACCGTAATGCCAGGCGACCGCGGCGTCCGGAGTGTCGGGAGCACCCGCGACGGCACCCGGCGTATGGAGAACAGGACTGGGGACGACGACCTGTGACACGACACCCACTGTAGGCGCGTCCGCCGAGACGCGCCGCACGCGGGCTTTGTCCGCCGACCGGTGTCGTCCACTCCGACCTCGCCCCAACCGATATCGGTTCGCCTCGGCGACGCGCGTCGCGAGCCTGATTCGATGCAGCCATAGGCGTAACGGAGCTATAACGCTTACGCTCGGCGCATGGGAGAACGGGTTCTTGTGACACTCGACGGGACGGTCGCCGACGCGAACGTGCCGTCACTGTATGCCGACGACATCGGCGCACTTCGCGGCGATGGAGTATTCGAAACGATTTTGGTGCGCGGCGGCGCGGCCACCGCGCTGGAATTCCACTTGGCGCGGCTGCGTCGTTCGGCGCAGGCGCTGGAACTACCGGAGCCCGGGCTGTCGCGATGGCGCGCCGCGGTGGAACTGGCCGTGAAGGAATGGGGAGCGGACGAGGAAGGAGTGCTGCGGCTGATCTATACGCGCGGCCGCGACTCCGAATTCGACGCCCCACGCTCGGGACTGGCGCCGGAGGACCCGCAGCCCACCGCGTATGTGCTCATCTCCCCGGTGCCCGCGCGGGTCGCGACGGCGCGTGCCGAGGGCGTGAAGGTGATGTCGCTGGCGCGCGGCATCTCCGTCGACCTCGCGCAGGCGGCGCCGTGGCAGCTGCTCGGCGCGAAGACGCTGTCGTATGCGACCAATATGGCGGCGCTGCGGTTCGCGCGGCGGATGGGCGCCGAGGACGTGATCTTCCACAGCACCGAACACAAGGTCCTGGAGGGCCCGCGCTCGACGGTGGTGATCGCGCGCGACAAGGAACTCATCACCGTGCCCGCGAAAAGCGGTGTGCTGCCCGGTGTCACGCAGCGTGCGTTGTTCAACGTGGCGGAGAAGTCCGGTTGGACGTGCAAGTACCAGACGCTGTTCACCGCGGACCTTTTCGACTGTGAGAGCATCTGGCTGCTGTCGAGCATCACCCTCGCCGCGCGCGTGAACCAGCTCGACGGTGTGCGCCTGTCGGCGCCGGACAACGCCCAGGAGATCATCGACATGGTCGATCTCGGCATCGAACGGCCGGGGACCATCGGAGACTGGTGATCCGTGCGTGGGGCACGGGTGGGCGTGCCCCTGCGGATAAGTTTCCGCGTGCCGTGGCGGTTGTCACGCAGGAGCGAGGTGAATCCCGGCGTAGGATCTACTACAAGTCGTCGTAGTAGATCGGTGGAGGTCGGATGGACACCCTTGATGTCTCCCGGTGGCAGTTCGGGATCACGACCGTCTACCACTTTCTGTTCGTCCCGCTGACCATCGGACTCGCTCCGCTGATCGCGATGATGCAGACCGCCTGGGTGGTCACAGGCGACGAACGCTGGTACCGGCTGACCAAATTCTTCGGCAAACTGTTCCTGATCAATTTCGCCCTCGGGGTCGCGACGGGCATCGTGCAGGAATTCCAGTTCGGGATGAACTGGAGCGAATACTCCCGCTTCATCGGCGACGTCTTCGGTGCGCCGCTGGCTTTGGAAGCGCTGATCGCCTTCTTCATGGAGTCGACGTTCATCGGACTGTGGATCTTCGGGTGGACCAGGCTGCCTCGGCTGGTGCATCTGGCGACGATCTGGATCGTGGCGATCGGGGTGAACGCGTCGGCGTATTTCATCGTCGCTGCCAATTCGTTCATGCAGCACCCGGTCGGGGCGCGGTACAACCCGGAGACCAAACGCGCTGAACTGGAAAGCATTTCGGCGCTACTGACCAACAACACGACGTTGGCGGCGTTTCCCCATGTGGTCGCGGGCGCGTTTCTCACCGCGGGCACTTTCGTGGCCGGCATCGCGGGGTGGTGGATGGTGCGCAACGCGCGCAGTGGCGACTCGGCGAAACTCGAAGAGGCGCGAACGATGTGGCGGCCGGTGGGTCGATTCGCTCTCGTGGTGGTCGCGCTCTCCGGCATCGCCTTGATCTTCACGGGTGATATTCAGGGCAAGCTGATGTTCGAGCAGCAACCGATGAAAATGGCGTCAGCGGAATCGTTGTGCCACACGGCAACTGATCCCGACTTCTCCGTTCTCACCGTGGGCACGCACAACAATTGCGACGGCGTGATCCACGTGCTCGAAGTGCCCTATGTACTGCCCTATCTCGCCGAGGGCGAGTTCAGCGGGGTGACCCTCGACGGTGTGGTCGATCTGCAGAAGACCTACAACGTCGCCTACGGGCCCGGTGACTACCGGCCGAATCTGTTCGTCACCTACTGGTCCTTCCGCGCCATGATCGGGCTGGCGGGCGGGTCGGTGCTGCTGCTGTTGGCCGGTTTCTGGGTGACGCGCGGGGGCCGGGTGCCGAATCAGCGGTGGTTCTCCTGGCTGAGCCTGCTCGCGATTCCCACGCCGTTCCTGGCCAACGCCTCGGGGTGGGTGTTCACCGAGATGGGGCGTCAGCCGTGGGCGGTGGTGCCCAATCCGACCGGCGACCCGAATATCCGAATGACGGTGCAGCAGGCGGTCTCCGAGCACTCCACCGGGGTCGTGGTGTTCTCGCTGGCGGTGTTCACGCTGCTCTACGGTGCGCTCGCGGTCGTGTGGTGCTACCTCATGCGGCGCTATGTCGTCGCGGGACCGGACACCCACGTGCACGCCGCGAGTCCGGACGGCTCCGACACTCCCCAACTTTCCTTCGCGTACTAGGAGCCGACGATGGGTCTGCAACAGTTCTGGTTCATCTTGATCGGCGTGCTGTTCACCGGCTACTTCGTGCTGGAGGGATTCGACTTCGGAGTGGGCATGTTGATGCCGATTCTCGGTAAGGGGTCCGATACCCGTCGGCGGGTGGTGCTCAACACGATCGGGCCGGTATGGGACGGCAACGAAGTGTGGCTGATCACCGCCGCGGGCGCGCTGTTCGCGGCCTTTCCCGAGTGGTACGCCAGTTTGTTCTCGGGGTTCTATCTGGCGCTGCTGCTCCTGCTGGTCGCGTTGATCCTGCGGGTGTGCGCGATCGAATACCGGGGCAAGATCAATGATCCGAAATGGCGGGCCTGGTGCGATATCGGCATCGGGATCGGGTCGTGGATTCCCGCCTTGGTCTGGGGATGGGTGTTCGCGAATATGGTGCGGGGCGTGCCGTTGAACGCGGACAAGCAGATCGTCGGGTCGGTGGGGGATCTGCTCAGCCCGTACGCGCTGCTCGGTGGCTTGGCCACCGCTGTGCTGTTCGCGCTGCACGGCGCGGTTTTCCTGGTGCTCAAGACCGCCGGTGACGTTCGTACGGACGCCATGCGGATCGCCAGGTTGCTGCTGATTCCCGCCGCGCTGGTGGTCGGTGGATTCGGGTTGTGGACCCAACTCGGCTATGGCGTCGGATGGACCTGGATTGTGCTGGTGACCGCGGTACTCGGATTAATACTTGCCGGTGTCGCGAACAGTGCGGGGCGTGACGGCTGGGCCTTTGTCGGCACCACGCTCACTGTTGTCTCGGCCACGGTGTTGATCGTCGGGTCGATGTTTCCGAATGTGCTGCCCTCGACCATCGACCCGCTCTACGACCTCACCATCTACAACGCGTCGTCGACGCCGTATACGTTGAAGGTGATGAGCTGGGCGGCATTGATCGCCACGCCGGTGGTGCTCATTTATCAAGGCTGGACCTACTGGGTTTTCCGGCAGCGGATTCGGGTCGAACAGATTCCGGCGCCGGTGGGATTGCCGTTCAGCGGTAAGGGCTGAGGCGATGGCGTCGGCCTCGACTCGGGAAGGTTTGGCTCGCGAAAGGCCGGACGCGGTGGTGTCGCAAGATTTATCGCAGGATGAACCGGGACGAGGCGGGCAGACGCCGAAGCGGTCGAGGCGCGGACCGGTCGATCCGCGGTTGTGGCGGTACGCGCGGTCGGCGCGGCCGCATCTGGTGATCGCGGTCGCGCTGGCGCTGGTCATCACGGCGACGATCGTGGTGATCGCCATCGTGCTCGGACGGGTGCTCGCCGGGGTCATCACGGATCCGGCCAAGCGTGAGATCGGTTCGTGGACCACGGAATTGGTAGTGCTCGCGACAGCTGTCGCGGTGCGGGGGCTGGCGAGCTGGTGGCAGGCGCGGTTGGCGCATCGGGCAGGCAGCACGGTGGTCGCGGAGCTCGAGACTGCGGTACTACGGGCTGGCGCCGAACTACCGCCGCGAGAACTCGACATGCGACGCACCGAGATCGCGGTCGTGGTCGGCAATGGGCTCAGCGGGTTGCGTGGGTGGTTCACGGGTTATCTGCCCGCGCTCCTGCTGGCGTGCCTGGTGCCGCCGGTTGTGTTGGTGGTCATCGCTTTACACGATCCGACCTCCGCGCTGATCGCGGTGATCACCGTGCCGTTGATTCCGGTGTTCATGGTGCTGATCGGGCTGCTCACCCAAGGTCGAGCCGAGGCGACACTCGCCGCTACCACCCGCTTGTCGGACCAGATTCTGGACCTTTTCGCCGGAATGCCCACCTTGCGGGCGCTGGGTCGTGAGGGGGCAGACGGACCCTCGATGGTGAAGCAGGTGCAGGCACTGGGTGATTCGCTGCGGCAGCGGACCATGCGGGCGCTGCGGATCGCGTTTCTGTCGTCGATGGTGCTGGAGAGTCTCGCGACGCTGAGTGTCGCGCTGATCGCGGTCGCGATCGGGCTCCGATTGGTATACGGGGACATGGCGCTGTACAGCGGGCTGGTGGCGTTGATTCTCGCGCCCGAAGTGTATTGGCCGTTGCGGCAGGTGGGGGAGAAGTTCCATGCGGCGCAGGACGGAATGGCGGCGGCCGACCGGGCTTTCGCGGTGCTCGCACCGGATGCGCACCAGCGGACCGAAGCCGTGCCCCATCGCGCTGCTCGGGGCGATGTCGTCGCATCCGGCGCCGCGACGGCGCGAATTACCCTGCACGGATTGACTGTTGCCGCCAGAACGGGCACCGCGCCCGATCGATTGACGGCCGTGCTCGAGCCCGGGCTGGTGACCGTCTTGACCGGGCCGAACGGGTGTGGGAAATCGACCACAGTACAAGCGATTCTGGGGTTGATCGAGCCGGATGAGGGTGCTGTCCTCGTCGACGGTATCGATGTTCGCGCACTCGACCCCGAGGGTTGGTGGAGTCGCATCGCCTGGTTGCCGCAGCGGCCGGTGCTGGTTCCCGGGACATTGCGTGAGAATGTCGAACTGCTCGGGGCCATCCCGGAACCGAACGCTGATGATCTTCAAGCCGTGAGCGCCGCAACAGGATTCGATACCGTGCTGGCCGAACTCCCGGCCGGCTGGAACACCGTCGTCGGGCAGAACGGCACCGGTCTCTCCCTGGGCCAACGCCAACGCCTCGCCCTGACCCGAGTCCTCGCCGCCCACCGCCCGATCCTGCTCCTCGACGAACCCACCGCCCACCTCGACGCCGAGAGCGAGCAGCGCGTGCTCACCACCCTGCGCGAATACGCCACCGCCGGTGCGACCGTCGTGGTCGTCGCCCACCGCCCGACCGTGCTGGCTGCGGCCGATGCGGTGATCGAAGTAGTCGTTGGGGAGTCTGCCAGTCGCGTGGACGGGATGGAGGTCTCGTGATCGGCGATCTGCGGGAGATGTGGCGGCTGCTCGCGTTGTCGCCCTCGCGGGTCTCGGTAGCGATCGCGTGGGGGGTGGCCGCGTTGGGGAGCGGGCTCGGATTGGCCGCGCTGGCCGCGTGGTTGATCGCGCGGGCCTGGCAGATGCCGCCGGTGCTGGACCTGAGCGTCGCGGTGGTCGCGGTGCGGGCTCTTGGCATCTCGCGGGGGTTGTGCCGGTACCTGGAGCGGTTGGCCACCCACGACGTGGCGTTGCGGGCGATGACGACCGCTCGGACATCGGTGTATCGCACGCTGGCGCAGTCGGATGTCTGGTGGTGGCGGGACCGGGGCGGGTTCGCTGGTGTGGTGTCGGATCGACCGATGGCTGGTGAGTCGGGGCCGCAGCGCGGTGAGTCGTCGGTCGGTCGACGTGACGTGGCGGCGGGCTCGGCGACCGAGGCGCGGCTGGGGAACCGGTCGGCGGGACGGGCGTTGCGGCGCGGAGATGTGCTGGTGCGGATCGGTGCCGACATCGACGATCTCGGGGCCGTGGTTGTTCGGGTGTTGGTACCGGTCGCTGTCGCTGTGGTCCTGTCGCTGGCCGCGGTGGGATTGATTGCCTTCATTTCACCTGTGGCAGCGGTGATCCTGGCTGTCGCGCTGGGGGTTTCGGGGGTGCTCGCGCCGTGGTTGTCGGCGGTGGCCGCGCGGGAGGCCGAGCGGGCGGTGCGGGCAGATCGGGCCGAGTTCGCCGCCGAGGGGCTCACGGTGCTCGATCATGCTGCCGAGTTGCGGGTCGCGGGTCGACTGGACGCGGCACTCACGCTGGCGGACAAGGCTTCTCGGCGTGCGGTGATCGCCGAGGATTCGGCTGCCTCGCGGAGCGCGTGGGCGGCTGCGGCGACTCCGATCTCGATCGGAGTCAGCGCGCTCGGTGCCCTACTGGTCGGCATCGCCGCCTACGGTCCGACCGGCGGCATGACTCCGATGGCTTTGACGATCCTGGTGCTGGTCCCGCTGTCCGCGTTCGAAGCCGTAGGAGCGCTGCCCGCCGCCGCGACCGCCCTCACCACCTCCCGAGCGGCCCTGCATCGACTCCGGGGCATTTCGGCAGGAGTCCTCGGCGCCGATAGTGGCGAGGACCGCGAGTGGGCGTCGGTCGAGCCGACTTCGGCTGAATCGGTGACGGGGCCGTGGGGCGCGGCCAGGCGGATGCCGATGCCGACGGGGCGGCGGGTTGTCGTCGTCGGGCCCAGCGGGGCCGGGAAGACGACGTTGCTGATGGCGTGGGCAGGGTTGTTCGATACGCATCGGGACGGGGTGACGTTCTTCGCCGAGGACGCGCATCTGTTCGACACCTCGATCCTGGAGAACCTGCGCGTCGCGCGGGGTGACCTCACTATCGAAGAGGCCGAGAGTGCTTTACGCACAGTCGGTCTCGGTTCTTGGCTGAATTCACTGCCGGAGGGTGTCCATACTTCACTCACCGCGGGTGCGGCGGCGGTATCCGGTGGTCAACGCCGCCGCATCCTGCTGGCCCGCGCCTTCGTCGCCCCCGCCCACACCCTGCTCCTCGACGAGCCGACCGAACACCTGGCCGCAGC
The DNA here is from genome assembly GCF_046549215.1 of Nocardia sp. A7. Lineage (NCBI taxonomy): Bacteria > Bacillati > Actinomycetota > Actinomycetes > Mycobacteriales > Nocardiaceae > Nocardia > Nocardia sp. A7. Next base: position 624,019 of record NZ_JAJPWE010000003.1, on the reverse strand, counting down.
CGAAGGCGACCAGCTCCTACGCGACCTCCTCGACGCGACCAGCGGCCTCATCGCCCCCGATCGCACCGTCATCGTCGTCACCCACCAACTCCCCACCGACCACCACGCCGACACGATCATCACCCTCGACGGCACCGGGACCTGCCACGTCGAACGAGCCCGCCCGGCGGCGAAATCGGTGAACTGATCCAGTGGCGACCCTGCCGGTCCCGCGTCTTCGTCCAGGTCAGGCCCGCAATTAAATCAATTGCCGATGGCGCCGCCTGCTACTAAATTCATGTGTACACAAGAGAGGAGGTGGTCTGACGAATGTATGTTCAACGGATGCGTGAGGTGGCTGCCCGCTAGCAGCTCCACTGCAGGAGATTCCCCAGCGGTGCGCTGAGCGAATCCCAGGCAGTCACCCGACCCCCGAGCCCCCGGAAGATCCAACCGGGACCATCGCGTTCAGAGAACGTGGCGGAACGGCTCGGGGGTCGCTCCATTTCACGACGGAAGCGGCCCGCCCAGAGTGATCTGGACGGGCCGTTCGCGCAGAATCTCAGCCGATGTAGCGGGCCAGCCGCGCCGACAGGCGGGGGACAAGGGCGCCGTCGGGGTCCACTCGTTCTTCCACGTAGGCGAGGTCGCCGTTGTCGACGATGCCGTAGAGGCGCTTCGCACCGCCCACGACCGCGCCGGAAACGCTGCGGATGGAGACGTCGGTGGCGAGTTCCCAGGAGGCCGTGTTGCGGGCCTTGCCGTAGTAGAGCTCGATGACGCCGTTGCTGTGGGTGAGCAGGAGCTCGAGCAGCTCGTCGGAGCCCTCACCGCCGACCCGCCAGAAGCCGCTCTCGCGCAGGTCGGGTGCGGTGTATTCGCCCTCGGCGTCGAGCTTCCAGGTCTGCGATTCCCAGGCCAGGTAGTCGCCGCCGTCGTGGGAGACGATGATCTGCTGGCCGAAGTGGTAGTCGCCCTCGGTGGGATGGTTGCCTTCGCCTTCGCCGCGCCACACGCCGACCAGGGGCAGCAGGGCGAGCATGGCGTGGTTCAGATCCGGGCCGAGACGCAGATTGGCCGTGTCCTCGGGCAGGGGAAGACCAGGCAGGACCGAAATGTTGCGGGCGCCGGTCTCTTTCGCCCGTTCAGCGGCGACATTCACTGCCTCGTCGCCACTACGACGCTCGGCCGGAGCGCCTTGCTCAGTGCTCGCTCGCTCGGCCGGTTCAGTACCTTCGCCAGCGAGCCCGCTCATGACTCGGTGAAGAGCCGGTAGAAGACGTACAGGCCGAACCAGCCGATGAGAATCGACACGGCAACAAGGAGTACCTCGAAGAAGATGACCACAACTGGAGTCTAGCTACTCCGCACAGCGGATACGAAAACGGCCCTGGTAGTTCCCGCACAGGAACTACCAGGGCCGTTGTGAGCTTTCTTACTTGGCGACCGCGACGTCGACCGAGTGGATGCCCGCGCCCTCGGGGCTGACCGCAGCCGAGCCGTTGCCCGACGAGGACAGCGCGCGCAGGGTCCACGAACCCGGCGCGGCGAAGAAGCGGAAATCACCGGTGCCGGAGGCGACGACCTCGGCGGTGAAGTCACCGTTGCCGTCGAGCAGACGCACGAACGCGCCGCCGACGGGCTGGCCGTCGGTGCTCAGGACACGGCCGCTGATGACCGTCTCCTTCTCCACATCGACGCCGGCCGGAATGGCCTGTCCCTGGGTAGGTGCTGCACACATATTGATTACGCTCCCAACTCGATAGGGGCTCCGACGAGGGAACCGTATTCGGTCCAGCTGCCGTCGTAGTTCTTGACGTTCTGGTGGCCGAGCAGCTCCTGCAGCACGAACCAGGTGTGCGAGGAACGCTCGCCGATGCGGCAGTAGGCGATGGTTTCCTTCTCGCCGTCCAGGCCCGCGTCCTTGTACAGCTCGGCCAGGTCGGCGTCGCTGCGGAAGGTGCCGTCTTCGTTCGCGGCCTTGCTCCACGGCACGTTGATCGCGCCCGGGATGTGGCCGGGACGCTGGCTCTGCTCCTGCGGCAGGTGCGCGGGGGCGAGGATCTTGCCCGAGAACTCGTCGGGGCTGCGCACGTCGACCAGGTTCTTGGTGCCGATGGCCGCGATGACCTCGTCACGGAACGCGCGGATGCTCAGGTCGGGAGCGGCGGCCTTGTACTGGGTGGCCGGGCGCGAGACCGCGTCACGCGAGAGCGGACGACCGTCGAGTTCCCACTTCTTGCGGCCGCCGTCGAGGAGCTTGACGTCGTTGTGGCCGTACAGCTTGAAGTACCAGTAGGCGTAGGCCGCGAACCAGTTGTTGTTGCCGCCGTACAGCACGACGGTGTCATCGTTGCCGATGCCGCGTGCCGAGAGCAGGTCGGAGAACTGCTCCTGGTTCACGAAGTCGCGAAGAACCTGATCCTGCAGATCGGTCTTCCAATCCAGGCGGACGGCGCCTTCGATGTGGCCACCCTCGTAGGCGGAGGTGTCCTCGTCGACCTCGACGAAGACGACGCCGGGGGCGTTGAGGTTCTCTTCGGCCCAGTCAACGGAGACCAGGACATCGGAGCGAGCCATGTTGTTCCTTTCAGAGACGTGCAAGGGGTCAGTTCGGTGCCGGGGCTGGTGACCGGCGGAAGCGAGCTACCAGCGGATAGATCTGGCAGCCCAGGCAGACCCCGAACGCCGCGTTCAAGAACGCCGCGAACAGGGCGAAGCCGGCGAACACCGCGCCGACGATCGAGGAGCCGAGCACGAAGCCCAGCAGGGAGAGACCGGCGAACACCAAGCCCAGCGCTTGCGCGAAACGCAGCGGGGGCACGGGCTCGGTCTCGGTGGGCGGACCATTGCGCGGCGCGACGAACGCGGCGTAGATCCGGCCGTAAGGGTGCTTGGCAGGACCCGCGACCGCGCCGATCGCGAACACGACGGCCTGCAGGCCGATCAGGATCGCGGCCGCGGCGGTCGAGAGAGCGCTGACCGCGAGCACCACAACGAGGACGCCGGTGGTGATCCAGGCCACGAAACGCGGCCCACGGACATCGACGCGAGGGGGAGATTCAGAGGTAGGGGTCATTGTGCGAACTCCTGGGCTTGGGTAAGTCAGGGAAATCTGCCTGGTCACCGGGGGATCGGAAGGATCACTCGCACGGCGGGCATAGATCGACGTCAGAAATCTCGGGAGAGAAAAGGCCGATCGGTCAGCAGCACAGGCAGCAACAACCACCGAGGCGACACAGATCAACTGTGCGGCGTCGGGTGAGCATCAGCTCGTGGTCGGTTTGCACGAGAAGAAGTTTACCCGGTCTCCCCGGGGAATGTCTCGGCCCCCCTGAATCCGGGGCCGGGATCACACAGTCAGGGGCTCGAGGGCGGTGCGCAGGTCGCCGGGCTTGGGGACACCGGAGATGCGGAAGCGTTCTTTGCCCTCGGCGTCGAAGACGAAGGTTGTCGGCAGCGAGAGGACGTTGAGTTCGCGCGCCAGGTCGGGGTCGGCGTCGATGTCGATCTCGATGTCGCGCGGGGCATTCGGGGACTCGGACAGGTCTGCGGTGACGTCGGCGACGACCCGCCGGACCGCGTCACACGGGCCGCACCAATCAGCCGAGAAGTGCAGGACCGCGGGCACCTCGCCGGTCACACCGGCGGCATCGAGCAGGCGTGCGCGCTGCTCGGTATCGGGGTCGAGGGTGGCGGGACGAACCTGTCCCTGCCTGCGCGAGAGGTACACGCCGACCGCGACGGCCGCCGCGATGACAACGGCAAGAATGACGAGCTCGATCATGGTTGCTGCAATCGGTCCAGGTCGATGGTGACGTTGCGGCCGACACCCTCGACGACGATCTGGCCGCCCAGCGCCGACACCTCGGTCGGTGCGACGCCGAACGGCAACTCCTTGATATCGATCGTACGGCTGAATCGGGCGAGGACGGCGGCGTGATCGGTCTCGGGGATCTTCGAATCGGTGGTCACCGCGGCGGTCGTGTCGACGGTGCTGGTTTTGTCGGTGTAGAAACCGGTCGCCTGAATGCGGACCTTGTCGCCCTCGAGCAGCAGGTCGGCCTGGATCTGCACCGGCACGCGCGTCGCGGAACTGGACGGGGTGACACCAGCGGGCAGGACGCGGCCGTTCGCCGCGGTCGGCAGGGTGCCCTTGAGGACGAGCACGCCCGCGGTGGTCATTCCCGACCCGCCGGAGCCGCCCGTGCCGTCGGACTTGTCGGCGGGCGGGGTGTGCACCTGCAGGTCCGGGATGCCGAAGAGTTTGCCGAGCTCGGTGGGCTCGAAACGCATCAACGCGTCGATCCGGTCGACCTGCGCCGTGCGCGCGGCGCCGTCGAGTAAGTCGCTGCCGGTGGCGTGCAAGCCCTGCAGCTTGGCCTCGATGCCGACCTCGCCGGGGATCTCGGGGCGCACGGCCCGCGCGCGGATCGTCACGTCGTCGTAGCGCCCGCTCATCGCCTGGGCGGTGAACGGGAATCCGTGGAACGTGACTTCCGGGTCAGCGGACAGATCCGCGCCTGCCCGCAGTTGCCGGGAGACGTGGTACTCCGAGTAGGCGGCGGTGCCGAAATCGATGACCACCGCCAAACCGGCCAGGCAGAGAAGCCCGATGATCAGCTTGCGCATGAGGACGACAGTATCTTCTCGGCGGCCGGCGCCGCGGGTTGCGGGCCCCTGGTCCGCGACCAGAGCAAGTGACAAAGACACAAAAGGGACGCCGTGTTGCGAGGTCATCAGTCCGGAGGCGCTAATGTTGCAGTCGACTTAACCTGTGTTTCGGCGACGTAGCTACGCGGCTGCTGTCGTCCGCGGAGCAACGAGATAGGAGGAGAGCCCCATGGAGCTGCTCCTACTGACCTCCGACCCCAACCCCGATGCGGTCCTGCCTTCGTTGACGCTACTGGCGCACAACGTACGGCCCGCGCCGACCGAGGTGTCGTCCCTGCTGGAGGCGAGTAGTGCCGATGTCGCGCTGGTCGATGCCAGGACCGACCTGGCCGCCGCGCGCGGTCTGTGCCGACTGCTCGGCAGCACCGGGTCGTCGGTGCCGGTGGTCGCGGTCCTGACCGAGGGCGGCCTGGTGGCCGTGAACGCGGACTGGGGTTTGGACGACATCCTGTTGCCCGGCACCGGGCCCGCCGAGCTCGACGCCCGGTTGCGGCTGCTGGTCGGGCGCAACGGCGGGGTCGCCAGCCCGGAGAACACCGGCAAGATCACCCTGGGTGAGCTGGTGATCGACGAGGGCACCTACACCGCGCGGCTGCGTGGTCGCCCGCTCGACCTCACCTACAAGGAATTCGAGCTGCTCAAGTACCTCGCGCAGCACGCGGGCCGGGTGTTCACCCGCGCGCAGCTGCTGCAGGAGGTCTGGGGCTACGACTTCTTCGGTGGCACCCGCACCGTCGACGTGCACGTGCGACGCCTGCGCGCCAAGCTCGGCACCGAGTACGAGTCGCTGATCGGCACCGTGCGCAATGTCGGTTACAAGGCGGTGCGCCCGGCTCGCACCGCCGCGGCCAAGGGCGAGACGGTGACCTTCGTCGACGAGGACATCGACGGCGACGACTCCTTCGTCCCGGTCAACGGCAGCGCGCAGTAGCACCGCGGGCGCCGCACGGTAGCGCTCGTCGGCGTGCCGCAATACGGTGGTCGAGGTGCAGCACCAGCGTTCGGGCCGACCGCGCGGTGGCCCCGGCCGCACCCCGAGGAGGATGGCGATGCCGGATACAGCAACCTTGACCTGGACCGATCAGGTCGAGCCCGGTACCGCCGACAAGGTGCGCGCACTGCTCGAACGCGCGGCTGACGAAGACGGTGTCGCCGCGGTCTCCGAGCAGGCCGTGCTGTCACTCGCCGAGGCCGACCCTTCGACAAGACATGCGCTCGCGGAGCGCGCGGGCGAGGTGGTCGGTTACGCGAATCTTGTTGCGGCACATGAGGAACATCCCGCGATGGCCGAGGTCGCCGTCGATCCGGCCGCGCGTGGGGCGGGCATCGGCGCTGATCTGGTCCGTGCCGCGCTGGCCGAGGGTGGGGCGGGCGCGCGGGTGTGGGCGCACGGTGACCTCCCCGCGGCCAAGGCGCTGGCAACTGAGCTCCGGCTGATCACCGCCCGTGAGCTGTGGCAGATGCGCCGCTCGCTGGCAACCCCGGAGCTACCGGAACTCGACATTCCCGCAGACCTCATCGTGCGTACCTACGCGGGCCCCGTCGACGACCTCGAACTCCTGCGCGTGAACAACGCGGCATTCGCCTGGCATCCCGAGCAGGGCGGCTGGACCGAGCGCGATATCGCCGCCCGCCGCGCGGAATCCTGGTTCGACCCGGCCGGCCTGTTCCTGGCTTTCGACGCCACCGACCCGAACCGCCTGCTCGGCTTCCACTGGACCAAACAGCACCCCGACGCCGCCCCGGCCGGTGAGGTGTACGTGGTCGGCATCGACCCGTCCGCGCAGGGCCGCGGCCTGGGCAGACTGCTGACCCTGGCCGGACTGCGGCACCTGCGCGCGACCGGATCCACCGAAGTCCTGCTCTACACCGAGGCCGACAACACCGCCGCCGTGCACACCTATACCAAGCTCGGATTCGCCCCGGCCCACATCGATGTCGCGTACTCGCTGCCCTGATGCGAGGCACCTCACAGGCAAGGTGAATTCTCGCGCGCCAGGAGAATATTGCGAGGATGACCGGGTACGTACGAGTAAAACTGGGGCTAACGTCACATTCACGGCATCGATCGCGCCGGGCTGTTCATTTTCCGTTAACCCACACCGGGCCAACTGTCAACCGGGCGACCCTAGGTTATTTCTGGGCGGCACCGTCGTCGCCTGGTGTGCGCATTCCTCCGGGACCGCGAGCGCCAACCAGCCTCGCTCGGGCCGGTGAGGGACCGAGTGAGACACCCAGCATTGTCGGAGGAAAAGTGAACTTCAAGCGCACCAGTGCCCTGGTCGGCGTTCTCGCCGCGGGCGCGATGACCCTGGCCGCCTGTGGCAGTGACGAGAACTCCACTGGCGACGCCAGCAACGCTGCCAACACCAGCGTCGCTTGCGGCGGCAAGCAGGCGCTCAAGGCGTCGGGTGCTTCGTCGCAGAAGAACGCCATGGAGCGTTTCGTCGCCGCCTACGAGGCCAACTGCGACGGCTCCACCCTGAACTACACCTCCAGCGGCTCGGGCGCGGGCGTCAACGAGTTCCTCGGTGGCCAGACCGATTTCGGTGGCTCCGACTCGCCGCTGAGCTCCTCCAAGGGCGAGACGGCCAAGGCCGCCGAGCGTTGTGGCGCTGCCGCGTGGAACCTGCCGACCGTCTTCGGCCCGGTCGCCATCACCTACAACGTCGACGGCGTCACCGACCTGGTGCTCGACGGCCCGACCGCCGCCAAGGTGTTCAACGGCTCCGTCGCCACCTGGGATGCCCCGGAGATCAAGGCGCTCAACCCCAACGCCAAGCTCCCCGCGGAGAAGATCGCCGTGATCTTCCGCTCCGACGAGTCGGGCACCACCGACAACTTCCAGCTCTACCTCGACGCGGCCTCGGACGGCGCGTGGGGCAAGGGCGGCGGCAAGAGCTTCAACGGTGGTGTCGGTGAAGGCGCCAAGGGCAACGAGGGCACCTCGGCCGCCATCAAGAACACCAAGAACTCGGTCACCTACAACGAGTGGTCCTTCGCCAAGGCGCAGAACCTGTCCATCGCGCAGATCATCACCTCCGCGAGCAAGGACCCGGTCAAGCTGACGGCCGAGACCGCCGCCAAGGCGATCGACGGCGTGAAGGTCAAGGGCGAGGGCAACGACCTCATCCTCGACACCAGCTCGTTCTACAAGCCGACCGTCGCGGGCTCGTACCCGATCGTCATGGCCACCTACGAGATCGTGTGCTCGAAGTACGCCGACGCTGAGGTCAGCAAGGCGGTCAAGGCGTTCCTGACGTCCGCCGTCACCAACGGCCAGAACGGTCTGAGCGAGGCCGGCTACGTGCCGCTGCCCGACGCGTTCAAGACCAAGCTGACCACCGCGATCAACGCAATCTCCTGATCGCTTCCTGGCCATGACCATGCACCCTGAGGTGACCGCAGCGGGCTCGTCGAATTCGACGAGCCCGCGGGCGGCCGGAGATACTGCGAATATGCCGACCGAACCGAAAATCGACAAGGCCCCTGACGGGGGTCGTACCGGCCGCCTGAACGCCGAGACGATCTTCCGGTGGATGGCCACCGCGGCGGGCGCGACGATCGTCGCCGCCATCGCGTTGATCGCGCTGTTCCTGCTGATCCGCGCGGTCCCCTCGCTCATGGCCGACAACGCCAACTTCTTCACCAGCACCGAGTTCTCGACCGGTGACGCCGACAATCTCCGCTTCGGTATCCGCGACCTGTTCATGGTCACGGTCCTGAGCTCGGTGTTCGCGCTCATCGTCGCGGTGCCGATCGGTGTCGGTATCGCGTTGTTCCTGACGCACTACGCGCCGTCGCGGCTGGGCAAGCCGTTCACGATGCTGATCGACCTGCTCGCCGCGGTGCCGTCGATCGTGTTCGGTCTGTGGGGCTTCCTCGTGCTGGCGCCGCAGATCGCGCCGGTGCAGGAATTCCTCAACAGCAACCTGGGCTGGTTCTTCCTGTTCGCCGACGGCAACGTCTCGATCGGGGGCGGCGGCACCATCTTCACCGCCGGTGTCGTCCTCGCGGTGATGATCCTGCCGATCATCACCTCGGTGGCCCGCGAAGTGTTCGCGCTCACGCCTCGCGCGCACATCGAAGCGGCACAGGCGCTCGGCGCCACCAAGTGGGAAGTCGTGCGGATGACCGTGCTGCCCTACGGCCGCAGCGGTGTGATCGCCGGTTCCATGCTCGGCCTCGGCCGCGCGCTCGGTGAGACGATCGCCGTTCTCGTCGTGCTTCGCACCGCGAGCAACGCGGGTACCTGGTCGCTGTTCGACGGTGGTTACACCTTCGCCTCCAAGATCGCCTCGGCGGCCTCGGAATTCAGTTCACCGCTGCCCACCGGCGCCTATATCGCGGCCGGCTTCGTTCTCTTCGCGCTGACCTTCGTGGTCAACGCACTGGCCCGCCTGGCCTCCGGTGGAAAGGTGAACGGCTGATGACCACCACGACGACCCTGGACAAGCCGGTCAAGGCCCCGACCTTCCGGCACGTCAGTTCCGGCAGGCGGATCAAGAACAACGTCGCCACCGCCCTGGTGACCCTCTGCTTCATCATCGCTCTGGTCCCGCTGGTGTGGGTGCTCGGACTGGTGGTCAGCAAGGGTTTCACCGCGATCATCTCGTCCGACTGGTGGTTGAACTCGCAGAAGGGCATCCTGCCCGACCAGACCGGTGGCGGCGTCTATCACGCCATCTACGGCACTGTCGTGCAGGCGGCGGTCGCCTCCGTCATCGCGGTGCCGCTGGGCATCATGGCCGCGGTCTACCTGGTCGAATACGGTCGCGGTCGGCTCGCCAAGGTCACCACGTTCATGGTCGACATCCTGGCCGGTGTGCCCTCGATCGTCGCCGCGCTGTTCATCTTCGCGCTGTGGATCGCCACGCTCGGGATGCCGCAGAGCTCGTTCGCGGTCTCGTTGGCGCTGGTGCTGCTGATGCTTCCGGTGGTCGTGCGCAGCACCGAGGAGATGTTGAAGCTCGTCCCCGACGAGCTGCGCGAGGCGTCCTACGCGCTCGGTGTGCCGAAGTGGAAGACCATCCTGCGGATCGTCATTCCCACCGCGGCCCCCGGCATGATCAGCGGCATCCTGCTCGCGCTCGCTCGTGTGATGGGCGAGACCGCGCCGGTGCTGGTGCTGGTCGGCTACTCGAAGTCGATCAACCAGAACATCTTCGACGGCAACATGGCCTCGCTGCCGCTGTTGATCTACCAAGAGCTGGCCAACCCGGAGCCCGCGGGCCGCGAACGTGTCTGGGGTGCGGCGTTCACGCTGATCCTGATGATCGCGGTGCTGTACCTGGCGGCCGCCGGCGTCAACAAGCTGCTCACCCGGAACCGATAGAAGCGAACGGAATACTCAGATGGCCAAGCGGATCGACGTCAAAGATCTCAACATCTATTACGGCAGTTTCCACGCCGTGGCGAATGTGGAACTGACCGTGCTGCCGCGCAGCGTCACCGCCTTCATCGGTCCCTCCGGCTGTGGCAAGTCCACCGTGCTGCGCTCGCTCAACCGCATGCACGAGGTGACCCCGAACGCCCGCGTCGAAGGTGCCGTGCTGCTCGACGGTGAGGACATCTACAGCTCCTCGATCGACCCGGTCGGCGTGCGTCGCACCATCGGCATGGTGTTCCAGCGCCCGAACCCGTTCCCCACCATGTCGATTCGCGACAATGTGGTGGCCGGGCTGAAGCTGCAGGGTGTGCGCAACAAGAAGGAACTCGACGAGGTCGCCGAGCGCTCGCTCAAGGGCGCGAACCTCTGGAACGAGGTCAAGGACCGCCTCGACAAGCCCGGTGGCAGCCTCTCCGGTGGTCAGCAGCAGCGTCTGTGCATCGCCCGCGCCATCGCGGTCTCGCCCGACGTCCTGCTGATGGACGAGCCGTGTTCGGCGCTGGACCCGATCTCCACCCTGGCGATCGAGGACCTGATCACCGAGCTCAAGAAAGAGTTCACGATCGTCATCGTCACCCACAACATGCAGCAGGCTGCCCGCGTGAGTGACCAGACCGGTTTCTTCAACCTCGAGGCACAGGGCAAGCCCGGCCGCCTGATCGAGATCGATGACACCGAGAAGATCTTCTCCAACCCCACCCAGCGCGCCACCGAGGACTACATCTCCGGCCGTTTCGGGTAAGTGATACCGAGAAAGCCCTCGCCTCCTTCTCAACGGAGTGCGGGGGCTTTTCTCGTTGTATGCCGACACGAAAAAGCCCCCGCATCGAAGCGGGGGCCTTTTCTCCTTCGCACTCAGCTTGTTTCGAGGTCCTCGTCGGACGGGAGGACACCGGTCACCAGGAAGATGACGCGGCGGCCGATCTCCACGGCGTGGTCGGCGAAGCGCTCGTAGTAGCGGCCGAGGAGGGTGACGTCGACGGCGGCGGCTACGCCGTACTTCCAGTCACGGTCCATCAGGAGGGTGAACAGGTGGCGGTGGAGGTCGTCCATCGCCTCGTCGTCATGGTTGAGCTGGGCGGCGCGTTCGGGGTCGCGGGTTTCCAGTACCTCTTTGGCGCCCGCGCCCATGTTGACCGCGATGCGACCCATTTCCGCGAAGTAGCCGTTGACCGACTCGGGCAGGGCGTGGGCGGGGTGGCGGCGGCGGGTCACCTTGGCGACGTGCAGTGCCAGCGCGCCCATCCGGTTGACGTCGGCGACGATCTGGATCGCACTGACGACCTGGCGCAGATCGCCCGCGACGGGTGCCTGCAGTGCGAGCAGCGCGAAGGCCCTCTCCTCGGCCTCGGTGATCATCACCGAGATCCGATCCTGCTCACCGATGACCTGCTCGGCCAGACCCAGGTCGGCCTGCAGCAGCGACTGAGTGGCCTGTTCCATGGCCTGGCCAGCGAGACCGGCCATCTCACCAAGAAGGTTGGCGAGGTCGGCCATTTGCTCGTTGTAGATGACACGCATGATTGCAGACCCTAGTGGGTACCCGCACCGCTGTCACCCAACACCGGGTTAATCCCGCGTGGCAGTGTCATGGCAGGTCAGCGGTTTCACTTGCAGGTGTCGTCGGCGGCGTTCATGTGCTCGAGGTCGGAGGGCAGGGCGACCGGGCCCGCGCTGAGCGGCTCACCGATCGGTACGTTCGGCAGTTCCGCGCCGACCGCGGTGGCGGTGCGGACCATGCCGCCGAAATCGGCGCCGACCACCACTTCGATGATGCTGCCCAGCTCGTTGGCCTGTTCAAGGACCGCGCCCGGGATGGTGCTCGCCACGGTGGCGGCTTCGGCTTCCAGCCCCGCGGCGAAGCGGATCTTCGACGTCGTCGAGGTGCCACCGGAGTAGTTGCCGACGCTGTAGATGCCGAAGCCCTGGTAGTCGAGCTTGGAGGCGACGGTCCTGGCCGCGCCCGATGAGCCCGAACCGTTGGACACCAGCAGCGATGTCGTGCTCGGCGCCACCGCGTACTGCTTGGGCGCGACCGGCGCCGGTGTCTGCGTGGAACTCTGCACCTCGGGCGCCTTGGTCTCGCCGGGCAGCGGCTGATCATCGATGACGGCGCGGAAGATCGCCTTGATGTCGGATTCGCGCGGAATCTCGTTGCCGTAGGCGGTGGTGCCCGCGGTCGGGATGGTCAGGAAGGTCACCGCGCCCGCGTCCATCTTCTGCAGGGAACGCCCGAGCAGCAGCAGGTCCTGCGGGGTCACCTTGTCGACGAAGGTGTGGTTGGAGAACTCCTGGATGAATCCGTTGAGCTTGCCGGGATCGAAGAGCACCTTGCTCGACAAGGCCCCACGCAACAGCGACGCGAGGAAGCGTTGCTGCCGGTTGATCCGGTCGTAGTCGCTGCGCTCCTCGCCGACGACGTGCCTGGCGCGCACATAGTTGAGCGCGGTCTCGCCGTTGATCCGCTGCTTGCCCGAGGTCTCCAGCACCGGGCCGAGCACACCGTCGATGATCGGTTTGGTCGAGCACACCTCGACGCCGTCGACCTGGTCGACCATGGCTTCGAAGCCGGCGAAGTCGATGCCGATGAAGTGGCCGATGGTCAGGCCCGACATCTTGCGCACCACGTCGACCAGGCATTTGGGGCCGCCGAGGGCGTAGACGGCGTTGAGCTTGTCGCCCATGGCCGAGGGGAACTTCTGGTCGGTGTAGGTGGCCTTCTCGTTGTCCCAGCCCGAGCACACCGGGCGGGTCACGTCGAGGTCGCGCGGGAAGGACACGACCACCACCCGCGAGCGGTTCTTCGGGATGTGCACCAGCATCGCCGTGTCGGCGCGGGCACCTTCGATGTCGGTGGCCGAGCCCGCGCCCATGTCGACGTTGACGCCCGCTCTGGTGTCGGTGCCGACGATGAGGTAGTTCTCGTCGCCGAGCTGCATGTCGCCGTCGAGCACGTCGCCGGAGACACCGCCACCGAGGGCGTCGATCTGGTTGAGGCTGTTGCCGGTGGCCTGCAGGTAGCTCCAGCCGCCGCCGGTGATCACCAGCGCGAGGACCGCGACGATCGTCAGGGCGACCCGTCCGGCATACCGTGCCTGCTTGCTTCGAGGGCCTGTCGTGCCCGCGCGCTTGTCTGGACGACGTGGCGGTGCGGCGGCGGCGGTTTTGACCGGCCTTGCCCGCTCGGGCTCCGCGTTGACCGTTGGCAGGATATCGGTGGGCGGGTCGACCGGAGCGCCCACGCGTCGCGCTGGGGCGGCGGGGCGCGCCGGTTCCTTGGACTGGGCGGGCAGCGCGGTGGTCGCGGTGCGGTCGGCGGGGGATTCGGCGCGATGCGGCTGCGCACCCGCGATGTCGGCGACGATGGGGGAGCCGTCGGTGCGTGTGGTGATGTCGGGACGTGGGGTGGGCCGCGGTGCCTGTTCGCGGGCGCGGCGACCCGCGCGCGAGCCGGGCTCGGGGCTTTCGGCGGCGGGGGTGCGCCTGCCGCGCCTGGTGCGTTCGCTGTCGACCCGGTTGACGAGATCGGCCACCGTCAGCGGCGCCGCGTCCTGGGGCGCGTCCGCGTGTCGGGACCGTCGCGAGCCGGTTTCCGGCTGCTCGGTGGGTTCGGCCCTCGGGTAGCGCTCCCAGGGGGCGCGATTTCCGGGCCGGGGCGTATGCCCGCGCCGATCGTCACCCACCAACGAACCTCACTTCTCTATCTGGCGCAGCCTGCGCGTCATCGCCCGGCTCCGATTCGAACCGAAGTCGACCGATCCCGCAATGATAACGATTCCGCCACGGGTAGCCACTCCAGTGCACATCGGAATCGCTGACAATTTGATTGCGAAGCTCGAATATCGGACGGAACGCCCAGTTCGAGCGAGTGCGGTGGCTCGAAATGGCGACCGCTTGCGAATTACCGCTGTGGTGCTCAGCCGCCGCTGTGCATCACATCGGCCGCCGCGGGGACGGTGTCGTCCTCGGGGTCATCGAGCCAGCCCTCGGGGAGCACGACCTTGGTCTGCGGCGATCCCTGCCGCCCGCGCGGCCCGAGCGCGTCCGTGGGAAACGGCACGGTGGGGTCGAGCTGTCCGACCAGATCCTCGATCTGCGACAGCTTCGACACGGTGGCGAAGCTGCGCCGCAGCTGCGAGCCGACCGGGAACCCCATCAGGTACCAGGCCATGTGCTTGCGGATATCGCGCATGGCCTTGTCCTCACCGTCGTGCTCGGTGAGCAGGGTGGCGTGGCGCACCAGGATCTCGCCGACGCGGCCGAGCGTCGGCCCCTCGGGGACCGGTTCGCCGCGCAGGGCCGCGCTGAGTTCGGCGAACAGCCACGGCCGACCGAGGCAGCCGCGGCCGACGACCACACCGTCGCAGCCGGTCTCGTCCATCATCCGCAGCGCGTCGTCGGCGGTGAAGATGTCGCCGTTGCCGAGCACCGGAATCGAGGTGACGGCTTCCTTGAGCCGCGCGATCGCAGACCAGTCCGCCGCGCCCGAGTACAGCTGGGCCGCGGTGCGCGCGTGCAGCGCCACGGCGGCGGCGCCCTCGGCCTCGGCGATGCGGCCGGTGTCGAGGTAGGTGTGGTGGTCGTCGTCGATGCCGATGCGGAACTTGAAGGTCACCGGAACGCCCGCCGGTTCGGCCGCGGACACCATCTCGCGGACGATATTGGCGAACAGTCTGCGCTTGTACGGCAGCGCCGAGCCGCCGCCGAGCTTGGTCACCTTGCGGACCGGGCAGCCCAGATTGAGGTCGATGTGGTCGGCCCAGCCCTCGCCGACGATGATCCGCACGGCCTCGCCGAGTGTCTTGGGGTCCACCCCGTAGAGCTGCATCGAGCGCGGATGCTCGTCGGCGTCGAACGACATCATGTGCAGCGTCTTCTCGTTGCGCTCGACCACCGCGCGTGCGGTGATCATCTCGCACACGTAGATCGACGTCGGGCTGCCGAACTCCCGGCACAGTCTGCGGAAGGCGCGGTTGGTGATGCCCGCCATCGGCGCGAGCACAACCGGCGGATCGACCGGGTAGGGCCCGATCCGCAGCGCCGTCGGCGCCTGGGGCATCGTGGTAGTCACGGCTGCCATTCTCTCATCCGGCCCGATGTGATCGATCTCGCGCATGCGGGACTTTGCCCGGGTCATGACCGCCATCACGACCGTGCGCCTCGTTTTACCTGTTACTCGAAGTACGAGCATTGTTCGCGACTCAGTAGCCTGGACGGGCTGGCATCGTCGCCTCCGGCGGTGCGCTGTCCCCACGTAATCGGAGAAGACCCCCCATGGCCGAAAGCAACGAAGGCGCCACCGACCTCACGAAAACCCCCGCCGAGCCCGCGAAGGGCACCGTCGCCGTGCGCGTTTCCTCGCTGGTCGGCGGCGCCGTGATCGCCGTCCTCGCGATCATCGCGCTCGTGCTCGGCGTGCTGCTCGGCTCGGCCCGCTCGGAGATCTCCGACACGAAGGAGCAGGCCGCCGACAACGCGAAGGCCGAGCAGATCGCGCTCGACTACTCCGTCGGCTCGGCGAGCCTGAACTACCAGGACGTCAACGCCTGGGTCGCCAAGCTCAAGGCCGGTACCTCCCCGGAACTGTCGAAGAAGTTCGACGCCACCGGCGCGAAGCTCGAGCAGATCATCATCCCGCTGAAGTGGACCTCCACCGCGGCGCCGATCACCGCCAAGGTGCTCTCACAGGAGGGTGAGGTCTACCAGGTCGCGGCCTTCGTCGACGTGAGCACCACCAACGCGCAGAACCCGGACGGCCTGCGCAACACGGTCACCTACAACATCACCGTCGATGCGGGCCAGGACTGGAAGATCACCGATGTCGGCAGCGCCGACGGTGCCCTCCCGATGAAGTAGGTCACGAAAAAGCGCTGCGCACCTTTGCTATCAAGGTGCGCAGCGCTTTTCGTGAAACCTAAACCGCGGCCATTTCGCGCTTCTTGGCCTCGCGGGCCAGCATCCGGTCGCGCTGCTCCTCGAACTTCAGCACGTCCTCGCCCAGCTTCTCCAGGAAGCCGGCCAGCCGCTCACGGGTGGCCTCGCCACGCGCGGTGAAGTCGGTGCGCTCGAAGACGTCCCACTTCTTGAGCACCGGCTGCACGACCTCTTCGAGGTGCTGACGCAGGTCATAGATGCCGTGCTTGGCCATCAGCACGCCGTTGCGACGGAAGTTCGGCATGCCCGCGCCGGGCATCTGGAAGTTCTCGACGATCAGCGAGATCGCCTCGATGGTCTGGTCGGGGCTCAGGTCCATCGCCGCGCCGCAGAGGTTGCGGTAGAAGATCATGTGCAGGTTCTCGTCGGCGGCGACGCGCTGCAGCATGCGATCGGCGATCGGGTCGTCACAGACCTTGCCGGTGTTGCGGTGGCTCACCCGGGTGGCCAGTTCCTGGAAGGTCACGTAGGCGACCGAGTGCAGGAAGCCGGCGTCGACACCGGAGGGTGAGGCGAAACCGTTGGTCATGTGGATCATTCGCGCCTCTTCGAGGGCGACCGGATCCACGCCACGGGTGACCACCAGGTAGTCGCGCATCACGATGCCGTGGCGGTTCTCCTCGGCGGTCCAGCGACCGACCCAGGTGCCCCAGGCGCCGTCCTGGGAGAAGTTCTCGGCGATCTCACGGTGGTAGGACGGCAGATTGTCCTCGGTGAGCAGATTGGTGATCATGGCCGCCTTGGCGACCTCGCTGAGCTTGGACTGCTCAGGATCCCAATCGATGCCGCCCATGGCGGCGAAGTTGCGGCCCTCATCCCACGGGACGTAGTCGTGCGGATGCCATTCTTTGGCCAGCGACATGTGCCGGTTGACGTTTTCCTCGGCAACCGGCTCCAACTCCGTGAGCAGTTCGAGTTGAGTCAGATCCCTTGCCATGTAAAAACCCTTCGCTTGCTTGCGGTCGAACGTCGCGATGCGGCCATACCTTACGGCACCGTAGGTGTGATGCGAAACGCAACAGAGCGCTTTTCCATCGAATTTGAGCAAGGCCACAACTCGCGGAACGGCTCGGTGGTAGTGCTGACGAGTCTAGGCGTTCGGCCCGCAGCATAGGGACTATCGCTGGGGGGCTCGCGCCGTTAGCGGCGGGTAGATGAACATTGTCAGCGCCTCCCGCCGAGCGGATCGCAGCCGGGGGCCCGCGTCTGCTGCGCCGCTGGTGAGCTGCTCGGCCACGGAGGCGAGCGCGCCACGTGACGATGGTCACGGTGGTCGTTCGTGGTGCCCCCTGTAGGACTCGAACCTACGACCTAGTGATTAAAAGTCACCAGCTCTACCAACTGAGCTAAAGGGGCGCGCAGCGGAGTCTAGCGGACGCTGTGCCGAACGGCCGAACCGTGGTCCCCGGCCGGGTCGTGGGCCGCTGATCGTCGCTGGTGGCGTCAGGTAACACCGCGGCCGTGGGTGACGATTCGGTGGTAAACACCTGGTGCCCAGTGTCGTTCGCGCCGGGAGTTGCGGATGGTCATCGAATACTGTTGTATCGCAACATCTTTCGATGAGCAGGGGTGCAGCAGCGATGGAGTGGTCCACAGTGGGCGCCGGTCTCGCGACCGTTCGGCGAACGTCGGCGATGCCGATCCGCCGGTCAACCGGGCTGCGCGCCTACGGAATTCGTGCGCGAAGTAGCCGTTCCGGTTGCGCCTCGTTTGCTGATCTGGATAACCGAACCGGATGTTCGGATAGGTACTCCAATCGCCGCGTGTCGACTCGGGAATACGGGTACGGTGATCGCCTGGTGAATTTTGAAACAATCACCGGTGCTGCCTTTTCCGTGGCTCCGGTGCAGGGTGCGGCGTTTCGGAATTCATCGACAGATTGCAGGCCGAGGTGATCGCGATGGGTGCGCGAACTCCCGGCAAAGGGGTTGTCGTTACCGCAGGAGGAGGCGGTTCTCACTGGTGGCGGGGCCGCTGTGCGAGGCGCCGCGAGTCTTTCATACCGAAAGTTTGAATTAAAACCACAATTCGCGCCACGGTCTGTATCGGTCGTCGGCGTCGAGAAGGTTCGGAGGCGTTTCGAGGATGGCACGGCAGCAAGAGCGGGCGCGCCGGACGCGCGCGGCGATAATCAAGTCCGCGGCCGTCGAGTTCGGGAAGAGCGGATATGCCGCGGCATCGCTCAACCGGATTCTGGAAGGTTCGCGTGCCACCAAGGGAGCGATGTACTTCCACTTCGACTCCAAGGAAGACCTGGCGCGCGCGGTACTCGAGACCGCGGTCGAGCGCTACCAGATCTGCGCGGAGCGCTGGCTCGCGCGCACCGACCTCGGTCCGCTCGACGTGCTGCACGGCATGGTCGACGAGATCGCGCTGCGCCTGGAGCACGACACCATCGTGCAAGCCGAGTACCGCCTCGTGATCGAACCCGACTTCCATCGTGACTCCGGCAACGGTGGCGGGCGCATCGTCGGCCGCGCCACCCGCGTGCTCGCCGTCCGCGCCATCGACGACGGTCAGCTGCGCGCCGACGCCGACCCCGATCGCTTCACTCGAACCCTGGCCGCGGCGCTGGCAGGCCAGCGCTATCTGGTCGACCCGATCACCAACGGCTCCGCCGCCGACCTGCGTGCCCGCTTCGCCGAGGTGCTGGAGGTTATCGTGGAGGCGATGGCCACCCCGCTGTGGATTCAGAACTTCCGCACCGAGGGCTGGCGCGAGCAAGCACGCCTGGATGACCTCGGTTTGGGCGCCTGACCAGGCGATTTGGAACTCTGAGTACACCTGTCATAAGCTATGCGAGCTCCCAACGGAAACGTTGAAGCCGCCCCGGAGAGATTCGGAACGAGCCCCCTTCGTCTAGCGGCCTAGGACGCCGCCCTTTCAAGGCGGTAGCGCGGGTTCGAATCCCGTAGGGGGTACAGTCTTCGGACTGTGTCTAGCAGTACTGCAGAAGCATGGCCCTGTAGCGCAGTTGGTTAGCGCGCCGCCCTGTCACGGCGGAGGTCGCGGGTTCGAGTCCCGTCAGGGTCGCAAGTACGTTTCAGGCATACTCACGTTCCGCCTGAAGGGTGCGTAGGACTCGTGGGCAACATGGGAGTTGCCGCGGGTTCGAGTCCCGTCAGGGTCGCACGTAGTACCAGAGCAATCCGGTACTTCCGGCCAGGTAGCTCAGTTGGTACGAGCGACCGCCTGAAAAGCGGTAGGTCGCCGGTTCGATCCCGGCTCTGGCCACCTTTGATCCCCTCACCATCAGATGGTGGGGGGATTTTTTCGTCGATCGGGCCGGTCAGCTCTTGATCGGCATCCGCAGTGCGTTCACCCAGAGCCGGGTCACCGTGAAGACGAGCTCCTCGATCGGGCGCACCTTGCCGTCGAGGAGGCCGTCGGCGGTGACGAAGTAGTTGAAGGCCATCCTGCTGACCATCCCCGACAGCGCCCGCGAGGACAGCATCGGATCCAGCTCGGGGTCGGCGAGACCGCGCTGCTGGAGATCGGCGATGCTGCGGGCGTTGCGGTGGATGAACGCGTCGGCCCGCTCCTGGCGGAGCCTGCTGAACTCGGGGTCGATATTGGCGACCTGCTCTAGCAACCCCATCAATTTCGCGTTGCGCTTATAGGCCTCGAAGTAGGCCAGATTGCTGGCTTCGACGATCGACACGGGATCGTTGTCGCCGTCCACATGCTCCATTCCTGGATGCATCATGTCTTCCTGGGCGTGCTCCAGGATGGCCGCGAAGATCTCCTCTTTGCTGGCGAAATAGGTGTAGAAGGTGCCCGAGGAGCATTTGGCTTCCTGGGTGATATCGACGAGCCGGGCATCGAGATAACCCATGCGCTCGAACACCTTCCGGCCCGCGTCGATCAGCGCCGTCCTGGTCCGCAGGCCACGCGGGGTGACGGGCAGCTCGCGCAGCAGCGAGGTGCGCGCCATCGAAGGCGCCGAGTCGTCGCCTGCGGTCTCCGCGCGTCGTTCCATGTCCTATTTATAGCGTGGTGCCGATGCCGAACTGTCCGGCGAGTAGTCGCCGGGTGTCGGCGGCATCGGTCCACGCTCTCCTTATCGCTTGTTCGTCGTGGTGTTCACGGCTGGAAGACGAGCCTGCCGACGGTGTCGCCGTCGCCGAGGCGGCCGAGGCCGTCGGGGACGTCGGCGAGCGAAAGCCGTTCGCTGATCAGTGGTTTCACCTGGCCGACCGCGGCGAGCCGGGTCAGCTCGGCGTGGCAGTCCGCGATCGCCTGCTGGTTGTACTGCTTGTAGAGACCCCAGTGCAGACCGATGATCGAGTAGTTCTTGATCAGCGCGTGGTTGAGCGCGGGCTGGGGGATGGTGCCGCCCGCGAAACCGATCACCAGGATGCGGCCTTCGAAGGCGATGCATTTGGTGGACTTGGTGTAGGCGTCGCCGCCGACCGGGTCGTAGATCACGTCGGCGCCGCGGCCATCGGTGAACTCCTTGACGATCGGCACGAAGTCCTCGGTGTGCCGGTCGATCACGAGGTCGGCACCGAGCTTGCGGCAGTATTCGGCCTTGTCCGGCCCGCCGACCACACCGATCACCCGCGCGCCCGCCGCCTTGCCCAGCTGCACCGCGCTACTGCCGACGCCACCGGCGGCGGCGTGCACGAGCAGCGTCTCGCCGGGCTGCAGCCGAGTCCGGCGGTGCAGCGCGAACCAGCTCGTCTGATAGCCGACGACCAGCGCGGACGCCTCGGCATCGTCGAGGGAATCCGGTGCGGGAAAGGCGCTGTCGGCATCGAGTACCGCCAATTCGGCGAACCCACCGCCGGGCAGATTCGCGGTGCCGACGATCCGATCACCGACGGCGAACCGGTCAACGCCCGCACCGACCGCCAGCACTTGCCCGCACAGTTCGACGCCGGGCGTGAACGGCAGCGGTGGCCTGAGCTGATACTGCCCACGGCACAGCAGCACATCGGGGAAGTTGGCAGGCGCCGCGAGGACGCGCACCAGCACCTGCCCCGGTCCGGCTACCGGATCGTCGATATCGTTGAGCTGCAATACCTCTCGTGGTTCGCCGACTTCGGCTACCTGCCATGCTTTCATCGCTGTCAGTCCTTCGGTCCGCCGGCGACATAAATGACCTGGCCGGAGACGAAGCCCGCGCCCTCGCTCGCCAGGAACGACGCGGTGTGCGCGATATCCTGCGGCGTACCGGTCCGGTTGACCGGAATCTGCGCGGCCGCGGCCCGCTTGAACTCCTCGAAGTCCATTCCGATCCGCGCGGCTGTCGCTGCGGTCATCTCGGTCTCGATGAAGCCGGGCGCGATCGCGTTGGCGGTGACGCCGTACTTGCCGAGTTCGAAGGCCAGGGTCTTGGTGAAGCCCTGCATGCCTGCCTTGGCGGCGGCGTAGTTGGCCTGGCCGCGATTGCCGAGCGCCGAGGTGCTCGACAGGTTGACGATGCGACCGTACTTCGCCTCGACCATGTGCTTCTGCACGGCGCGCGACATCAGGAAGGCGCCGCGCAGGTGCACGTTCATGACGGTGTCCCAGTCGGCGACCGACATCTTGAACAGCAGGTTGTCGCGCAGCACGCCCGCGTTGTTCACGAGCACGGTGGGCGCGCCCAGTTCGGCGGCCACCCGCTCGACGGCCGCGGCGACGGCGGCCTCGTCGGCGACATCGGCGCCGACCGCGAGTGCCTTGCCGCCTGCCGTCTCGATGGCGTCGACCGTTGTCTTACAGGCGGATTCGTCGAGGTCGAGCACGGCGACGGCCATACCGGCGGCGGCCAATTCGGTCGCGATGGCGGCGCCGATGCCGCGGGCCGCGCCCGTCACGATGGCAGTGCGAGTCATGTCTGCTCCTGTCTAGCTTTCTTCGGTGACGTCGAGTGCCTTGTGCACGATCGCGTCGATTCTTTCGATGGTCGGGGTGCCCGCGGCCGCCTTGTTCTGCGGTGTGTCCAGTGCTCGCCGGAGCACGCCCTCGGCGATGACGGCGAGCTTCCACAGCCCGAAGGCGTGCCAGTAGCGCAGGGCCGCCGGGTCGCGCCCGGTCAGTGCGAGGTAGGCCTCGGACATCTCGGCGCGGTTCGGGAAACCGGGCAGCGCGGACGCGGGGAAGTCGCCGCCGGTGTTCTCACCCGGTTCTGCCCAGTAGGCGAGCAGGCTGCCCATATCGGCCAGCGGGTCGCCGAGGGTGGACAGCTCCCAGTCCAGCGCGGCCACTACCGCGCCGGTGGTCCGGGAGGTGATGACATTGCGCAGATGGAAATCGCCGTGCACCAGGGTGATCTCACGCTGCTCGGGCATGGTCGCGACGAGACGTCGGGTGAGTTCGTCGAGTTCGGGAAGTTCCCTGGTCTTGGACTGCTCCCACTGGCCGCCCCACCGCTTGAGCTGGCGCTGCGCGTAGGGCTTGTGGCTGGCCAGATCCGTGAGGCCGACGGCGCCGAGGTCGACGGCGTGGATCTCGGCCAGCGTGCGCGGCAGCGATTCGGCGATGGCCCGACGATGTTGCGGCGTGAGCGATTCCACGATGGCCATGGTGTCGACCACCTGCCCGTCGACGTATTCCATCAGCACCATCGGGACCTCGGAGATCGCCGGGTCGTCGACGACGCCGAGAATCCGCGGGCACGGCACAGCGGTGGTTTCCAGCGCCGCCATGATCCTGGCCTCGCGCACCACGTCGTGCGCGGAGGCGAGCAGGTGACCCAGTGGCGGCCTGCGCAGCACCCACCGACGGTCCGCGTCGTCGCGCACCAGGTAGGTCAGGTTCGATTGGCCGAGGCCGATCCGGTCGAAACGCAGTGTCGCGGTGTACTCGATGCCGAGGGTCCTGAACCACCCGGCGACCGCGACCGGATCGACGCCGACGACCTCGCCCACCTCAGGCACTGACCGTGGCGCCGCGCCGGAACTGCGCGGCATCACCGAGTCGCTGGCCGCCGTCGATCACCAGGGTCTCGCCGGTGATCCAGCTCGCCGCGTCGGAGACCAGGAAGGCCACCGCGGCGGCGATATCGGCGGGTTCGCCGATCCGATCCAGCGCGGTCGTGGCCGTGAGGGCCTGCTCGTGCTCGCGCCACAGTGCCTCGGCGAGCTTGGTCCGCACCACGCCCGGTGCCACGGAGTTGACCCGCACCTTCGGCGACAGCTCCAGCGCCAACTGCTCGGTGAGATGGATCAGCGCGGCCTTGGACGCGTTGTACAGCCCGATGTTCGGTTCCATGGTCAGGCCGCCGATGGAGGTGGTGTTGACGACGGCGCCGCCGTGCTCGCCCATCCACGCCCGGGTGACCAGCGACGTCCACAGCACCGGAGCCCACAGATTCACGTCGAAGATCTTCGCGAACTTGGCGTGATCCTGGTCGATCGTCGGACCGTAGGCGGGGTTGGTGCCCGCGTTGTTGACCAGGATGTCGATGCTGCCGAACCGTTCCATGGTCCGCTCCACGCAGCGGCGCGCGGCTTCTTCGTCCACCACGTGGGCGCCGACGCCGATCGCGGTGCCGACGACCTTGGCGGCGGCCGCGTCAGCGGCTTCCTGGGTGCGCGCGGTCAAGACGACATTCGCGCCGGCCGCGGCCAGTTCCTGGGCGATCGCCAGTCCGATACCGCGCGAGGCGCCGGTGACGATGGCGGTGCGGCCGGTCAGATCAAGTCCGTTCATCTCAGTTGCTCCTCTTGTACTTGCCCAGTTCCTGGCGGGCGATGGCCCGCTTGTGTACTTCGTCGGGCCCATCGGCCAGGCGCAGCGTGCGCAGGCCCGCCCAGGCGGCGGCCAGCGGGAAGTCGTCGGTGACGCCGCCCGCCCCGTGCACCTGAATGGCCCGGTCGACGACCTTCAGCGCGATGTTCGGCGCGGCCACCTTGATGGCGGCGATCTCGGTGCGCGCGGCCTTGTTGCCGACGGTGTCCATCAAGTGCGCGGCCTTGAGCGTGAGCAGCCGGATCATCTCGATGTCGATGCGCGACTCGGCGATCCAGTCCTGGATGTTGGCGTTCTCGGCCACCGGCTTACCGAAGGTGACCCGCTGCTGCGCGCGCTTGCACATCATCTCCAGTGCGCGCTCGGCGATGCCGATGCTGCGCATGCAGTGGTGGATGCGGCCGGGGCCGAGCCGGGCTTGGCTGATCGCGAAACCTTCACCTTCGCCCTTGAGCACGTCGGTGACGGGTACGCGCACATCGGCGAAGTCGATCTCGGCGTGGCCTTCGCGTTCCTGATAGCCGAACACCGGCAGCCCGCGGATGATCGTCACGCCCGGCGCGTCGATCGGGACCACCATCATCGACTGCTGGCGGTGCGGTGCGGCGGTGGGATCGGTCTTGCCCATCACGATCATCACGCGACAGTTCTTGTGCAAAGCGTTGGTGGCGAACCACTTTCGCCCGTTGAGGACGTAGTCCTCGCCGTCGCGCACCATCGACAGTTCGATATTGGTGGCGTCGGAGCTGGCCACTCGCGGTTCGGTCATCGCGAAGGCCGAGGCCATGGTGCCGTCGAGCAGTGGCTTCAGGTACTTCTCTTTGTGCTCTTCGGTGCCGAACAGTTCGAGCACTTCCATGTTGCCGGTGTCGGGGGCGTTGCAGTTGCAGGCCTCCGACGCGAGGTGGCTGCGGCCCATGATCTCGGCCAGCGGCGCGTATTCGAGGTTGGTCAGGCCGGGGCCGCGGCCGGGGTGCGGGTGGAAGAGGTTCCACAGGCCGCGCCGCTTGGCCTCGGCTTTGAGTTCTTCCATGATCGGTGGCTGGAAGTGCGGATCACCGGATTCGCGCATCTGCTCGTCGTAGACGGCTTCGGCCGGGTAGACGTGCGCGTCCATGAAGTCGAGCAGGTCTACGGAGTATTTCTCGGCGCGATCGGACAGATCGAACAGCGACATGGATTTCTCTCTCGTTCAGTGGGTTTCGGCCAGCAACGACGACTGGTAGCGCCGCATGCCGCGCAGCCAACGGTCGTAGTCGGCGCCCTTGTGGCGGTACATGTCCAGTACCTGCGGATGCGGCAGGATCAGGAATTGCTCGGTGTCCACGGCCGCGAGGACGATGTCGGCCACGTCGGCGGGTTCGAGGACATCGCCTGCCGAGACGACGGCGCGGGTCGCGGTGGCGCCGAGTTCTTCGCCCGAATCCCGGCCCGCGTACAGCAGCTTGGTGTTCACACCCATCGGGCACAGGCAGCTGACGCGAATGCCCTGGTCGCCATAGGTGATGCTGAGCCATTCGGCGAACCCGACGGCCGCGTGCTTGCTCACCGAGTAGGTGGCCGAACCGATCTGAGTGAGCAGGCCCGCGGCGGAGGCGGTGCTGATGAAGTAGCCCTCGCCGCGTTCGACCCACTCCGGCACCAGCAGTCGCGCGGCGCGGACGTGGGCGCGCAGGTTCACCTCGAGCGCGCGATCCCACTGGTCGTCGGCGATGTCGAGCCCGGGCGCGCCGACGATGCCCGCGTTGGCGAAGTACAGGTCGACCGGCCCGAAGTGCCGCTGCGCCAACGCGATCAGACCTCTGATCTCCTCGGTGTCGGCGGCATCGGCGCCGACACCGACGGTGGCGCCGGGGTGATCGGCGTTGATCTGCTCCGACACGGCCAGCGCGGCGGGCTCGTCGAGGTCCGAGACCACCACCTTCGCTCCGGCCGCGGCGAGTGCGGCCGCCAGCGCGGCGCCGATGCCCGCGCCGCCGCCGGTCACGATGGCCACCTTCTCAGCAACTCTCACGAGAAATCCTTCCGATGTGTACAGCTGAAGCTATTAGAACTTGACGTCAACTTCAAGTGAGTGAGTATTCGCTCAGTCTGATTCAACCGATAGGTAATGTCAATCACAGGCATAGCGAAGAGGTATCAGTTGGCGAGCGTGGCGATCCAGGTGCGGGTGTCGGCGGGGTCGATCACGTCGTCGAGTTCGAAACCGGTGGCGGCGGTGAGCGCCTTGCCCTGCTGGTAGGCCAGGGTGAGCAACTGCTGGAACAGTGTTTCGCGCTCGTCCGGATCCGTCACGGCGGCGAGTTCTTTCCTGAAGCCGAGGCGGACGGCGCCCTCGAGTCCCATCGGGCCGATCTCGCCGGTGGGCCAGGCGACGGTGAAGTTCGGTGCGTGGAAGTGGCCGGCCGTCATCGCCATCGCGCCGAGACCGTAGCCCTTGCGCAGGATGATCGTGCCGAATGGGACGCTCAGTTGTGCGCCGAGCACGAACAACTTGCTGAAACGGCGTACCGTCGCGGTCTTCTCCGCTTCGGGCCCGACCATGAAACCCGGTGTGTCGCACAGGGAGACGATCGGCAGTCCGAAGGATTGGCACAGCGTGAGGAACTCGCCCATCTTGTCGGCGGCTTCGGCGTCGATGGCGCCGCCCAAGTGGTGGCTGCTGTTGGCGATGAGGCCGAACGGTTCGCCGTGCACCCGCACCAGCGCGGTGACAACGCCGACACCGTAGTCCGGGCGCAGTTCGAGCGACGAGCCGACGTCGACGATCGCGTCGATGGCGCGGTGGATGTCGTAGGCGCGTAACCGGTTCTCCGGCACCACATGTCGGGCCAGTCGTGGGTCGGGCGCCTCGAAATCGTCGGTGCGACCCTGGAAGTAGCTCAGGTACTGCTTGGCCAGCGCCACCGCATGCGCCTCGTCGCGGGCGACCAGGTCGACCACGCCGTTGCGGCGTTGCACGTCGATCGGGCCGATGTCTTCGGGGCGGTAGGCGCCGAGCCCGCCGCCCTCGATCATCGCCGGGCCGCCCATGCCGATATTGGCGTCGGGCGTCGCGATGATCACGTCACAGGCGCCGGCCAGTGCGGCGTTGCCCGCGAAGCAGCGGCCCGACACGATCGTCACCAGCGGTACCTTGCCGCGCAGGGCGCCGAGGGCGCGGAAGGTTGTCACGTCCAGGCCCATACCGGTCCAGTCGGTGTCGCCCGGTCGGCCGCCACCGCCCTCGGCGAACAGGACCACCGGGATGTGTTTGCGTTCGGCGAGTTCGAAGGCGCGGTCGGTTTTGGCGTGGTTGTTCTTGCCCTGGGTGCCTGCGAGCACGGTGTAGTCGTAGGAGACCACCACCGCTTCGGCTCTGTCGAAACGGTCGGCGCCGATGGTCGCCAAGCCGGTGACCAGGCCGTCGGCGGGGGTGTTGGCGATGAGGTCGTCTTCGGTGCGTCTGGTGCGCTGGGCGGCGAAGGTGAGTGCGCCGTATTCGACGAAGCTGCCCTCGTCGACCAGGTCGGCGATGTTCTCCCTTGCGGTGCGGCGGCCGAGCCTGTGTCGTTTGGCCACGGCGGCCGGGCGGGACTCGTCCAGGGTCACCAGGTGCCTGGCGCGGACCTCCTCGACATCGGCGCGGGGCCGGTCGGGGTCCAGATCGGTGTGCGCACTGCCGGTTTCGTCGGCATCGGTGCGGGTGATGATGACGAGGGGGTCGCCCGGTGCGACGATCTGGCCGGGGCGGACCAGAACCCGGACGGTCCTGGCCGCATCCGGGGCGGTGAGCACGTGCTGCATCTTCATCGCCTCGAGCACGGCGAGCTGCCCGCCAGCGCCGATGTCGACACCCTCGTCCGTCACCTCGACCACCGTGCCCGCGAGGTGCGCGCGCACGGCGTCCTGGCCCGGATACAGCTCGACCGCGGCGATCGCGTGCTCGGGCTGATCTGTCTGCGACGCCGCGACCAGGTCCGTCAGTCGCTCGGCGAGAAATCCTGTGGTCGCCTGGCCTGACTGGAAGATGTTGTCGGCCAAGATCTCTCGCAGGAACGAGATATTGGTACCGATGCCGGTCACGGTGAACTCGGCGAGCGCGGTCGCGGATTTGCGGGCGGCGGCGGGGAAGGAGTGGCCGCGGGTGCGGGTGATCACCTTGGCCAGCAGCGAGTCGTAGCGCGGGCTCGGGGTCAGCCCGGGGCGGCCGAAGGTATCGACTCGTACGCCAGGGCCGGTGGGGGGCGCGAAGGTGTTCAGCGTGCCGGTGGTCGGCAGCGCCGCACCGTCGGCCGCCATCGTCTCCATGTTCACCCTGGCCTGGATCGCGATGCCGTCCGCGAGTGCCGGATCGCCGGTGGATGCTATTCCGTCGGAGCGGATTCCGAGGGGCAACCGCAGGTCGTCGAAGAGCGTGGCCTGGGCGATCGCGAGCTGTACGGCAACCAGATCGACGCCGGTCACCTCTTCGGTGACGGTGTGCTCCACCTGGATTCGTGGATTGACCTCGAGGAACACGAATTCGGAGCCGGAGACGAGGAATTCGACGGTGGCGAGCCCGCGATAGTCGACCTGGGCGCACAGCCGGGCCGCCGCCGCATGGAGCTGGCGCCGCAGGGTGTCCGAAAGCCCCTGCGCAGGAGCGATTTCGAGGAGCTTCTGATGTCTGCGCTGCACACTGCAGTCGCGATCACCCAGCGCCAGCGCCGTGTGCTCGGTGGCGACGATCTGCACTTCGATGTGCCGGGCGTTCTCGCACAGCAGCTCGGCGAAGACGGCCGGATCACCGAATCCGAGCTTCGCCTCCGCGGCGCACTGCCGGTACGCGTCGTCGATCTCCGCGGCGGTCCGCACCACCCGCATGCCACGACCACCGCCACCGGCCAGCGCCTTGATCATGATCGCGCCGGGGTGGGTGCCGAAGAAGGCGTGCACCTCCTCGACAGTGGTCGGCCCTTCGGTGGCGGGTAAGACGGGAACATCTGCTGCCATCGCCGTCGCGCGGGCCGAGGACTTGTTGCCGAACAGGTCGAGAACCGAGGGCTCGGGGCCGACGAAGGTGACGCCGTCGGCCGCGCACGCACGAGCGAATTCGGCGTTCTCGCTGAGGAAGCCGTAGCCGGGGTGCAGGTAGTCGGCGCCGGATTCCTTGGCGGCGGCCAGGATCGCGGCGTGGTCGAGATAGGTCGCTGCGCCGGTGCCGGCCAACCCGATCGCCGCACCGGCCGCGTGCACGTGGGGAGTGTCGGCGTCGTCCTCGGCGTACACCGCGACGGTGTCGATGCCGAGTTCGGTGGCAGTGCGGATGATCCGCAGGGCGATCTCGCCGCGGTTGGCGATGAGCAGTTTCACTGGGTGTCCTCGGATTCGGTGAACGCTCGCGTGGTGGCCCCGACGACCACTAGTGGTCACCGTCACAGCCTTATTGACGTTGATGTCAATGTCAATGACCGATCCATCGCCTGACCTGTTCGGTTACCGAAACCGACGCCCACCGGGTAATATCCCCCGACGTAAGCATGGCCCTGTAGCGCAGTTGGTTAGCGCGCCGCCCTGTCACGGCGGAGGTCGCGGGTTCGAGTCCCGTCAGGGTCGCAACACGACAAAGTCCCCCACACCCATTCCGGTGTGGGGGACTTTCTGTATCAGCGCACTCAGTGCGCTGGTCGCTCCAAGCCTGCGGCCGGCCGGTCTTCAGATGCGGTGGTCGATGCTGGTGATGCGGTGGCGGCCGGGGGCTACCTCGGTGGTGCGCATGACCTGGTCGATCTTCTCGGTGGTGGCGTCGCCCGGCCATTTCTGGTGGATGGTGACATTCCAGAGGGTGGCGTCGGTGGCGTTGGCCTTGGTGATGTGGACGCAGTACTTGACGTCGAGGGGCAGCGAGCCGATGCCTGCGGCCAGGGCGGAGGCATCGCCGACGTGGGCGTTGTCGGTGACGAAGGAGCGGGCCTTCGCGGCGTCGCGGTCGACGTAGTAGCTGTACTCGAAACCGAGGATGGCGCCCTCGGGGGTGGCGGTGTCGCCGCGTTCGGCGCTGATGGTGATCGAGGGGGTGCGGAAGGATTCACAGCCGGACAGGGCGTGGGCCGGCAGCGGGGGCACCACCGTGGAAGTCGTCGCGCGCGTGCCCGATACGGCGGCCTGGGTGGTGGTGGTCGGTTTGTCGGCGGGGCCGAGGAAGATGGTGGCGGCCACGCCGAGGATGACGACGAAGGCGAGGGCACCGACGATGCCTTTGATCGCGGCCGCGGCTTTCGTTCGGCCACCGCTGTCGTCGTAGCGTTCGTCATCGAAGTTCTTGCGGGGACGTCGCGCGATCTGACCGCCGCCGCCGAAGTCCTTGAGGCGCGGCAATACCGGCATCTCGACGTGGTCTCCGCTCTGTTCGGTCGCGGTGGTGGTGGCCCAGTCGTTCCAGTCGACATCGTCGCCGCGGTGGGGCTGAGCGGGCACGTCGGCGTCGTTCCAGTCGTTCCAGTCGCCGGTGAACCCGTCGTCGTCGGCGGGGTTCAGATACACCGGTTCGACGGGCGCGGGCTGGAAGGGGTTGTTGTCGAACGGTTCCGGATCGGGGGGCGGCCAGATCTCGGGGTTGGTACCGATCGTTTGCGGCTCGGCCTCCCGCCGCCTGCGCCGCCGTTTACCCTGCGGGCGACGGCGGCCGGGCGGCGTGGCGTCCGACGACGCGAAGTAGGCACCGAACGGATTGTCCATGCGGATGTCCTACGCCGGCGCCGGGACGACTCCCGGTTGACCGTGTTTAGGTGAGGCGGAGGGTTTTTCGGTCTCCTGCTCCTGCTGCGGACGAGCGCCGGGCGGAACCACCCCGCCCTGCATCGGCTGCTGAGCGGGCGCGGGTGCGCTCGGAGCCTGTTGGGGCTGTTCGGTTTTGGGTGCCTGGTACGGGGCGGCGGGGGCTGGAGTGTCCGGCTTCGCGGAGGCGCCACCGCCACCGCCACCGGAATTGGCGCTGCCACCCGGATTCGTGCCGCCACCGGAATTCGCGCCGCCGCTGGTGCCGCCGCCGCTGGTGCCGCCGCCGCTGGTGCCGCCGTTCAAGCCGCCGAACAAGGTGCTCGTGCCGGTCCCGCCGCCATTGGTCGACGGCGCGGTGCCCGCAGGTGCCGTCGATGTGCCGCCCTCTGTTCCGGCGGCATTCGCGGCGAGCGTGTCGATCCCGGCGGTCGCCAATTCGGTACCCTTGTCGAGCCCGTGCATCGCGACTTCGGCGATCTTGTCGATCAGATGTGTACCGAAGGTGACACCCGCATCGATCGCCGCCGTCCCCAACGACACCCCACCGTCGATCAGCGCCTCTTGCAACGCTATCTGCGCCGCTGTCGCCGGATCGAGGTCCTCGTCGTCGTCATCCCAGGAAGAGTTGTCGCTCCACGAGGACGTATCGGTGCCGCCGGTGCCGAGCACGTAGACCCCGGGCGCCACCTCGGTCGCGCCGGGGGGAACGGTCACCCCGTTGGTCCCGCCGAGATCGCTGGTGAGTCCCTTGGTGTCGCGCGTGTACTGATCCATCTCGGTGCTGGCATTGCCCACCACCCCGACCGCTTCCGAGATGGCCTCTTCGGCGAGCGCGACGATGGCATCCAGGTTGTTCTCGTTCACCGCGGGCGCGGCCTTCTTCGCCTTGGCCCGGAAGTCCGCGATGATCGCATCGACCTTGGCGGCTGCCGTCGACTGGGTGGAATGCGCTTGTCCGAGCAGCGAACTCAACCTGGTCCCGCGATCGGCCGCGGCCGAGACCTCGGTCGCGGTCTGGCGCAGCGCGGGTGTCGCGGGGGCCGCCGTCTCGGTCGACTCGAGCGCGTACAACCCGAGCCGATGCGGGTCCTCGGTCGCCGTGGTGGCCGCGGTCGCCGACGTCAGCGCGGCGACCACCGACGCATCGGGATCGGCGGAAGTATTACTGCCCAGCGATTTACGCAATTCGAGCAACGGCACCTCGAGCAGTGCGATCACCGGCGCGATCTTCGCCTCGGCCTCGGCGGGCGTGATCGTGCTCACCGTGGTCTCGGTGACCAGCGACTTGGCGGCCATCACGCCACCTCACTCTCGGTTGCGCGCAGATCGCCTGCCAGCCCGGTATCGATCCCGGTCACGGTGATGCCGAAGCGATTCAAGATGTCCTGATAGGCGGTGACCAGATTGCCCGCCGTACTCAGCGTCGACGCGTGGTCGCCCGCGGCCTGTGCCCAGGCGGCGGCGAATTCACGTCCGAGCACGCCGAGTCCGGACAGGTCGACTCCGGCCGCGGTCGTCGTATCGGTGGCCGCTGAGCCAAGAAGTTCGGAAACCCGAGCCGCCGCACGCTGGTAAGCGTCGAGCGCTGACGGGTCGAAAGACATTTCTGCCACGATGTCTGCCCCTTCACGATCGCGGATCCCGGCACAGCCGGTGCTGAAAAGCGTAACCACCCCGCGCGGTTTGCGGGGGAGTCCAGTCCAGATGGTCGGATCGATCTCGAGACTGCGCAGGTCAAGGACTTTCGGCTAGGAGGTCGGGTGGGGCTGGTGTGACTGACGGCTCGGCGATCCACACATGACCGACGAGTAAGGTCAGCCACGTCATGTCTGTCCTGCTGCTCGCCCTCCTGGGTTTCGCCCTGCTCGACGCGCTCGATGTGCTGCTGGTGGCGATCACCACGGCCGTCGTCGCCGACGCCAGACTCACCCGGCGCTCGCCGATGACGGGGGTGCTCAGCTTCCTCGGTGGCGTTTTCGCGGTCTCGGTGGCCTTCGGCGTCGCCACTGTGCTCGGCATCGACTTCCTGGTCAGGCTGCTCGACTTCGAGCTGACGCCGACCCTGCGCTACTGGGGTGAGCTGGTGATCGGCCTGGTGCTGATCGCCGTCGCCGCGCTGCCGGTCGGTACTCCGGCAGCCACGGGCGGTCGCTGGGTCGAGCCGGTACGCAAGTACCCGTGGCTGATGGGCGTGCTCGGATTCACGCTCGGCCTGGCGAAGGTGCCGACCTCGGTGCCGTACCTCGCGGCGCTGGCGCTGCTGTCCGCGCAGCGCCCGCTGCCCGTTGGTTGGCCGCTGATCGTTATGGGTTATTGCGCGATCGCGCTGGTCCTGCCACTGGTCGTGCTGGCCTTGGCGATGCGGCGGACACCGCGCACACGCCGGATGTACCGCCTGCTGGTGCGCGCGATCACCCGCTACGGACCGCCCGCGATCCGCGTGCTCTTCGTCGTGTTCGGCATCGTATTGGTCGTGGACGCGCTGGTCCACGCGGGGCGGCTGTGGTGAGCGCCCGCCCGGCCACTCAGGAAAGCGTCAGGGCCATCGAGTACCGTCATAACGAATCGATGACATGCCCCGTGCCCGCATCCTGGGCCGCGGGGCTATCCAGGTGAGCAGGGAGGGCGACCCTTGAGGGTTACCGTTGTTGTGCCGACCTACAACGAGCGGGAAAATCTGCCGGTGGCGGTGGAGCGGCTGACGGCTCTGCCGGTGTCCGATCTGCACGTGTTGGTCGTAGACGATAATTCACCCGACGGCACGGGTGATGTCGCTGACAAATTGGCAGCTGAGCTGCCGAATGTGGTGAGCGTGCTGCACCGCACCGAGAAGGACGGTCTCGGCCGTGCCTACATCGCGGGCATCACCCGCGCGCTCGACGAGGGTGCCGACGTGGTGATCCAGATGGACGCCGATCTGTCGCACCCCGCCGAGGTCATCCCGTCGATGCTCGAGAAGCTGAGCTCCGATGATGTCGGGGTGGCGCTCGGGTCGCGCTATGTGCCCGGTGGTTCCACCGCCGCGGAGTGGAAGTGGTACCGCAAGGCCCTCTCGGCCTGGGCCAACTTCTACGTGAACCTGATCCTGCGCCTCGGTGTGAAGGACGCGACCGCCGGTTTCAAGGCCTGGAAGGCCGACACCCTGCGCGCGATCGACGTGGCCTCGATCCGCAGCAACGGCTATTCGTTCCAGGTCGAGATGAACTACCGCGCGATCAAGAAGGGCTACACGATCGCCGAGGTGCCGATCCGCTTCGAGGAGCGCACCATCGGCGCGTCGAAGATGAGCCTGAAGGTGCAGCTCGAGTCGGCGCTCATGCCGTGGAAGCTGCTGTTCGGCCGCTCGGTGTAATTCCCGACGCGAAACAGGCCCCGCCGATGAATGTCGGCGGGGCCTGTTTCGCTGTCGGTCACTTGGCGGTGATGCCGCGGCGCACACCTTCCAACGCGATCACGATCACCGGCACCAGCACCACGTGCATCACCGACAGGGCGATGGTGGAGGCGGTGTCGAAGTCGGTGGACACGGTCAGCGCGATGGTTCCGATCGACAGCACCGACCCGACCACCGCGGCGGTCCGCAGCACGCCGGTCCACACGTAGGAGACCAGTACGGCGACGGTCAGGCCGATCAGCAGCGGCACGGCCGACATCATGATCACGCCGCCGGGCGCGACACTGGAAGCCTTGCCCTGGTCGGTCATGATGAACGAACCGCCCGCGGCGGCGCCGATGGCCCAGACGATCAGGTTCAGCACCACGGCGGCGGCCACGGCGCCCAGCACGGCGACGGGCCGGTTCAGGGCGGGGACGGTGTAGGTGGTGGTGGCAGTGGTGGTGGACATGATGTTCTCCCTCATTCGGTGTTGAGAACAATCATGAAACCGAAACGGAGGTTCAGGTCAAGTCCTCGGCTCGAGAAATATTCTCAGGGTTCGGTCGGCCAGTTCAACAGGGTGTTCTCGAACAGCTGCCGGACACCTTCGACCTCGTCGCTCATGTCGGCCGGGTCCCAGCCGGAGACATCGATCGGCGCCAGCACCGCCACGTCGACGATGCCCGAACGTGCGATAGGTGAATCCCGCCAGGCGATTTCGCCCGCATTGCGGATCACCACGGGGATCACCGGCACGCCCGCCTGGATGGCGATATGGAAGGCGCCCTTCTTGAACGGGCCGACGCTCGGCGTGAACGAGCGAGTGCCCTCGGGCGCGACCGCGATCGAGAGCCCGTCACGCAGGGTCGAAACAACCGGGGCGAGTGAGGCTTTCGCGCGTTCGGTGTTGGTGCGGTCGATGAAGGTGACGCCGACGAAGCGCATCAGCGGGCCGAACAGGGGGTGGTTGGCGAGTTGCTTCTTGCCGATGCCGGTCACCGCACCGTCGAGGACCTTCGGGACGATGATCACGTCGAACTGGCTCTGATGGTTGAACAGGAATACCGCAGGTCTTGGCGCACGGGCGTGTTCGGCACCGACGACGCGCAGCCGCACGTCGACGGCGCGCAGGGTGGCGGTGGTGGCGTCGTGCATGAGTGCGTCGGCCATCGCCTGACGCTTGCCGGTGTAGGACTTGCGCAGGACACCGACGAGCGCGCCGCCGATGAGGCCGGTGAATCCGACGATGGTGCGCAGGTAGTCGAGGGGGCGTGGGGCGCGGCGCAGCCGGAAACTCAGTGTCGGCCAGCCGTTGTCGGCGGCGATCGCGGCCAGGGCGGGGTCGGGGTCGATCACGGTCGGTCGACCGGCGAGTTCGAGCAGGGGCAGGTCGGTCACGCTGTCGGTGTAGACGTAACCGATCTCGCGCCCGGCAGCGAATTCGCTGACTGCCGTCGACTTTCCGGTGCGCCACAGCGGTGCACCCGCGGTGTTGCCCGTCAGAATGTCGTCCTGGACGGTGAGTTCCGTGCACAGGATGTTGCCGATGCCGAGTTGTTCGGCGGCGGGCTGTACCTGGAATCGGGTGAGCTCGCTGACCACCAGCACGGTGTGCCCGGCCGCTTGGTGTGCGCGCACCAGCTGCCACGCTTCAGGGAACAGCCGCCCGTAGATCGCCTTGCTGAAAGCCTTGCGGCCCAGCTGTTCCAGTTCCGATTCCGAGGTGCCGGCCCAGGTGCGTTCGACGGCTTGGAGGAACCGGCCGTAATCGCCGTCCTCACCCCCGCGCTGAATTCCGCCCAGGAGAGTGGCCAGGCGCTCGTCACCGCGCCGGAACACCTTGCCCGCCAACCCACGTCGTGGCATGGCGTCGACCACGGTGCCACCGAAGTCGAACACCGCGACGATCTGCGTACCCTGCGGGCCGGACCGGATCGCGGCCACGGCTTCGGCGAGTGTGCTCATCAGTGCGTGTTCCTGTTCGACGGATCGAGCGAGGCCGCCCGCGCGATACGGTCGCCGAGATCACGCAGCTGATCGGCGAATGCCTGGCGCTTCTCGATCAATTCGGCCTCGGCTCCTTCGTCGGCCGGTGCGATGAGACCGTAGTTGTCGGCCAGTTTCCAGGCGCTGGTGAACAATTCCGACGACACCGATTCCGGGCTGTGCAACCGCTGCTGCAGCAGCATCTGCTTGCCGACCGCCACGCATTCGTCGATGAATTCCTTGCGATCGATCGTCGCATCGGTGGGCCGGGCCACCAGCCGCTCGGCCACCACCAATTGCGCGTCGAAGAACGAACGCAGCACGCGATGAGCCATTACGAACCCGGATTCGGTGACAGCGCCGAGGAACTGGCGATCGAGCCGGTCGTCGGGGGTGTGCTCGTCCCACTCGGGCACGATGATGCGCACTTCCTCGATGATCTGGTCGGCGAACTCCTGCCGTTCCGGGAAGAAGAATTCGAACTTGAGCAGGTCGCGCAGCGCGAACGCCGCCTTCCACGCGGCCCGCAGTGGGTCGTCGCCCGGCTGCTCCACGGCGGTGAGGGCCGACAGTTCGAGGATGGCGCGGTTGACGAACCAGTGCACCGCGCTGTTGCGATAGAACGCCGCCTCGAGATGCACGCCGGGTTCGATCGCGTACACCGGCTCCAGCCCGCCCCGATACACGGTGACGACGCCGGCCAGCGCGAGCTGCTCGAGCACCACCCGCAGGCCGTGTTCATCACGCAGCGTGGACAATTCGCCACTGGGCAGCCCGCGACGGGCGATGTAGCCGAGCACCGGATCGAGGACCGTGCGCACCTGGCCGAGGGTGAGCGCGCGCTCGTGCACGCCGAGCAGGGCCAGGGTGACCAGCGCGTTGACGGTGATCGGGGTGACGTCGTTGATGCCGACCGCGACGTCGAAAGCCAAGCGCTGCACGGCTTTTTGCTCGGCGGCGGCCACAGCCTTCTCATCGGGAACAGTGGCGGAGCCGGTCTCGGTATCGCGCAGCGGAATGGTCACCGGCCGTTGATCCAGTGGGTCACCGTGCACCCCGAGTCGTTCGCGCGCCGAAATGGCCTCGCCGAAGCGTACGTACACACGACCGGCCGAATGCTGCTGTAGGCGAACATATTTAGCTAGCCAGCCGATACCCTCGGCCTTCTTGGTGCCACCCGCCTGTTCGCTCGCGATCGCACCCAGCTCGTTGAGCCGCTCATAGGTGATCGACACCGGCACCAGCATCACATCGTCGACCCGGCGCGAACGCACCGCGGCGGCAAGGTAATTGAGCAGTCCGTAGCGGGGCGGGCGAAGTTTTCCGGTCCTGGTCCGACCGCCCTCGAAGTACCACTCCATATTGAAGCGCTTGGCCAGCAGGTAGGCGAAGTACTCCTCGACCACCGCCTTGTAGACCTCGTCGTCGCCGAAGCTGCGCCGGATGAACACCGTGCCGGTGCGCCGGGCGATCGGTCCCATCGGCCAGAAGTTCAGGTTCGCTCCGCCGATCACATGATTGGGCGGAAAGTCGTTGCGTGCCAGCACATCACCGAGGACGAACGCGTCGACGTAGGAACGGTGCGAGGGCAGGAACACCAGCGGATGTTTGCGGTTGAGTGCGCGCAGTGCGTCGAGGCCGCGCAGATCGGTGTCGACCTTCCAGGTCGAGGCGTGCACCGGTCGCATCGCCTGCGTGAACAGGTCCGAGACCAGTCGGCTCTGCGCGGCGACCAATTCCCGCAGCGCCTTTTCCGCGTTGCGATACACCTGGTCGGGTTCGGAGCCGATCTCGTCGGCGATGTAGTCGAGTTTTCGCTGGAATTCGGGGGAGTCGAGGATCTCCTCGGCCACCAGCTGCGGCACCTTGTAGCGATCGCCGATGACGGTGCGTTCGGCGCGTTCGAGCGCCACCACCGCGGCACGCACCACCGCGCGCGCGAACGGGTCGGCCGAGCCCGCGCGCAACAGCGCGGCGGCCTCGGGGTTCTTGGTGCGCAGCGCACTGAGCCGGGCGGGTGCGCCGACCAGCACGCGGTGGCGGTCGGGTTCGGTGCGCAGCAGTCTGCGCTGCACGAGCCGGTTGGGTTTGCGCGGATTGGTTCCCATCGCGAGGTCGGCGAAGGTCACCCGGCGCACACCGTCGCGTTCGGGCGGCAGCCACAGCACCCGGACCGGCACGACCAGCGGGTCGTCCTGCCTTGTCGCGAGGCGTTTGATGATGGCCTTCGCGTCGAGGTCGAGCTGGGTCACCGGGGCGATGGAGTCGATCTCGTCGCCGAGACCACCCCGGGCGATCCAGTCGCCGATCACTGCGCGTTCGACGCCGGAGGCCGCGTCGACGAGGGCGACCACCGAGTCTGCCTGCGGTCCGGGCCGCCCACCTGTGTCGATCATTCCTCCATTGAAGCCGCAGTTCTGGTTCGGCGCATCGAACTTGGGTTACAGCGCGTTGCGCGACGCGGGAGTGTCGAAGAATACCCATAGTGGATCTGGCCAAACGGCGAGGTAATGCTAACCTAACCAAGCTAAGTTAGGTCAGCTTTACCTTGGAGGATCGTTGTCGTCGACGGAACAACCCGTACGGGTGGAGTATGTGACCGACCCCGCGGCAGCGATGTCACGCCTGGCTGTCTCCGATCGCTTCGGTGAGTACGTGATGTACGAGCAGCCCGATGCGTGGGTGTTCGCCGCCGATCCGCTCGGCAGCGTGGAACTCGACGCCGGTGAGCTGCGCACCGTCTGGGATGGGCAGACCACCACCAGCGCGTGGACCGGCCGCCCGGCCGCCGTCATCGACACCGCGCTGGCGGGCCTGCCACTCGACGGCCGCAATGCCTACGGCTGGATCGGCTTCGAGTTCTGCGCCTACTCGCTCGCGGCGACCCAGTATCTCAATCCGCTGACCTCGTTGGCGCACCTGATGATTCCGCGGATCGAGGTGCGCATCGATGCCACCGGCGTGCGGATCAGCGGCGCGACCCCGAACGAAGCGTGCGACATCCACGATCTGATCGCCGGGTCACAGGATGCCGACCTGCCGGTCGCGTCGCCGGTCGACGTGCGGTCCGACCCGACGGGTTACGCGGATCGGGTCGCTACCGCTGTCGCCGAAATTCGTTCGGGCAGCTATCAGAAGGTGATCCTGTCGCGCAAGGTCGAGTTGCCGTTCGCGGTGGACGTGCCTGCCACCTATCGCCTCGGCCGGGCCAACAACACGCCCGCCCGCTCGTTCCTGCTGCGGCTGGGTGGGCTGGAAGCGGCGGGGTTCAGCCCCGAATTGGTGGCCTCGGTCGACGACGAACGCATCGTCACCACCGAGCCGCTGGCGGGTACGCGGGCCTTCGGGCTCGGTGCCGAGGCCGACGGTGCCGCCCGCGCCGAACTGCTCGCCGACCCGAAAGAGATCGTGGAACACGCGATCTCGGTGCAGACTTCCTTCGCCGAGATCTCGGCGGTGGCCGTGCCGGGCACGTCGGCGGTCTCCGATTTCATGGCGGTGCGCGAGCGCGGCAGTGTGCAGCATCTGGCGTCCACCGTGCGCGGCACCCTGGCCGCGAACCACACCGCGTGGGACGCGCTCGAGGTGCTGTTCCCGTCGGTGACCGCCTCCGGCATCCCCAAGCGCGAGGGGGTCGACTCGGTGTTCCGCAATGATCACGACCCGCGTGGGCTGTATTCCGGTGCGGTGGTCTGTGTTTCGCCGACCGGCGCGCTCGAGGCCACGCTGGTGCTGCGGGCCGTCTATCAGAACGGTGAGGGTGCGTGGTTGCGCGCCGGTGCGGGGATCGTGGGGCAGTCGCGGCCCGAGCGTGAGTTCGAGGAGACCTGCGAAAAGCTCGGCAGCGTAGCCCCTTACGTGGTCAAGGCCTATTCAGCTGTGCAGGGCTCGTAGGGCCTTCTTGTCGATTTTGCCGACCGCGGTGATCGGCAGTGCATCCGCTCGGCGGACGAGGTCGGGGAGCTTGTAGGTGGCCAGGCCGCGTTCGGTGAGGAAGGTCTTGACCTCGCCGAGGGTGGGCAGCTCGCCGGTGACAACCAGGACGACACAGGCCTTTTCGCCGAGTGAGGCATCGGGCAGGCCGACCGCGGCGGCGTGGCGGACCGTGGGGTAGGCGAGCAGGTGCTCCTCGAGTTCGTCGCAGGAGATGTTCTCGCCGCCGCGGTTGATCACATCCTTGATCCGGCCGCTCACGACCAGGTGGCCGCTGGGCAGCTGACGGACCAGGTCGCCGCTGCGGTAGAAGCCGTCGGGGGTGAAGGCGCGTGCGTTGTGTTCGGGCGCGCGGTAGTACCCGCGCAGGGTGTAGGGGCCACGGGTGAGCAGTTCGCCCTCCTCGCCCGGGGCGACATCGTTGCCGTCGGCATCGACGACGCGCAGTTCGTCGGCGGGGGAGAGCGGTCGGCCCTGGGTGGTGCAGACGAGCTCTTTGTCATCGTCGAGTCGCGTGTAGTTGAGCAGCCCCTCGGCCATCCCGAACACCTGCTGCAAGGTGCACTGCAACGCGGGCTCCACCTCGCGGGCGTTCACCTCGGCCAGCCGCGCGCCACCCACCTGCAACAGGCGCAGCGAACTCAGGTCGCCGTCCTCCCAATCCACCGCCGCACTCCACAATTGGGCCAGCGGCGGGACGACTCCGGTGACGGTCACCCGGTGCTTCTCGATCGCGGCGAACGCGGCCTCCGGGCTCGGATCGAGGGTGAAGGCGATGGCGCCGCCGGTCGCGATGGTGCCGAGGATGCCGGGGCAGGCCAGCGGAAAGTTGTGCGCCGCTGGCAGCGTCGTGAGGTAGACGTCGTCGGCGGTGAGCTCGCAGACCTGCGCGCTGGCGGTCGCGTTGTAGACGTAGTCGTCGTGGGTGCGGGCGATCAGCTTCGGCAGGCCGGTGGTGCCGCCGGACACGAGCATCACCGCGATGTCGGACGGATCGAGCACCGGCAGCGAACCACCCTCGCGGGCAACCGAATCAAGTGCGACGAACCCGGTGGTGCTGCCGTTCCCCACGCCCGGATCGCCTGCGACCAGCACATGGCGCAGGCTCGGCACTGCCTGCTGCACCGTCGTGGCGAGCTCGCGGTAGTCGAAGTCGCCGAGGCGGTCGGGGATGAGATAGGCCACCGCTTCGGACAGCGCGGCCAGGTGCTCGATCTCGACGCGGCGGTGCGCGGGCAGCGTGAGGACGGGGATGAGCCCGGCCCGCAGCACACCGAACAGCGCCGTCGCGAATTCGGGAATGTTCGGCAACTGCACGATCACGCGATCGCCGGGATTGATGCCGAGCGCCAGTAGTCCGTGCGCCATCCGATCGGCGGCGGCGTCGAGTTCGGCATAGGTCTGCGCACCGGTGTCACTGAGCACGGCGGGCCGCTGGGGCTGGGTGCGCGCGGTGTCGCGCAGCAGATCGCCGAGCGTGCGCCCGGTCCAGTAGCCCGCATCCCGATACTCCTGCGCGGCGGCGTCGGGAAACGGGACATAGCCCTCGCGATGGCCGGTTACGGATGTCGAAGTCACGACTGCCTCACTGTGTTCTCGGCGGCTGCCGCCGCATGCGCTCTCCCCGGCCGAGGTGGTCCGAGACCCACCCCGACGCTGCAGGGTACCCTTTAGAAGGTTAGGCAACCCTATCTCAATGGAGTAGGCTGCCGCCGGGCAGTACCGAATCCGTCCTGGATGGGCGGCGAGCAAGGAGTGATCGGCAGATGGAGACAGCACCCGCAGGCGCCGACGGGATCGACCGTGCCGAGATCCGTGCCGCGATCGCCCGCCATCTCGACATCACCCCCGACGCCGTCGCCGAGGCCGACGATCTCATCCAGCTCGGCCTCGACTCCATCCGCACCATGAAACTCGCGGGCGCCTGGCGCAAACGCGGCATCGCCGTGAACTTCGCCCTCCTGGCCGCTCACCCCACCGTCGATGCCTGGCACGCCCTCCTCAACGGCGCCGACCCCGACGATCTCGCCGCGATCAGTGACGCCGCGGACCCGGCCGCTGCTGCCGACTCGGTCGTGGCCGGTCCGGATGTTCATGACTCGGATTCTGTCGCAATAGAATCCGTGATCGTGCCTGACGACGGCACGCCGTTCGCACTCGCGCCCATGCAGCACGCGTACTGGATCGGCCGCTCCGACGCGCAGGAACTCGGCGGTGTCGCGGCGCATCTCTACGTCGAATTCGACGGCTCCGATGTGTATCCCGAGCGGCTCGAGCAGGCAGTCGAGCAACTGCTGGTGCGCCACCCCATGCTGCGCACCCGGTTCCTGCCCGACGGCACCCAGCAGACCCTCGACCGGCCCGGCCGTGCGGTCTTCGGCGTGACCGACCTGCGCGAGGCTACTGCCGAGGAAGCCGAGCGGCGGCTCGCGGAGTTGCGCAGCGCGCGCACCCATCAGCGTATGGCGGTGGAAGACGGCCAGGTGATCGATATCGCCCTCACCCGCCTCGCCGTCGGCCGCACCCGCCTGCACCTCGACGTCGACATGCTCGCTGCCGACGCCATGAGCTACCGGATCCTCATCACCGACCTCGCCCGCCTCTACCACGGCGAACAGCTACCGCCCCAGGACTACACCTTCCGCCAGTACCTGGCCGCCCAACAGCCGCAGAACCCTGACGCCTACCGGGCGGGCACGGCCGAAGCGCAGCAGTCCGGCGCCCTCGCGGCCCAACGGCCGGATGCTGTCCGCTCTCTCGCCGACGAGCGGGCCCGTGACCGTGCCTGGTGGCAGGACCGGCTCGGCGAGCTGCCCGGTGCCCCGGAACTACCACTGGCCCAGCACATCTCGGACCCGAACCGGACGATCCGCCTGCACCGGTGGCTTTCCCCGCAGGCCAAGGCGCAGGTGTTCGATGCCGCGCACGCGCGCGGCATCACGCCGGCCATGGCGCTGGCCTCGGTGTTCGCCGAGACCATCGGCGGCTGGTCGGCGCAGCGCCGTTTCCTGCTGAATCTGCCGCTGTTCCACCGTGAACCGGTGCACCCGCAGGTCGACGGTGTTGTCGGCGACTTCACCTCCTCGGTCCTGCTGGAAGTCGACGTCACCGAGCCCGCCACCGTCGCCGACCGCGCGCGTGCGCTCCAGCAACGTCTCCATGAAGCAGGCGCCCACTCCGCGTACTCGGGCCTCGAGGTCCTGCGCGACCTCGGCCGCCACCGCGG
This sequence comes from Nocardia sp. A7, assembly GCF_046549215.1. NCBI lineage: Bacteria > Bacillati > Actinomycetota > Actinomycetes > Mycobacteriales > Nocardiaceae > Nocardia > Nocardia sp. A7. The sequence goes on along the minus strand of NZ_JAJPWE010000003.1, from coordinate 581,101 downwards.
CGAACCGGTCCTGGCTCCCATCGTCTACACCAGCGCCCTCAACCTCGGCGAACTGTTCCCCGACGTTGTCACCGACACCTTCGGTGACCCCGCCTGGATCATCTCCCAGGGCCCCCAGGTCCTCATGGACGCCCAGATCACCGAGGTCCGCGGCGGTCTGCTGCTGAACTGGGACATCCGCGAATCCGTCTTCCCCGCGGGCATGGTCGAGGCCATGTTCGCCCGCTACATCGAAGCGATCGAACGCCTCGGTGGGCAGGCCTCCACCGAGGCTGTCGTCGATAGTGCGGACAGCGCACTCGTCGAGAACCTCGACAGCGCAACGGGAACACCGACGGGCGATGATCGAACCGTGATCGGCGGCGCGGGCTGGCAGGCCGAGGCCGGGGTGCGAATCCCGTTGGAGCAGGCGGCTACTCGGGCTCGCGTCAATGCGACCGCCGGGCCGGTCAGTGGTGGTCTGCTGCACACCGGATTCTTCGCGAACGCCGCGACGAATCCGTCTGCGCCCGCAGTGCTGTCGGAGCCCTCGGGCAGCCTCACCTACGGTGAGCTGGCTACCGACGCGCTGGCCGTGGCAGGTGCGCTGCGGGAAGCTGGTGTAGCGCCGGGTGATTCGGTGGCCGTTCAGCTCCCGAAGGGTCCTGACCAGATCGTCGCCGTACTCGGTGTGCTGGCGGCCGGTGCGGTGTACGTGCCGATCGGATTCGATCAGCCCAACGCTCGTCGCGCCGAAATCCTCAGTACCGCAGGCGCTGTCGCCGTGCTCACCACAGACGGCGCGCAGATCCCGAACGCACACGCCATCGACCTCGCGCGGGCCCGTACGCATGCAGAACCGTTGGCGCGCCCGGTCTTCGGCGATCCGGAGAACATCGCGTACGTGCTGTTCACCTCCGGTTCCACCGGCAAGCCCAAGGGTGTCGAGGTGCCGCACCGCGCCGCCATGAACACCATCGACGACCTCAACGAGCGCTTCGACCTCGGCCCCGCCGACCGAGCGCTCGCCCTCTCGGCTCTCGAATTCGATCTCTCCGTCTACGACATCTTCGGCCTGCTCGCGGCAGGTGGCGCGGTGGTCACCGTCGATGACACGCAGCGCACCGACCCTGCCGTCTGGGTCGAACTCATTCGCCGCCACCAGATCTCGCTGCTCAATTGTGTACCGAGCCTGCTCGACATGCTGCTCACCGCCGCGACGCGGGGCGAGCCGCTCACATCGCTGCGCACGGTGATCCTCGGCGGCGACTGGGTCGATGTCGCCCTGCCCGCCCGCCTCGCCGCGGTGGCCTCGAACTGTCGGTTCGCCGGTCTCGGTGGCGCCACCGAGACCGCGATCCACTCCACCATCTGCGAGGTCGTCGACGCGCGGGTCCCCGCCGAATGGACCGCCGTGCCCTACGGCACCCCGCTGCGCAACGTCCGGTGCCGCGTCGTCGGGCCCGCGGGCAACGACTGCCCCGACTGGGTCAGCGGCGAACTGTGGATCGGTGGGGACGGTGTGGCAGCCGGTTACCGCAACGACCCCGAGCGCACCGCCGACCGGTTCGTCACCCACGAGGGTCTGCGCTGGTACCGCACCGGCGACCTGGCCCGCTACCTGCCCGACGGCTGCTTGGAGTTCCTCGGCCGCGCCGATCACCAGGTCAAGATCCGGGGCTACCGGGTGGAACTGGGTGAGGTGGAGAGCGCGCTGCGCGCCGTGCCCGGTGTCCGCCACGCGGTCGCCGCGGTGATCGGGACGGCCGCGCCGAAACTGGTCGCGCTGGTGGTGCCGATCCCGGGCACCGTCCTCGACGTCGACGCGGTGCTGGCCGCGACCGCCGAGTTGGTCCCGGTCTACATGGTGCCGACCCGGCTCGAACTGCTGTCCGAACTCCCCCTCACCCCGAACGCCAAGCCCGACCGCAAGGCCATCCGCGCTGTCCTCGAAAAAGGTGAGAGCGCAGCGGAATTCGTCGCGCCACGCACCGATCTCGAACGCGCGCTCGCCACGGTCATCGCCGAAGTGCTGGCGACCGAGCGGATCGGCGTCACCGACGACTTCTTCGCCCTCGGTGGCGATTCGGTGCTCGCCACCACCGCCGTCGCCCGCGTGCGCGAATGGCTCGACGCCCCCGACACCGTCGTCGCCGACCTGTTCACCGCCCGCAGCGTCGCCGCGCTGGCGGTGCGAATGCTGGAGCGGGAACAGAATTCCGGCGATGCGGGCAGGCTCGAGCTGGTGGCGACGATGTACCTGGAAGTCGCCGCGATGACCGACGAAGAGATCCTGGCGCAGTCATGAACCTCGCACCGGCGCTTGCCGATTCGCGCATCTGCCCAGCGTCGCTACACTTTTGCCAGTGAGCAAGTGGACTACCGCAGACCTGCCGGACCAGACCGGCCGCACCATCATCGTCACCGGTGCCAACAGCGGTCTCGGCGCCGCCACCGCGCGTGCGCTGGCCGCGGCGGGTGCGCAGGTGATCCTGGCCTGTCGCGATGTCGCCAAGGCCGAGCGGGTAGCCGAGGGGATGCGCGGCGACACCGAAGTGCGCGAACTCGACCTGGCGAATCTGAATTCGGTGCGCGCCTTCACTGATTCGATCGAGCGCGTCGACGTGCTGATCAACAACGCGGGCGTGATGGCCCTGCCGCTGCGCCGCACCGCCGACGGTTTCGAAATGCAGTTCGGCACAAACTATCTCGGCCATTTCGCGCTCACCAATCTGCTGCTCGACCGCGTCACCGACCGGGTGGTGACGGTCTCGAGCGTCGCGCACCGGATCGGCAAGATCGACCTGGTCGACCCCAACTGGGAACAGCGCGGCTACGACCGCTGGCTCGCCTATGGTCAGTCCAAACTGGCCAACCTGATGTTCGCCTACGAACTGCAACGTCGACTGGCCGGTGAGGGCGCGGCGGTGATCTCGGTGGCCGCTCACCCCGGCTACGCCGCGACCGAACTCATGTCGCACACCGAAACCATCCAGGACGCGATCATGTGGCTGGGCAACCGCGTCCTCGCCCCGACCGCCGAACAGGGCGCGCTGCCCATCCTGTTCGCCGCCACCGCCGCTGTGGTGCCGGGCGCGTTCTACGGCCCCGACGGATTCCTCGGCCTGCGCGGTAACCCCGCCCGTGCGGGCAGCGCGCCGGCGGCCAGGAATCGCAAGGTCGCGGCCGAACTGTGGGAGCTCTCCGAAAAGCTCTGCGGCCTGATCTGAGTGATCGGCGTCACGCCGATGTCACACTGCGAGCGGCTACTTCGTCATCTCGATGAGCCCACGACGAAGGAGACATCATGGAAGCGCGCTTCAATCTCTACGGCAACGCCATCACCGCGAGCTTCAGCAAGCGAATGAACATGGCGGGCAAGGTCATCGACGATTCCCCGCTGCCCAAGTCCACCTACGAACTGGTGAAGATCAGGGCCTCGCAGATCAACGGCTGCAGCTACTGCGTGGACATGCACACCAAGGATGCCGCGCACGCGGGCGAAACCTCGGTGCGGATCAACCTGGTCGCCGCCTGGCGGGAAGCGAACGTCTTCACCGAGGCGGAACGGGCCGCCCTCGCCCTCACCGAGGAAGCGACCCGCACCGCCGACGGCGGCCACGTCAGCGACGACACCTTCGATCAGGTCCGCAAGCACTACGACGACGACCAGATCGCCGCCCTGATCGCCGGCATCGCGTTGATCAACGCCTGGAACCGCCTCAACGCCATCGCCCACACCCCCGCGGGCGACTATGTGCCCGGCCAGTGGGGCTGAGGGTCAACGGAACCGGTGCCCGTGCTCGGCCGCCCACTGCACGAAAGTGCGCGCGGGTCGGCCGAGCACCTGCTCCACCGTCGGGTCGACCGTGTACGACTCGGGACTCGACTCGGCGTACCAGCCGATCACGTAGTCGGCGTCGGCCTTCGAGACCCCCGTCGCCATCAGCCGTTCCACCGCCTGCTGATGGGTGATCGTGGTGAAGGTGAGTTCGCGGCCCGCCGCCTGCCCCAGGATCGCCAACCGTTGCGGCGGAGTGAGGGCCTGCGGGCCGGTGAGGTTGTACGCGCGGCCCGCGTGCCCGTCTTCCAGCAACGCGACGGCCGCGATCGCCCCGATATCGGCCTCGTGCACCAGCGCGCTCGGATGCGCGTACGGCTCACGCACGACGCCGTCGGCCAGGATCGGATCGATCCAGGTCAGCGTGTTCGCCATGAACTCCTGCGGTTCGAGCCGCGTCCACTCGACCCCGGACTCCGCGATCGCCTGCTCGACCGGCCCGACCCCGCCACCCCAGACCACGGTGATGCGCCGCACGCCCGCGTCGACCGCCTTGCCGATCAGCTCGGCACCGACGTCGGCGAGCCCATTGGTCACCGTCACATGCAGTCGGTCGACGCCGTGCCAGGCATCGTCGAGCGTGGACGGCACGTTGTGCGTTCCGGCGAACAGTTCCACCTCGGAGCCGAGGAGCGCCCGGGCCGCATCGGCATCCCGGGTTACCGCCTTGACCTTCTCGCCCCGGCTGACGAGTTCTCGCACCACCTGGCGACCGGTATTGCCGGTCGCGCCCGTAACCAGTGTTGTCACAGTCGATTTCCTTTCCTCGACCACGACGCTAGGAGCTCGAGCAAGGTTGAGGTCAAGACATTCTTCGCGGCGCGCGCGATGTGACGGTCCACACTCTGGGCAACCATGGCAGGCCTCTCGGCGTTTTACCGGTGGTACAGTCCACGGCATGCAGCGCGCATATTTCTGGTTTAGCTATCCGGCCCTGGGTGGGCCGGTCTGCGACCCTGCGCGCTGACTTCCTCCACCTCGAGCCGGATAACGCCCGGCTCGACGGTAGCGATTTCCGTGGGTCGGCCTCCTAACGCAAAGGACCCACATCCCATGACCACCGCAGCCGATGTTGACTCGCGGCATTCTGACCTCGATGACCAGCGCACCCTGAGCGTGAGCCCTTTGCGCTCGCCCGCCGAGGTCCGCACGGTCCACCGGATCACCGACGCCCTCGCCGACACCGTGCGAACGGGTCGCAGGGCCACCGTCGACGTGCTCAACGGTGATGACGACCGCCTTATGGTGATCGTCGGCCCGTGCTCGGTGCACGACCCCGTCGCCGCGCTGGAATACGCGCGCAAGCTGGCCGAGAAGGCCGCCGAGCTGAGCGACCGGCTGCACATCGTGATGCGCGTGTACTTCGAGAAGCCGCGCACCACGCTGGGCTGGAAGGGTCTGATCAACGATCCGCACCTGGACGGCTCGTTCGACGTGAACACCGGCCTCGGCATCGGCCGCAAGGTTCTCGTCGACATCACCGCCCTCGGCCTGCCGGTCGCGTGCGAGTTCCTCGACCCGATCACCCCGCAGTACATCGCCGACCTGGTCTCCTACGGCGCGATCGGTGCCCGCACCGCCGCCAGCCAGGTGCACCGGCAGCTGTCCTCGGCGCTGTCGATGCCGGTCGGCATCAAGAACGGCACCGACGGTGACGTGCAGGTTGCGGTCGACGGTGTACGCGCCGCCGCCGCCAGCCACGTCTTCCCCGGCACCGACCTGGACGGTCGCTCCGCGCTGATCCGCACCTCGGGCAACCCCGACTGCCACGTCATCCTGCGCGGCGGCAGCAACGGCACCAACTTCGACGCCGCCTCCTGTGCGGAGGCCAAGCTGCGCCTGGAGAAGTCGTCGCTGGCCCAGCGCCTGGTCGTCGACGCCAGCCACGGCAACAGCAACAAGGACCACAACAAGCAGGTCGACGTCGTCACCGACATCGCCGACCGGATCGCCGCGGGCGAGCAGGGTGTGGTCGGCGTGATGCTGGAATCGTTCCTGGTGGCGGGTCGCCAGGACCTGACTCTCGGCAAGGCCGCTGACCTGACCTACGGCCAGTCCATCACCGACGCGTGCATCGACTGGAACACCACCGCCACCCAGCTCGACCGTTTGGCCGACGCTGTGGCCGCGCGCCGCGGGTAGTTCGTTCGACAGCTGTTCGGTGCGGGCCTCGGATTCCGGGGCCCGCACTTGTCTGTCCAGGGCGTTACTGGTTCTGCACCGCGAGACGTCCCGCCAGGACGACGAACGAGACACCGAACACCCGCCGCATCCACCGCACCACCACCGGGCGAGACAACACATAGGTGCGCATCGCCGCGGCGACAGCCCCGTAACCCGCGAACACCACGAACGTGGCGAGCATGAACAGCCCGCTGAGCTCGAGCATGCGACCCAGTGCGTTCGGTGCGCCCGTCGGGACGAACTGGGGCAGGAACGCGAAGAAGAAGATCGTCAGCTTCGGGTTCAAGATATTGAGCAGCACCGCCGAGGTGACGACCTGTCGCGCCGAAGGTCGCGCCGTGTTGCGCTCCTCTGGAACAGCGAGTGCGCCCTTGTCCCGCAAGGTATTCCACGCCATGTACAGCAGATACGCGACGCCGAGATACTTCAAGGTCTGGAACGCGACAGCGCTGGTGTTCAACAGCGCGGCCAGCCCCGTGATCGCCGCGATCATGTGCGGAACGATCCCCAACGTGCACCCGAAGGCGGCGATCGCACTCGCCTTCGTGCCACGGGAAAGCCCAGCCGCCAACGTGAACAGGACCCCGGTCCCCGGCGTGGCGACGATGACAAGCGTGGTCAACGCGAACTCGATGCTCATCTCCCGCAGCGTAACCAGACAGCGAGCGCGCCGCGCCCTTTCCGCACCGGTGATCACCGGTTGCTCGGGCGAGCCGGCGGGGCGGCAGACTGGTCGGTGATGAAGCTTCCCGAACTTCCCGACCTTCCGGTGCGACCGGAGCTGGAGCGGATCACCGCGACGCTGGCCGAGCGCGGGGTCGCGGTGCTGGTCGCGCCGCCGGGCACCGGTAAGACCACGCTGGTGCCGTTGGCGCTGGCGGCCGGGTCGGCGGGGCGCATCGTGGTGGCCGAGCCTCGGCGGTTGGCGGCGCGGGCGGCGGCGGCGCGGATGGCGGCGCTGCTGGGGGAGCGGGTCGGGGAGACCGTGGGGTACGCGGTGCGGGGGGATCGGAAGGTGGGGGCGCGGACGCGGATCGAGGTGGTGACGTCCGGGTTGTTGGTGCGCCGGCTGCAGAGCGATCCTGAGTTGGCAGGGGTCGGCACGGTGGTGCTCGACGAATGTCACGAGCGACACCTGGACGCCGACCTGCTGCTGGCACTGTTGCTCGACGCGCGGTCAGGGTTGCGGCCGGATCTGCGGGTACTCGCGACCTCGGCGACGGTGGCCTCGGATCGCCTGGCACAACTGCTCGGCACCGGAGAGACCGGTCGAGGTGCTGGACAGGGTGTCATCGATGCGGACGGAGGCGGAACTTCGGTGCCCGCGCAACAGGCGCACTCGCTCGACAGCTCGCGTGCCCCGGTTCTGGAAGTACACGGGCGGACCTATCCGGTCGAGGTCAGCTACGTCCCCGCCCTGCCTCGCGAGCGGATCGAAGCGCAGGTCGCGCGGGCTACCCGCAGTGCGCTGGCCACCATCGACGGTGACGTGCTCGTCTTCCTACCAGGTGTCGGGGAGATCAACCGCACGGCAGGGCTTCTGCGTGACCTCGATGATGTCGACGTGGTCCCGTTGCACGGCAGGCTGGCGGGCGCTGCGCAGGACCTCGCGCTCCGGCCGGGATCGCGGCGACGAGTCGTATTGTCCACTGCGGTAGCCGAATCCAGCCTCACCGTCCCCGGCGTACGCGCGGTGGTCGACTCGGGCCAGTCCCGTGTCTCCCGCGTCGATCACCGGCGCGGCCTGTCCGGCCTCGCGACAGTGCGTGTTTCGGCAGCGGTAGCCGAACAGCGCGCAGGCCGCGCGGGCCGGGAAGCCCCCGGCCACGTCTGGCGCTGCTGGCCCGAATACGAACATCAAACCTTGCCCGCCTATCCCGAACCCGAGATCCGCACCGCCGAACTCACCCGTCTCGCACTGGAATTGGCCTGCTGGGGCACCCCCGACGGCACCGGCCTCGCCTGGTGGGACGCCCCACCGGAAGGTGGCCTCGCCGCGGCCCACACCGTCCTGCGCGCCCTGGGCGCCCTCGACGATTCCGGCCACATCACCCCGCGCGGCAAGGCCATGGCCGATCTCGGCCTGCACCCACGCCTCGCCCGCGCGCTGCTCGACGGGAAAGCCAGGGTCGGCGCGAAAGCCGCCGCCGAAATGGTGGTCCTGATGGACGACGACTCCCTTGCCCACTCCGTCGACGCGGCGGCAGCCCTGCGCACCCTCCGCGCCGAACGCCCGCCCCGGTGGTCCCGCGAAGTCCAACGCCTGACGCGACTCGTCACGACCACGTCGACCAGCGACAAGCCCGACCGACCGCTCGGCGAGGGCGCGCAGGCCGCTGCTCCGCCCGGGGTGGGCCCGCGTGACCGGTCGAGCGTCAGCGGGTCGGGCAACGACAGTGGTGGTTCCGAAACTGATGTCGCGGCCCTGCTGATCGCGCTGGCGCAGCCGGAGCGGTTGGCTCGTCGGCGGTCGAGTGGGTCGCCGACGTATCTCATGGCGGGCGGCACCGCGGTGACGCTGCCGCCCGGTTCGGGGTTGGCCGCGGCGGAATGGCTCGCGGTGGCGATCGCTGATCGTGATCCTGGGCGGGCCGAGGGGCGAATTCGCCTGGCGGCCATCGCCGATGAGGATCTCGCGCGGGAAGCGGCGCCGGGGTTGGTGGTCGTGGCCGATGAGGTGCGGTGGGACGGCGGTGATGTGGTGGCTCGGCGGGTGGAACGGCTGGGTGCGATCGTCTTGTCGGAGCAGGCGATACGTCGGCCGGATCCGCGATTGGTCGAACAGGCTCTGCGGCAAGGACTTCAGTCGGAAGGACTGAATCTGCTTCGGTGGAGCGATGACGCGCGCAACCTGCGTCAACGCCTGGACTTCCTGCACCGCACCCTCGGCGCACCATGGCCCGCTGTCGACGACGACGCACTCCTGGCCGACCTCGGCACCTGGCTCGGCCCCGAACTGTCGACGGCCCGCCGCCGTTCCGACCTCGCCCGCATCGACGCGGGCACCGCGCTACGCCGCCTGCTTCCGTGGCCCACCGCCACCCGCCTCGACGAACTGGCTCCCGAACGCCTGGAAGTCCCCTCCGGCAGCCGCGTGCGCCTCGACTACGCCGCCGACCAGCCGATCCTCGCGGTCAAAGTCCAAGAGATCTTCGGCTGGACCGACCCACCGGCCCTCGCCGACGGCCGCGCCCGGATCCTGCTCCACCTGCTCTCCCCGGCCCAACGCCCCGTCGCCGTCACCGCCGACCTGGCCTCCTTCTGGAAGAACGGCTGGCCCCAGGTCCGCGCCGACCTGCGCGGCCGCTACCCCAAGCACGCCTGGCCCGAAGACCCCACCACCGTCCTCGCCCACCGAGGCACCGCTCGCCGAGCTCCTGACCGCCCGAACTGACTTCGATCGTCAGGCGAGTGGCGGCGCGTCATCCGCCATCGACGGACTCGATCTCGCCGGCAGTCGCGAAGTGCCCGGTCTGCGCCGAAGCCGGCCACCCGTCTACCGGCCCGGCCGGGTCGGTGGCGAGTCGGGCCGCGAGCCACTCGTCGACCCGGGTGCCGCGCTGCACCCCGCCCGAGCGGGTCAGCCCTTCGTAGTGGAAGCCGTTGCGTCGGACGACGGCGGCTGAAGGGTTGTTGCCCACTATCGCGCGCCAGGTGATCCGGTCCAGCGCGAGACCGTCGGCGGCGAAACCGAAATCGCACACCAGAGCGACGGTGCGTGACATCAGGCCGCGCCCGCGGTGTCCCGGGGCGAGCCAGAAGCCGATCTCGCAGGTGCCAGGCCCGCGCGTGTGCAGGCCGACCATCCCCTCGACTCGCCCGTCCTCGGCGGTGCGGATCGCCCAGACCGGCACGTTGTCCGCCCACCCGGGAGCCACTACGCGGTCCAGGAATTCCTCGGCGTCGGACCGGTGATAGGGGACGGGGATCGTGGTCCAGCGCTGCACATCGGGGTCCTGACAGCACTCGACGATACGGTCGATATCGGCCCCGGTCGGGCGGGTGAGCCAGACCGTGCTGTCGGTGAGCGTGTGCTCGTACATCCGGTCATCTTGGCAGTCGGCCCCGAAAATCTCGCCGCATTTTCACGGCCTTCCCGCACCCGGTGCGGGCGCGGGGAAGGCAACGACCTGTCCCGTCGGCCCGGTCGCTTCGGCGTCGCCCCAGCTCTGTCCGACCACGTACAACCGCGGATCCCCGTCCCGGCTGAGCGTGCACGCGAACGCGCCACGGTCGAGCGTGACCGTCTCCGACACCTCGCCACCTTCCCGAACCCTGACGCAATGCTGGTTGCCCACATCCGCGTACCAGAGCTGGCCGTCGGTATCGAGGCAGATCCCGTCCGGGTGATCGCCCGGAGTCGCCGCCCACACGCGGCGATCGGTCAGCTCGCCGTCGGCCGCGATGTCGTAGGCGGTGAGCTTATTCGCGTACGACTCGGCCACGATCAGGGTCGTGCCGTCGGCGGTGATCGCCATGCCGTTGGGAAACGCGAGTCCGTCGGCGACCTGGCGCACCTCACCGGTGGGCGTGATGCGCGCGATGACGCCGGGCACGAAGTCCCCACCGGGGAAATCGAAGCCGATGTTGTTGACGTAGGCATTGCCGCGCTCGTCGATCACGATGTCGTTCCACGGTTTGTCCGACACGGGCGAGAGGTCGGCGTAGGCCACGAGCGAGCCGTCGGGTTCGCGGCGCAGCAGCCGCCGGGCCGCGGAGTCGACGATCACCAATCGACCGTCGGGCAGGAAGTCGATGCACATCGGAAAGGACGGGATCGTGGCGACGACCTCGGGGCCGTGCTCGTCGACGACGATCACCTGGTTCGCGCCCCAATCCGAGAACCACAGTCGACCGTCGTGCCAGCGCGGCGACTCGCCGAACACGATCCCGTTTAACACAACCTCGGGTGTACTCATCCAGCGCCGTCCTTGTTGTTGGCAGTAGTAGTACAGACGAGATGGCCCGCGCGGAATCACCGGTGCCCGACCCGTGGGTCCGAACGCGGTGGGGTACTCCGTAGGATCGGCCTCGATGGTTTCCCCGTTTCTCGCCGACCTGTTCGAATCGCATCGAACGCACTTGCTTTCCGTCGCCTACCGGCTCACCGGAAGCGTCGGCGACGCCGAGGACGCGGTGCAGGAGAGCTGGCTGCGGATGGCCGGGGTGCACCAGTCCGAGATCGACGATCTGCGCGCGTGGCTGACGACAGTGGTCAGCCGAATCTGCCTCGACCACTTGCGAAGTGCCGCTGTGCGCCGCGAAACCTATGTGGGGCAATGGCTTCCGGAGCCGATCGTGTCCGCCGCGTCGTCCTCGCGCACACCGGATCCGCTGGATGTGGTGGTCCGCGATCAGGACAGCCGGATGGCGGCGATGGTGGTGCTCGACGCGTTGACGCCGCAGCAGCGAGTCGCGCTGGTATTGCACGAGGGGTTAGGGGTTCCGTTCGGCGAGATCGCCGACATCCTCGGTGTTTCTGCCGAGGCCGCAAGGCAATTGGCGGTGCGGGCGCGCCGGGCGGCGGCTCGGGCACCCGAGCCGGTCGCCGACGATGTGCACGATCAGGCGGTGCGACGGTTCCTCGCGGCGCTGGCCACCGGCGATGTCGCCGCGGTGGCGGCGACGCTGCATCCGGACACGACCTTCACGGCTGATGCCGGGGGTACGACCAAGACCGCGCTGAATGTGGTTGCCGGACAGGAGAAGGTCGCCCGATTGGCGATTGCCCTGTGGCGCAGGCATCAGGAGGAACCGGGGTTGGACATGGGCGCCGCCACGGTGAACGGGCAATCGGGTCTGGTGTTCACCGACCCGAACTCGCCGTTCGGGCGCCCGGTGCGCGTCCTCGCCTTCGCCGTGCGCGAGGGAAAGATCTGGGCCACCTACGATTTCGCCAATGTGGCGAAACTCTCCGGCGCCCGCCCCCGCTGACCCGCAACACCGTCAGGCCCGCGGGTCAGCGGTCAGGACTTGTTACGGGTAGGTGGATCCCCAGTTGTGGTCGCCGGTCGACGAGCCGAGGTTGTGGTCGCCGGTCGAGGAACCCATGTTGTTGTCCGGCGTGGCCGAACCGGTGAACAGGTCCACGATCGGGCTGCCGAACAGTTGTTCCCGAATGAATTGCAGGGCTGAACCGGCTACCTCCGACGCAGCCGGTTGCAGGAGGAAGTCGAGCAGAGGTGAGGCCATAGAGCGCCCCTTTCGATATACCACGCCATCGTGGTGTGTGAGGTAGAACACGGCGAGGCTAGCTGAGGTTGGGGAACCGCACAATAGCGCAGGTCAACATAGGAAAACGTTTGTGAAACATGTGTGTTCGCTATCGTTCGGCAACGTCGATGATCAGTGGGCTACGCTGCGAAGATGCCGCCTGTGCCGCCTACTGTCGCCCGCCTGCGCCCGTTCCGGTCGACCATCTTCGCCGAGATGACCGAGCTGGCCGTCCGCCACGACGCGGTGAATCTGGGGCAGGGCTTCCCCGACACGGATGGGCCTGCGGGCATGCTCGAAGTCGCGCGCGCGGCCATCGCCGACGGGCTCAACCAGTACCCGCCCGGTCGCGGGATGCCGGTACTGCGTCAGGCGATCGCCGACGACCGCGCTCGCCGCTACGGCACCGCCTACGACCCGGCCACCGAGATCCTGGTGACCGTCGGCGCGACCGAAGCGATCAGTGCCACCGTGCTCGGCCTGGTGGAGCCGGGCCAGGAGGTGGTGCTGATCGAGCCGTACTACGACTCCTACTCCGCCGCGATCGCCCTCGCCGGTGCGCAGCGACGGACGGCCCGCCTGGTGCCCGACGGCGACCGATTCGTGCTCGACCTGGACAGCCTGCGCGCCGCGATCACGCCGAGTACCCGCATGCTGATGGTCAATTCGCCACACAACCCCACCGGTGCCGTCCTCGGCCGCGCCGACCTCGCCGCGATCGCCGAGTTGGCCGTCGAACACGATCTGCTGGTGCTGACCGACGAGGTGTACGAGCATCTCGTCTACGACGGCACCGAACACATCAGCATCTCCACGCTCCCCGGAATGCGCGAGCGGACCATCGTGATATCCAGTGCCGCCAAGACTTTCAATGTCACCGGCTGGAAGATCGGTTGGGCCTGTGCGCCCGCGCCACTGCTCGACGGTGTGCTCGCGGCCAAACAGTTCCTCACCTTCGTGGGCGGCGGCCCGTTCCAGCCCGCGGTCGCCTATGCGATCGACGAGGAACTCGACTGGGTTCACGCGCAGCGCGACGGGCTGGCGGACAAACGGGTGCGTCTGTCGAATGCGTTGCGCGATAACGGGTTCAAGGTGTCTGCCAGTGACGGCGGTTATTTCGTCTGCGCCGACATCCGACCGCTCGGCGCCGAGGACGGGCTCGCGTTCTGCCGCGAGCTGCCCGCGCGACTGGGGGTAGCCGCCGTACCGGTCAGCGTCTTCGCCGACCACCCCTACGACTGGAAACACCTGGTGCGCTTCACCTTCAGCAAGCGCGACGAGACGATCGACGAAGGAATTCGCCGACTCCGAACCGGCGTCACCATGCGTTGACCACAGGCAGGCAACCTGATTCGTGGGGATCAGTCGCGCGCATGCCGGGCCAACGGCGCATGCCACTGATAATGGCGAGCCAGCAGCCGAAACCCCACCGCCCCCGCTGCCGCGAGCAGCCCGGTCCACGTTTCGTACACGTCGAAGTGCAGCAGTGTGGCGGTGGCGGCCGCACCGAAAAGGGCCGGGATCGCGTAGAGGTCCTGATCGGGCCGTAGGACGCTGGGCACCTCGCCGCTGAGCACGTCCCTGATCACCCCGCCGCCGATCGCGGTGGTCATCCCGAGCAGGGCCGCGGTGGGTGCGCCGATGCCCGCCGAGTAGGCGATCACCGTGCCGGTGACGCAGAACAGCCCGAGCCCGATCGCATCGGCGATTTCGAGTGGCCCCTTGGTGAGGCGGCGCGACGGCGCGATGAAGTACAGGATCAGCGCGGTCACCATCGACGCGGACAGGTACGTCAGGTTCGTGAACGCGGCCGGTGGCGTTCGCCCGATCAGCAGGTCACGCACGATGCCGCCGCCGAGCGCGGTCGCGCACGCCAGCACGACCATCCCGAACAGGTCGAGCCGCTTGCGCACGGCGACCAGCGCGCCCGAGGCCGCGAACGAGATCACTCCCATCATCTCGCCGCTTCGATGCACGGCCGCCACGGCCGAATCGAGCTCTGTCACGGAGGGGCCCGCCGCCACAATTCCCATCAGCATCCCGGTGCTCACGGCACGCTCCTTCCATCAACTGTCCGGAGCAGCGTGACATGAGAGGGCGCGGGGGTCGGCGAGCCGGGGCGGTAAAGGCACAACCGTTGTGGAGGTGAGCGATGTCAGGCGGGGGTGGGGCGGGCCTTGTCGGTGGCGAGGAGCACGGCGATGGCGCCGAGGGCGGTGCCCATGACGTAGCGCTGGGTGCGCAGCCACAGCGGGCGGGCGGTGAGGAATCCGGCCAGGCCTGCGGCGCCGAGAACGATCATGGCGTTGACAGTGAGGGCGATCGTGATCTGGACGGCGCCCAGCGACAGGCTCTGCAACCAGAGCGCACCGCGATCGGGGTCGACGAACTGAGGGATCAGCGCCATGTACATGATCGCGATCTTCGGATTGAGCAGGTTGGTGGCCAACCCCATGGTAAACAGGCGTCGCGCGCGATCATGCGGCAGATCGGCGGGCGCGAACACCGAAACCCCACCGGGCCGCACCGCCTGCCAGGCCAGCCACAGCAGATACCCCGCCCCCGCCAGCTTCACCGCCATGTACAGACCGGGAACGACCGCGAACAGCGCGGTGATCCCCGCCGCGGCCGCCGTCAGATAGACCGCGAACCCCGCCGCGACCCCCAGCAGCGAGATCATCCCCGCCCGCCGCCCCTGCGCGACGGTGCGCGAGACCAGATACATCATGTTGGGCCCGGGCGTCAGCACCATGCCGAGCGCCGCCGCCGCAACCCCGAGAACCGCCGTTGTCTGAAGCATGCACTGAGTTTCCCCCGGTCAGGAGGGTGCTGTCGCGGTCCAGTCAGCACTCGGTGGACCCCGGCCGTGACCGGCGCGCGGCGACGGCGCATCGGAGCTTCGGTGTTCTCCGCCCAGGTCATGTCGGTATCGGTCCGTACAATTGACAAGGCTGTCCCACCGGAGACCTTCCGATCGGGGCATTCAGCAAGTCCCCGCCCACAGGCGAAGTCTTACGCGTCGTTCGGGTGACAAGCCCTGACCGACGCGGCTCCGGCCGCCCATGAACACAGGAGCAACGTGTGACCGACGGTCCTTTGATCGTGCAGAGCGACAAGACCCTGCTGCTCGAGATCGACCACGAGCTGGCAGGCAACGCGCGGCAGGCCATTGCCCCGTTCGCGGAGCTGGAGCGTGCGCCCGAGCACATGCACACCTATCGGATCACGCCGCTGGCGCTCTGGAACGCCCGCGCGGCGGGTCACGACGCCGAGCAGGTCGTCGACGCGCTGGTGAACTTCTCGCGGTACGCCGTGCCGCAGCCCTTGCTCGTCGACATCGTCGACACCATGGGCCGCTACGGCCGGTTGCAGCTGGTGAAACATCCCACGCACGGGTTGTGCCTGATCAGCCTGGATCGTGCGGTGCTCGCGGAAGTGTTGCGGCACAAGAAGATCGCACCGATGCTCGGCGCCCGCATCGATGACGACACCGTGATCGTGCACCCCTCCGAACGCGGCCACATCAAACAGATGCTGTTGAAGATCGGCTGGCCCGCGGA
Organism: Nocardia sp. A7; assembly: GCF_046549215.1. Classification (NCBI taxonomy): domain Bacteria; kingdom Bacillati; phylum Actinomycetota; class Actinomycetes; order Mycobacteriales; family Nocardiaceae; genus Nocardia; species Nocardia sp. A7. The sequence continues at coordinate 565,324 of NZ_JAJPWE010000003.1, read as the reverse complement.
AGATCTGGCCGGTTATGTCGACGGTGAGGCGCACGACATCGGCCTCGATTACGCCGAGGGCAAATGGCACCTGCGCGACTACCAGCAGATGGCCGCCGACTCGTTCTGGGCGGGTGGTTCCGGTGTGGTCGTGCTGCCGTGTGGTGCGGGCAAGACGATGGTCGGCGCGGCCGCGATGGCCAAGGCCAAGGCCACCACCCTGATCCTGGTCACCAATACCGTGGCGGGCAGGCAGTGGCGGCGCGAGCTGCTGGCGCGGACGACGCTCACCGAGGAGGAGATCGGTGAATACTCCGGCGAGCGCAAGGAGATCCGCCCGGTCACCATCGCCACCTACCAGGTCATCACGCGCAAAACGAAGGGCGAGTACAAGCACCTCGAGCTGTTCGACAGCCGCGACTGGGGCCTGGTGATCTACGACGAGGTGCACCTGCTGCCCGCGCCGGTCTTCCGCATGACCGCGGACCTGCAGTCGCGCCGCAGGCTCGGCCTCACCGCCACGCTGGTGCGCGAGGACGGCCGCGAGGGCGACGTGTTCTCGCTGATCGGCCCGAAACGCTACGACGCGCCGTGGAAGGACATCGAGGCACAGGGTTGGATCGCGCCCGCCGACTGCGTCGAGGTGCGGGTGACGCTCACCGATGCCGAGCGGATGGCCTACGCCACGGCCGAGCCGGAGGAACGCTACAAGCTCTGTTCCACCGCGCGTACCAAGATCCCGGTCGTCGAGTCCATCCTGGCCCGCCATGAAGGCGCCCCGACCCTGGTGATCGGCGCCTACCTGGACCAGCTCGACGAACTCGGCGTCGACCTGAACGCCCCGGTCATCACCGGTGCCACCAAGAACAAGGAACGTGAGGCGCTGTTCGACGCGTTCCGTTCCGGCGAGATCCCCGTCCTGGTGGTGAGCAAGGTCGCCAACTTCTCCATCGACCTACCGGAAGCGTCCGTGGCGGTGCAGGTTTCGGGCACCTTCGGTTCCCGCCAGGAAGAGGCCCAGCGCCTCGGCCGACTGCTGCGCCCGAAAAAGGATGGGGGACAGGCGCATTTCTATTCGGTGGTCGCGCGCGACACCCTCGACGCCGAATACGCCGCGCACCGGCAGCGTTTTCTCGCCGAACAGGGGTATGCCTACCGCATCGTCGATGCCGACGACCTGCTCGGGCCGCCCATCGGAGACGGCGTGTAGCACTGTTCGCCAGGTCAAAGGGGGGTAACGTCCGGTGTGTGAAAACCCTGAGCAGATAAGTGGAGGCAACTCCTCCGCAACTTGTGCTAGGAAGGAAGGCGTGCGCCGCTTCGAATTCGTGGTCGACCGAGAACACGCCCATGCGGTGAACGAGACGTTCACCGGTTTGCGCAGGTTGCGGCTGGTGGCCCTGTTGGTCGCTGCCCTCGCCGTCGCGGCCACGGTGGCGCTGGTGTGGAGCGGGCAGGCGTGGGGGTTTCTGCTCGCGGGGGTGTGCGTGCTGGTCGCGGGCATCGCGCTGTGGGTGGCGTTGTGGACGCCGCACCGATCCAGTATCGAAAAGCTCTACCACGACGGTGTGCTGGTCCCCGCTGTGGTCAGCGATGCCGAGCCGGGCTCGATCGTGCTGCTCGCCCTGGTCGATATCGCCGAACCCACTGCGCCGGTGCGTAGTTGGGCATTGATCACCCGCAAAGTCCGCACCTTGCCCGGACACGCGCCGCAGCCGGGTGAACGGGTGCCCGCCATCGCGGTGCGCACCGATCGCGCCCCACGGCAGGTCGGCGAACGCTGGCAGGTGGTCACCGCGATGCCGATCGCCTGGGGCACCCGCGACGACGCGGTGATCGAGCGGGCGCGCGCTGCCATCAACGACGTCGAATGGCAGCTGCTCGTGGAGAATCTGGCGCTGGCTGCCCGGGTGAAACGCACCGCGACCAAGCGCCTGCTCCTCGACCCGCAACAGCTGCCCTCCGACCTGGGCTAGATCACAGCGCCCGGACCTCGACTTTCGCGCCGGCCGTATGCGAGGACGGACGCGCCCTGCCTATTAGGGCCCGGGGCGTGCGCCTGCGACGATGGTCGAGTCTGTGCGGTCCGGTCGGCGAAAGGTGTCCTCGACATGCGATGGTCGGCCGGGATCTGGGTGGTGGTGGCGCTGCTGGCGCTGGGAGTGCGTCCGGTAGCGGCGGATTCGACGTTGATCGGGGCCCCGGGGCTGGGTGATCCGTACTATCCGCTCGACGGAAACGGTGGCTACGACGTCACCCACTACGACGTGTCGATCGACTACGAGCCGGTGGATCACTACTTGCGCGGCACCGCCCGCATCGATGGCCGCGTGACCCAACCGCTGGCGCAGTTCAATCTCGACTACAGCGGGCCCGAGGTGCTGATGGTGACGGTCAACGGCCAGCCCGCGGGGTTCACGCGCGACGACGAGCACGAGCTGGTGGTCACACCCCTGTTACCCCTGCCACCCGGCCTGCCGATGCGGGTCATCGTCGACTACGCGGGCGAGGCCGCCGACACCGTGGGCGAAGGCTGGACCCATGCACCCAGCGGCGGAGCGTTCGCCGTCGGCCAGCCACACAGCGCGAGCACCTGGTACCCGCTCAACGACACCCCGGTGGACAAGGCGACGTTCACGCTGCACGCCACGGTGCCCGCGGACTGGGAAGTCATGTCGACCGGCGATCGCACCGAGCACGTGCTGCGCGACGGGCGCCTGCACACCACCTGGGAAACCCGTCAGCCCACGATCGGCTACCTGACCACGCTCGCGGTGGATCACTTCACCTTCCTCGAACAGCGGCGCGCGAACGGGACCGCGGTGCTGAGCGCGTTCGCGCCGGAATCCGAGGACAACCGCGCAGACGAGCAGCGACTGCCCGAAATCCTCGACTTCCTCGAAAATCTTTACGGCCCCTACCCGTTCGATGTGGCAGGCGGGATCTATGTGGATACGGAGCTGCCGTTCTCGCTGGAGACCCAGACCCGCCCGATCTACGCGCCGTGGGCCGATCTCAACACCGTGGTGCACGAGCTGGCCCACCAGTGGTGGGGCGACACGATGTCGGTGCGTCAGTGGTCCGACATCTGTCTCAACGAGTGTTTCGCCAGCTACACCGCCGATTATCTGTGGCCGGAGCGGATCGACAACGCCGATGTGGACACCGAGTACCGCGAAACGGTCGCGAAGTACCTCTGGGAGCCCGAGTTCTGGAAGATCGCGCTGGCCGCGCCCGGCGTCGGCGACGAGTTCACCTCCGTCTACTACCGCGGGCCACTGTTCCTGCACGCGCTGCGCAAGTTGCTCGGTGAGAACGTGTTCTTCACGGCGATCAGAGATTTCGTGAACGCCCACCGCGACGGTCACGCCTCGATGCCGGAGTTCCGGGCGTTCCTGCAGAGCCGGACCTCGATGCCGCTCGGTGAGTTCCTGGCCGAATGGCTCGATGGGACGAGGCCGCCGCGTGACGCGTTCCTCTACCCCGGCACGCTGCGCCGCTAGTCCTCGCTCAGCCGCGCGCCGGCTCGCTCGACCCAGCGCTGCATTCGATCGAATTGACTACGCGCGGCGGTGAACTCGCCGCGCGCTCGATGTTCGGCGGTGTGGGCGAAGTGACGTTGCTGTTCGGCGTGCTCGAGTTCGGTGCGCAGGTCCGCGATCCGGCTCTCGATCGCATCGAGGTCCGATTTCGCCTGTGCGGCAGCGGCTTCGGCTTCATCGCGGTCGGCGCGAGCCGCGGCCAGGCCGGATTCGGCGTCGTCGAGTTCCTGTCGGGCCTCGGCTCGCGTGTCCTTCGGGGCGGGTTTGCTCGCACGTTTGGGAGTCGCCTTGCCGCCGGTGATCGCGACCAGACCGGCCGGGCCGAAGCCGTCGTAGGTGACCGTGGTCGGCAGGACGCCCGCGCGGACCAGGTCGGCGACATCGGGGTCGGCCAGCGCCGCGGTGAGAGTCTGGCCGACCTCGCGCAGCACCTGCTCGCTCGCGGGCCGATCGTGTTCGTCGGCCAGTTCGGCGGCGCGCTTGGTCATCGCGTTCACGACCTGTTGACGCTGGGTGCCCAGGGCGCGCAGCTTCTCGCCGGAGAGTTGGCGCTGGGCCGAGCGCAGAGCGTCGCCGAGCGCGAGGAGGGCGGCGATCTCGCGCGGCGCGTGCCGCGCCAGCAGGTTGACCGTCCAGGCGGCGACCGTGGGCTTGCGCAGGGCGGTGACGGCCTTGGCCAGGTCCCGATCACCGTCGGCGCGGGCCTGGGCGGCGCGCTCGGCGCGGGTGGACACGAAGTCGCCGGGGTCGAGGGAGTACAGCTCGCCTGCGACGTCGTCGAGGGTCATCTTTGTGATGGTAGACAGGTTGCGACATGGGGGAGCGCGGGCGCGGGGCACTTGGGTATCGTCACCGGCGGTTGTGTTCACCCTGAACCGTTCGGTGAGTGAGGTTTTCAGTGATTTTCCCGGAGAAGCGACTGTTGGCGCGGATCGTGCTCGGACCGGTGGCCGCGATGGCCCTGGTCGGTGCGGTGGTTTCGTGCTCGTCCGATGACGCGTCGTCGGCCGGTGCTGTCGCGGTGGGATCGTGTGTGGAGGTCAGTGACAACGCTGCCGACGCGATGAAGGCGACGGTGGGCGACTGCTCCTCGGCGAAGTCCAACTACCGGATCGTGAAGGTGGGCGCGGACTGCGCCGCGGACAACGCGGTGTTCAACGGCACTGTCGGGGACGCGAAGAACACACTGTGCCTGGCGCCGAACTTCGCCGAGGGCAGCTGCTACGCGGATGCCGGGAAGCGGCCCGCGGAGGCTGTCGCCTGCACCGCGCCGGAGGCTTCGTTCAAGGTGGTCAAGCGGATCGACGGGGAGGCCGACGAGCTGCTGTGCGGAGCCGACGCGACGCAGTTCCGCACCGTTCCCGATCCGAAGACGACGTTGTGCATGGCAAAGCCCTGATCGAGGCCCTAATCGAGCAGGGCCACCGACGCGATTCGGTGGAGGGTGAAGTGGCGAGTGGCGCCGGAGACCGGGTCTACGGCGTCCAGTTGGCCGTTGCCCACGCGCAGGGGTTCCACCACCCGCTGGGTGGCGACGCCCTGGGCGTCTACATAGCCGATGTTCACCGGACGGCCGACCCTCGCTGCCAACTGGAGTAGTGCGAGGGTGGCCGCGGTACCGGTGCGGGAGCCGTCGGTGCGGACCGAGCGGCCGGTGCGCGCACCCGCGGCCCGTTCGCCCGCGCGGAGTTCGGTGACCAGTTGGGCGAGCTGGTCGTCGTTCGGGGGCGTGGGGCGGTAGGGCCTGCGGGCGAGGGGGCGGACCGAAATTCGCGCGCCGCGAGGGCGCAGATCGACGATCGTGCCGCCGGAATCCTCGCCTGCGGGGGCGAAGCCCGCCTTGCGGAGCTGGTCGAGCATTTCGGCCAGTGGGGCCAGGGCGATCGCCACGGTGGGGGCGATGGCGCGTAGGGCCAGGGTTTCGGCCACGGGGGCGGCCAGGACTTGCGCCAGCAGCGCGGGGTCGTCGCTGCGGAGGAACGACTGGGCCATGCCGACGCGAAGTTGGCCGTGGCGGCGGGCCACGTCGTCGATGAGGTAGGTCAGCGACTGCGGCACGGGGGTGCGGGAGTGGGTGGCGAACAGGGCGTGCAGTTCGGCGGCGGTGAGGCCGGCGTCCAGTGCGCGCCGGACCGTGGCGTCGCTGACTCGGTACACCGTCGCGGCGCCCGCTGATTCGACGTTGGCGACCAGGGCGATCTTGCCGCGCAGTTCGGGGATCAGTGGGCCGGGGGCGATCACGGTCAGGTCGGCTTGGACCAGCACGTGGTCGACCGGTTTCGGTAGTGCCGCGGCCATTTCCGATTCGGCGTCGGCGATGGAACCGTGCAGCAGGGCCCTGGCGGCGGAGTCGAGCGCGCCGCGGCCGAGCAGGCCGACGACCGCCGCTTCGGCGAGCGTGGCGGTGACGGCTTCGAGTCGAAAGTGTCTGCGGCGGCGCGGCATTCGCCAGGCCAGCAGTTTGCCGATGTCGCCGGGAGTGAGCGCGGTTCCGGTCGGGTATTCGGCGAGCAGGCCGAGGATCGACGCGCGGTCGCGCACCGCGTGGGGCACGCGCAGCTCCGCCGACAGTGCCGCGATCGGCTTGTCGGCGGCATCGCGAAAACCGATCATCCACGGCATCCGGTCCAGCTCCAGCCACGCCTGCGCGAGCGTGACCCAGCGGGTCGAGGGCGGGGCGTCGAGCCAGGCGTCGGCGGCGGGCGTCGGCGCCCAGAAGTCGTCGGTGGAGTCGAGATCAGGCGTTGGCTCCGGCAGGCCCTTTTCGACGAGTTTCGCGGCGGCAAGCAATTCGAGCAGCAGGCCGGTGCGCTGCTCGTCGATGCCGGTCTGCTTGGCCAGCCTGCGTAGCTCGCGCACGCCGAGGCCGCCCGCGCGCAGGGCGGGGGCGGGCATGGCGCCGAGTGCGTCGATCAGATCGCCCGCGTCGCGCAGCAGTTCGCCGACTTCGCCCGCGCCGACGGCATTCACCTCGGTGGCGGCGTTCTTCGCGAGTGCGGGTTTGGGCGGGGCGAGGGCGTGCGGGTCGGTGACGGGCTCGCCGCGTAACACCTGGCCGACCGTGACGGGCAATTCCACCGTCTCGTCGTCGATCCAGTGCAACAGCCGGGCGGCGAGCAGACGCGGCACCGGGCGGTCGGGGTCGGTGCCGGGCGCGGCGTCCCTGGTGCGACCGCGGGGGCCGGTGGTGGCGAGTTTGTCCAGCAGCGCGCGTTCGGGCGGGCTGGCCGTGGCCAGCGCGGTGGTGACCTCGGGCTCGGTGAGGGCGTCGGGCAGCGCTGTCGTCGCGCCGAGCGGCCAGGGGAGGGCCTCGGCGGCACTGGGCGTCAGGTCGAGGTCGTCGCCGACCTGCCAGACGAGGGCGCGGTCGAGCAGTCGCGTCAGCGCGGTGGTGAACGCGGTCTTGGTGACGCGATCTTTGAGCTGCGCGTGCAGGGTGGTTCGGGTCAGCGGCGTGAGGTCGGCGCCGATCGTGCGGGCGTCCTCGTTGGTCGTGAGCGCCTCGATGATCGCGAACTCGAGCGTGTCGAGGTCGTCGGCGGCACGCAACACCGACGCGCGCTGCTGGGCACGCACCGCGAGCACCGACATCGACGCGGGCAGCGGCACCGCCAGGTCGGGCCGCAACTGCAGCAATTTCACCAGCTGGGCATCGGTGCGCGCACCGAGCCAGTCGGCGAGAGAGTCTGTCGCGATCACGCGATCGAGACTACGTGGCCGGTTATGTCAGAATGAGCCGGTGGTGAACAAATCGAAGAAACCCTATGTCGACAACGGCTGGCCCGAAGTGGCCGACGGCGAGCACGCCGTGACCGAACTGTCGGCGGCCCGCGCCGGTAATCTCTCGCCTTTCGGTGAGGACACCGAGTTTCCCGTCCCGGCCGCAACGCTGCCGTACCTACACCCCCAGACCACCATCAACCGGGTGTAATTCGGACGAGAAAGACAAGAGCCCGCATCCTCGAGGATGCGGGCTCTTGTTGTGTTCCGGGGAGACGAATCAGGAGGGCAGCAGGCCCTTGTTCGCCTGGAAGAAGTCGATCACGGCCGGGTCAAGCGGAGCGCCCTTGGCGGAGTTGACGAAGTCGAGAGCCTGCTGCGGCACGGCGATGCCCTGCTGCTGCACGACGGTGAGGGCGCGGTCGACGGCCGAGAACACTTCGGCGCTCGGATCGTGCACCTGCGGGACGTTGACCTGCGGGGCCCAGCTCGGGGCCGACGGGGCGACACGCTCGGACGGTCCACTGCTCAGTCCCAGCTTGGACGAGCACGAGGGCCAAGCGCCCCAACCCTGGGAAGCGAGAACCTTTTCGGCGACCACGATCTGCTGTTCGCGGGAGGCCTGGTTGGCGGAAGCGGCGTACTCGCCACCACCGTGCGCGGTCCAGGTGGAGGGCGAGAACTGCAGCCCACCCTGGTAGCCGTTGCCGGTGTTGATGCCCCAGTTGCCGCCGGCTTCACACTGTGCGAGGCGATCCCAGTCGGAGTCGGGGGCAGCGCTGGCGTTTCCTGCGAGGGCTGCGGCTGCGGTGCCGAAGATCGCGCCGGTGACGGCGACCTTGGCCGCGGCGCGCCCGGTGGAAGTCGGTTTGCGGTGGCGTCCACTCATATCGGGTTTCTTCCTCTCGTTCGCACCTGCATGTGGCCCGGACTGAGAGGTCTCCCGGTCCGCCCTCACCCCGTGTTTTGAATCGGGGTCCGGTACCCGCGGGGTGAGGTTCGATGCGGCGGGCCGGTGGTTCCGGGGACTTGCCCCGGCTGAGAGAAACGGTACGACGGTCAGCGTCGAATGTCACTATTTGGTAACCGGCGGGTCCCGGGTGGTCTCGGGGTCGTCTCAGGGTGATCCCTGATGCGTCCGCGCAGGTAGTTGCCGTGGCGAATGTGCGCTACGGCTGTGCGCTCACTTCGTGACCATGCCGTTATGTGACGAGGATCACAGGTTTAGGTGGATGAAGTTTCCGGGGGAATCGGTTGACGCATCAACGTGCGCGTCGGCCCGACCACAGCGCGAAGATCAGCGCGAGCAGGAAGCCGACCGGCGCGAGCATCGCCAGTCCGTACAGCCACAGCCCCGGTTCGCCGTCGGACACGATCGGTGTCACGAAGATCCCGATCACCGCCAGGAGTCCGATCCCGAAGAGGGCAAGGGCCACGTGCAGCAGGCGATCGCCGGAGCGTCGCGGACCGGTCGAGGCCGGCTCGGGTGAGTTCGTCACCGGTGAACCGTAAAACTGATGTGCTCGCGTAATAGCCACCGGGGTAGACTCGCACCGCATCGCGTCCCGCCTTGTTGGGGGGCGCGTTCTTTTCGCGACTAGCAAGATTGTGTAACGCGGGCCACAAGGGCTCGGGTGCCGAATGATGAACGGGTGAGCGCAGTGCCGACCGGCCGGGTGAAGTGGTACGACGTCGAGAAGGGCTTCGGCTTCCTGTCTCAAGACGAGGGCGAGGATGTCTATGTGCGCTCGTCCGCGCTGCCCGACGGCGTCGAGGGGCTCAAGCCCGGACAACGCGTCGAATTCGGTATGGCGGCCGGCCGTCGTGGGCCGCAGGCGCTGAGTGTGACGGTGCTCGAGGCACCGCCGACCGTCGTTCGTGATCGGGACCGTGGGCAGGCGCCCGCGCGCAAGGACGCCGGGCCGCGCAAGACACCCGACGAACTGCACGGCCTGGTCGAGGACATGATCACGCTGCTGGAAAGCACCGTGCAGCCGGACCTGCGGCGGGGCAAGTACCCGGATCGCAAGATGTCCCAGCGTATTTCCGAGGTTGTGCGGGCCGTGGCTCGCGAACTGGATCACTGAGGTTTTCGCGGAACCGGCCCCGAACGACTATTCGTTCGGGGCCGGTCTCGTCTCAGGACTCGCGAGGCTCGGGCTCGGGTGTGACGATCGACCACGCGGCGTGCGGGATGTAGCTCTCCTGGCCGGTGGCGACGTCACGAGCCAGGATCGGGAGCTGCACTTCGATGCCGATCAGGCGCAGGTCCGGCTCCGGCTTCGACTCGATGGTGAGGGCCCTGGCGCGGTCCGGGTAGTCGGCGAAGCTGAGCACCCGGTCCAGCTGTTCGCCGCTGGGCCGCTGGTAGATCAGCTGGATGAGCCAGGGTGACTCGGAGACCTCGGCGGGCAGCGAGAGCTGCACGGGCGCCCCGGCCGGTACTTCCAACGGCGCGGTCTCGCCGTACTGGCATTCCTGCATCCGCACCGTGCAGTACATGAACGGGTCGACGGTGATGGTCGTGCCGTTGGCGTAGGCGGTGAGCTGCGGACTGTGCGCGGGCGCCTTCGAGACAGCGAAGGCGACCAGCCCCGCGGTCACCGCGGCGACGGCGAACAATCCGGCCGCGACCAGCGCGATGATCGTTCGAGCGTTGAGTTTGCTCACCAGGTGGGGTCTCCTGTCCCTCTCGGATGGGTGCTCGGCACTTCCTGCTCGACGTGCTGGGGGCGATTGCCGCCCAGCCCCGGCAGCAGCGAGTGTCCGGTGTAGCTGACGAACGTCTGGAGCAGTCCGGCCAGCAGGATCACGCTGATCACAGCGAAACCCTTCCAGTACTCGGTCGGCATCAGCACACCGGCCGCCCCGCCGATGACCCAGCTCAGTTGCAGCACGGTCTCCGAGCGGCCGAAGCCGGACGCGATCGACTCCGGCGGGAGGTCGTCCTGGATGGCGGCGTCGAGGGACACCTTCGCGAGTGCGCTGGCCGCCGAGGCCACCAGCGCGGCCACGGCGGCGCCGAACAGATTCCCGGTGAACGCCGCGAACAGCGCGACCACCGCGCACGCGCCGGTGCAGCCGAGCACCACCGGCGACGGCCTGCCCAATTGCAGCCGGGCGCCGGTCGCGTTGCCGCTGAAGTTACCGACAGCCGCCGCCGCGCCGACCAGGCCGAGCATCGCCGCCTGTTCGGTGGGACTGCCGCCAGAGCCCTTGGCGACGAAGGCGATGTAGAAGGTGAGGAAGCCGGTGAGCACGCGGATCGAACTGTTGCCCCACAGGCCGGTGACCACGGCTCGGCCCAATGGCTGACGACGTTTCCGCGGTGGCACCGAGGATTCCTGGCCGCGGTGGATGACCTCGGTGTGCGCGTCCGGGCCGTGATAGGTGAGCGTCGCGGGGACCTCGCCCTCGGTGACCTCGACCCAGCGCGGAATGCGCAAGCTGAGGAACACGCCCGCGACGGCGATGCCGGTGGCGAAGATCAGCGCGCCGGTGGAACCGGCGATCAGGGCGGCGAGCGCGGCGAGTGCGCCCGCGCCGATGGTGCCGCCGACCAGGCCGAAGACGGTCAGCCGGGAGTTGGTGCGAACCAGGTCGATATCCGGTGGCAGCACGCGCGGGGTCACCGCGCTCTTGAGTACCGCGAAGGATTTCGAACCGACCATCATGCACAGGGCCAGCGGATACAGACCCCAGGTGTCGATGTTGAAGATCAACAGCAGTGCGAAACCCGCGCGGAGACCGAACGTCGTCGCCAGAGCCAGCCTGCGACCGCGTTGCAGCCGGTCCAGCAGCGGGCCGATCAGCGGCGCGATCAGCGCGAACGGGGCGATGGTGATCAGCAGGTACAGGGCCACCTTGGTTTTGGACTCGGCGGTGGCGCTGGCGAAGAACAGGGTGTTGGCCAGGGCGACGGCGATCGCGGCGTCGAGCGCGAAGTTCGCCATCGTGGCGTAGGTGAGCGCGGTCAGGCCGGACTGGTCGGCGCCGTCGGCCTTGGCGGCCCGCTGGAAGGTGGCGATGCCGCGTTCGGTGAGTTCACGGCTGCGCATGGCGGCCACGCGGGTGACGGTGAGTTTGCGGGGGACGCGCTGGTTGATCGGATCGTCGATGCCCTCGTCGCGAGGGAAGGGGCGGGTGCCGTCCGGGCCGACGTCGTCCGGTCGAGCCCGGTCCTCGCCCGGGACGGGACGGGACCGCTCGTCGAACGGCGGAACCTGTCGACTCTTCGAGGGCTCGTCCGGGATGCGCCCGGTGGGGCCGCCGTTCGGGACGGGGGTGGTCGGGGCGCCCGGGTCGACGGGGCGGTTGCGGCGGAACAGGCTCTTGGACCGGACCGTCGGCGGCTCGGCGGGCAGCGGCCGTTCGGGCCGGGGGAAGACCTTGCGCGGTGCGCGCGGCGGGTACTGCCCGTAGCCGGGGTGCGGGTCGGCGGCAGTACCGTCCCGGCGACCACGGTCGGGACCGGATGGTTCGCGGGGCGTAGTCACAGGTCCAATTCTGTCGCACTCGGGCTGTGCGTGTTCACTCGCGCCGTAGCAATGTCGGCCACAGCGTGGCGGCACACACTGTTTGCCTGGCAAATTTTCCGCCGCGCACGACCGCGGCGAAGACGAAGGTTCATCTATTTCTCGACGAAGCGCACTTCGAAAATGCGCGGCCAGTACTTTCCGGTCAGCAGGAACCGGTCGGTGCCGGGCAGCTGCGCGATGCCGTTGAGCACCTCGGCGCCCTTCTGTTCGGCGGGGGTGAGCAGGCCGCCCGCCTCGATGACGGCCAGCACCCGGCCGTCCTGTGGATCAATGTGGAGTATTTCGTCCGACGGGTAATTGTTGGCGTACACCGTGCCGTCCTCGGCGCAATCGAGTTCGTTCGGCTTCGGGTCGCGGAAGCCGGACAGGGTCACCGAGCCGGTCCGCGCGAACGTCACCGGGTCGCGGAAGGTGAGGGTGTCGGTGCCGTCGCTCATCACCAGCCGGTGTGGCTGTGCGCACAGACCCCAGCCCTCGCCCTGATAGTCGGCTCGACCGGTTTCGGCGAGGGTCACCGGGTCGCGGGCGATGGCGAAGCCGTCCTGCCAGGTCAGCTGCCAGACGATCGCGCCCGCCTTGGTCATGCCCTCGCCGAACACCCGCCCGGGCAGGGCGACGCGGGCCGTTTCGGTGCCCGTGCGCTGGTCGGCGGCTCGCGCGGTCGACACGCCCCACATTCCGGTGCTCTCGTAGCGGACGCCGTCGACCACTTCCAGGCCCTGGGTGAAGGCCTGCGGATCGTGCGGTGACGAGCCGATCACCTCGACTCGCCACCGTGGCGGACCGGGCTCCTCAGGTCCGCTACAAGCCCCCACGCCGAGCACACTGACCAGCACTACGACGGCCAACGAACTGCGATTGCACTTCATACGGCAAAATGTATGCCGTGAGCGCAGTATCTGTTTCGGAGTCCGGCGTGCGTCCCGTTCTGGCCGACGCGGCCGAGGTCGCACGTCGTGCGCTCGTCGCGTTGGAACCCGACGGGGTAGGAGTCCATCTGGGGGTGAGCGCCGAGGACGACACCGCGGCCACCCACCGGTTCGAGGCGACCCTGCCCGGCTACCGCGGCTGGCAGTGGGCCGTCGTGGTCGCCGCGCCCCCCGGGGCCGACCACGCGACGGTCAGCGAGTCGGCGTTGCTGCCTGCCCTCGACGCACTGATCGCCCCCGCTTTCGTCCCGTGGGATCAGCGTGTCCGCCCCGGCGACCTCGGCCCCGGCGACCTGATCGCCACCTCGGCCGACGACCCACGCCTGGTCCCCGGCTACGTCGCCACCGGCGACCCGGTGATCGACGAGGTGGCCCGCGAGGTCGGCCTCGGCCGCGTCCAGGTACTCAGCGTGGAAGGCCGCGCCGACGCCGCCCAGCGCTGGTTCACCGAGTACGGCCCCGACACCGAGATGGCCAAGGCCGCCCCCGCCACCTGCGGCATGTGCGGCTTCTACCTGCCACTGGCCGGCGCGCTGCGCGAATCCTTCGGCGTCTGCGGCAACGCGATGGGCGCCGACGGCCACGTCGTCCACATCGAATACGGCTGCGGCGCCCACTCCGACGTGGTCGCCCCCAGCGGCAACGGATCACCGCTGTACGAGGCCTTCGACGACCACGCGGTCGATTTCGTCGAGATCGTCCGCCCGGCTGTCGAAGCCGCGATCAACGAGGCCGCGACTGAGCAGAGCCCCGCGGACTCGTTGACCGAGGTCGGCGAGGCCGCCGCGGAGCGTGCCGGCGACCAGCAGGAAACCGCCGAGGCAGCAGCGGTCGCTGCGGTAGACGCGGAGCGTGCGGCGCTCGCCGAGGGCGCGCTGCCCGAGTCGGCCGAAGAGGTCGTCACCGCCGAAATCGCTTCTGACACCGAGGTTCCCGCCGAGATTGACGCCGAGGCCACTTCGGGTGGCGCGGAGTCCGGCGAAGCGGTGGGATCTGCTGATCTGAACGAGCACGGATCGTCGGTGTCGCGCTGAACGGAGCGGGGGACCCGTTCGGCACCGCCGAGCTGCGGGCCGGAGTGCTTGCGGCGTGGCGGGATTCGCCGACGCGGCTGCGCGAGGACAGTGCCAGTGAGGCGGATCTGGTGGCCGCGGGCTACCGGGATCGGCTGCTCACCGAGCTCGCGCAGAACGCGGCCGACGCGGCGGCCAAGGCCGGTGTCGCGGGTGAGCTGATCGTGCGGGTGCTCGACGGGCGGCTGCACGTCGCGAACACCGGTGCGCCACTCAGCGTTTCCGGTGTGCACGCGCTGACGGCACTGCGTGCCTCCGGAAAGGTCGACACCACCGAGGTCGGCCGCTTCGGTGTCGGCTTCACCGCGGTGCGTTCGGTCGGCGACGAGATCGAGGTCCGTTCGACCACCGGCTCCCTCCGCTTCTCCCGCACGGCGACGCTGAACGCCTTGCACGAGAACGGCATCGGCATCCCCGATGACCTCGTGAGCGTCGCACCCCCGGTCCTGAGACTCGTCTGGCCGGTCCCGACCACCCCGCTCGCGGGCACCGATACCGAAATCGTCGTCCACCTGCGCGACGACATCGACCCCGAAGCCCTCCTCGCCGCCATGCGAGCCGAGGCCCCCGACCTCCTCCTCGAACTACCGGCCCTACAGCGCATCCGAATCGAAGCAGACGAATTCACCAGCGCGGTAACCATTCTCACCACCACCACCGACGCCGACGCCACCACCGACGCCGACGCCACCACCGACGCCGACGCCGCTGCTGCCGCTGCCGCTGCCGCTGCCCCGAGCGCCGCCGCTGCTGCCCCGAGCGCCGCTGCTGCTGCCGCGAACGCCACTGCTCCTGCCGTCGACGTCGGCGCTGACGAGCCCGGCACCCTCTCCAAGCTGACGATCACCCTCCCGTCCGGCACACGCCGAGCGTGGTGGCAGTACCGCACCCCCAGGGCTCGCTGGCTACTCCCACTCCGTCAGGGTCGCCCGGTCGCGACCGCCCCGGACGTCCTGCGCGCGCCCACTCGATCCGACGAGGAACTCTCCCTCCCCGCGATCCTGATCGCCGACGTCCCCATGCAACCCGACCGCCGCCGCCTCCTCCCCGGCGCCCGGATCACCGAATCAGCCGCGGGCTACGCGGATTTCGCCCGCGCACTCCCGCCTCGGGATCGCCTCGTCCTGGTCCCCACACCCGGCTTCGCCCGCAGCGAAGCGGACGCGATCCTGCGCGAAGCCCTCATCACCGAACTTCGCACCAACCCGTGGCTCCCGGTGTGCGCGACGCGTGACACCACGGTCGACCCGTCGGACCTCGTCACGCCATCCTCGCCCGAAAATCCCGACCTGCCAGATCTCGCGGCGCTCTTCGCATCCGAGGATTCCGACCAGATCGACAGCTTCGGTCCCCACGGCACGACCTCGTTCGGCCCGGGCGAATCCACACTGGGCGGCGATCCCTTCGCGTCTGACGAGCCGTGGGGGCAGGCCGGCGCGGACACGCCGTGCAGCACTCCGACGCGTGCGAGCGTCATCCCCGATCTCACACCGGAATCGGCTGAGATCCTGGCCGAGATCACCGGCCCGTTGGTGATTCCGGAACTGTCCGGTCGAGCCGGTCAGGACAAGCTGGCGGTCCTCGATGTCCATCGGCTCGGACCTGCGTCGCTGGCCGACCTGTCGAGCGGGTTGCAGCGCGAACCACGCTGGTGGCGACGGTTTTACACCGCCTTGGAACCGTTCGTCGTCGACACAAGGACCGCCGAGGAGCTGGGCGCGCTCGCGGTGCCGCTGGCCGACGGGCGGTTGGTCACCGGGCCGCGCACCGTGGTGCTCGATGATCAGCTCACAGTCGCCGTGCCGGTGCACTGGGCTCGCCTGGTTCACCCGGACGCCACGCACCCGCTCCTTGGCCGTCTGGGGGCCCGCAGCGCGAGTTCGGACGACCTGCTCACCGATCCCGCCCTGCGCGATCTGCTCGAGCAGGATCCGGCCGACCCGGACACCGTCGCCGCCGTACTCCAGCTGGCGCCGTTCGCGTCGCCTGGCTCGCTGCCCGACTGGCTCGGCCTGCTCGAACTACCCGACGACACAGGCGAACTGAGCCCCGCCGACGAACTGCTGCTGCCCGGTGCACCGCTGGCCGAGGTCCTGGCACCCGACGCGCCCTTCGCCACCATCGCCGAGGCCACCGTCGCCGAATACGGCGAGCGGGCCTTGCGGGCGATCGGTGTCGGCTGGGGTTTCGCGGTACTCACCGATCCGGAGCCGACCGGCCCCGACCACGACCTCGACGACGAACAGTCCTGGTGGAACAGCCTTTCCGAGGATCCCCGCGAACTCACCGCGGTCCGCGACCTCGACCTGGTCGACGAAGACCGCTGGCCACAAGCCCTGCGCCACCTACTGTCTGAGCCGCGCACCCGCGCGCTACTCGCCGACCGTGACGGCTACACCACCTGGTGGCTGCACCGCCACGCCCACATCGACGGCATCGCACTCGGCCGCCTCCATCACCCGGACGACAACGAATTCGCCGGACTCCTGCCGACTTTCGCGGTGCCCGGCATCGAAGGCACCGACCTCGATGCCCTGCGCCCGGTCCTCGTCCGCCCCGATGTCATGTCCGCCGCGCTGGCCGAGGAACTTCTCGACGCGCTCGCCGATCCATCGAATTCCCCTGCCCCCGAGGTCATCGCCCGAACCAATGCCCGCCTGTCCGCCGCGGTCGCGTCCGGCGTGCTGGATCCGCGCGAACTCGATCTCCCCGAACAGGTCCGGGCCCTGTCGGGCGAGGTCATCGACGCGAGCACCGCCATGGTCCTCGACCAGCCCTGCTTCGGTCTGGTAGTCCCGCCGCAACGTCTCATCGTCGGCGACACCGAACACGCCGAAGCGCTGGCCACCCTGCTTGACCTACCGCTGGTCTCGGAACAGGTCAGCGCCGAGGTGATCGGCACCGGCCGCCGAAGCACCTGGGACGCGGAACCTTTGGGTGTGGTGCTGCGCCAACTGTGGTCGCCGCACGACACCGTCGGCGAACTCGTCCTGCACGAAACCCTCGAGGTGCAGCTGCGTGGCGCGATCTCGGGCACCGTCCACGTCCCGTGGTGGTGCGAGGGCGACGTCACCCACGTACAGGCGCCACGCGGCTAGCTCGGCGTGCTGCGGGCTATTCCGCGTGCGCGCTGATCATCTCGGAGAGCAGGTCGAGCTGAACCTGCACCGACTCGCTGTCGTCATCGACCAACCACCGCAGCACGATCCCGTCGATCACATTGAGCATGAACCGGCTCAGCGTCGTCACCGGTGTATTCCACCGCGTTTCGGTCGCCTCGCCGCATTGGTTGATCACATCGGCGATGGTGCTGTCGTTGAACCCGTACTGCTCGCGGGCGATCGCCAGTTTGGCCGGCGTCGACTCCCCCTCGCGCAGCGCGTAGGTGGTGGTCTCGTAGGTGAGCAACTGCCGTTCGGGAGTGGCTTCGATGTTGCGCCACATCAGTTCCAAACCGCGGCGCACCAATTTCTGAAGTGCTTCTTTTCCTGTTCCGGCGTCTTCCCATACCGTTTCATCGGCATCGACGGAATCACGCAATTCCATCGAGAGCGCTTTGACCAGCTCGGTCATCAGCGCGTCCTTGTTTTCGAAACAGTAATGCACCACGCCTAGCGAGACGCCCGCTGCTTGGGCGACATCACGCGTGGTCACGCCCGCAACGCCCTTTTTCTCGGCGAGACCGATCGCTGCCTCGATCAGGTGGGCTCGTCGTTCTTCGACGCTCAATCGGGAGGACACTGTGCGAGTTAAGCGCTCACACCACGAACAGTCAATTCGCCGGTCCGCCAGAAAATCCTGGACATTTGACCAGTTGATGTGGTTGTCTCCGGAATGGAAAGTTGCGAAGGAGTCGCCCGATGTCCCTGTCCCGCCGCACTGTGCTCGCCGCCTCGGCACTGAGTGCCACCGCGTTGCCCGTCCTCTCGAATCTGGGAATGCCGGTCGCCCAAGCGAATCCGGGTGGATTCGAATTCGGGCTCGGCATCGCCGATCTCACCGGCCCGGCCGCGGAATGCGGGATGATGGGTTACTCCCAACTCGAACAGACCACGGCGGGAATTCACCTACGCCCGCGCGCTCGCGCGTTCGTGATCGGTGCGGGGGAAAACCGGATCGCGTTCGTCGCGGTCGAGAACGGCGCGGTGTTCGGTTCGGTGCACGGCGCGGTGCTGTTCGCACTCGCCCGCCGATTCGGTGACCGGTACACCGAACGAAATGTGGTGCTCACCTCCACCCACACCCACGCCGGTTGTGGTGGTTCCGCGCACGATTACGCCTACACGCTGGCGACGCTGGGATTTCAACGACAGGTATTCGACGCCGAGGTCGACGGAATCGTCGAGGCGATCGTCGCCGCCGACGCGGATGTCGCGCCGGGTGCCATCACACTGGGCCGCGCGCGATTGCACGACGCCAGCGTGAACCGCTCGCGCGTGGCCTTCGATCGCAATCCGGCCGCCGATCGCGCTGCTTTCCCCGACGCGATCGACCCCGCGGTGACCACGTTGACGTTCGCCAGAAACGGCCGCCAGGTCGGTGCGCTCACCTGGTTCGCCACCCACAACACCTCGATGACCAATGCGAACCGCCTGATCAGCTCCGACAACAAGGGTTACGCCAGCTACGCCGCCGAACACCTCGAACACGGCGTCCGCCACCTCGACGGCGCCGACTTCATCGCCGCCTTCGCGCAGACCAACGCCGGCGACATGTCGCCCAATCTCAACCTCACCCCCGGCAACGGGCCGACCACCGACGAATTCGACAACACCAGGATCCTCGGCGAACGCCAGCACGCCGCCGCGAAAGCGGCTGCGGCCCAA
Source organism: Nocardia sp. A7 (assembly GCF_046549215.1). Lineage (NCBI taxonomy): Bacteria > Bacillati > Actinomycetota > Actinomycetes > Mycobacteriales > Nocardiaceae > Nocardia > Nocardia sp. A7. The sequence goes on along the minus strand of NZ_JAJPWE010000003.1, from coordinate 546,717 downwards.
GGCGCTACGCAGTCGGCCGCCGTCGCCTCGATGCTCTGCTACATCGATCTCGCCGACCTGACGATCGACGGCCGCTTCACCCCCGACGGCGCACCGCGACGCACCTCACCGGCCGCGGCGGGCGTTTCCCTGGCGGCGGGCAGCGTCGAGGACGGTCCCGGCCTGCCCGGCGGACCGATCCCCGAAGGCGTGCGCAATCCGATGATCGACTTCCTCGGCGGCATCGACCACCCGCACCCCGCCTGGCTGGCCGACGCGCAGGCCCCCAAGGCGATCTTCGCTCCGCTCGGGCTGATGCCACCGGTGCCGTGGGTGCCGAATGTGTTGCCGATCCAGCTGATTCGCATCGGTGACCTGTATCTGGCCGCCGCGGGCGCGGAGTTCACGATCGTCGCGGGTCTTCGGGTGCGACGCGCGGTGGCGGCGGTACTCGGCGTCGAGCTGGAACAGGTGCTGCTGCAGGGTTATACGAACAGCTACCACGAATACGTCACCACGCCTGAGGAATACGACGCGCAGCAGTACGAGGGCGCGTCGACCCTGTTCGGTCGCTACACGCTGTGCGGGTATGTGCAGGAATTCAGCAGGCTGGCACAGGCATTCGCCGCAGGGCAGGAAGTCGGCCGTGGTCCGGCACCGCGCGATGTCTCCGCGTTGCAACCGAACTTCGCGAGCACGCCGGGCCCCGACGCGACCCCACCGGGGCGTGGTTTCGGTGACGTCTTGATCCAGCCGTCATCGTGTCGACGTGGCGAACAGGCGGCCGTCGAATTCGTCTCGGCCCACCCGAAACACAACCCGCGCCGCGGCGACACCTTCCTGCACGTGCAGCGAAAGACCGCGGCGGGTTGGGCGCGCGTGGCCAACGAAGGCGAATGGGACGTCCGCTTCCACTGGCGCAAAGAAGGCACCGCGGTCTCGATCGCCCGCTTCACCTGGGACATCCCCGCGAGCGCCGAACCCGGGGTGCACCGCTTCGTGCACTACGCCGACGCACTCGGCACCGACGGCACGTTGCGCCCGGTCACCGGGACCAGCGACGAATTCGCGGTGGCCTGATCGGCGCGGGCACGCAGCGAAGGTGCCGGGTACGACTAGTCGGTGTCGAGCCCCACCTGAGCGCCTTTGTCGCCGCGACGGGCGGAACGTCGCTGCGCGAGAAAGATCGAAGACCCCATCACCCCCACAACGAACCCCATCAGGCACACCGGGCGGGCATCGGCCCAGCTCGCGTTCATCCACACCACCACCGTCGCGATAACCCACAGGGCGAAGCCACCCAACACGACCGGGCGCGGATCGACCAGGAATCGGGGCAGATGCGGCATCTCGGGACTGACGGGTCCGGCGTCCATACCCAAACAGTAGCTGGGTGAAACCCGTCAGCACAGCCGGACTTACCGTAGAGTTCTGCACTGTGACAACGCCATCGGACGTCCGTGCCCTGGCCGGTGACCTTTCACTGGCCGTCGTACGGCTCACGAGACACCTGCGCGGACGCCGTTCCGACGCGCAGATCTCGCTCACTCAGCTGTCGGCTCTGGCGACGCTGGCTCGTGATGGTGCCATGACGCCCGGCGTGCTGGCAGGCAAAGAACGTGTGCAACCGCCGTCGATGACGCGGGTCATCGCCTCGCTCGCCGACCTCGACCTGGTCCAGCGCCGCCCGCACCCGACCGACGGCAGACAGATCATCGTCTCGCTCTCGCCCGCCGGTCGCGCGCTGATCGCCGACGAGACCAATGCCCGCGAGGTGTGGATGACCGGTCAGCTCGCCGGACTTCGCCCCGAGCAGATCGTGGTCCTCGGGGAAGCCGTCGGCATCATGAACCAGATCGTCGCCGAATCGGAGTGATCAGCGCAGTTGTCCGGCCTCGTCGGCCGACACCACGTCGTGGCCGAGCGGGAACAGCGACAGCGGCACCAGCTTGAGATTCGCCCAGGCGAAGGGCAGGCCGATGATCGTCACCGCCAGCGCGATGCTGGTGAACACGTGGCCCAGTGCCAGCCACCAGCCCGCGAAGATGAACCAGATCACATTGCCGATCAGTGAGCCCGCGCCCGCGCTCGGTTTGTCGACCACCGTGCGACCGAACGGCCACAGCACGTACCCGGCCAGGCGTAGTGACGCGATCCCGAACGGGATGGTGACGATCAGGATGAAACAGATCAGTGCCGCGAGCAGGTACCCCAGCGCCATCCAGAACCCGCAGAGCACCACCCAGAGCACGTTCAAGATCAACTGGACAATCTTCATGCTTCCAGCATGCCAGGATTAGCCGGTGGCCGAAGTGATCGATATCGACGACCCCACCGACCCGCGCGTCGACGACTTCCGTGACCTGTCCGATGCCGACCGCAGGCCGGACCTGCCGGGCCGCAAAGGCCTGGTCGTCGCCGAGGGTGTGGTGGTCGTGCAGCGGATGCTCGATTCGCGTTTCGCGCCGAACGCGCTGCTCGGGGTCGGGAAACGCTTCGAGACCCTCGCCGATGACCTCGCCGATCGCGATCTGCCGTACTACCGCGCGAGCGCGGAGGTGATGGCCGAGGTGGTCGGGTTCCATCTCAATCGCGGCGTGCTCGCCGTCGCGTCGCGTCCAGCGGACTTGACTGTCGACGAGGTGCTCGACGGTGCGCGCACGGTGGCGGTCCTCGAAGGTGTAAACGATCACGAGAACCTGGGTTCGATGTTCCGTAATGCCGCGGGGCTCGGCGCGGACGCGGTGCTGTTCGGCAACCGGTGCGCCGATCCGCTGTATCGGCGGGCCGTGCGGGTATCGATGGGGCACGTGCTGCGGGTGCCGTTCGCGCAATTGCCACGGTGGCCGGAGAGTCTGGATCTGCTGCGGGACAGGGGTTTCCAGATCATCGCCTTGACGCCGAATCCCGAAGCGGTGAATCTGGCGACGGCGATGACGGGGGAGCGGGTGGCGTTGCTGCTCGGCGCCGAAGGGCCCGGACTCACTGAAGAAGCCATGCGTGCCACCGATATTCGCGCACGCATCCCGATGTCACCCGGCACCGATTCGCTCAATGTCGCGACCGCCGCGGCGATGGCGTTCTACGAACGAGTGCGCACGTCATGAGCCAGGAATACGAGGGGCCCTACCGGGCGCACACGGATTCGGTGCCGTGGGCGGCGGGCGGCACCGTTGTCGTGCTGGTCGCGCTGCTCGGCGGGGTCGCGGTGTATGCCTTCGGATGTGCGCTGGCCGCGGTCAATCCGCTGCTGGCGGTCGGGGTGAACGTGGTGGCGGCGGTCGGGGTGGCGCCGACGGCGTGGCGGTGGCGGTTCACGCCGGTGGTGCGGTGGGTGCTGGCCGGGGCGGCCGCGGCGGTCGTGCTCGGCTGGATCGCCGCGATCATCTACGTGCTCGGCTGAGGTTCACTGCACCCGGTCGGCGCCGCGCAGCCATCCGAAGAGCCCCCGCTTGCGCCGCGTCGCCGCACCGGGGCGCCCCATCAGCGCATGTTTCTGTTCCGGCGCCTGGCCTTTCGGGTACAGAGTGAAACCGCAGACCTCGAGGTCGCCGGGGGAGAGCTGGCCGGGTGCGGCCGCGGTGAGATGGCGGAAACCGAGCCATTCGGCATTGGCCGCGTCGGCGAAATCCGGCGGATCGAAGGGCAGCGACTGGGGTTCGGGATGGTCATGGCCCCGCCACGGCACCGGATGCTCACCAGCCCAGAACGTGCGCTCCCACACCATCGGGAGCCCCTCGTTCTCGAGAATATCCACCCTGGTGGAACTGAACGACCGCCGGAATTCGCCACGCTCCCAATGCGCGAACGCGCCCCAGTGCAGTTTCTGGTCGTAGGACACGAGAAACGTGTGCTCGGAGGCGAGCGGACGCACCAGCAGATCGGGCAGTTTCGTCGGGTGAACCAGCGCGGCCTCGGCCGTGCACACCACGGTCAACCCGGGATAGCAGCCGATATAGACCTCGTCCCGATCCGGCGCCGCACACCCACTCAGCGTCCCGACCATGTGCGGGCGAACATCGTGGTCACCGTAGAGCTGCCCGGCCAAGGCTGCCGCCGCGACAGGGTCAGCCTCGACCCGCGCCTTCAACACCGCGACGGGGTCGGGCGTATCGACGTACCAGAGAGTAGAAGCCACTGTCGCGCCTCCCTGTCCGCCACTGGTGCGTATTCAGGCCCTTGGTGTTCGTCAGTTGCCGGAGCTGCGGACGCCGAGCAGGACGTCTTCCCAAGAAGGCATGGGCGCCTTGCCTCGCTTGGTGCGTGCGGGCTTCGGCGCGGGCTTCTCGACCGCGGGCTCCTCGGCCGGCTTCTCCTGTTGCGCCGCAGGCTGACTCGGTGCGGCGGGGACCGCGGGAATCGGGGTAGCGGGCTTCGGGGCGGCAGCGGGAATCGGTGCCGTGGGGATCGGCGCGGCCGGAATCGCCGCCGTCCCACCGCCTGCCGCGACCTGACGCTGCTCGTAGTACTCGTCCACGTTCGGCGCCGGACGACTCTGCGGACGTGCGGCAGGCGCGGCGATCTGCTCGCGCGGACGCGGCTCCACCGGGGTCGGCGGTTCGAGCACCGGCGAGGCGGCCGGAACCGGCGTCGGCAGGATGGTGGCCAGTCCACGCAGGGCGCGGCCGAAGTCGGGATCGATCAGGTCGTTGGCCGGATCGTCGAGCGGGGACACCGAGCCACCGTGCGCGTCGGGCTGGTAGCGCCAGTGCGCCGCGATCTCGGAGTGTCCGTGCCGCCACTGCAATTGGGCGACCCAGAACCCCTTTTCGTCCTTCCAGGCATCCCACTCGGCCTGTTCGATGGTGTGTCCGCGCTCGGTGAAGGCCGCGGTGACGATCTCGTGCAGCGTTTCCACCGACGGACCGTCAGGGCGCACGGGGTGTGCCTTCTGCGCCAGTTCCGCTGCGCGAGCGCGCTCGAGCAACACCGGGTAGGCGAAGCGTTCGACTTTGGATTCCGGCATCCCGGACTCCGCCGTGACCTGCTCGACGGACGCTCCAGCGCGAATACGGGCCTGAATATCGCGAGGACGCATAGTCGCCTCCGTTTCGATTTCGATCTGGCCGAATCGTGCGAGGTCGCCGCGCGCCGCGGCGCGGAGCTTGTCGTCAGCGGGCAACCGGAATTTGGTGCCGGACTCGGTGTCACTGCACACGATGTGGGTGGAGTCGGGCGTCACCCCGATCACTCGAAGTTCACGCACCGTTACCTCCCTATCGCGTCGGCTACGACACCGCCCACTTTCCTCGACAGTAGTGCACTTTACTTGGCCGTGGCAGCAGACACGCACGACTTAAATCGCGCACGATCGCTGCCCAGGGGGCTAATCTGAGCGGCTCACCGCACGAATTCCGCTTGTGTACAGGCGTTTTGGTGATAGATCAACATCAAATCTCGGTACCGAGATCTGTCGAAACACGGCGAATATCACGAATGTGTGCAGTGAAATCACGAAGGGCCGGTGCTCTGCGAACCCGAATGGGATCACGGGGCACCGGCCCTATCGCGGTCTTATCTCAGAGCTGACCGACGACCCAGTCGATCGAACGGGTCAGCTGCGAAACATCTTCCGGGTCGATCGCCGGGAACATGCCGACACGCAGCTGGTTGCGGCCCAGCTTGCGGTAGGGCTCGGTGTCGACGATGCCGTTGGCGCGCAGGATCTTGGCGACCTGAGCCGCATCCACCGCGTCGTCGAAATCGATGGTGCCGACGACCTGCGAGCGGTGCGCCGGGTTGGTCACGTACGGGGTGGCGAAGGAGCTCGACTCGGCCCACGAGTACAGCCGCGAGGACGAATCCAGGGTGCGCTTCACGGTCCAGTCCAGACCGCCGTTGGCGTTCATCCACTCGATCTGATCGGCGAACAGCAGCAGGGTGGCCAGCGCCGGGGTGTTGTAGGTCTGGTCCTTGGAGGAGTTGTCGACCGCGATCGGCAGCGAAAGGAACTCCGGGGTCCAGCGACCCGATTCCTTGATCTCGGCGACGCGCGCCAGCGCGGCCGGGCTCATGATCGCGACCCACAGGCCACCGTCGGCGGCGAAGCACTTCTGCGGGGCGAAGTAGTACACATCGGAGTCGGCGATGTTCACCGGCAGACCGCCCGCGCCCGAGGTGGCGTCGATGGCGATCAGGGCGTTCTCCGAACCGACCGGACGCGACACGGGGATGGACACGCCGGTGGAGGTCTCGTTGTGGGCCCAGCCGATGAGGTCGACCGAGGGGTCCGACACGGGCTCGGGCGCGCTGCCCGGCTCGGCCTTGACGACGATCGGGTCGCCGATGAAGGGGTTGCCCTTGGCGACCGAGGCGAACTTCGAGGAGAACTCGCCGTTGGTCAGGTGCAGCGAACGCTCGCGGATCAGGCCGAACGCGGCGGCATCCCAGAACGCGGTGGTGCCACCGTTGCCGAGCACGACCTCGTAGCCATCGGGCAGCGAGAACAGCTCACGCAGGCCGTGGCGAACGCGCGCGACAACGTCCTTGACCGGCTTCTGGCGATGCGAGGTACCGAACACCGAGGCGCCCACAGTCACCAGGGACTGCAGCTGCTCCGGACGAACCTTGGACGGACCGCAGCCGAACCGTCCGTCGGCGGGCTTGAGGTCGGCGGGAATGGTCGGGAACGCACTGGTCATGGGGGCGAGTTTAGTGGTGGGCGGATCGCGGGCGTCGGGGTGGGTGGCGCTGTGAGGCGGCCCACTCGCGTTCGCCGTGGATCCTCAGGACACACCGGTCAGGAAGTCGACGAGTCCGAACGGCGCGCTGTTACCGATGCACAGGTCGAGGATCAGGTGCGCGTCCGCGGCGGCCTGTGCGCTGCGCGGGAACAGGGCCGCCTCGTAGGCGGTGAGTGCGGCTTCGATGTCGTCGGGGTGCGCGGCGATCGCCATGGCGAGTTCGGCGCCGTCGAGCATTGCCAGATTGGCGCCCTCGCCCGCGGGTGGCGCCAGGTGGGCGGCATCGCCGAGCAGGGTCACGCCGGGGACGCGGTCCCAGCGGTGGTCGGTCGGGAGCGTGTGGATCATGCGTGCGACCGGCGGAGTGTCGCCGTCGGTGATCAGTGCGGTGAGTTCGGGTGCCCAGCCGTCGAATTCGGTCGCTACTCGGGCGAGTGCGGCGGTGGGGTCGGAGACGTCTATGCCGTCGAGCCATTCGGCGGGGCGCGCGAGTTGGGCATAGGTGTGCACGACATCGCCCCGCTCGCGGTGCGCGGCGATGCCATGGCCCGGCGCGAGTGCGAACATGCCGCCGGCGCCGACCACTTCGGCCACCGCGGGATGCTGTTCGTCGACGTCGTGGAGATAGGTCTCGATGAAGACGGCGCCCGCGTACTCGGGCCGCGCGTCCGAGAGCAGTGGGCGGATTCGCGACCAGGCGCCGTCGGCACCGACGAGCAGTGCGGTGCGCACGATCGAACCGTCGGCGAAGGTCAGCTCGTGGTGACCGTTGTCGACGGCGACGACGCCGATGACCTTCTTGCCCCACTGGACCGCGTCCGCGGGCAGGGAGTCGAGCAGATTCGTCGCAGGTCGCCACGCAGGACTTCGGGACGTCCGGTGTTGCTGTCGTCGGGCTCGTCGAGCAGCAGCTTGCCGTGCTGGTCGAGGACGCGGGACGCCGCGCCGCCCTCGTGGATGACCGCGCGGAACTCTGTGGTGAGACCCGCCGCGGCGAGCGCGAATTGGCCGTCGTGTTCGTGGATGTCGAGTTGGCCGCCCTGGGTGCGGGCCCCCGCCGACGGCTCGGCCTCGTAGACCGTCGCGGGGATGCCGTGGACGTGCAGGACGCGGGCGAGGATGAGGCCGCCCAGGCCTGCTCCGATGATCGTGACCGGTGTTGTCATGGTGATTCCTTTCTTGGAACGGCGTTCCATGAACCCAGTTTGGAACATCGTTCCAGGAGTGTCAAGATGGTGTGCATGACGACACGTGCTCAGCGGACCACTCGACGCACCGACGCGCTGTCGAAGCAGCGCATCGTCGATGCCGCGATCGAGATCCTCGACGCCGACGGTGAGGGTGCGCTGACGTTCCGTGCCCTGGCGTCGCGGCTCGAGACCGGCAGCGGCGCGATCTACTGGCATGTCGAGAACAAGAGCGACCTGCTGCTCGCGGCGTCCGACGACGTCATCGCGCGGGTCCTCGCGGGCTCGGACGACAGCGCGGAGCCCTTTACCGCGATCCGTGCCGTCGCGCTCGGGATCTTCGACGCGATCGATGTTCATCCGTGGGTGGGTGCGCAGCTGGTCCGGGTGCCGTGGCAGCTGGCGATGCTGCAGATCTATGAGCGCGTCGGCGCGCAGTTGCGGATACTCGCCGTCCCCGAGCGGTCGCTGTTCTACGCCGCGTCCGCGCTGGTGAACTACATCCTCGGCGTCGCCGGCCAGAACGCGGCGAACGCTCGACTCGATGTGCGCGAGGGAGACCGCGCGGCCTTCCTCGCGGCCGTCGCCGACCGCTGGACACAGCAGGATCCAGCGGAATTCCCGTTCGCCCATCAGATCGCCGAGCAGCTGCGCGAGCACGACGACCGCGAACAGTTCCTCGCCGGAATCGATTACATCCTCGCCGGGATCGCCGCAGTCTGACCGCGAGTGATGCGGGGAATTTGCCCATGCGCGAAGGGCGTTCGCATTACTCTGCTGCCATGAGCCTCGTTGTGGCCGACTCGGGTCGGACCCTGCTCGACCGGTGGGTGTGGGCGTTCGGGCGGCGGCCGGGGTTGCTGTCGGAGGGGGCTCGGCGGGAACTGCTGATCAGGGGGTTGCCCGCGACGGCGAGCGTGCTTTCCGTGCGCACCCGCCGGGGGGAGGGCGGGTACCGGTTCAGCGTGCGGGTGTCGGTGCCGGGGGAGCTGGCCTATGACGCGCGGGTGCGGCAGCGGGTGCGTAGCCAGGATCTGGAGTGGATGCAGACCGGGGACGTGGTCGGCTGCCGAGTCGATCCAGGGGATCGGGAACGAGTGGTGTTGTTCGTCCCCGAGGTGCCGGAGTCGGGGCGCAAGGCCGCGGCCAAGATCTTGGCGAACGGGCGGCGAGCCGAGGCGACGGTGCTCGCGGTGGCGCCGATCGCCGCCGACTACACCGGACGCGATGATCCGGTGCTGCGGCTCGACCTGGAGATGCGGGCCTGGGACGAACCGGTGCCGTGGCGGGTGCGGTTGATCCAGCCGGTGCCGCTCTCGGCGATCGGGCAGATCGAACTGGGCACACGGTTGGAGGCGGCGTTCTTCACCGTCGACCGTGGGGCTTCGGTCGCGATCGACTTCGCGGCGCTGACCCGATAGCCGCCCACCGATCCGCACGAGTTGCCCGAACCGAGTGCCGGTGATCCGGCACCCGGTCGACGACTCAGTTCTGCGAGATGGTGGACCAGCCCGGAACCTCGTCCGGGGTGCGGGGGCCGGGGCCGGTGTAGATGGCGGCGGGGCGGACCAGCTTGCCCAGCTGCTTCTGCTCGAGGATGTGGGCGCACCAGCCCGCGGTGCGGCCGCAGGTGAACATCGCGGGCATCATGTGGGCGGGGACCTCGGCGAAGTCGAGGATGACCGCGGCCCAGAACTCGACGTTGGTTTCGATGGCGCGATCGGGGCGACGTTCGCGCAGCTCGGCCAGCGCGGCCTGCTCCAATGCCGCGGCTACCTCGAAGCGGGGGGCGTCCAGGCGCTGGGCGGTGGCGCGCAGCACGCGGGCGCGGGGGTCCTCGGCGCGGTAGACGCGGTGGCCGAAGCCCATCAGCTTTTCTTTGCGGTCCAGGATGCCCTTGACCAATGCCCGTGCGTCGCCGGACTTTTCGACGGCCTCGATCATCGGGAGCACGCGAGCCGGTGCACCGCCGTGCAGCGGGCCGGACATGGCGCCGATCGCGCCGGACAGCGAGGCCGCCACGTCGGCGCCGGTGGAGGCGATGACGCGGGCGGTGAAGGTGGAGGCGTTCATGCCGTGCTCGGCCGCCGACACCCAGTAGGCGTCGATCGCGTCGGTGTGGCGCGGGTCGGGATCACCCTTCCAGCGGGTCATGAACCGTTCGGTGACGGTGTCGCACTCGTCGATCTTGCGCTGCGGAACGGCGGGCTGGTAGATGCCGCGCGCGGACTGCGCCACATACGACAGCGCCATCACCGAGGCGCGAGCGAGGTTCTCGCGGGCGGTCTCGTCATCGATGTCGAGCAGCGGCTCGTAGCCCCAGATCGGGGCGAGCATGGCCAGGCCTGCCTGCACGTCGACGCGCACATCGCCGGTGTGCACCGGCAGCGGGAACGGCTCGGCCGGTGGCAGGCCGCGACCGAACTCACCGTCGACCAGCAGGGCCCACACATCACCGAAAGTCACCTTGCCGGTGACCAGATCCTGGATGTCGACGCCGCGATATCGCAGGGCGCCACCGTCCTTGTCCGGCTCGGCGATGTCGGTGGTGAAGGCCACCACGCCTTCCAATCCGCTGACGAAATCCTGTGGAACCGAGCTGGTAGTCATGGTGACTCTCCTTGCAGGGGCATGCCGATATTTCTGAACCCTAGACCCGGACATACCGCGGAGTAATCTCGCCCCTATGCGTGACCAAGACCGTGTGGCCGACCTCGCCGCGATGCGTGTCGATTACGGCAATCCGCTCGTCGCCGCGGCCGATGAACCCGACCTCGACGAGACCTGGGTGGCCGGTGGCTGGGAACCGTTGCTGCGCACCTGGATCGAGCAGGCGCGCGATCTCGGAGTCGCCGAACCGAACGCGATGGTGCTGGCCACGGTGTCGCTCACGGGCCCGGTGCCGCGACCGGTGGCACGCACCGTGCTGTGCAAGGGACTCGCACCCGACGGCGTCACCTTCTATACGAACTACGACTCGGCCAAGGGCGGCCAGCTCGCCGCCGACCCGTACGCGGCGGCGAGCTTCGTCTGGCCCGCGCTCGCCAGGCAGGTGCATGTGCGCGGGGTGACCGAGCGGGTGCCGCAAGAGGCGACCGCGGCCTACTGGGCGGCGCGGCCGCGGGAGTCGCGGCTGGGTGCGTGGGCTTCGCGGCAGTCGCGGCCGGTGTCCTCGCGGGCCGAACTGGATCGCACCCTGGCCGAGACGACGGCACGGTTCGCTGACGTCGACGACATTCCCGTGCCCCCGTTCTGGGGCGGTTACCTGCTTCGCCCCGACGAGGTGGAGTTCTGGCAGGGCAGGCACGGCAGGCTGCACAACCGCATCGTCGTGCGGATCGACGGGACGGACACCCGGGTCGAACGCCTGCAGCCGTAACGAATCTCACCGCGCGCAAACATGGGACGACCGCCCGGTGGTGGCTAATCTGCGCCGAGTGAAGCTGCTCGCCGACACCGAACCACTGCGCAATCGCGAATATCGCAGGTTGTGGACGACCAATATCGTCACCGTCATCGGCGCGCAGCTGTCGGTGGTCGCGGTGCCGCAGCAGATCTTCCAGCTCACCGGCAGTTCCGGCTACGTCGGCCTGGCCGGGTTGTTCGGTCTGGTTCCGCTGGTCGTGTTCGGGCTGTGGGGCGGTGCGCTCGCCGATGTGATGGACCGGCGCACCCTGCTCGTCATCACCACGGCGGGCACGGGGCTGACCGCGGTCGCGTTCTGGGTGCAGGCCGCGCTCGGGGTGAACAATGTGTGGCTCGTGCTCGGGCTGTTCGCCACGCAGCAGGCGTTCTTCGCGGTCAATCAGCCCACCCGCAGCGCCCTGATCGCCCGGTTGCTGCCGCCGGAGCAGATGGCCTCGGCCAGTTCGCTGAGCATGACCGTGTTCCATGTCGGGGCGATCGTGGGACCGGTGCTTGCCGGGCTGCTCATTCCGGTGATCGGCCTGGCGACCCTGTATCTGATCGACTCGATCGCCCTGCTCGCGACGCTGTGGGCGGTGTGGCGGTTGCCCGCGTTTCCGCCGACCGGTGAGCAGCGCCGGGCCGGGGTGCGCGCGGTGCTCGACGGCTTCCGGTACCTCGCGGGCCAGCGGATCCTGCTCGCCTCGTTCGTCGTCGACCTGATCGCCATGGTGTTCGGCCTGGCCCGCGCGCTGTATCCGCAGATCGCGCACGAGACCTTCTACGATCCGGCCGAAGGCGGGGTGGCGCTCGGTCTGTTGTTCGCGGCGATGGCGGTCGGGTCGGTGCTGGGCGGGGTGTTCTCCGGGTGGATTCCGCGGGTGCGCAGGCAGGGGCTCGCGGTGCTCGTGTGCATCGCGCTGTGGGGTGTGGCGATGGTCGGGTTCGGGCTCGCGGTGGGGTTGGCCGGGCGGCTGTTCGGGCTGGGTGTGTGGCTATGGATCGCGGTGGCGTTCCTGGCGCTCGGCGGCGCGGCCGACATGGTGTCGGCGGCGTTCCGCACGGCCATGTTGCTCAATGTCGCCACCGACGAGATGCGCGGGCGGCTGCAGGGTGTGTTCATCGTGGTCGTCGCAGGTGGGCCGCGGATCGGTGACGTTGCCCACGGTTTCGCGGCGGCGAGCTTGGGTACTGCTGTAGCTGCCGCCGGTGGCGGCGTACTCGTGGTGATCGGAGTGGCGCTGGCCGCGCTGGCCTTCCCCGCCTTCGTCCGTTATCGGGTAACTCGCGCACACGCCACGCCGGTAGTGAATTGAATTGTGCAGCAATCGAATTCGAGCAGCGAGCGCGGTCGCCGCAGCGGCGCCGCAGATCGTCGGGGTCACGGTGCGGAAAAGCGGATCGGCGCAGGTCCCCGGCCCCGCATCGACCTCACCGCCGCACGCGGTCGGTGTGAGAACCGGACAGGGCAACCCTGATTGCTTGTCCTGAGCGAACAACAGCTAGCGTTAGCGCAAGTGCACCTGTGCCGACCGCATCGGTGCCTATGGTTCTAGCCTGAGAGGGATCCTTCCGTGCCCGCTGAGAACATCACCAACGTCACCGAAGACGCCAAGGCGGTACTCCAGTACCCCGGTGGCGAGTTCCCGATCTCGGTCACCAAGGCCGCGGAGGGTAACGACGGGCTCGACTTGGGCAAGCTGCTGGCCAGCACCGGTTACGTCACCTACGACCCCGGTTTCATGAACACCGCGTCGACCAAGTCGGCGATCACCTACATCGACGGTGAAGCGGGCATCCTGCGCTACCGCGGTTACCCGATCGACCAGCTGGCGGGCCGCTCGACCTTCATCGAGGTCAGCTACCTGCTCATCTACGGCGAGCTGCCCACCCAAGCCCAGCTCGACGACTTCACCGATCGCATCCGTCGCCACACCCTGCTGCACGAGGACCTGAAGCGGTTCTTCGACGGCTTCCCGCGCAACGCGCACCCCATGCCGGTGCTGTCGTCCGCGGTGAACGCGCTGTCGGCCTACTACCAGGACTCCCTCGACCCGCGCGATCCCGAGCAGGTCGAGCTGTCGACCATCCGCCTGCTGGCGAAGCTGCCGACCATCGCGGCGTACTCGTACAAGAAGTCGGTCGGTCAGCCGTTCCTCTACCCCGACAACTCGCTGTCGCTGGTCGAGAACTTCCTGCGGATGACCTTCGGGTTCCCGGCCGAGCCCTACGAGGTCGACCCCGAGGTCGCCGCCGCGCTCGACATGCTGCTGATCCTGCACGCCGACCACGAGCAGAACTGCTCCACCTCGACCGTGCGCCTCGTCGGCTCCTCCGACGCCAACCTGTTCACCTCGGTCTCCGGTGGCATCAACGCGCTGTGGGGCCCGCTGCACGGCGGCGCCAACCAGGCCGTGCTCGAGATGCTCGACGAGATCATGGCCAGCGGTGGCGACGTCAAGGAATTCATCCGCAAGGTCAAGAACAAGGAAGACGGCGTGAAGCTCATGGGCTTCGGGCACCGCGTCTACCGCAACTACGACCCGCGCGCGACGCTGGTCAAGCAGGCCGCCGACAAGATCCTGTCGAAGATCGGTGGCGACGACAAGCTGCTCGACATCGCCAAGCAGCTCGAAGAGGCCGCCCTCACCGACGACTACTTCGTCTCGCGTCGCCTGTACCCGAACGTCGACTTCTACACCGGCGTCATCTACCGCGCCATGGGCTTCCCGACTCGCATGTTCACCGTGCTGTTCGCGATGGGCCGACTGCCGGGCTGGATCGCGCACTGGCGTGAGATGCATTCCGAGCCACTGAAGATCGGCCGCCCGCGCCAGATCTACACCGGCTACGGTGAACGCGACTATCGTGCGATCGACAATCGTTAGTCATCGTTTGTTGGACAACGCAATCTATCGAAGGGGATAGCCCGCATGACCAAGCCGGAGATCGACTTTCAGGAGGGCCCCGCGCCCACCGAGCTCGTGATTACCGACCTCATCGAGGGCGAAGGCAAGGAAGCGGTGCCCGGTGGCACCGTCGAGGTGCACTACGTCGGCGTCGAGTTCGACAACGGTGAGCAGTTCGACTCCTCCTGGGACCGCGGCGAATCCATCACCTTCCCGCTGCGTGGCCTGATCCAGGGCTGGCAGGACGGCATCCCCGGCATGAAGGTCGGCGGCCGCCGTCAGCTGGTCATCCCGCCGGAGCTCGCCTACGGCTCCGCCGGTGCAGGCCACGCGCTCTCGGGCAAGACCCTGGTCTTCGTGATCGACCTGCTCAACGCGAACTGATCTAAGCCGCAACGGCCCGTACTTCCGCAGGGAGGTACGGGCCGTTGCTGTTTCAGGGGTGCGGACTGTCGGCCCGCGGCCGCGGAGTAATGTTCCCCGCGTATGACGGAGCCTGTCGGCTCCCGCGTGATTCGTTGCCAATGCGTTGTCCATGACAGTGACTTGTTCGATTCGCCCGGGGCCGGGTTCTTCGGGAGTTTCGGGAGGGAGATTCTCGATCATGTTCCAACACAAGCTTTTTCGCCGTGTACTGGCGGTGGCGCTGCCCGTCGCGGTGGGTATGGCCGGGGCCGGGGTGTGCTCGGCCGAGGCCGATCAGCAGACCCAGTACGCGGCCGGACTGTCGAGTGCGGGTGAGGGTTATCGCACCGTTGTAGCGCCGGATCTGCGCTCCGTTTCCGCCTCGGTCGACGAGGGGCGCTTCCTGCTCGCACCCGACTTGGGCCGGATCGTCGTCGAGTCGGCGACCGGTGATCCGATCGGGGAGATCCCCACCTCGTTCACCACGGTCAGCGGCAATGTGATCGCCGTGGCGACCGAGATCGCGGCCGACGGGCGAAGTATGACGGTGACACCGCGGCCAACGGAAGAGGCGAGCGCCGAACTGAAGACCATCGCCACCACGCCCACCGCACAATTCCCCGACCCGGTCCAGAACGCGGCCGCCATCGGCGCCGGCGTCGGGGCGCTCATCGCCGCGGTCGTGTGTATCCCGATGATCACCACGATGATCCTCTACCTGCCGTGTGTCGGCTTGGTGGGTCTGCCGAACGCCTTGGTCGGCGCGCTGATCGGTGCGGTGGTCGGGTTGGCCGCGCCGGATATCATCCCGCAGGTCCTGCCCTGAGCGTGTGAACCGTTGCGGCCCGGTCGACATCGACCGGGCCGCAGTTCGTTCACTCGCGGACGATCTCTACCGGGTCGGTGAGGGCCAGCGCGAGCGCGGACTGTTGGGACTGGCCGCGCGGGGGGAGTGCTTCGAGTGCCTTGGCGGTCTGGTTGTTGAGATTGCCGACGATGTTCTGCAGGGCGCCGACGCCGCCGGTGAGCTGTTCGATGGCCGAAACCAGTTGGGCGCCGCCCTGTTCGGCGAGGGTGGGCAGGCCCTTGGCGAGTTCAGCGCCCTGGGTGAGTTGGTCGCGGGCGCTGTTGAGGCGGGCCACGACGGTGCGCAGGAGAGTGCCGAGGTCGGTGTCGGGGTCGACCGCGGCGCCGGTCAGTTCGCTGAGGCCGTCGAGCTGGGTGCCCGCCTGATTCGACACTCCGCGTAGCGCTTCGAGTTTGGTGATGATGTCGGCGAGCTGGGGGTCGCTCGCGAAGGGGAGCGCCTTCAATGGTGGCAGGATCTGATCCAGGCCCGAGCCGAGTGCGGTCGCGCTGGCCTGGACCCCGGCGATGGTGACGCCGGTGGCGCCGAGGGCGTCGGCCAGCTGGTTGGCCTGTTTGGCGGCACCGTCGACCGTCTGATTCAGCAGCTCGATGGCCGAAGTGAGTTGGCCCGCACCCTCTTTCGCGTAGTCGAGGAAGCCGAGCATCTCCTGCGCGCCGCCGCTGAACTGGCCTGCGCCGTCGGCTGCCGCGTTCACTCCCGCGCTGAGTAGCTGTGCGGTGAACTGCACGGAGGTCATCTGGTTGCGTGCCTGCGAGACAGCGGCGAGCGCGGCATCGACACCGGATGCGCCGATCCGATGGGTCACCACGTCGACCGCACCGTTCACCGTGTTGGTGTCGGCCTCATCGTGGGTGGTGACGGTGACCTTCGCGCGCTTGGGTTCCGGGGTGGCGAGGGTGGCCATCGACGCGGTGAGGTCGGCGGGCAGGGTGATCACGGCGGCGTAGTCGGCCGCATCGATCTCGCCTGGCTTCGCGACGGTCCATTCGTAACCACCCGCATCCTGCACGGCCTTGGCCACCCGCGCACCGGTGGGCCCGGAATCGGCGTTGACGAGCGCGATCCCGGTCGGTGCGGCATCCTTGCCCGAACAGGCGACGGCACCGCCCGCCAGCGCGAGGGCGGTGGCAAGGCAGAGCAGACGAGCGCGTTTGTCGATCACATCCGGCACGGTATCCCCGGACTTCGGTGCCGGATGTGGGAGATGTCTGAGAGTTTGTTGAGGAAGGCCGGGTCGCGGGTAGCTGTCGGGATGCTCGTCGGGTCACGCGAGCGGTCGCCGATCGATAGCTAGCCTGCCGAACTATGCCTTGTGTCACAACATGTTTCGCGAACCCGTGGTGGTTCGGTACAACTCTCGAGTCAATCGACATCGAATATTTTTTCGATTCGTCCGGGGGGTTCGGGGATTCTTCGGAAGCATCGGGAGGGAGAACCGAACATGTTCAGCCACAACATCACTCGCGCGGGTCGCCGGGCGGTCTTCGCCGCACTGCCGCTCGTCGTCGCCGCTTCGCTCGTCACCACGGGCACCGCGGCCGCTGATGTCGCTATCGAACGTCAGGCCGAGATCGCGACCGCACTCGGCAGCGAAGGGGTTTCCGAGGGCGTTAGCTACAAGACCGCCGTCTCACCGGACCTGCGCACCATCTCCGCGACCGTCGACAACGGCACCTTCGTGCTGTCGCCCGACTCCACCAACGTCGCCGTCATCTCCGCCACCGGCGCCAAGGTCAGCGAGCTTCCGCTGACCCTGGCCACCACGGGCGGCAACAACGTCGCGCTGGCTTCGGTCATCTCCGAGGACGGTCGCACGCTGCAGATCGCTCCGCAGCTCTCGGCCGCCACCACCGCCGAGCTGAAGAACATCGCCACCAACCCCGAGGCGGGCAACCACGACCCCGTCCAGAACGGTGCGGCCGCCGGTGCCACCATCGGCTTCCTTACCGCGGCGATCCTGTGCATCCCCGCCCTGGCCGCGTTCATCATCGGCTACTTCTTCTGCGCGTTCACCTCGGGCGTCTCCTTCGCGATCACCGGCGCGGTGCTCGGCGCGGTGATCGGCCTGGTGATCCCGGAGTCGATCCCGCAGGTTCTTCCCTGATTCCCGCTTCAGTCGCTGGGCGTTAACTGTGCGGTAGTCTCGCGAGTATCTTCACCCCGCGCCGATCAGGCGCGGAACTCACGAGAGTGGAGGTTCGATGTCCGACACCGACGATGTCAAAGCCAAGGCCAAAGCTGAGGGCGAGAAGATCGAGGCGGAAGCGAAGAAGGCAGCGGCCAAGGTGAAGGAAGCTGCCGATCGCGCGGCGGGCAGAGTGAAGAACGGCTTCTCCAGCGACAAGTAGTAGCGAGCTCGGCCCCGCACCCCGATCACCGGGGGTGCGGGGCTTTCGTATCTCTACCGGGCCGGTCGGGTGGGCAGGTCGATGACGAGGCGGGCACCGCCGAGCGGGCTGTCCTCGAAGTACGCCAGCCCACCGTGCAACTGTGCCTGCTGGGCGACCAGCGCGAGGCCGAGTCCCGAACCGCCCTTGGTGGCGTTGGTACCACGGGCGAACCGTGCGAAGACCGCCTCGCGCTCGCCGGGCACGATGCCGGTGCCGTTGTCGTCGACGGCGATGACGATGCGACCGTGTGGCGTGCGGTGCGCCGACACGACGGCGGTGGTGGCACCGCCGTGCTTCACCGAATTGGTGAGCGCGTTGTCGACGGCAAGGCGCAGGCCTGCGGGCAGGCCGCGGGTCACCAGTTCGGCGTCGGTGTCGATGTGCACCGACAAGCCGGGATTGTGGCGCATGGCGTCATGGGCGGCCTGGTCGCACAGGTCGGCGACATCGGTGGGGACGTGCTCGGTTTCGGCGGTGAGGTCGCCGCGGGCGAGTCGCTCCAGCGCGGACAGGGTGGTTTCCACTCGGGTTTCGTTGCGGGCGAGGTCGTCGAGGATCTCGCGACGTTGTTCGTCGGTGAGGTCGAGGGTGCGCAGGACCTCGAGATCGGTGCGGATCGCGGTGAGCGGCGTGCGTAGTTCGTGGGCGGAGACGGCGGCGAAATCGCGGGCCGTCTCCAGCGCGGCGGCCGTCTCGGCCTGGGCCTGGTCGACGCGGGCGAGCATGGTGTTCACCGCGTCGGCCAGCTTCACCGCTTCATCGACGCCGGAACCGTCGACCGGTTGGGCGGGATCGCCCGGCTCGCCGACGGCGGACACCTGCCTGGTCAGCTTCACGATCGGGTCGACCGCGCGCCCGGCGAGCAACCAGCCAAGCGCCGCCGCGGCCGCCACCGCGATCGCCGCGCCCGCGAGCACCCAGCGCTGCTGGTCGTCGGTCGCCTTGGTCGCCTCGGTGGTCGGAATCGCCAGGGAGACAGTGCGACCCGCTGGCTGGTTCTCGGTGGTGGTGAGCACCCGGTAGGGCTGGTCGTCGATCTCGACGGTCTGCGAACCGGGCGGCAGATCGGGCAGCTGGGTCGAGCTCGACGCGGTGACCTGGCCGTTGTCGCGCACCGTGAGCGCCATGGTGTTCTGCAGGCCGGTCAGATTGACAAAACCGGTGGCGAGCACCGGCTCGATCAGGACGATGCGCGACGCGATTTCCAGTTGCTGATCGGTTTGGGTGACATTATTGCGTTCGATAGCCTGGAAACCCACGAAAGCGGCGATCGTGACGATGATGACGGCCCCTGCCGCGGCCGCCCCCGCGACTCTTGTTCGCAGCGAAAACGATTGTCGGCGACGACGTTTCGTAGACAGGGAGATCATTTCGATTCCCGGAGTACGAAACCCACCCCGCGAATCGTATGCAAAATCCTTGGCGTGTCATCTATTTCGAGTTTTCGGCGCAGGTATCCGACGAACACATCCACTACATTCGTATCCGCTATGAAATCGTAACCCCACACCAATTCCAACAGCCGTTCGCGCGTCAACACCACCCCGGCATTGCGGGCGAGGGTGGACAGCAATTCGAATTCCCTTTTGGTGAGCTCGATTTCGCGTCCGTGCAGGAGGGCGCGATAACCCGCGACATCGACCAGCAGCGGACCGACGGTCAGCGCGCCGGGTGCCACGGGGTCGGGTGTGTCGGTGCGGCGGCGCAGCAGGGCCTTGATCCTGGCCACCAGTTCGGCCAGCTCGAACGGCTTCACCAGGTAGTCGTCGGCGCCCGATTCGAGGCCGGCGATCCGGTCGTCCACCGAAGCGCGGGCGCTGAGCACGCAGATGGGCACGTCGTTGCCCATCGCACGCAAGGCGGTGACCACACCCGCACCGTCGAGCACCGGCATGTTCATGTCGAGGACCACCGCGTCGGGTGCCTGCTCGGCGACGGCCCGCAGCGCGGCACCACCGTCGCGCGCGACCAGTACCCGGAACCCGGACAGTCGCAGGCCCCGTTCGACAGAGGCGAGAACGTCCTCGTCGTCATCGACGACAAGCACCGTTGAGGTAGTCACCCCGCTGATCTTAGGTGGGGGAGTTACGCAGGTGGAGCTACCGGATCGCCGTTCCCGGTCGGGACTTCCGACGGCGGGTTGCCCAGCGGGGGGTTGGCGAGGATGCGGTCGGCGAGTGCGGTGAGGACGTGGGGATCCTCGATGGTGGCGGGGGTTTCGACGTGTTCACCGGCGGTGAGCTGGCGGATCGTCTTGCGCAGGATCTTGCCGGAGCGGGTCTTGGGCAGGCCGGTGACGATGATCGAGTCGTGCAGGGTGGCGATGGCGCCGATCTGGGCGCGCACCCGGTCGTCGAGTTCGGCGCGCAACTGCCGCTGGTCGATCTCGACACCCTGCTTGAGCACCACATACGCCAGCGGGAGGCTGCCCTTGAGCTCATCAGGCATGCCGATCACCGCGCACTCGGCGACAGCGGAGTGCCCGGCGATGGCGGCTTCGATGCTGCCCGCCGACAGGCGGTGCCCGGCGATATTGATCACGTCGTCGCTGCGCCCGAGGACGTAGAGGTAGCCGTCCTCGTCGAAGTAGCCCGCGTCACCGGTGAGGTAGTGGCCGGGGAAGGCCGACAGGTACGAGCGGACGAAGCGATCCCGGTCGCGCCACAGCCCGGTCAGGCACCCGGGGGGCAGCGGCAGCCCGATGACGATGTTGCCCTCGGTTCCGGCGGGTACCGCGTTGCCGTTCGCGTCGAGTACGCGCAGCCGGTAACCCGGCACCGGCACGCTCGCCGAACCCGGCTTGACGGGCAGTTCCTGCAGGCCGAGCGGGTCGGCGCAGATGGGCCAGCCGGTCTCGGTCTGCCACCAGTGATCGACCACCGGGGTATCGGGATGGTCGGCGAGCAGGGTGTTGCTCGCCCAGTCGAGCGTGGCCGGATCGAGGCGCTCGCCCGCGCAGAACAGCGCGCGCAGCCGGGACAGGTCGTGCCGGTGGGCCGCGGTGGCCTCGGGGTCGGCGCGGCGGATCGCGCGCAACGCCGTGGGCGCGGTGAACAGCACCCGCACGTTGTGCTCGTCGACGATCCGCCAGAACGCCCCGGCATCCGGGGTGCCGACGGGTTTGCCCTCGTAGAGCACGGTCGTCGCGCCCACCAGCAGGGGCGCGTAGACGATGTAGGAGTGGCCGACGACCCAGCCCACATCGGAGGCGGCCCAGAACACCTGACCAGGGCCGACGTCGTAGATATTGCGCATCGACCAGGCCAGTGCGACGGCGTGCCCGCCGTTGTCGCGCACCACGCCCTTGGGTTTCCCGGTGGTGCCGGAGGTGTAGAGGATGTAGAGCGGATCGGTGGCAGCCACCGAGACCGGATCGGCGGGCGCGGCGCCGTCGACCGTGGCCTGCCAATCGACCCAGCGGGCGGCGACCGTCTGCTCCGAGGACGGCAGCACGTCGGTGGCGGGCAGGGCGGCGGCGAACTCGATCGTCGTGAACTCGGGTCGCTGCTTGACGATCACCGTGCGCACCGACGCGGTCTCGGCCAGATCGAGCGCGGCCATCACGATCGGCGGGTACTCGATGCGGCGGTTGGGCTCCAGCCCGCCCGAGGCGGTGATGATCAGGACCGGCTCGGCGTCGTCGATGCGGGCGGCCAGCTCGGGTGCGGCGAATCCGCCGAACACCACCGAGTGCACCGCGCCGATGCGGGCACACGCCAGCATCGCGATCACTGCTTCGGGGATCATCGGCAGGTAGATCACCACCCGATCACCGGCCACCACCCCGAGATCGCGCATGGCACCGGCGAACTCCGCCACGGTGTCGAGCAATTCGGCGTAGGTGTAAATCGTGGTGGTGTCCGTCATAGCGGAGGCATATATGAGGGCGGGTTGATCGGCGTGTCCACCCTGGTCGACAGTGCCTGCCCGGACGTGGCGGTCAAGTGCGTTCACACAAGTATTGAGGCGCCCATCCGGGAACCATCGGGCCGACCGTTTGTCGGCGGCGTCCACGATCTGCTGCGGTTCGGCATCCCACTCGATGCTTTGAGCTGCGGCGGACCAGAACTCGGCCGGGTCGACCAGGCTGGTCTGATAGACCGGCCGGTACTCGTGTTCGGTGTCCAACCCCGTGACTCCCTAGCCTCGCTTCGATGCCCGCTCGATAGATCCAGATGATTGTGGCAGACTTCACGCGACACCCGAGGGGGTGCCGCGACCTTTGGTTTTGCCTACAACAGGCTGGTCATCGAGCGGACCTCGACCGGGAGTCAGCCAAGAAGTTATTGATCCGTTAGAATCCGATGTCACTTATTCGGGCAGTCGTAGACGCAATTTCTCGGCCAGCCGTAGTTCTCGGCCAGCAGCCACTGGCGAGCCACCATCGCGCCTGTGGAGGTTCGCCTCAGGCGTACGGTACGAGGCCAGTTTGGAAAGTGAGTGGGAGATGCGTGACGCCGCTAGGTCCGGCAGCAAACGCTGGGCGCTCGGCAACTGGGACCTGCGTTGGAAGGTTACGGCCGTGCTTGCCGTGCCACTCGCGGTCGCGGTCGGGCTCGGCGTGTCGAGAATTACCGCCGAGTTCTCGGAGGCCAACCGGCTCTCCAGTATCAACGAGCAGGTAGACACGATTCCGTCGGTCACCGCGCTGAGCGCAACCTCGGCGAAGGTGACCGGCAGCCAGATGGTGCCCGCAGGGCCGGGGGCGACCCTTGTCACCGACAAGGACCTCACCGACCTCGACACCGCCATCGCCGCGGCGCAGACATCGCTCGGCAGGCTCACCGAACTGCCGAGGGCGCACTCCGCTCTCGAGCGGATGATCTCCCAAGCCAAGGCGGTGCGCGCGCAGGGCCATGCGCTCACCTCCTCGCCCGAGCCCGCGCTGGCCTCGGTCGAGCAGATGCGTAAAGACAGCGTCAGCATCGTCGAGTCCACGATCGCCCAGGTGAGCGATCCGGTCATGGACACGGCCAAGCTGCGCCTGGTCGACTCGCTCAACACGCGCTCGGTTCTCGTCGACCAGCTCGCAGGCATCTCCGAGATGCTGCGCGGTATTCCGACCGGCGGCCAGAACTACCTCACCGGCGTCAGCACCGAGCGACACCTGCTCGATGTGCTCGCCAACCGCTTCCCCGACGGTGACCGGGTGATCGCCGATCTCAAGGCGCAGGCCGACGTCCGCCAGAACCTGGCCACCGGTCCCGACGTGCAAGCGGGCAAACTCCCCGTCGGTGACATGCGTACCTCGCTGCTCACCAGTCTCGCCGGCTACGAGGGCGTCGTCGACCAGGCCACTCAGGCCATCGAATCCTCCATGAACGAGCTCACCAACACGGCCGCGACCGGCGCCTGGACCTACACCGCGGTGGTCATCGCGACGATCCTCGCCGCGCTGATGCTCGCCGTGTTCGTGGCCCGCTCGATGATCGTGCCGCTGCACCGCCTCCGCCTGGCCGCGCTGCGCGTCGCCGAATCCGATCTGCCGCACGAGGTCGCCCAGCTCCGCAACGGTGCCGCGCCCGAGGATGTGCCGCTCGAGCCGATGCCGGTGCGCTCCGACGAGGAGATCGGCCAGCTCGCCCGCGCCGTCGACGATATCCACGGTCAGGCCCTGCGCCTTGCCAGTGATCAGGCGCAGATGCGTTCGCAGGTGAACGACATGTTCGAGACCCTGGCGCGCCGGTCCAAGTCGCTCGTCGACCATCAGCTCACCCTCATCGAGGCGATGGAGTACGACGAGAAGGACCCGCGCCTGCTCGAGAACCTCTTCCGGCTCGACCACCTCGCCGCGCGCATGCGCCGTAACGGTGACAACCTGCTGATCCTCGCCGGCACCAAGCAGCGCAGGACCAAGTCGGCCCCGGTCGAGATCGCTGACGTGCTGCGCGCCGCGATCTCCGAGGTCGAGGACTACGAGCGGGTCAAGCTCGGCGCCACCCCGCGTGGCTCGCTGGTCGAACCGGCCGCCTCCGACATGGCGCACCTGTTCGCCGAGCTGCTCGACAACGCGCTGCGGGCCTCCCCGCCGGAAACCGACGTCAAGTTCACCTTCGCCCAGGCGCACGACCAGGGTCTGCTGATCGAGGTCGCCGACCGCGGTATCGGTATGCCGCCCGTGGAGATGTCGGAGATCAACCACCGGCTCGAGCAGACCGCCGAGCCCGGCCCCGACACCGCCCGCCACATGGGTCTGTTCGTGGTCGGCCGACTGGCCGAGCGGCACGGTCTCACCGTGCGACTGCGCCCGACCTTCGACACCGCCCGCGATCCCGGCGTCACCGTCACCGTGCACGTGCCGGTCGGCCTGATCGTCTCGGGTGGCGGCGGTGGGCCCGTCGTACCGCCGCATCAGCTGCAGAAGCAGCAGCAGGCACCGGACCCGCAGCAGCAGCGGCCGAACCCGCAGCAGCAGCCGAGCACCATGCAGACCCGCGCGATCACCCGCACCCCGGGTGGCAACGTGATGGTCACCGTGGATCCCGGCGTGAGCGGACCGGCCCCGGCGGGTGCCGGCGGTGGGTTGCCACAGCGTCAGCCGGGTAACTCGATGTCTTCGGGCATGGCTCAGGACGCGACCGACCAGCCGTCGCCGTCGCTGCGTCCGCCCGCACCGGGACAGGGAAATGTGCCGCAGCGCGGCAAGCTCGCCGCGGCGAGCATGCCCAAGCGCAATCTGGCACCGGGTGGGCCGCAGCGTCCGCCCGCCGGGCCGGGGCCGCAGGGTCCGGGTGAGCAGAAGCCGTCGCAGGCCGGTGGGTTGCCGCAGCGTCAGCCGGGTGCGAACGGCGCGCCCTCGCGGGATTCCGCGCAGCCGCCCGCGCAGCCGCCGCGTGATTCGGCACCCCAGCGTGATCCGGCACAGACTCAGCGGGGGAGCACCCCCGGTGGTCTGCCGCAACGTTCGCCCGGCGCCAACGGCGCACCGCAGCGTGATCCTTCGGTCGGCCTTCCCCAGCGTGATCCGTCGCAGCAACTACCGCAGCGTGATCAGGCCGGTGGTTTGCCGCAGCGTGATCCGTCGATGGGTCTGCCGCAGCGTGAGCAGACCGGTGGCCTGCCGCAGCGTGACCCGGCAACGGGTCTACCGCAGCGTGGCCAGGGAAACACTGCGCCGCAGCGTGATTCCGCGCCGCCGGTGCAGCGTGATCCGGCGACCGGTCTCCCGCAGCGGGGCAATGCCTCGGGCGGTCTGCCGCAGCGTGAACCCACGCCGCGCCTGCCGCATCGAGATCAGTCCGGCGGTCTGCCGAGGCTCGATCAGAGCGGTGGTCTGCCCCAGCGTGATCCGAGCGGTGGTTTGCCGCAGCGTGATCCGTCGACTGGTCTGCCCCAGCGTGATCCGAGCGGTGGTTTGCCGCAGCGTGATCCGTCGACCGGTCTCCCGCAGCGCGACCCGAGCGGTGGTCTGCCCCAGCGCGATCCGTCAATGGGCCTACCACAGCGGGATCAGAGCGGCGGCCTCCCGCAGCGTGATCCGTCGACCGGTCTGCCGCAGCGTGATCCGAGCGGTGGTCTGCCACAACGTGAGCCGGCCGACGGACTCCCGCCGCGGGCCCAGCCCGCCCGTGCGGCCAACGGTCTGCCGCAGCGCGCAAACCCCGCGCCGCAGCAGGATCCGGCCGCCAACGGTCTGCCCCAGCGCACCCCAGCCGCAGGTCAACCGCAGCGAGACGCGTCCAACGGCCTGCCCCAGCGTGCGGCTGCGCCGATTGGGCTGCCGCAGCGCGATCCCGGGGCTAGTGTTGTACCGCAGGCGACCGCCGGGCCCGGAGTAGCTCTGCCGCAACGGGATCGGGACCCTGTGGGTCCGGATAACGCTGCGTCGGCAGGGCGTGATCCGGGTCGGCACAGCTTCCGGTCCAATCCGGTCAAGGCTGCGTCGTTCTTCCAGACCAGGTTGCAGCCGGCACCGGAAGGTGATTCCGTGATGGGCGGAACACCGATCTTCGCTGAGATGATGTCGGCGTGGCTCACGGACGAGAGTTCTGACCGGAACCAGATGGCCGCCGCCTTCGAATCGCCGGGTGACGACGGCTGGCAGGCTGCTCGCGCGGCCAGCGAAGCCCAGTCCGAGGTGCGTACCGCCGCCGGCTTGCCTCAGCGCAGTCCAGGCGGAAGGCTCGTACCGGGTGGTGTGAGCGGCACCGCCGATCGCACCCCGCAACAACGCGATCCCGCCACGATCCGCAACAGCCTGAGTCGTCACCAGCAGGGCGTCCGGGATGGCCGCGCAATGAAGGCAATGAACCTAACCGGAGATAAAGGAGACCGATGAACCCCGATCTAGGTGGTACGAACCGTCAGCTGGATTGGCTGGTTTCGAACTTCGCCAACGAGGTTCCTGGCGTAGCCCATGCCGTTCTGGTCTCGGCTGACGGACTCTTGATGGCCGCGAGCGCTCAGCTCCCGGTCGACCGCGCCGAGCAGCTCTCCGCCGTGACCGCCGGACTGGCAAGCCTGTCCGTCGGCGTGTCGAATCTGTTCGAAGGCGGTACGGTACTCCAGTCCGTCGTCGAGATGGAGCACGGTTACCTGCTGCTGATGGCAGTCGGTGACGGCTCGTATCTCGCGGTCCTGACCAACACCTCGTGTGACATCGGTCAGGTCGGCTACGAAATGGCACTTCTGGTCGAGCGCGTTGGCCAGACGGTCCAAGCCACGCCTCGCGTCACGATGGGTTCCTGATGGTGGGATGGACATAGACGATCACCGCATGGGGAGCGCCGAGCCCAGCCTCGTTCGCCCGTACTCCTTGACTGCCGGCCGTACCAGGCCGGCGGTCGAGTTGGCGCTGGAGGCACTCGTCGCATCGCATCCGGTCGCCATGGAGCGGCAGTACGAACTGAACAACCTCGAAACGTCCATCGTGGAGTTGTGCAGGCAATCGCCGTCCGTTGCCGAGATAGCTGCCCAGCTGTACATCCCGATCGGGGTGGCCCGGGTACTCGTAGCCGATCTGATCGAGGCCGGTCACGTCCGGGTTTCGGCAACTTTGAAAGACGATTCCAGCGACGATGAACGTCGCGAGCTGATCGAAAGGGTTCTCAGTGGACTCCGGCGTATTTGATTCGACGGCGCAGGTCGACACCCGTACGGCCAAGCCGACTTCGGCGAAGATTGTGGTCGCCGGCGGCTTCGGCGTGGGTAAGACCACGATGGTCGGCGCGGTGTCGGAGATCGTTCCGCTGCGCACCGAGGCGTTGGTCACCAACGCCAGTACCGGAATCGACAACCTGACCGGTATTCCGCAGAAATCGACCACCACGGTGGCGATGGACTTCGGCCGTATCAGCCTCGCCGACGACCTGGTCCTGTACCTGTTCGGTACGCCGGGCCAGTACCGGTTCTGGTTCATGTGGGACGACCTGATCCGCGGCGCCATCGGCGCCGTGGTGTTGGTCGACACCCGCAGGCTCGAAGACAGCTTCGCCGCTGTCGACTACTTCGAGGCCCGCGGGCTGCCGTTCCTGGTGGCGCTCAACGAGTTCGACGACGCGCCGAAGTACCCGCTCGAGGACATCCGCCAGGCCCTTGCGGTTCCCGCCGACGTGCCGATCATGTCGATCGACGCCCGTCGCCGGGAGCCTGCCAAGCAGGCACTGGTCGCCTTGACCGAGTACGCACTGCGCAAGGTCATGCAGGGCTACTGAGCTGGTTCTCCAGCGATGGACGGGGCTGCCGCGATGAAGGCAGCAGCCCCGCTCCTCGCTCAGTTCGTGCTCGTGTCAGGACTCGGGTTCCGGATCGGGCCTGGTCCAGCCGAGGATCATCGCGGGCGCGCAACCGCCTGCCAAGATCGTGGCCAGCATCATCAGTCCGCCCGCGTAGGCGGTGCGATAGGCCTCGGCTTCCGGCGCGATCGCGCTGACGAAGACCAGGTACGCCAGCGGTGGCACCGTCAGCGTCTGGGTGATCGCCAGTCCCGCCGAGCGCGCCTTGTTGCGTTCGGCGATCTCCAGCTCATCGAGCATCGGGTCGGGCGCGTGGTCCTGCCCGCCCGACGCGATCCGCAGCATTGTCCAGCTGGGCAGAAACAGTATCAGCGCGATGAGCGCGACCACCGGAGCCGCCGCCAGATTCAGCGCGCACATCACCCCCGCGACGGCGATTCCGAGCAGCGCGATCACCACACCGATCACCAGCATCCGTCGCCGACGAAGCGGTCGCCAGCTCCGCAGCATCCCCGCGGTTCGTTGTTCCTGGATGAGCCAGCGCCGGACCCGATAGTTCTGATAGCGGTCGATGAGTGTGCTGGTCATGGCATTTCACCTTTCGTGCGTGGGTACAGCTCGGCCGAGAGCGGCCCGAATTCCTTGCGGGAGAACACGACTTCGATCGGTAGTGCGAACACATCGCAGATGCGCATCGCCAGATCGAGGCTCGGATAGTGATCGCCACGCTCGAGCGCGCCGATCGTCTGGACATTGACGTTGACGGCCTCGGCAAGCGCCGCCCGGCTCATCCGATGCTCCGCGCGCAACACGGCGATGCGATTGAAGATCGGCAGGGTTTCCCCTCGTCTGACTGGGCTCACCTAACAGAGTGTTGTAAAAACACAACATAAAGTCAAGGTGTTCTAACATGGCGCCACGAATGTGTGAACCACTCGGACCCGGTCCGGCTACGCTCACAGCGTGCATATGTCGGCGGATGACCTGCTCGAACAGTTGCTCGACGCGGACTCGTTCGTGAGTTGGGATCGGCCGCCGATCGAGGTAGCGACGTCGCCCCGCTATCGGCAGGAGCTCGTGGCCGCGGCCGATCGGGCGGGCACCGATGAGGCCGTGTTGACGGGGGAGGGCCTGTTGCGCGGGCGCCGCGTCGCGGTGATCGCCTGTGAGTTCGCGTTTCTGGCCGGTTCGGTCGGGGTGGCCGCGGCGGAGCGGATCGTGTGTGCGGTCGAGCGCGCTACCGAACTCGGGCTGCCGTTGATCGCCTCGCCTACCTCCGGTGGCACTCGGATGCAGGAGGGGACAGTCGCTTTCGTGCAGATGGTGAAGATCGCGGGTGCGGTGGCCGTGCACAAGGCGGCGGGTCATCCGTACCTGGTGTATCTGCGTAGTCCGACGATGGGTGGGGTGTTCGCATCGTGGGGTTCGTTGGGGCACATCACCTTTGCCGCACCCGGCGCACTCATCGGGTTCCTCGGGCCACGCGTGTACGAAGCCTTGTACGGCAGGCCTTTTCCGCCGGGCGTGCAGACCGCGGAGAACCTCTATCGCAACGGTGTGATCGACGGCGTGGTGTCGGTGGAGGTGTTTCGCCGCATCGCGCACCGGGCGATGAGTGTCGCCAGTGGCGCGGTCGAGCCGGTGACGACCGAGCCGGGTTGGGCTGCGCCGGTGCGCAGTCCGGTGACGCAGGCGAATCCGACCGCCAGCGCCTGGGATTCGGTACTCAGCTCGCGCAGGCCGGGACGACCGGGCATTCGTGACCTGCTTCGTCATACGACACAACGGGTTCCGCTCAGTGGCACCGGCCGAGGTGAGTCCGATCGCACCGTACTGCTCGCCCTCGCTCGCTTCGCCGGGCAACCGTGCGTCGTGTTCGGACACGACCGATCCGGCCAGGAGGGCGAGCACACCATGGGCCCGGCCGCCCTGCGCGAGGCGCGACGGGCGATGGTTCTCGCGCGGGAATTGCGGCTGCCGCTGGTGCTCGTCATCGACACTGTCGGTGCGGCCCTGTCCAAGGAGGCCGAAGAACGGGGGCTGGCTCCTGAAATCGCCCGCTGCCTGGCCGATCTCGTCACCCTCGACACTCCGACCGTCTCCGTGCTGCTCGGCCAGGGCACCGGCGGCGGCGCGCTTGCGCTGTTGCCCGCCGACCGGGTGCTCGCCGCGCGACACGGCTGGCTGGCCCCGCTGCCACCGGAAGGGGCGAGCGCCATCGTCTTCCGCGATACCGCGCACGCACCGGAAATGGCCGCGGCGCAAGGCATCCGGTCAGCTGATCTGCTCGCCGACGGTGTGGTGGACCGGATCGTCGAGGAGTACCCCGACGCCGCGGACGAGCCGGTCGCCTTCGCCCGTCGCACGGTCCTCGCGATCGCGGCCGAACTGGCGGCCCTGCGCGGCGGCGATCCGGCCGAACTACGTACCCTGCGCCAGGCCAGATACCGACGAATCGGACTCGCGGGCACGTGAAACACACCACGCACCGTCGTTGACGGCACCCCGAACCGCTTCTACGGTCGAAGGGGTGACCTTTCGCAGTGATAGCAGCCCTGTCCCCACCATCGTGCTCAATGACGGGAACGTGATCCCACAGCTCGGCTTCGGGGTGTTCCAGGTGCCCGCGGAAGACGTCACCGGGGTGGTGGCCGAGGCGTTGAAGGTCGGCTACCGCAGTATCGACACGGCCGCGGTCTACGGAAACGAGGAAGGCGTAGGCCGCGCCATCCGTGAGTCGGGGATCCCCCGCGACGAACTGTTCATCACCACCAAGCTGTGGAACTCCGACCAGGGCTACGACAGCACCCTGCGCGCCTTCGATACGAGCATGCAGCGCCTGGGCCTGGACTATCTCGACCTGTATCTGATCCACTGGCCCGTTCCGTCGGCCGGTCGGTACATCGACACGTTCCGCGCGTTCCAGGCACTGAAGTCGCAGGGCCGGATCGCTTCGATCGGCGTCTCCAACTTCCGGGTGACCGATCTGGAGACCCTGATCGCCGAGTTGGGCGAGATCCCCACGGTGAACCAGATCGAACTCCATCCCACGCTGTCCCAGCCTGAACTGCGCCGCTACCACGCCGATCACGCGATCGCCACCGAGGCGTGGAGCCCGCTCGGGCAGGGCACCCTGCTCGACAACCCGACCATCGCGGGCATCGCGAAGGAACTCGACCGCACGCCCGCGCAGGTGATCATCCGATGGCACCTGCAGCTGGGCAATATCGTCATCCCGAAGTCGGTCACGCCGTCGCGGATCGCCGAGAACTTCGACGTGTTCACCTTCGAGCTCGATGCCGCGGCGATGGAATCGATCAGCGGCCTGGACGTGGGCAAAAGGGTCGGCGGCGATCCGGCCACGTTCAGCCTCGGTCTGGACTGATCCCGAGGTAGTCGGTCAGTTCACGGGCGGCGGCCCGGCCCGCCCGGTTGGCGCCGATCGTGCTGGCCGAGGGTCCGTAGCCGATGAGATGGATGCGCGGATCGACAGCCACCTGGGTCGCCAATCGCCCGGTCATGGTGATCCCGCCGCCGGGTCCGCGCAGCCGCAGCGGCGCCAAATGGTCCAGTGAGCTGCGGAAACCGGTTGCCCACAGAATGACATCGGCGGCCTGGAAACCGCCGTCGGCCCATCGCACGCCGGTCGGCTCGATCCGCTCGAACATCGGCGATCGACGCAGCGCACCGCGCTCGCGCGCTGCCCGCAAACGCTCGTCGAGCGGCAAGCCGGTCACCGAGACGACCGACCCCGGCGGCAGTCCGGCGCGCACGCGGTCCTCCACCAGGGCTACCGCGTCACGCCCGTCCTGCTCCGCGAACGGCGTTTCCCGCCACCGCGGCTCCGACCTGGTGACCCATGTGGTGGAAGTCACGAGCGAGATTTCGTCGAGCAATTGCACGGCCGAGATACCCCCACCGACGATGACCACATGCTTGCCGGCGAACTCGTCGGCGGTCCGATAGTCGCGCGTGTGCAATTGGCGGCCCGCGAAGGTGTCGGCGCCCGGATATCGGGGGATGAACGGGCGCTCCCAGGTGCCGGTGCCGTTGATCAGTCCGCGCGTGCGCAGGGTGCCCGCGCCTTCGGTTTCGACCTGTAAGACCTCGCCTCGGCCCGCGCAGCTCTGGCCGTCAGCGGTCCGGTCACACACCACCTTCACCGTCACCTGCCGCTGAACTCGCAGGTCGAAGCGCTTTTCGTAGAGTTCGTAGTAGTGCGGCACCGCGGTGGCTGCGGGTGCCGACTCCGATCCTGCGGGCAGTGTCTCGGCGAAGGACATCCCCGGCAGATCGTGCACCCGGTTCACCGTCGTCAACGTCAGCGAAGGCCACCGGAACTGCCAGGCCCCACCGGGACCCGGCGCGTGGTCGACGATGCGGAAGTCGCGGTCGGGCACCAGCCCGAGCTTGCGCAGGTGGTAACCGGCGGAGAGCCCGGCCTGACCCGCACCGATCACGAGGATGTCGAAGTCGTAGCTCACGGCGGCATGACGCACAGTGGTGGATGCTATCGCCTTGCCGGGCGTTGTCGGTGGCCTGTGGCAGAGTGTGAACATCCACGAAATCTGCCGATTCTGGGGAGGATGCAATGCTCGGCGTGACTCGCGATGGTGACGTGATCACCATCGAATTGCAGCGCGAGGAACGGCGCAACGCGCTCAACGAGGACCTGGTCGGGCAGTTGCGCGCCGCGGTACTCGACGCGGTGGCGCAAGGTGCGCGTGCCATCGTGCTCACCGGCCGCGGGCCGATCTTCAGCGCGGGTGCCGATCTCTCGGGGGTGTACTCCGAGTCGTTCCTCGGCGGTCTGCTCGACATGCTGCACACCATCGAATCGGTTCCGGTTCCGGTGATCTCGGCGATCAACGGCGGTGCGCTCGGCGCCGGCGTGCAACTGGCGCTCGCCTCGGACCTGCGGGTGATCGAGCCCGATGCCTACATCGCGGTGCCCGCGGCCAAGCTCGGCATCTCTGTCGATCGCTGGACGGTGTCGCGGCTGGCGGCCCTGATCGGTGGCGGCCCGGCCCGCACGATCCTGCTCGGTGCCGAATCCGTCTCCGCCGCAGACGCTTACGCGTACGGTTTCGCCAACAGACTCGGCACCCTGGCCGATGCTCAGGACTGGGCCAAGTCCATCGCCGCACTCGCGCCGCTGTCGCTGCAGGCCATGAAACTGATGCTCAACGACGACGGCACCGGCGATCCGGCGAGCGCGCAGCAGCAGGCCGCGCTGGCCGCCGCGTGGGGCAGTGACGACGCGAAAGAGGGCCGCCTGGCCCGGCAAGAGAAGCGTCCGGCGAAGTTCGTGGGGCGCTGATGCGGATCACACGTCTGGCGGGTTCGGTGGCGAGCACCCTTGGTCTCGCCTGGATGGCGCGCGCGGTGTGGGGCCTGCCCACCTCGATCGGTGCGGGCCCGTCGGCCATCGCGCCGACCGCGATCGGCAAGTCCTCCTATCGCGACGGTCGTTTCCACAACACCGAGCCGAGCTCGATGCTCGCCGCCGGTGCTGCACCGTCGCTGCTGTGGTCGGGGCTCACCAAGGGACGCGTCGGCCGTCCGGCCAAGCCCGTCCCGTTGGTCACCCCGGCCGCTCCCGAGCAGGCCGCCGAACTCGCGGTCACCTGGTACGGACACGCCAGCGCCCTGGTCGAACTCGACGGCTACCGGGTGCTGGCCGACCCGGTGTGGAGTGAGCGGGTCTCCCCGTCCCCGGTGCTCGGCCCGGCCCGACTGCATCCGGTCCCCGGTGAGTTGTCGCAGGTGCCACGGGTCGACGCCGTGATCATTTCCCACGATCACTACGACCACCTCGACAAGGCCACCGTCGACGAGCTCGTTCGCACCCAGCTCGCGCCGTTCGTGGTGCCCACCGGCATCGGCGCGCACCTGCGGCAGTGGGGTGTGCCCGAGTACCGCATCATCGAACTCGACTGGGGTGGCTCGGTCTCCCTCGGTCACGACGCCGACGACCGCGGCCTCACCATCACCTGTGCCGAGGCCAGGCATTTCTCCGGCCGCGGCCTGGTCCGCAACACCACACTGTGGGCGTCGTGGGCGCTGTCGGGCCCGTCCAAGCGGGTCTACTTCGGCGGCGACACCGGTTACACGAAGGCGTTCGCCCAGGCGGGCGCGGTGCTCGGCCCCTTCGATCTCACACTGTTGCCCATCGGCGCCTACGACGAGCGCTGGACCGATGTGCACATGAATCCCGAAGAGGCGGTGCAAGCGCACGCCGACCTCTGCCTGGGCGATCCGGGCTACGGCCTGCTCGTCCCGATCCACTGGGCCACGTTCAACCTGGCCTTCCACGGTTGGTCCGAACCCGTACGGCGGCTTGTGTCGGCCGCCGAGAAAGCGGGTACCCCCGTGGTAGTGCCCAAGCCGGGCCAGAGGGTGGTTCCGAATGACCTTCCACCACGGGATTCGTGGTGGGAAGATGTGGAGTGACCCTCCTCTCGAAAGGAATGTCGCATATGAGTCTCGTAAATACGTTGAAGGGCTTGCTCGGTAAGGGCAAGGTGGCGGCCGAGCAGAACGCCGACAAGATCAATGGAGCGGTCGACAAGGCCGGTACCTTCATCGACGGCAAGACCAAGGGCAAGTACACCGACAAGATCGAAAAGGGCAAGGTCGCGGCCAAGAAAATCGTGCCGCCGCAAGCAGGCCCCGGTACTACTCCCGGCGCCACTCCCCGCACGGCTCCCGGTACCACCAACGGCACTGCTCCCGGCAACATCCCCGGCACGCCCAGGGCGGCCGGCCCCACTCCGACCGATCCGGGACCCAAGGCCTGATTCGGTGCGCGGGGACCGGTAGTCGGTCCCCGCGGCCGTTTCGCGTCGATGGTCCGCCGGGAATTTCGGGGCGCGCCGGGTGAACCGGACATCGAGGTTGAGCTCAGCAACCTCGACAAGGTGCTGTACCCGGAGACCGGTACCACGAAAGGCGAAGTGATCGCCTACTATTCGGCGATCACGGAGGCCGCGCTGCCCCATCTCGTCGGTCGCCCGGTCACCAGGAAACGGTGGCCGAACGGGGTCGACCACTCCGATTTCTTCGAGAAGAACCTCCCCGAGCACGCGCCCGCGTGGATCCACCGGGCCGCGATCGAGCATTCCAGCCGCCGGGTGGTGTACCCGCTCATCGATTCCGAGGCCGGGATGGCCTGGCTCGGGCAGCAGGCAGCGCTGGAAATCCATGTGCCGCAATGGCGTTTCGACGGTGACGAGCGTGGCCACGCCACCAGGATCGTGTTCGATCTCGACCCCGGCCCCGGTGCCGGGCTGGCCGAATGCGCGCAGGTGGCGCTGGCTGTGCGCGAGTTGGTCGCCGATATCGGCATGCGGGCTTTCCCGGTGACCAGCGGTAGCAAGGGGATTCACGTCTATGTGCCGCTGGATCGGCCGGTGAGTTCGCGTGGCGCATCCACGGTCGCCAAGCAGGTGGCCACCAATCTCGAAGCGCTGCACCCGGATCTGGTGACGGCCATCATGGCGAAGTCGGCCCGCAAGGGCAAGGTGTTCCTTGACTGGAGTCAGAACAACGCGGCCAAGACCACCATCGCCCCCTATTCACTGCGCGGTCGCGCTGAACCCACGGTGGCTGCCCCCCGGGTCTGGGCCGAGATCGAAGACGCGGATACGTTGCGCCAGTTACGTTTCGACGAGGTTCTCGCCCGCTGGAAGGCCGACGGCGACCTGCTAGCAGACCTCGATCCGCCGCTTCCCGCCGACTCCGGTCGGACGCGCCCCGATTCCCTCGCCAAGTACCGCAGCATGCGCGACCCGGAACGGACTCCCGAACCGGTCCCCGAGACAACACCCGAACCCGGCCCCGGCAATCGCTTCGTCATCCAGGAGCATCATGCCCGTCGCCTGCACTGGGATGTGCGCCTCGAACGCGACGGTGTCCTCGCCTCCTGGGCGGTGCCCAAAGGCCCGCCCACCGAGCCGAAACACAACCGCCTCGCTGTGCGCACCGAGGATCACCCGCTCGAATACCTGCACTTCCACGGCAGTATTCCGAAGGGCGAATACGGTGCGGGGGAGATGACGATCTGGGATTCGGGCACCTATGTCACCGAGAAGTGGCGCTCCGACGAGGTGATCGTCGAACTCGACGGAGAGCGGGTGGCCGGCCGCTACGCGTTCATCCAGACCAAGGGCAACCAGTGGCTGATGCACTTCATGCGCGACCAGTCCCGTCGAGAACCGATGGTGGACAGCGGTTTTCCGCGCGGCTTGTCGCCCATGCTGGCCACCGCGGGCGATGTCGAATCGCTGACTCCCGTCGACTGGGCCTTCGAAACCAAATGGGACGGCTTCCGGGTGATCGTCGAGATCGACGACGGCACAGTCACTGTGCGCAGTCGCGCGGGCAACACGGTGACTGCCCGCTATCCGCGCCTGGCTGCCCTCGGCGAGGAACTGGCCGGACACCAGGTGGTGCTCGACGGCGAAGCGGTGGTCCTCGATGACACCGGCCTCTCCGATATCTCCGCGCTGCAAGCGGATTCGGCCCGCGCGGTGTTCGTCGCCTTCGACGTGCTCTACCTCGACGGCACCTCCCTGCTGCGCAAGAAGTACACCGACCGCCGCGCCGTGCTCGAGGCGTTGGGCAGGCTGTCGCCATCGATGAATGTCACTGCGCTGCTGGCTGGTTCGGGCTCCGAGGCGATGAAAGCCAGCCGCGAGCAAGGTCAGGAAGGGGTGGTCGCCAAGCGGCTCGGTTCGGTGTATCAGCCGGGTAAGCGCAGTCAGACCTGGCTCAAGCAGCGCAATTGGCGATCGCGTGAGGTGGTGGTCGGCGGGTGGCGGCGCAGCGACAAGCGCCTGTTCAAGTCGTTGCTGCTCGGTATGCCGCACGAGGACGGCCTCATCTATATCGGCCGGGTGGGTACCGGATTCGGTGACGAACAGTCGCGCCGCATCGCCGACGAATTGGCGAAGCTGCGCCGCGACACGTCACCGTTCATCAATGAGCTGACCGCCGACGAACGCCACGACGCGCAATGGGTCAACCCGGAGCTCACCGGCACGGTCCGCTTCCAGGCGTGGACCGATACCGGACGGCTCTGGCATCCCGTTTGGGACGGTGTGACGAGCAAGCCACGATGACGCGCACCGCGAAAGCTGTGATGTTGCTACGGTAATCGCGGTAGACCCGGTGTCGAATCAACGAGGAGTGCGCGGTGGATTTCAAGAACCTGGCAGGCAAGGCGATGGACATGGCCGCCCAGCACGCGGACAAGGTCGACGGCGTCATCGACAAGGCCGGTGACGTGGTGGACGACAAGACCGGCGGCAAGTTCAGCGGCCAGGTCGATTCCGCCCAGGACGCTGCCAAGAAAGCCCTGCGCTGAATCTTTAGCGGCTGGCGCCGCGGGATTTTCGGCCCTGTGGGCCTCGAATCCGAGGGACGATACTGCGCCTTCGGCGTTCCGTCTCGTCCCTCGGATCCGAGGCGGCCGAAAACCCACTGCTGGAAGTTCGCCGGGTGGTGTCAGTTTCCGGTCATCAGTGCGGAGATCGTGTCGACGTCGGTGACCAGTGCGTTGCCCTGGAACGTGAAGTCGTCGTAGGCGCGCGCGATCGCTTCGGAGTCGCGGCCGCCGCAGGCGTCGCTGATCACCACGGGGACGAAACCCAGATCGGTGGAGTGGGTGACGGTGGGCGCGATCCCGATTTCGAGCGCGACACCGGCGATGGCGTAGGAGCCGATTCGTAGATCGCGCAGCAGGGTGGCCAGGGGTGTGCCCTCGAACGCCGACATCGACATCTTGTCGAAGACCAGCTCGTCCGCGCGCGGCACCAGTTCCGGTACCAGCTCGAACGCGGGCGTATCGCGTTGCAGAATGAAGGCCACGTCGTCGACGGATTCGGCGTTCTGCCAGCTCATCAGCAGCCGCATCCCGTACACGCCGGTCAGTCGCCGCGGCGGGAAGAAGTGCCGCAGGAAGATCACCGGATAGCCGCCGCGCCGGGCCGCTTCGACCACGCGCACGACGCGTTCGACGATCTCCTGCCCGTCGGGCAGCTGGCCGAGGACGCCGACCTGCATGTCGTAGACGATCAGCGCCATCCGGTCGGGCGCGCACAGATCGCCGAGGGTGTCGGGTATGTCGAGTCCGTTTCCTTGTCGCACCGGCGCCAGTATCGTCGTGCTTCGCGAGTCTGTCGAGACTCACCGACCCCGTTGCGAGCGACCAGGTGACCGGACTGCCGAGCACCGGAAACCGAGTCGCCCCGCCGCCGCTGTCGGCGTCGGGGCGATCGAGTAATTCAGCTGTGGCGCAAGTTATTTCGTTGCCCACTGGGTGGTTCCCGGCGGGGCGTTCCACGTGTTGATCAGATCCATGCCCGCGATGATCAGCATCGGCCCACCTGCGACCAGGGTGCCGATGATCCCGCCGACGCTGGCGCCGGTGATGAGGCCGGGAATCGCGCCGACCCCGCCCGCCGCCGCGCCGATCACGAGGCCGATGACGGCACCGATGGCCATGCCGACGAAGCTACCGACGGCGGTGGCCAGGCCGAAGGTGGAGGCGAAGTTCGCTTGCGCCGCGTAGTTCTCCGCGGGCGAGGCGACCGGTGTCAGGTTGGGCCGTGCCGCCGCGACATCCTTGACCGCGGTCAGCTCGAGCACTCGGCTGTCCTCGCGAACCGTGTGCGGCAGCGGGTATTCGAGAGCGCCGTCGCGGACCGAGAGTGGCAGCGAGATCAGGGTCGCGCCCGCCTCGTCGCGGATGTCGACCGCGCCGCCGGTGATCACGAAGGTGCCGTGGGTGAGGGTGGTGATGACGGTGTTGCCGACGAGTTCGGTGCGGTACTCGACATTCGGTGTCACCGGGTCGGCACCGGCCACGCCGGTTCCCACCAGCGCTGCCGCGAGCACCGGAATGGTGGCAGCGGCGATTTTGCGGATGATCATATGAACATTCCCATCTGGAATTCATCAGGTGTGAGGTGTCCGAACATGCGCCGTGGTAGCGATTTCCCCCGAAAATTCGTGACCGGCGCTTGAAGCTGCCTAGCTCGATATCCGTGACGAACAATAGCCCGCAGTAGGGTTTCGGGGCGGTGAATTCCGGGTATTGCTTGCGGGCTTCGGATCAGCCGATGACGTTGCTCAACACCACGGCGCCCGCGCAGACCGCGACCACGACGGCCAGGGCGATCGCATCGCGACGATGCGGTGCGCTCGGGTGTGCTGTCAGCATCCCCGTCCCGCCACGCGCCGTGATCGCCTCGCCCAGCTCACCCGCGCGCCGCGACGACACCGCCATGCACGCGGTGAGGATGTCGATGAGCGGGTTGTCGGCGGCACGGTGCAGCAGGTTGTCCTTCGGACGCAGCTTGCGCGCGGCGCGCAGCACCCGGATCTCGTCGAACAGCAGCGGGAGTCCGCGCAGGGTGAGGGCCACGACCACCGCCCACTCGTCGACCGGCAGTCGCA
Organism: Nocardia sp. A7; assembly: GCF_046549215.1. Lineage (NCBI taxonomy): Bacteria > Bacillati > Actinomycetota > Actinomycetes > Mycobacteriales > Nocardiaceae > Nocardia > Nocardia sp. A7. The sequence continues at coordinate 507,754 of NZ_JAJPWE010000003.1, read as the reverse complement.
ATTTACGCAGTGGCGCACCGAGTTTCGCGAGCGCGGGGGCGATCTCGCCCATCGGGGTGGTGAAGGCGATCAGGAAGGAGGCCACTACCAGAACCATGCCGAACACGAAGATCTGCAGGTAGCCGAGCACCGCCTTCATCCCGATCGGCGCGTTGATCAGGCCGCCGAGTACGACAAGTCCCCAGAACCACCACGGCAGCCGGGGGATCGCGCCGAGCGGCAGCCGCGCGAGCACCCAGATCAGGACCAGGAAGGCCGCGATCATGCCGAGTACCGGCCAGGACGGCAGGAACATCAGCAGCAGGCTGATTCCGAACGCCGCGATCATCTTCGTCCCCGCCCACAGGCGGTGCACGACGCTGTCGACCGGTACTTCACGCAGCAGCACTGTGCTCATGGGGTGGTGCCTTTCGGTGCGCTGGTGTGGGCCGTCGCGCCTTCGTCGCCGCGGCGACCGAGCGGCAGACCGGCCGCGAACGACGACTTCTCCAGTGCGCGTTCGGTTCTCGCGATCGCGTGACCGTCCGCCGAGACCATCACGCCGCCGTCCAGGTGTACCGTGCGGTCGCAGACCATGGACATCTCGGCGACATCGTGGGAGATGATGATCAGCGTCAGCCCCGAATCCCGCAGCCGGGCAAGCAGTTCCACGATCTCGGCACGGCCCTGTGGATCGAGGCCGGCCAGCGGTTCGTCGAGGACGACCACCTGTGGGTGACTGGCCACCATGGCGGCGAGGACAACCCGCTTGGCCTGCCCGCCGCTGAGTTCCTCGACCGAGCGGGCGGCGAGTCGGCGATCCAGGCCCACCGCGTCCAGTGCCCGACCGACCGCGCCGGAGCCGGTAGCCCGTCCACCCCAGTCGGCGATCTCGGCGCCGACGGTCTGCTTCTGCAGTTGCAGCCGGGAATGCTGGAACGCCAGCGCGACCCCGCCGACCTGCTTGTCGACCGCTGTGCCGCGCAGTTCGCAGCGTCCCGAGCTCGGCGCGATGAGTCCCGCGATGATCCAGGCGAGCGTCGATTTGCCGGAACCGTTGCCGCCGACGATCAGTAGTGCTTCGCCCTTGCGGACCGAGAGGTCGACGCCGTGCAGGGCGGGTGCCTCCCACGGCGTGCCGCGGTTGTAGGTGTGGCGCACGTCGGCGAGTTCGAGGACGGGGCCGCCCATCGGCCTGCGGCGCTGGTCGCGGGCAGGGTGCGGCCAGCTCGCGAGGTGGTCGACCGTGCGGCCGTTGGCGAGGTGGATCACCCGGTCGGCGGCGGTCGCGTCGGCTTCGTGGTGGGTCACCAGGACCACGGCGGTGCCGTGCCGGCGGGGGAGTTCGGCGAGCAGGGCGACGAGTTCGCGGCGGCCGTCGGGGTCGATCATCGAGGTGGCCTCGTCGGCGATGAGCAGGGCCGGGCGGCGGGCCAGCGCGGCCGCCACGGCGAGGCGCTGTTGCTGGCCGCCGGAGAGGGTGGCGGTTTCGCGGGCGCCCATATCGGCGAGGCCGACTTCGGTGAGCAGGGCGTCGACGTCGACCTCGGCGGCCGACTCCGCCGACAGACCCCACACCACATCGTCGGCGACCGAGACGCCGAGGGTTTGGCTCTCCGGACGTTGCAGCACCAGCGCGGTTCCGCCGATGGCACCGAGGCCCGCCGAACCCGGGCGATCCACCGCGCCCTGTGTCGGTGGTCTGCCTGCCAGGACTCGGGTCAGTGTCGATTTGCCGGACCCGTTGTGACCGACGATGGCGACGAATTCGCCCTGCCGGATGGTGAGATCGATATCGGCGAGCGCGTCGATAGCGGTGCCCTCGTACCGGTAGCCGACACCGTGCAGGGAGACCGGCAGCGGTCCGACCGGACGATCGTCGGCCGGTGCGTCGAGGCGATCGCTGCCCGGCAACCAGGCCAGCCGATCGAGTACCGCGCCGAGCACGAACCAGGAAATCACCGTGCTGACCAGCACGCCGAGGGCTACCGTGCCGCCGATGTAGATCCACCACCAGCGCAGAATCAACTCGACAGCGTCGGCGGCCATGCGGCCCAGCGGTTCCAGCGCGGAGACCTGGCCCGCCAGTTCCTCGATGCCCTTCGCGGTGTTTCGGAACGCCTCGAAGAAGAGCTCTCTGGTTCGAGCGAAGACCAGGAGGCTGCCGACGGTGAACACGCCCCAGCCCATCGCGGCGACGAGTCCGAGCCCGAGCACCGCGGGAAATCCGCCACCCCGGCGCTTCACCGTCCCGATGATGCCCGCCATGGTGGCCGCGCCCAGCACGCCGAGTGCGGGCATCACGCCCGCTGCCACGAAGGTGACCAGACCCGCCGCGATAGTGGCGGTGACCAGTGCGCGGAGACGATAGCGCTGGGCGAGTAGGCCGAGGGGGACTGCCGCGACGAGCTGTAATGCGGCGGCCATGGGAACCAGGGAGCCGACGGTGATGAGGCCGACCGTGAGTCCAGCCATCACCGCGCCGCTTGCGAGTTCGATCGGGCGCAGGGGACCGCTCGGCAGGTCCACGGGCTTGTCTCTCACGTGTCCAGTCTGCCAGGGGGTTGTGATTGCGGGTGTGGGGCTGATGTGGAGGTTGTGTGGGGTTGGTGGGATTTGTGGACTTAGGAGTGCGGTAGGGCTGCGGGTGTTGCCCGCGGGGTGTGGTCCTGGGGTGTGCGGTGGAACATGCTGGGCTTCAGGCGGGCGATCGCCACGCCGGTCAGGCACAGGGTGCCGCCGAGGAGGGCGGTGGGGGTGGGGACTTCCGCGAGGAAGATCCAGGACATGACGATGGCGAGGGCGGGGACGGCGTAGCTCGATGAGGCGGTGACGCCGGCGGGGGTGTGGGACAGGGCGTAGGCCCAGAGCAGGAAGGCGAGCCCGGTCGGGACCAGGCCGAGGTAGATGACGCCGATGGTGGTCGACAGCGGGGCTTCGGCCAGTTCGCGCGCCATTCGGGGCGCCCACGGGAGCAGGACGACTGCCCCCGCGATCGCGCCCACTGCCGTCGTGGTCACCGGATCGGTTGTTCGCAACACGAGTTTCTGTGCCACCACGCTCACCCCGTAGAGCAGTGCGGCGGCCACCGCGAGCAGGACACCGATGCGGTCGCGCTGCCCTGGCCCGGTGAACGCGATGATCGCCGCGCCGCTGAAGCTGACGGCGATTCCCACGAGGAGCAGCGGCGGGAAGCCCTCGTTGAGGAACAACCCGGCCAGCACTGCCACCACGATGGGCGCGATGTTCACCAGCAGTGCCGTGGTGCCCGCGTCGAGATGATGCTCGGCGGCGTTCACCAGCACCGTGTACAGCCCGAACCACAGCGCGCCGTACGTCAGGGTCAGCCACAGCGCCAGGCCGCGCGGCATCCGCCCACCCCGGACCGCGAGCACCACCCCCAACACGATCGCGCCGATGAGGATTCGTCCCGACGCCATCGCCGCGGGCGAGATGTACGGCGCGATGCCGCGGATGATCACGAACGACGATGCCCAGGCCAGCATCACGGCGACCAGGGCGAGAGCGGGCAGGCGTGACTTCATGCCTCTACGGTGGCCTTGTCCAGAGATAAGCACAAGCGGTTATTTGCCATCTAATATTCAGTAAGACTGAATTGAGGAGTCCGCATGATCGACACGCATCGCTTGATGATCTTCCGCTCCGTGGTCGCGACCGGCTCGGTGGCCGCGGCGGCGTCGACCCTCGGCTACTCACCATCGGCGATCTCGCAGCACCTCACCGCGCTCCAGCGCGAAACCGGCTTGCGGCTGCTGGAACGGGTGGGCCGCGGGGTGGAGCCCACCCCGGCGGGCCGGGTGATCGCGGGCGAGGCCGCCAAGGTGCTCGACGAGCTGGCCGCGCTCGGGTCGACGGTGTCGGACCTGCGCGCGGGCAAGGCCGCCCGGATCACGATCAACTCGTTCAGCTCGGCGGGCACCAACTGGATGCCCGACGTGGTCGCCACCCTCACCCACGAATTCCCCGACACCAGGGTCCGGCTCCGGATCGTCGACGAACTGGCCGCGCTGTCGGACAACCGCCCCGACATCGCCCTCACGGTCCGCCTCGACAAACCGGCCCAGGTGGCCGGCTACACCCACCACGACCTGATGACCGAGCCCTACGTCGCGGTGGTCCCCGCCGACCACGAACTCGCGACGCGCACCACCGTCGACGTCGCCGAACTCGAGCAGTACCGCTGGATCGACAACGACACCAGCCACGGACCCTGCAGGCAGGCCATGCTGAACGCTTGCGTCGCAGCGGGTTTCACCCCGCGATTCGTGGTGGAAACCACCGACTACCCGTCCGCCCTCCGATTCGTGGCGCGCGGCGTCGGCATCACCGTCGTCCCGCTCCTCGGCGCCACAGACCTGCCGCCCGGTGCCTGTGCGCTGGAACTGACCAACCCGACCCCGCGCCGCACGATCTGCGCGCACATCAAGGACTCCGAGTCCTACAACCCGGTCGTCACCCGGACGATGGCGTTACTGCGGACCGCCGCGAGTCCGGCGTGATCGGCGCCGGACCACTGGCGATCAGGCCGGTGGCGGTTCGGACAGCCAACCGCCCATCGCAACTGTGCGGAAATGCGTTGTGAGACCGAAGTTCTCGTCGATGACGTGCAGGGCGATGGCCGGGTCGGGGGCGTAGTCCATGACGCGATGGGGTGGCGTCACCTCCCACTCGCCGCCGAGCACGGAAGCGGTGCTGGGGCCGGTGATCATGGGTTTGCCCGCGAAGGTCGTGGCGATGGGGGAGTGGGCGTGGCCGGTGAGGATGCCGACGATGCGTGGGTCGCCCGCGACCACGGCGGCCAGCCTGCCGGGATCGGCGAGCGCGATGACATCGACGACGGGACTGAAGACTCGCTTGGGTGGGTGGTGCAGAGCCACCAGGACGGGCCCGGCGGGCGTCTCGGCGAGTGTCGCGCGCAGCCAGTCGAAGGTGTCCTCGCCCAGTAGCCCGGCCGATTCACCGGGGACGCTCGAGTCGAGCATGACGACGGTGAGTTCGCCGACGCGATAGACGTGGTTGATCGGAGTGGTCGAGGCGGGCTCGCCCAGCAGCGCGGTACGGAAGTTCACGCGGTCGTCGTGGTTGCCGGGCAGTAGGTACACGGGAATGTCGGTGGCTTGCAAGGCCATCCGTGCTTGCGCGTACTGCTCCGTGGTGCCGGAGTCGGTGATGTCGCCGGTGACGAGGATGACGTCGGGCCTGCGTGGCAGGTCCGCCAGGTAGCCCATCACCGCCTCCACCCGTTCGGCGTTGCGCGCGCTGAGGTCGAAGTGGGTATCGCTGAGCTGAGCCGCCAGGATCATCGGCAGTCGCTTTCTTCTCTGGGATCGCTCCGTTGCGTCAGAGTGTGCCGGTATGACTCATCAGCACCCTTCCAGGCTAGATGACCTGCGTTTATTCGTCTGCATGAGCCGTACCACGGGCCGAAACCCAAGAAGTGGTCTGTGTCACTCGTCACTCTGGCGATCCCAGTCGGAAATCGCCTGTGCGGCGAGGTGGAGAAGGTGCGCGCCCTCGTCGGGGTCGCTGGTGAACGGCTCCCAGAAATCGGGGCCGGGAGTGGCCTCGAGGTCGAGGACCGGTGGGGCCAGCCAGTCGGCGTCGAGGCCGAGTTTCCAGGAGTGCAGGTGGGTGCGGGGGAGCGCGGCGGTGCGGTCGAACAGCGGGTCACCGAGGATCGGGTGGCCGATCCAGGCCAGCTGCACGCGAATCTGATGGCGGCGTCCGGTCACCGGCCGCAGCGCCAGCAGCGCGTGCTCGCCGTGCCGGGCGACGGTGCTGAACAGTGTTCGCGACGGATAGTTCTTCGCGGGCAGCAGGTCGGCCTCGTCGAGGAACCACCGATCGCCCGCGCGCTGGATGGCCTCGCGCGGCGCCGCGATCCGCACCCGATTCTTGCGCCCCACACTCAAGGCCAGATCGATCTCGCCACGATCGGGCAGGTCGGCCCCCGACACGATCGCCAGATACGCCTTACGCGCGGTCTGATTGTTGAACTGCCTGGTCAACGGACCGTGCGCGGCCAGGTCGGTGGCCAGCAGCACCAGCCCGGAGGTGACCTTGTCGATGCGGTGCACCGGATACAACTGCGTCCCCGCCGCCTGCGCCAACTCCACCAGATCGGTGTCGTGCCGTTCCCCCGTCACCGAGATCCCCGACGGCTTGTTCAACGCGAGCACCGCGTCATCGGCGAACACGGTGCAGTTCTCGCGCACGCTGCGCCAATCCAAATCCACTACAACACCCTAGATAATGGTGTCGTCACCCGGCGTGCGGTGGCGCGGCTCATGCCTGCCGCAGGCGGTGGGGGCGCAGGCGATTGAACCCGCGGACGCGGACGCTGCGCAGGTGGCGGATGGCGAAATCGGGATGGTCGTGTAGGGCATCGGCCGCCGCGTCGTCGATGAGGACATTGCCGGGACGGGCCACACCGGTGAGCCGGGCGGCGATATTGACGACCGAGCCGTACACGTCGCCGAAGCGTTGCAGTACCTCGCCGTAGGCGAAGGCGACGCGCAGTTCCGGGGTGCCGCCGACGAGCATGGTCGACTCCTGGATGGCCAGCGCGATGTAGGCGGCGTCCTGGGCGGTCTCGGCCGCGAACATCACCTCGTCGCCGACATTCTTGATCACCCAGCCGCCGTTGTCGGTGATCGCCGAGGTGGTGGTCGACTCGAAAGCTTCGAGGAGCGTGGACAATTCGTCGGGATGCAGGTGCCTGGTGAGCCGGGTGAAGCCGACCATATCGGCGAATCCCACCGCCAGCGTCCGCGTCGAACCGCCGCCCTTGGTCTCGTTGGACCGAGCGACCGCGGCCGCCAGATGCCTGCGCCACACATACGACTGCAACTGTTCGATGCTCGCCATCGTGGACTCTGTCGCGGCCCTTACCCGTTCCTCCAGCGCAATCGCGGGGTCGCCCGCGGCCGCGCGCGCTTTGATCTCGGCCAACACCAGATCGGCCTGCCACTCCGCCAGCCGCGCCATCCCCTGACCCATCGTCCGCGCCGCCGCGGCCTGCTGCCGAATATCGGACTCGGCAACAACTCTCATGCTCCGAAAGTTGGTGACCGCGGTGACATCGATCTGCGTGTAGTCGACCTCGGCGTCCTGATTGGCCGGGAATCCCAGCGCGGTCCACAATCGCCGCGACTCCGCCTCCGGCACACCCGACTGCTCGGCCACCTGCGTGCGCGTATACCGCCGCGGCCCACCGAGCAACGCCTCCTCGACAGTGTGCTGCACCAACTCGGTCATCTCGGCCTCCGGCATACCCAAACTCTACGACTGCGCCGCGCGAGCGATGGTCATCCTCGTCATCGCATTGGCAACCTTCATAAATCCGCTTCCCCCGACGGTGACCCCCGGCACAGCGCCGCCGACCTCGATGTCGGTAACCTGGTCACTTACCCGCCGGTGCGCAACGGCTGACAAAAGTGCGTACTTGTCCGTGGTCGGACGGCGAACCGACACTCGGTCCAGGGAGGTCGCCCCGACCACCCGCGAGGACAGGGAGTGGCGATGATCAAGGAATCGGTGACGGTGCTCGGCGCGGGGTCGATGGGCAGCGCGCTGGCAGGCGCCTTCCTCGCCGCGGGCTACCGCACCCATGTCTGGAACCGCACCCACGCACGAACGGCACCTCTGCTGCGCGCGGGCGCCACCGCCCATCCCGACATCGCCGATGCCATCGCCGCGAGCCGATGCACGAGCTGCTGAGCCGTGCGGTCGCCGAGGGGCGCGGTGCGCAGAGCATCACCGCGTTGATCGAGCTGTTGCGAACGCGCCAGCCCAGCTAGCTGTAGGTGGCCGGCAGGGTGACGCACGTCGTTGACCAGCCGAACAAACCCTTCGCACAGTGCGATGCAGTGGGGTCGGCAGTCACCTTCTACGCTGGCTGCCATGTCGTCACCCGCTCTCGGCGAGTTCCTTCGCACCCGGCGCGCCCGCATCCAACCCGCCGCCGTCGGACTGAGCGAATACGGTCGCCGCAGAATGGTCGGGTTGCGCCGCGAGGAAGTCGCCCAACTGGCCGGGATGAGTGTGGATTACTACACCCGGTTGGAGCGGGGGCGCGGCGCGGACTTCCCCGATTCGGTACTCGACTCGGTCGCCCGCGCCCTGCGCCTCGACGATGCAGAGCGCGACCATTTCTACACGCTGGTCCGCCCCGCCGACCCCGATTACAACTACTGCCCGACGATTCGCCCCGGCACGCGACTACTGCTCGACGCGATCACCACGCCCGCGTTCATCCTCGGTCGCCACATGGAAGTTCTGGCGTGGAATGCCATGGGCGACAAGGTGTTCGGCTTCGCGGCCGAACCCGAAGGCAATCTGGCCCGTTTCACCGTCCTGCACCCCGCCGCTGGCGTCTTCTATCCCGACTGGGAACCGGTCGCCGCGGAGACCGCCGCCTACCTCCGTCGCCAGGTGACCCGCTGCCCGCGCGATCGCCGACTGACCTCGCTCATCGACGAACTCATCGCCGGGAACCCGGTGTTCCACCGCATCTGGTCGGTCCAGGCCCCCGCGGGTAATCCGCACGGCAACAGGCTGATTCAGCATCCGGTGGTCGGCCGCATCGAATTCGGTTACGAGACATTGGATCTGCCCGGCGACGAGGATCAGCTGCTGGTGGTCTACACGGTGGACCCGGCCTCGCCCGCGAGCGACACTGTCGACGCGTTGCGTGGGCGTGAACTGGTCGACATGCACTGACCCGGTCGCTCGGGCCTCGGCTCGAATGAGACGCTCAGGACATGACGATCGTCAGCCCTTCGTAGCCGACACCTGCGGAAACCGGTGGGGCATAACCGGATCAGCTATCCTGGAGCCGATCAGGGAGGTCACTCATGCCTATCAAGTTCCGTCAGCGCAAATCCTTCGGACCGCTGAAGTTCAATTTCACCCAGTCGGGACTGTCGTCCTGGGGCATCAAGATCGGCCCCTGGTCCTGGAACTCCCGCACCCGGAAGAACAGCGTCGACCTGCCCGGCCCCATGAGCTGGCGCCAGCGCTGAGCTGTCTCGGCGACCGTCACCGTCACACCGGCCCATCGCCGGCACGTCGATAGCGGTCCCGCACACCCGCGAAGCACGATCGCGGGTCATCCGAGCCCCCGACGAACACCCGCCGCACTGCCGAAAGCTGCGCTCGTCGTTCGGTCTGTCGGCGTCGGCCTTGCTCTCCCGAACACGCGTGTCGGTTTCGTCCAAGACGCGGTCGGGGAGGTTCTCTAGGCTGACCGCAGGCAGTTTCCGACGTTCGTATTCAGGAGGATTGTGATGGCACGCGAACTGGTTTACACGGGGTTCATGTCGCTCGACGGCGTGGTGGACTCGCCCGGTGGAACGGTTGAGGGGCATCGCAGCGGCGGGTGGGTGATGGAGACCGAGTTCGTGCCGGAGGCGTTCTCGCTCAAGGGTGAGGAACTCGCCGACACCACCGCGCTGATGTTCGGCCGTCGCAGCTACGAGGCGTTCGCCCCGATCTGGCGCGATTCCGAGGACCACGCCGCCTACAAAGCTCTGCCCAAATATGTTGTCTCCTCGTCGCTTGCCGACGACGCGCTGATCGACGGGTGGGGCGAGATCACCATTCTGCGCTCGACCGAGGACATCGAGAAACTCAAGCAGACCGACGGTGGCCCGATCTATATCCACGGCAGTGCCGAACTGGCACAGCGTCTTTCGGACGCCGACCTGATCGATCGGTACAACCTGCTCGTGTTCCCGGTGCTGCTCGGCGCTGGCAAGAGCCTGTTCGGTCGGGCCGATCGACCCAAACAGCAACTGCGCCTGCGTGACTCGGCGGCCTATGCCAACGGCGTCGCCAAAATGGTCTACGACGTCGTGCGCTGACCGACATCCAGCGCGATCGCGCCCTCGCTACCCTCGCGCAGCTGCCGCGCCGTCCGGCCGACGAAGCGGCGCAGCGCGCGGGCGAGGTGGGGCTCGTCGTAGTAGCCGAGTTTGTCGATCACATCGGCCGGCGCCGAACCCGCGCTCAGCAGCAGCGCCGCGGTGCGCGCCCGCTCGATCTGGCGGACCGCGCCCTGGGTGAGGCCCGTCGCCGCCCGGAAGCGACGTTCGAGCGTGCGTTCGGTGATCGCGGCAGGCAGACCACGCAGCGTGTCGGCGACCAGGGCATCGCGGACCACGACACCCTGGTCGACAAGCCGCTCGACCAGCGCTTCCGCGTCGTCGGCGCCCGGCGTCTCCCAGCGGTCGCCGTCCAGCCAGAAACCCCGTGAGCTCACATCGGGCAGGACGATCCCACTGTCGACCAGGGTCGTGGCGGGCACCGCCCGCAACGATGTGCCGACCGCGAACTGGATCCCGACGAAGTCGGCACCCTCGGGAACGGGCGCGGTACTGGTGGTGACTTCGGGCCCGGTGACCGCCGCACAGGGCAGACCCTGCTGCTCCCAGAACACCAAACCCCAGGTCTCGGTCGCCACAGAAGTCATCTCCGCGACCCGCTCACTGCGGCAGGTCCAGACCGACGCCACCCACGGCGAATCCGATAATCGGGTCTCGAACACCAATCCCACCGTGCGATCCTAATCGCGCGGCCTGCCGGAATTCCGGTGAAATAGGCCCGGCCCGCGGTGCTACGGCAGCGGCAGGCAGGAGCTTCCGGTATCCAGACCGCGCCCGCCGACCTCGACCACGATGTACTGCGCGGAGGTGTATTGGCCGGGCTTGAACTGCTGGGCGACCAGATTTTGCCGACCGGTGTACTCAGGTGTCCAGTCGAAGGTCGCGGTGCCGTTCTCGGGATGATAGACAGCGACCCCCAGCTGCTTTCCGTTGCCGGGAACCGAACCCCCACTGATGCCGATGGTCACCTCACCGGCTTCGGAAACCGGCGCGTCGACGCCGACCGTGACCGTATAAGAGCAGCCGGTACGAAGGCCCTCGGCCGACTGTTCCACACTGATTCCGGTCACTGCCGCGGTCGCATTCGGTGCGGCCGTCATCATGGCGGGCACGGCGCCGAGCATCACAGCAAAGCCGAATCGGCGAGTCCGAACATTCATGGGTTGTCCTCTCTGTGCGTGGTTCTACCTTCGCATGATCAGGTCGGGTCATCCTCCGAATCCCGGAGCCCGCCGGACTCGAGTCCGCCCTCACCGCCGACCCGAGCCCATGGCACGGGTTCACCTCCAACCTCGCCGCCGCGCGCCCTATGGCCGGAGTCGGTACCCCGGGGTGAGTGGGCCGCAGTACCGCAGCGCGATGGCTGGGAGTGTGTGGCGTCGATAAGTTCCCATTGATTCGAGAGGGGAACGATGCGATACACAACAGTAGCTGTGGTGCTCGCACTGGCCTCGGTGATCAGCGGATGCGCCGCCATGGACACTCTGCGAAGTGACGTCGATGCGATCGCGGCACTGGGCACTACCGGAGTACAGGCCAGGGTCGTGGGCGACGGCAGCGACCGGACAGCGGTAGCGGGCTACTCGAATATCGTTTCCCTGGAAGATGTTTCGCCCGACGGCCACTTCCGGATCGGCAGTTTGACCAAGACGATGGTCGCCACCGTGGTTCTCATGCTGGTCGGCGAAGGTCGTCTGTCGATCGATGACACCGTCGAGCAGTGGCTACCGAATATGTTGCACGGCAACGGAAATGATGGCTCATCGATCACTGTCCGGCAATTACTGCAGCACACCAGCGGTATTCATGAAAGTCCGCCCGAAATGGCCACTGCCGAGGACTATTACCGGCTCCGCTATCAGGTGCGCGATCCGCGCGACACGGTGGCCGCGGCCATGCGGCACGCACCCGATCTCGCGCCGGGTGCGGGGTGGTCGTACTCCAATGTCGGCTACGTCCTGCTGGGTCTGATCATCGAACAGGTCGGAAACCGTCCCTGGCACGACGAGGTCGCCACACGAATCCTCGAACCTCTCGGACTGCGCGACACCCACTGGCCCGGCGACGCGCCGACGCTCCCCGAACCCCACGCGAACGGCTATCAGCAATTCGAGGTCGACGGTCCACTGATCGATGTCACCGAACTGGTGGACGCCGACGCCTCCGTCGGCTACCTCTCCACCACCGCCGATGTCGGCACCTTCTACCGAAGCCTGCTCGGCGGACAACTGCTCCGACCCGAAGAGTTGGCCCAGATGCGCACCACGGTGCCGGTCGACGGCGTCACCGGGCTGGTATGGCCCGGCGCGAGCTACGGCCTCGGACTGTTCTCGGTGCCGCTGTCCTGCGGCGGCACGTATTGGATGCACAACGGCGGCCAGACGGGGTTCCTCACCAATGCCGGCGTGACCGACGACGGCACCCGAAGCGCCGTGGTCTCCCTGTCCGCCGCTCTGGCAGTCGGTGAAGACGTCACGCGGAGCAGGGGATTCGCGCAATTGCGGGCGGTCAACGAACTGGTAGACCGCGCGCTCTGCGAAGAATAGGCCCGGCCGGGTCACTTCTCACGTCGCGGTTGCGGTGCGGTCGGCGAGCAGTTGTAGCACTCGCAGGAAGACGCGGCGATCGGTGGCCGGGAGGTCGGCCAGCAACTGCCGCTCCTGCTCCCGAATGTCGCGCTGTGCGCGCTCGCGCAGGCTCGTGCCGTCGGCGGTGAGCCGGATCAGATTGACTCGCCGATCGGCCGGGTCGGGTTCGCGCAGGATCAAGCCGCGGCTCTGGAGGTCGTCGAGGACGGGGATGATGCGCGTCTTGTCCGCTCGGATCGCCTTGGCGAGCGCGGCCTGGGTGTGGACGGGCTCTTCGTCCAGCCCGAGCAGCACCATGTAGGCCCACATGGTGAGCCCGTGTCGTTCCAGGACGGGTCGTTCCGCGTCGGTCAGTGCGCGGCCGAGCGGCACGAGCATGGCCGCGAGGTCGGGGCGGGTGGGTTCGGGCATGGTCGAAATCTACTGTGGCGAGGTCGGGCGTCGGTAACCCTTGGCAGATGATAAGCATAAGCGTATGGTCTGCATATGCGTAGCATTCTGGACGATCGCCTTCTGCTGACCCGCCACGAGCGCGCGGTTCGACTGAGTACCGACGCGGTCCAGGCGGCCGTCGACGTGCCGCTGAAAATCGAAACACCCTGCGCGGGATGGGATCTGCGCGCACTGCTGGATCACATGAGCACCCAGAACCGCGGCTTCGCTGCCGCCGCGCGCGGTGCGCAGGATCCGACGGTCTGGGAGGTCCGTTCCGCCGCCGACCCGATCGACGACTACCTGCGCTCCGCGAACGAAGTCGTCGCCGCGGTCGCCGAATCCGATGCTCACACCTGGGCCCTGCCCGAGATCCCACCCGGCCGGTTCCCCGCCCCGATCGCCCTCGGCTTCCACCTCATCGACAGCGTCGTCCACGCCTGGGACGTCGCCCGATCCATCGGCCGCTCGATAGACCTCGACCACGACCTGGCCCCGACGGCCCTGAGTATCGCCGAAGCGGTCCCCGCCGGTGCGTCACGTCTGCGCCCCGACGCTGCCTTCGCTCCCGCGCTCGACGTCACAAATTTGCCGGGCGGGCTGGTCAACCAGCCCGGTCAGGCGAAGGAAAGCATCGACGCGGCGGCGACCCTCGACCGGATCCTGCGCCTCCTCGGGCGCTCACCTGACTGGACGCCGAGTCGACCGTAGCCGTCCCGTCGCTGTTCTCCGAAGCCCTACCCGCAGGAACCGATACTCATCAAAGAAGGGATCCAGAAAAGTGGGTCATTACAAAAGCAACCTCCGCGACTTGGAGTTCAATCTCTTCGAGGCGCTCGGAATCGGTCCGATCCTGGACTCCGATGCCTATGGCGACTTGGATTCCGACACCGTTCGCCAGATGCTGCGTGAGGTTCGCCGGTTGGCCGAGGGGCCGCTCGGCGAATCCTATGCAGAGGCGGACCGCCACCCCCCGGTATTCAACCCGGAGACGCACAGCGTGACGCTGCCGGAATCGTTCAAGAAGTCCTTCCGGGCGCTCGAGGCGGGCGGCTGGGCGCACATCGGCATCGCCGAGGAGCTCGGCGGTACGCCCGCGCCGAACGCGGTGTCGTGGGCGCTCTACGAGATGATCCTCGGCGCACAGCCGGCCGCGTACCTGTACAACGGTGCCGCGAACTTCGCGAACGTGCTCTACCGCAACGGCACCGATGCGCAGAAGGAGTGGGCGAAGGTCATCGCCGAGGGCAAGTGGGGGGCCACCATGGTTCTGACCGAGCCCGATGCCGGTTCCGACGTGGGCGCGGGCCGCACCAAGGCGATCGAGCAGGCGGACGGCACATGGTTCATCGAGGGCGTGAAGCGGTTCATCACCTCTGGTGACTCGGACGACCTGTTCGACAACATCATGCATTTGGTCCTGGCCCGGCCCGAAGGCGCGGGCCCGGGCACCAAGGGGCTGTCGCTGTTCTTCGTGCCGAAATTCCATTTCGACTTCGAGACCCGGCAGGTCGGTGCGCGCAACGGTGTTTTCGTCACCAATGTCGAGCACAAGATGGGCCTCAAGGCTTCGGCCACGTGTGAGATCACGTTCGGCGGCCACGGGGTTCCCGCGGTCGGCTGGCTGGTCGGCGAGGTCCACAACGGAATCGTGCAGATGTTCGACATCATCGAGAACGCACGGATGATGGTCGGCACCAAGGCGATCGCCACCTTGTCCACCGGCTACCTGAACGCCCTCGACTACGCGAAACAGCGTGTGCAGGGCCCTGACCTGACCCGAGTCGCGGACAAGGCCGCACCTCGCGTCACCATCACCCACCACCCGGATGTGCGTCGCAGCTTGATGCTGCAGAAGGCGTACGCCGAAGGTCTGCGCGCGGTGTATCTGTATACGGCGGCGCATCAGGATCCCGACATCGCCGCGCTGGTTTCCGGTGCGGACGCGAAGACCGCGCTCCGGGTCAACGATCTGTTGCTGCCGATCGTCAAGGGCGTCGGCTCGGAACGGGCTTACCAACACCTGACCGAGTCGCTGCAAACGCTCGGTGGATCGGGTTTCCTGCAGGACTATCCGATCGAGCAGTACATCCGTGACGCCAAGATCGACAGCCTCTACGAAGGCACGACCGCGATCCAGGCGCAGGACTTCTTCTTCCGGAAGATCGCCCGCGACGGCGGCATGGCGTTGGCGCATCTGATGGGTGAGATCGCCGAATTCATCGACAGCGACGCGGTCGACGGCAGGCTCGAGGCCGAACGTCTGCTGCTGAAGACCGCGCTCGGTGAGGTGCAGGGGATGACCACCGCGATGAGCGGCTATCTGGTTGCCGCACAGCAGAATCCGATCGAATTGTACAAAGTGGGTCTCGGCTCGGTGCGGTTCCTGTTGGCGGTCGGTGACTTGGTGATCGGTTGGCAGCTGTTGCGTCACGCCGAGATCGCGCTGACCGCACTGCATACCGGCGCCGACAACGGGGACACCGCTTTCTATGCGGGCAAGGTCGCTGCTGCGGCTTTCTTCGCGAAGAATGTCCTCCCGGAACTGGCGTCGACCCGAAACATTCTGTCCGACATAGACAACGACATCATGGAACTCGACGAGGCGGCGTTCTAGATTCCACTCGCCGGATGGAAGCTCGGGCCGCTCAGCTCGGTTCGAGTTCTCCGCGCACGGTGGCGGCGATGCGGGTGAGAGCGGGGCCGAGGTTGCGGCGCTGAGCAGCGGTCAGCGGATCGAACACGAGCCGTTTGACGTGCGCGACGTGCGCCGGAGCGCTCTCGACGAGCTTACGGCGGCCGCCGTCGGTGAGGGTGGCGAAGGTGTATCGGCCGTCGCTGGGGTCGGGGCGGCGGGTGACCCAGTCGCGGGCTTCGAAGCGGTCCATCGCCTTCGACAGGCGGGGCTGGGTGCTGTCGCAGACCCGGGCGAGATCGCTCAGGCGCATCGTGTCGTCGTCGGCCATGGACAGCTGAGCGAGCACCCCGTACTCGAAGTTGGAGATGCCCGCGTCGCGTTGTAGCTGGCGATCGAGGGCTGAGGGCAGGGCGATGACGACCGTGAGCAGCGCCTGCCACAGGTCCTGTTCATCCTCATCGAGCCAGGTTGAGGGGGTGTTCATGAGCACATCGTACTTGCCTGGACAACTCGCACTTGCCTAGGCAAGTCATTGTGGGCTACCTTTTAACTTGCCTAGGCAAGTAAAGGAGCTGATTTCGATGACCACCCTCACATCCAGGGGCGACCCGAATTCCCGCACACCGGCTGGCGCGTACGACGATCTCCTCGCCCGCGTTCTGCCGCAGGCGCGGGCGCAACGCGAGTGGAATCCGTCCGACGGGCCACTGCCCAGCCTGTTCGTCAGCCACGGTGCCCCGTTCACCCTCGACGATCCGCAGTGGCTCGGCGACCTCTTCGCCTGGGCGCAGTCGATGCCCAAACCTCGTGCCGTCGTTGTCATTTCGGCCCACTGGGAACAGGCGCCGGTCTCGATCACCGCGGCCAAGGCGGGCACCCCGCTCTACTACGATTTCAGCGGTTTCCACCCCCGCTACAAGACTCTTCCCTACGCCACTCCCGACGCCACCGACTTGGCTCACCGACTCACGGGTCTGCTCGGCAGCACCCCGGTGCACGAGTTCGCCGATCGCGGGCTCGACCACGGCGCGTTCATCCCGCTCATGGCGATGTATCCGGCGGCCGATGTGCCGGTCGTTCAGCTGTCGATGCCCAGCCTCGACCCCGGCGCGCTCTTGGCGCTCGGAGCACGCCTGCGGCCCCTGCGCGAAGAAGGCGTTCTCGTGCTCGGCTCGGGGTTCATGACGCACAGCTTCGCGGTGTTCGGGCGGCCCGAGCTCGCCACCCGGACCGCTGCCTTCGATGAATGGGCGGTCGACGCCCTCGCCCGCGGCGACGTCGACGCACTCACCGACTACCGGAAGAAGGCGCCCGGTGTCGCGGTCGCCCATCCGACGGCCGAGCATTTCGTCCCGCTGCTACTCGCCGTCGGCGCCGCCGACGACCCCGCGAGCGCGGTGAGCGCCATCGACCGCCTGGTCATGGGCAACTCCATCCGCTCGGTCCAATTCGACTGAGCGGATTCGACTTTCACCTTCTTACTCGAGCGCCTCATCTCGTGGCGACGGAAACCGAACACCCTGGAGGACAGTTCCATGAAGGCAATCCGTTTCCACGATTTCGGTACCAGCGAAGTCCTGCGCTACGAAGACATCGACCGTCCGGTTCCCGGCGCTGGGCAGGTGCTGGTGCAGGTGGCGGCCACCTCGTTCAACCCGGTCGACGACCACATCCGCGCAGGCCACATGGTCGAGATGCTCCCGATCGCGCTGCCCTACGTGCCGGGCCTCGACCTGGCGGGCACTGTCACCGAACTCGGCGCGGACGTGACCGGTGTTGCGGTCGGCGACCGGGTCGTGGCGATGCTGCCACTGAACTCCGCGGGCGGCGGCGCCGAATACGCGCTCGTCCCCGTCGAATCCGTGGCCCCGGCGCCGCGGACGACCGAGCTCGTCGACGCCGCGGCGCTGCCGCTCACCGGCCTCGCGGCCTGGCAATTGGCGTTCGAGCTCGCCGAGCTGAAGCCCGGCCAGACCGTCTTGGTCAACGGTGCGGCGGGCGCGGTGGGCAGCCTCGTCGTGCAACTGGCCGTCGACGCGGGAGCTCAGGTGACCGCGATGGACGCACCGCAGCACGCCGACCGCCTTCGCGGCTACGGCGCGGTCCGGGTCAACGGCCCCCTCGACCTCGCCGCTGGTCCGGCCGCGGTGGGCGGTCCGTTCGAGGTCGTGGTGAACCACGTGCGCTTTTCCCCCGAGGAACTCGCCCAGCTGACGAACTACGTCGCCGACGGCGGGGTCGCAGTGAGCTCGGCGGGCCCGATTCCCGAAGACACCACCCGCGGAGTCCGCACCGCGAGCCTGTGGGTCCGCAGCGACGGAGCACAACTGAGCGAGCTGGTCGCCAAGGTGGACGCAGGCAAGCTCCAGATCCACATCGCCGACCGCCGCCCGCTGGCCGAACTGGCCGACGTACACGCAGACGCAGCCGCCGGCCGTCTGGCAGGCAAAACTGTCGTACTCATTCCCTGATCCCTTTCGACCGCCCCGTTGCTGGGGTCCGGGAGTTCGAGACCCTCGCACTAGCGGGATTTGACCCATTGAGCAATTGAGCTCGGCTCAGGCTCGCCGTTCCGGCGGTGTCGGCATACCTGGATGGTCAGGGGGCGGGGTGGTCCACAGGGCGCTGATCGGGATGCCGGACAGGCCGTCTCCGAAGGGGAGTTGCTGGTCACCGCTGTAGACGACGAAACCGGCGTGGAAGCGGTCGCCGAGTCGGCGTTGGAGGGCCCGCAGTCCCCGGAAATCATCGGTGCGGATGGTCTCGGCGGCCTTGACCTCGATCGCGACGACGCGGCCTGCGTTGTCCTCGAGGATCGCGTCGACTTCGTAGCCGTCGCGGTCGCGGTAGTGATGCAGTCTGGCCATGGTCGTACTCCAAGTGAGTTGGCGGGTCACTTCGCCGAGTACGAAGGTTTCCATGATGGCGCCGGTGGCCGCGTCGTTGGTGATGCCAGTCAAAAGGTGGGCGGCGAGACCGGAGTCGGTGAAGGTCAGTTTCGGCGTCGAATGTCGGCGACCTGATGCACGTCGCGGCTCATGATGTCATCGAGGTAGGAGCTATAGAACTGGGCGCGTCGTCGGGGTGCGGTGCGGCGGATGGCTTCGGGATATCCGCCCCTGGCGGCCAATGCCTGATAGTCCTTGCGTCTGAGCTCCGACGGGCCGGTGCGAAAATTGCTGCCTGCGGCGAACACTGCATCGACGAAACCATCTGGAGTGCCGCTGATTTCACCTTGGGAGAGAGGGAACAGTTCCACGGTTTCCGACCGCCCAGGTAGTGAATCACCCAACTTGCTCAGTCCGAGTAGCCGGGCCGAGCCGGTCAGTAGGAAGTGTCCGGGCCGTGGGTCGCGGTCGACTGCGTGTTTGATCGACAGCCACAGGTCAGGGACGCGTTGGACTTCATCGATCATCATCGTGCCGGGGCATCGAGGAAACCGGCGGGATCCGCTGCCGCAGAGGTACGGGTTCGTACGTCGTCGAGGTAGCGTTTGGTCACCTCGGAGAAACCCCGCAGGCTTACCTATAGTCGTCAATCTGCCGATCCATGTACGTCAAATCTCGAACGCGTCGGTTCATCCATAGAGGGGCGTTGTCTCCTGGTCATCCTCGGCGAGGTAGGCCTGTCCTGCCCATAACTCTTGACTTGAACTATGGTTGAGGTTAGAGGGTTACACTCATGACTACGAACATGATTCAGCCCCCGGTTGTCGACGACGACACCGTGGACCACACCGCCGACATCGCCGCGATTCGTCAGATCATCACCGACACGCAGACGGCGTACAACACCAACGACGCAGAACTCATGACCGCACAGTTCACCGCGAATGCTGTGGTGGGCAATGCCGTTGGCATGCTGATCAGTGGACGTGACGCGCTGCTCGACGCGAACAGGCGCGGGTTGGCCGGATTCCTGAAGGACGAATACGTCCGATACGACGTCGTCGACGTGACCTTCTTGCGCCCGGACGTAGCCATCGCCCACAAGACAGCACGCGCCATCACCGCCGACGGCACCCTGATCGACACCGAACCTGCGATGGTCGCGCTCTATGTGCTGGTCAAGCAGGACGGGCAGTGGTGGACCGCAGCCCGGCAGAACACCTTGGTGCCGTCAGCGGGGTGATCCGAACAGCCGGCGCCAGACCTGCTCGCCTGCGTCGGCGAGTTCTTGGGGGTTGGTCGTAGAGGGGATGTATCTGGTCTGAGCAGCGTTGCTGATCATGCTGGTCGGTCGGCAACGTTCAGACGGGCGACAAATCCAGTCGGTGGATTGGGCGTCCGTCACCAATCCAGTAGTATGCATTTAGTTGGGTAATAGCCAACTAAATGCATACTCTCACCAGGAGGGATGGCGCTGATGGCTGAGCATCGCAGCACCGCGCTGCCCGGCGAACTCTGGCGGGCACCCCTTCGGACCCTTCGGCCGCAGGACTTGGCCGACATCTACGCCCAACCGCGTCCCGAGATCGCGCGGCTCGTCGATCGGGGCGTACTGCATCGCGTTGCTCACGGCTACTACGTAGTCGTCGCGCCGGACCATGTCGGCCAGACCTGGCTGCCCGCTCTGGAGGCTGTCGCCGCAGGTATCGCGGCATCGATTTACGGGCCGGATCAGGCCATCGTCATGGGAATCAGCGCGGCTCGTGTACTGGGAGCCGTGCCGCGTGCGCTGGCGACCGCGATTGTCGCCGTTCCGCGCCAGCACCGGTCGATCGCACTGACCGATCGCTCGGCGCAAGTCCGGTTCGTTCGCCGCGATACCGAAGCGCTCGACGCCGAGCGTGTCGAAACGCCGCTGGGCCCTGCGCTGGTCACGACGCCGGAGCAGACCGTGCTCGATCTGGCCCGACGCCCGGAGCTGGGCAATGCCGAGGCGGAGGTTCGTCCGTCGATCGAGACGCTCTACCGTCGTAGCGATCCGGTGAGACTCGCGCAGCTCGCTACTGACCAGCGCCTGGGTGCGGCCCTTCGGCGTGCGCAAAGTTGGGTGGAGGCATGAGGATCGACGAACGCGACAGTGTCGCAGTTCAATTCGGTGTTTCCCCGGAGCAGGTGGAACGAGACCATCTGATCTCCCATCTACTGGCGGCAATCAGCGCAACGTTCGGCGAGCGGCTGCACTTCATCGGCGGAACCGCCCTTGCTCGTACGCATCTGGTCAGCGGCAGACTCAGCGAAGACATCGATCTCGTTGCCCTGGACAACCGGACAGTACTGGCAGGCGAACTCGACGCTGCACTACCGCGATCCGTCGCGCGAAGCTACGGTCGGCTGGAATGGGCGCCGTCGTTGAGCAATGTTCCGGATACCGGTGCCGCCCACCTTCGCTCCGCGTCCGGTGTTTCGGTCAAAATCCAGTTGCTGTCGGCACGTGGCAGAGCGGCTTGGCCGACCGAACTCCGCGACCTCGAGCAGCGGTACACCGACGTGCCACCGGCCGAACTTCTCGTGCCCACATTGCCAGCTTTCGTCGCGGGGAAGACCGTGACATGGCATGACCGGCGCGCAGCACGCGACCTGTGGGACCTCTGGGCGCTGAACGGCATCGGCGCGATCGACGCCACTGCGGGAACCTTGTACCGCAGGCACGGCCCGACCAACCGGCTGCCAGCCCCGCAGTTGTTCGACCGAGCACCTGACGAGGACGACTGGAACGCACAACTGGCCGGGCAAACTCGCCTGGTGATCAGCGCCGAGATCGCGATGTCCGCGGTGAGAGACGCCTGGGCACGTATTACGGGGTGACTCGAAGCGACGGTTTCGGGGTTGAACAGTGACATTCCAACCTGCGACTGCCCTTAGGGCAATCGGGTAAGGCCTCGATCGTTTGTGGTGCCCTCGGCAGGATTCGAACCTGCGACACCCGCTTTAGGAGAGCGGTGCTCTATCCCCTGAGCTACGAGGGCGGGGGGCCGCTTCGGTGGGCCGAGGTGAGTATAGCGTGGGGTCGAGGGTGGGGGTGTGGGCCTGTTCAGAAGGCGTCGAAACCGCCGCCGCCGCTGTCGAAGCCACTGTCGTAACCGCCGTTGCTGCCGAAATCGGTGCCGCTATCGCCGGGGTCGAGTCCGGCCTGGTCGTAGCCGGGATCCAGGGCCGCTTCGCCGGTGCCGTCTTCGAAGGCTTGGGCGTCGTAGCCGACCCCGCCCATTCCGGCGAACATTGTCGTGAACAGCAGCACCGAACCCGCGCCCCACGCGCCTGCGATCAGGGCGGGTTTCCACCATGGCTCGGAGTACCAGCCGGCGGGGACGGGGCGGCCTGCCACGCGGCCGCCGGGGAAGTAGTTCGGGGTGCCGGCGGAGGGGGAAGGGGAGGCCGTGATCGTGCGGCCGTTGTGGGCGACGGTGCGTTTCTCGTCGACCTGACCGGCGATGTCCTGGCCGTCGATGGTGGGGATCGGGGGTCCGGGGTCCATGTCCATCGCGAGTCGGGCGGCGCGGATGTAGTAGAGGCCTTCCAGCGCGGATTGCTTGGCGAGTCGGGCTTGGGCGGGGGAGCTCGCGCGGTCGATCTGGCTGCCCGCGGCGTTGTACCGCTCTGACCCGTCGGCCAACGCCTGGCGGGCGGCTTCGTTGCGGGGGGAGAGCTGGTAGACCTGTCCGCCGAGTCGCTCGTTCGTCACCCTCGCGTCGGCCTTGGCCTCTTCGAGCTCGCGCGCGTTGCGCTTGTTCTGTTCGGCACGCAGGTACAGCAGGGTACCGACGCACACCACCACGATCACGATCAACCACCACAGCATCGCGTGCCTCATTTCGTCGAGGTCTCGAGATGCCATCCAGTTTACTGATCAGTTGCCCAAACGCGCTGACCGGCGTTGATCAGCGCGTTGCCGATTAGCTACCTGCGAGATTCCGGGCAATCACCAGGCGCTGGATCTGGTTTGTTCCTTCGAAGATCTGCATGACTTTGGCTTCGCGCATGTAGCGCTCGACGGGGAAGTCCTGGGTGTAGCCGTAGCCGCCGAAGACCTGGACCGCGTCGGTGGTCACCTTCATGGCCGCGTCGGTGGCGACCAGTTTGGCGACCGAGGCCTGGCGCGAATACGCCAGGCCCGCGTCGCGGCGGCGAGCGGCGTCGAGGTAGGTGGCGCGGGCGCTGTCGACGGCGGCGGCCATGTCGGCCAGGACGAAGCCGAGGCCCTGGTGGTCGATGATCCTGCGGCCGAAGGCTTCTCGTTCCTTGGCGTAGGCGACTGCCTCGTCGAGGGCGCGCTGGGCGACGCCGGTGGCGACGGCGGCGATGCCGAGGCGGCCCGCGTCGAGGGCGCTGAAGGCGATCGAAAGTCCTTGTCCCTCTTCGCCGATGCGACGGTCAATGGGCAGGAAGGCGTCGTCGTAGGCGGCGGTGGTGGTGGGGATGCCGCGCAGGCCCATCTTCTCCTCGGGCTTGCCGAAGCTCAGGCCATCGGTGTCGGCGGGGACCAGGAAGCAGGAGATGCCGCGCGAACCCTCGCCGGTGCGGGCGAACAGGGTGTAGAAGTCGGCGCGGCCGCCGTTGGTGATCCAGGCTTTCGTGCCGTTGAGCCGGTAGCCCCCGTCGATTCCCGTTGCCCGGCAGCGCAGCGCGGCGGCATCGGAACCGGCGTGCGACTCGGAAAGGCTGTAGGCGCCGATGGTTTCGCCCGACAGCATGCCTTCGAGCCACTGCTGCTTCTGCTCGTCGGTGCCGTAGGTGAACAGCGGATGGCAGGACAGTCCGTGCACGCTCACCGCGACAGCGACGGCGGCCCAGCGACTCGCGATCTCCTCCAGCACCTGCAGGTACACCTCGTACGGCTGCGCGCCGCCGCCGAATTCCTCCGGGTACGGCAGACTGAGCAACCCGGCCGCGCCGAGCGCGGGGAACACGCCGTCCGGGAAGACTCCGGTCTTCTCGCTCTCGGTGACACGCGGCTCGAGCACCTTGTCGGCGATGTCGCGGGTCAGTTCGATCAGCTCGCGTGCCTCGTCGGTGGGCAACATCCGGTCTACAGCCATACTCATCACAGTACGTCGAGCACTGAATTGCGTGCAATGCGACATGGAATTTCGTACCCCTATACTGGAGTTATGGCTGCGCTTCCACCGAACAAGCATCAGGAGAAGAGTCTGCGGACCCGGACGCTGCTGCTCGATGCCGCCATCGAGAGCCTGGCCGAGGTCGGCTACGCGGGTGCCTCCATCGCCGACATCACAGCCAGGGCCGGGGTGACGCGTGGCGCGCAGCTGCACCAGTTCCACACGCGCGGTGAACTTTTCGCGCAGGCCATCGGCCACCTCACCGATCGTCAGCGAGAAGCCATGCTGCGCAAGGCGAAAGCGTTGCCGGACGGCAGGTCGGCGGGAGCTGTGCTGGTCGAGTTGGTCACCGCTACCTTCGCGGGCAAGCTCGGTCGTGCCGCGGTGGAGTTGTATGTGGGCATCGCTAACGACGCGGCGCTGCGCCGCGAAATGCTGCGGGTGCAGCACGAACTCACCGTCGAACTGCTCGACCGCTGTGCCGGGCTGATCGACCCCGCCATCACCGGTGAGCGCTTGGAGAGCACCTTCTGGCTCACCATCAACCTGGTCCGTGGCGCCACGCTCGACGAGATGGTCGGCCGTGACCGCGTTCGTCGCAAACAGGTGCTGGCCGACTGGACCGCGTTGGCCGAGATCGCTCTGCGCTGAGCGGATCCGGCCGCGGTGTGAACCCGAGCAGGTAACTAATCGCCGGTGGGCAGGGACTCGGCGTAGGTCCTGAGCATGTCTTCGATCAAGGTGAGGATCGAGGCATCCAGGTCAGGGCGGGCATAGACGGGGCGGACGATCGCCTCGCCCGAGAACAGGTGCAGGAGCAGGAAGAAGACAGATTCCCGAAGCCTGTCGGGGAACTGGCTCAGTACGCCGGTCTGCTCGACGCCCTCGACCATCGCGGCGTAGTAGCTCGCCACCGTCGGCTCGATGCGGGCGCGCAATTCGGCATCGGAGCGGGCGGCGAGGTAGATCTCGCGCAGCGCGTGGGTGATGTTGGAGGATTGGGCCTCGCGCAGGAATCGCAGGGCGGTGTCGAGCGAATCCTCTTGTGCGCCCAGGTGTTCCATCAGTGCTCGGAACGCGGCGAGTTGGCGAGCGAAGACTTCGTCGGCGGTCCGCACGATCAGGTCCAGCCTGCTGTCGAACTGGCGGAACATCGCGCCGACGGACAGTCCGGCGCGGCCGCAGATTTCTTGGACGGTGGTGCGCTGGTACCCCAGCTCGCCGATCGCCGCGATGGTCGCGTCGACGAGTTTGGCCACCGTCGCGGCACGGCGTTGCTGCTGAGTGCGGCGTGGGCGTGGGGTCGCGGCGGTCATGGCCGATCATCCTGCCGTTGCGGCAGTCGCGGGCGATCCCCGGGGGACGTGATCGTTGACACAGTGGCTCGGCGCGTCCTACAGTCGTCACACTTTAGGAAACATTCACTCTCTTTTATGGTCGGCATGCGCCGCCACCTGGGGATTCGAGGAGCCGAATATGAAGATCGCCACCACAGGCAGCACCGGCAGGGTGCTCGCGCGGGCGTGTCTGGCGCTGATCGCTGGGCTCACGATCGCGACCTGCCCCGCCGTGGCGAGTCCGGCCGTGGCCGATCCGGTGCCGGTGGCCCCGCCGCTGCCGTTCCCGGTGCCGCCCGCACCGCCGTTCCTCGACCCCGCCTTCTACAACCCGGACCAGGCACGGGTGGCCGCGGCAGCCCCCGGCGAGATTCTGTCCGCGCGACAGGTGAACCTGGCCAACTTCTGGTTGATACCGCTCAACGTGCGCGCATGGCAGTTGTCCTACCGCAGCACCAATACCCGCGGCGAAGCGATTCCCGCCGTCGCGACGGTGATCGTGCCGCATCGGCCCGCGCCGACGGGAGAGCGCAGTCTGGTCTCCTTCCAGTTCGCCGAGGATTCGTTGTCGCAGAACTGCGCGCCGTCCTATGCCCTGCAGATGGGATCGCTGCCGAACCCGCTCAACAGCGTGATCGGGCTGGAATTCATCGAGGTGCAGTCGATGCTGCAACTCGGCCACGCGGTCGTGGTGCCCGATCATCAGGGCCCCGACGCGGCCTACGCCGTCGGTCCACTCGGCGGCCGGATCACCCTCGACGGCATTCGCGCCGCGCAGAACTTCGAGCAAGCCGAGTTGTCGGGCGCGGCGACCCGCACCGCGATGTGGGGATACTCCGGCGGTGCGATTCCCACCGCGCATGCCGCCGAACTACAGCCGGCGTACGCGCCCGAACTGAACCTGGTCGGCTCGGCGACCGGCGGCCTGCTCGCCGATATCCGGGCCGCCGTTGACTACAACAACGCGACGTCGACCTTCGGCGGCGCCGTGCTCGGCGGACTGTTCGGTGTCGCCCGCGAATATCCCGAAGTCGACCGATTCATCGAGCGGTACATGAACCCGCTCGGCAAGGGTCTGCGACTGGTGCACGAAGAGCAATGTGTCGCGGTGCAATTCGCGGCATTTCCGTTCGTGAACATCAAAGGTCTCTTCGACTATCCCGGCGACCCGATGGGCGCGCCCGAAATGCAGGCCGTGCTCGGCGAACTGACCCTCGGAAACCGTGGCACCCCGACCGCCCCGCTCTACATCTATCAGGCGCCGCTGGACGAGGCGATGCCGATCAACGCCGTCAACAAGCTCTACGACACCTACTGCCAGGATCCGGCCGCCACGGTCTCCTACACCCGCGACCTGTTCAGCGAACACGGCATCGCGGCCGTCTCCGGTGCGGGCTCGGTCGCCCTCTGGCTGAACGACCGGCTCAACGGCGTGCCTGCGCCGGCAGGCTGCCACAGCCGCGATGTGTACAGCCAGATCCTCGATCCCGGTGCGTTCGACGCGTTGGTCGGAGCCCTCGGCCAGACACTCGCCTCGGCACTGGGGATGCCCGTCTGACGAACGCCCGGATCGGCGGTGACGGGAGACCGCCTCGGGCGATCTATTATCTGCGCATGAATGCAGATGCCCGCTCGCCGCTGGCCGAGGATCAGGTGGGCTTGGTGGTCGAGGTGTTCCGAATGCTGGCCGATCCGACTCGGGTCCAGGTCCTGTGGGCTCTGGCCGACCATGAACTCTCGGTGAACGAACTGGCGAACCGGGTCGGCAAGCCGGGCCCCTCGGTATCCCAGCACCTGGCGAAACTGCGCATGGCACGACTCGTGCGGACCCGCCGAGAGGGCACCACCATCTACTACAGCCTCGATAATGATCACGTCCGCAGGCTGGTCGTCGACGCGGTACACAACGCCGAACACGCTGGCCCGGGCGTGCCGTCGCACCATAGCGGCCCTGATGGTCAGCCGCCCCATGAGCCGCCGTCTAGTTAATGATGACGAGCCGACCTGCAGGAATGTTGTCGGAGTAAACGATTGCGAGGCTCAAACCTTTCGGTAGCATCCGTTGTGACGTGGCTCATGCCACGGCAGGGACTTGAAGGAGCATCGATGCTGAGCACCATGCAGGAAGACCAGCTCTCGCTGGCCAAACTGCTCAACTATGCCGCAACTTTCCAGGGCGATTCGACCGTGTCCACATGGACCGGTGACGGTGTTCGCACCATGACCTACCGCGAGCTGGGTGCTGATTCGGCTCGCCTCGCCAACGCGCTGCGTGGGCTCGGCATCGAAGAGGGCGACCGCGTCGGCACCTTCATGTGGAACAACAACGAGCACATGGTCGCCTACATCGCGGTGCCCGCGATGGGCTCGGTGCTGCACGCGCTCAACATCCGGCTGTTCCCCGAGCAGTTGGTGTTCGTCGCCAATCACGCCGAGGACAAGGTCGTGCTCGTCGACGGCACGCTGCTACCGCTGTTCGCGCAGTACCTACCGAACCTGAAGACCGTGCGGCACGTGATCGTTGTCAACGGTGACCCCGCGGCGCTCACCGCGCCCGAGGGCGTCACGGTGCACTCCTACCGTGAACTTCTCGACGCGCAGTCGGCCGACTTCGACTTCCCGGTCATCGACGAACGCTCCGCTGCCGCGATGTGTTACACCTCCGGCACCACCGGCGACCCGAAGGGCGTCGTCTACTCGCACCGCTCCAACTGGCTGCACGCCATGCAGGTGAACTCGCCCAACGGCATGGGTTTCCAGGGCTCGGACTACGTGCTGGCCATCGTGCCGCTGTTCCACGCCAACGCGTGGGGCCTGCCGTACGCGGCGCTGATGTCGGGCGCCAACATCCTGATGCCGGACCGCTTCCTGCAGCCCGGCCCGCTGCTGGAGATGATGGCGGCCGAGAAGCCGACCTTCGCCGCTGCCGTGCCCACCATCTGGGGTGGCGTGCTGGCCGCGCTTGCCGCCGCACCGCAGGACATCTCACACCTGCGCACCGCCGTGGTCGGTGGTTCCGCGGTGCCGCCCGCGATGATGCGCGCGTTCGAGGAGAAGCACGGCGTGCGCATCCTGCACGCGTGGGGCATGACCGAGACCTCCCCGCTCGGCAGCGTCGCGCACGCGCCCGCGGGCGTCAGCGACGACGAGGCTTGGGAGTACCGCTACACCCAGGGTCGTTTCCCGGCCAACGTCGAGGCGCGGCTGGTCGGCGACGACGGCAAGGTCGTCCCGAACGACGGCGAGGCGCTCGGTGAGCTCGAGGTCCGCGGCGCGTGGATCACCGGCTCCTACTACTCGCCCACCGGCGCGGAGATCGACCCGGACAAGTTCGACGACGGCTGGCTGCGCACCGGCGATGTCGGCAAGATCAGCCCCAACGGCTACCTCACCCTGGTCGACCGCTCCAAGGACGTCATCAAGTCCGGTGGCGAGTGGATCTCCTCGGTGGACCTGGAGAACGCGGTGATGGGCCACCCGGCCGTCGCCGAGGCCGCGGTCATCGGCGTTCCGGACGAGAAGTGGGACGAGCGCCCGCTGGTCGCCATCGTGCTCGCCGAAGGCGCCGCCGCCGAGGCAACCGAACTGCGCGACTACCTGGCCGACAAGTTCGCCAAGTGGCAGCTGCCGGAGCGCTGGACCTTCATCGCCGAGGTCCCCAAGACCAGCGTGGGCAAGTTCGACAAGAAGCGCCTGCGCGCCCAGTACGCCGAAGGTGAACTGGAAGTCACCACGGTGTAATTGGAGCGCTGGCGCGCTCGAATCGCGGCCCTTCGGGCCGCGATGACGAAGTAAGCGCAAAAAGGGCGGGCGTGGAATTGCTTCCACGCCCGCCCTTTTCGGTTCTACCTCAGCAGTTGCGGAGCTCCGGGCTCTGGTTGAGGAGCTGGGCTCGCGGGCTGATGTAGCGGGTGTAGGTCTCCCCGCCGACGGCCGACAGCGGGAAGGCCGCGACCCGGTGGCAGTTCTGGAAGGCCAGCTTCACACCGAAATGCCGTTCCAGGCCGCCACGAATGGCGTCGGAGGCTAAGGCGCGCAGCAGCTGACCGCGGGCCACCTCGTCCGGCGGCGGGATCCGGTTGTCGGCGTATTCGTCGGTGCCGGTGCGCAGGTCGTCCGCGACCCGGCTCACCACCTCCCATGCGTAGGGCAGTGACGTACGGACACATTCGACGAATTCGGCGTCGTCGATATTGCCCTGTTCGGCGCGTTCGAGTAGTGCGGCGGGAACATCGAGGGACATGGCGCTCTCCTCCTGCTTGGGGGTGGTCGGCGGGATGCGATGCCAGGTCCGAGTCTAAACGAAATTCGTTGTCAATAACCCTGGATTCGTTCCGAAAGTGCTTTTCGGAGTGCGCTTTTCGCGTCGGCGGCCAGGTCGGCGACCAGTTCGCTTGCTGGTTGCCCGGTGCTGAGCGAATGCGCTTGTCCCGCCCACAGATTCACTTCGTCGGAGTTGCCGCCCGCTCGCGCGGCGGCCCGCAACGGGGCAGTGGCGTAATGGATTT
The DNA here is from genome assembly GCF_046549215.1 of Nocardia sp. A7. NCBI lineage: Bacteria > Bacillati > Actinomycetota > Actinomycetes > Mycobacteriales > Nocardiaceae > Nocardia > Nocardia sp. A7. The sequence goes on along the minus strand of NZ_JAJPWE010000003.1, from coordinate 478,362 downwards.
CGGGGTAGGCGGCCGGCGCGTCGGCGGTGTGTTCGACGAGGAAACGGTTGCGAATCCCGCGGGCGCGGCGTCCGGTGAACGCGCGCGTGAGCATCGTCGGTTCCGCCGTCCCGATCGCGCCGCGGTGCACGGGATTGGTGCCCGCTTCCGGGCAGCGCAGCAGCGCGGTCCCGATCTGCGCCGCCGACGCGCCTGCTGCCAGCACTGCGGCCACGCCCGCGCCCGTCGCGATCCCGCCCGCCGCGACGAGCGGTCGGGAAGTGACGGCGGTGAGCAGCTGGATCAGGGTCAGCAGGCCGGGCGGGTCGATCGGGTCGTCGGCGGGGTCGTCGAGGAAGCTCGCGCGGTGCCCGCCCGCCTCGGCGCCCTGGGCGATCAGCACGTCGGCGCCCGCGTCGACGGCGATCAGTGCCTCGGCAGCCGAGGTGACCGTCACCCACACCTCCGAGCCGACCGCGTGCAGCCGGTCCACCTCCACCGCGGTGGGGCACCCGAAGGTCGTCGAGACCACCGCGACCGGATCGGCGACCAGGAGATCGAGCTTGTCCTCCCAGCCGTCGGTGTCGTGCTCCGGGGTGCCGAGGGGGAATTCGGCGCCGAGTTCGGCGAGGTAGGTCGCGTAGGCGACCGGATCGGCCACCGGCCCCGGTGCGAACAGGTTCACGCCGAACGGTGCCGCGGTGGCCGCTCGCGTCGCTGCGATCTGTGCCGCCACCGCCTCGGTGCCGAGGTAGCCCGCGGCGAGCTGGCCGAACCCGCCCGCGGCCGTCACGGCGACCACCAGTTCGGGTGTGGAAGGGCCGCCTGCCATGGGCGCGGCGATGATGGGGGCAGTCAAGGTCTCGATCACCATGGGTCGAGTCTGATCGGTCGCGGCCGTGTTCAGGCCCCATGACAACACGTGTGATGCGTCGGACACCGTGATCGTTACTGTGTGGCACCGTCATCTACCTGCGATTTTGTGATCGAAGGTTGCGGAATGGTCACGGCCGAGTAGTGTTCGCGTCACAACGTATGCCGAACCGTTACACATAGTTCGGCAGTGGAGAACACCCAGGTGGGCTCCGGGCCGGTCGCAGACCGGTTTCGTTTCCTTGTTGGTCGGACGCTAGGACGAGATCTTGTCGCAGCACCGTGTGGGTCCCGAATCCATCTCCGTGCAGGCTCTGCTTGCGCACGCGGATGTTCGGAGCCCGAGCAGGAGCAGGCACCGCGCCGAGGCCTCGCGCACCGATCGGGTGCGCGTCGCCGCGAGTGCCGCGGTCGCCGCGGGTGCCCTGGTCGGCGTCACAGCCCAGATCGCACCGGCCCTGGCCTTCGCCGCGCCGCTGCTGCCGACCCACGACGACAGCGTCGAGGAATCGGTCGTACCCGAGTCCGCACGCGCCGATGTCGACCTCGTCGCCGCGCAGCAGGTCTCCGCGCACGTCGAGACCCCCGCACCGGTGAACGCGGTCGCCGCGGCGATCGCCGCCCCCGTGGCCGCGCCCTTCGGTATCGGCAACCTGCCTCCCGAGATCTCCGGCCCGCTCTCGCAGGTCGAGGACATCCTGCAGGGCATCCAGCACCAGGTCGCGCCGCCGCAGGCCGCCCGGCCGGTCGCGGGTCCGATCAGCTCCGGCTACGGCGCCCGCTGGGGTGCCATGCACTACGGCATCGACTTCGCCGACTCGATCGGCGCCCCGATCAAGTCCGTGTCCAACGGCACCGTCATCGAGGCGGGCCCGGCCTCGGGCTTCGGTCTCTGGGTGCGCGTGCTGCACGACGACGGCACCACCGGCGTCTACGGCCACGTCAACGAAATGCTGGTCAGCGAGGGCCAGCGGGTCAACGCGGGCCAGGTCATCGCGACCGTGGGCAACCGCGGCCAGTCCACCGGCCCGCACCTGCACCTCGAGATCTGGGATCAGGGCGGCGACAAGATGGACCCGATTCCGTACCTCGCGTCCAAGGGCGTGCCGCTGGAGTGGGGCCCTTCCGCGCACTGAGCGCCTATGAGCGCGGAGCTTTCTCCGCACAGCGAGTGACGGTGGTTCTATGAACCCCGTCACTTTGCCGTTGACGGGGGCAACACCTCGCTGGGCCGGGTCGATACGTCTCTGGGCCCCGAGCACTGGGGGCACGCGACTCGGACATGATGCTGTCGGTCTATATGATGGCTCGATCTGCACGATGCGGGGCAGCCGCGCGTACAGGCTCGATGAGAGGTGAATGAACTCGAATGGAAACTGCCCGTCGTTCTGCCCGCGGTACCCGCCGTCGCCGGTCGAGCAGTCCGACATTCGGGCAGTTGCTGACGGGCGCCGTCGAATCGGCCGCCGATCGGGTCGCGGTTCGGTTCAACCCGTCCGGTGACTCCGCCGATCAGCGTCAGCTCACCTATTCGGAGTTCGACCAGCAGTCCTCCCAGCTGGCCCGCGCGCTCATCGCCCGCGGCATCGGTCCCGGCGACGTGGTGGCCATCGGCATCGCCCGCTCGATCGAATCCGTGCTCGCGGTATGGGCGATCGCCAAGACCGGCGCCGCCTACGTCCCGGTCGACCCGAACTATCCGGCCGACCGCATCGCGCACATCGTGTCCGACTCGGGCGCGGTGCTCGGGCTCACCACCGCCGCCCAGCACGAGGTGCTCGGCACGGCGCTGACCTGGCTCGAACTCGACGATGCCGCGACAGCCGCCCACATCGCGGCCCAGCCCGCGCACCCGATCTCCTACACCGACCGGATCCGCACCCTCGACGAGCGGCACCCGGCCTACGTCATCTACACCTCGGGCTCCACCGGTAAGCCGAAGGGCGTTGTGGTGACCCACACCGGTCTGGCCGGGCTGGTCGCCGCCGAGCGCGCGCACTACCGTGTTGCCGCCGACTCGCGGGTGCTGCACGTGTGCTCGCCGAACTTCGACGTGTCGGTGCTCGAACTGCTGCTCACCTTCTCCGCGGGCGCCACCCTGGTGATCGCGCCGCCCGGCGTGTTCGGTGGTTTCGAACTCGCGGATCTGCTGCGCCGCGAACATGTTTCGCACATGCTCATCACGCCGGGCGCGCTGGAATCGGTCGATCCGGCCGACCTGGACGAGCTGCGGGTTGTGGTCGTCGCGGGTGACAAGTTCGGTCCGGAACTGGTCGGTCGCTGGGCTGTCGGCGAGCGTGAGTTCTACAACGGGTACGGCCCCACCGAGGCCACCATCCTGGCCACCAGCACTGCGCCGATGGACCCGGCCGCGCCGGTGACGATCGGTGCCGCGATCGCGGGCGTCGGCGCGTTCGTGCTGGATTCCCGGCTGCGCCCGGTCCCCGTCGGCGTGATCGGTGAGCTGTATCTGTCGGGTCCCGCACTGGCCCAGGGCTATCTGAACCGACCCGCGCTGACCGCGCAACGATTCGTCGCCAGCCCGTTCGGTGCCGAGTCCGGTGACGCGAACGCGCGCCTGTATCGCACCGGTGACCTGGTGCGCCGTGCCGAATCCGGCGACGGCGTCATCGAGTACATGGGCCGCTCGGACTTCCAGGTGAAGATCCGTGGCTTCCGGATCGAGCTCGGTGAGATCGACAACGCGCTCACCGCGCACCCCGATATCGATTTCGCGGCCACCCTCGGCAAGACCCTGCCTTCCGGTGTGACAGCACTGGTTTCGTATGTGATGCCCCGCCCCGGCGCCTCGGTCGATGTCGCCGCGCTCGACGCCTTCCTCGCGGAATCCTTGCCCGGCTACATGATTCCTGCCGCGATCATGGTCCTGGACCGCATCCCGCTGACTCCGGTGGGCAAGCTGGATCGAAAGGCGTTGCCGGAACCCGTCTTCGCCATGCGCGAGTTCCGTGCACCCGCGACACCGGTGCAGCAGGTGGTGGCGGGTGTCTTCGCCGAACTGCTGACCGCCGGTGCGCCGGAGGAGATCCGGGTCGGCGCCGACGACGACTTCTTCGAACTCGGCGGCAACTCGCTGTTGGCGGCGCAGGCCGCCACGCGCATCGGCGCCGCGCTCGACACCAGGATTCCGGTGCAGGTGCTGTTCGAGGTCAGCACGGTCTCGGGACTGGCCGAACGCGTCGAACGGCGTATCGGCACCGGTTCGGGCCAGGAGCTGGTGGCCCAGCAGCGCCCCGATTCGATTCCGCTGTCGTTCGCCCAGCAGCGGATGTGGTTCCTCAACCAGTTCGATCCGGCCAGCGCTGTGAACAACATGCCGATCGCGGTGCGCCTGTCGGGTGCGCTCGATGTCGACGCGTTGCGCGTCGCGGTCACCGACCTGGTGGCCCGCCACGAGGTGCTGCGCACGATGTATCCGCCGGTCGACGGGGTCGGCACGCAGCTGGTGCTGCCGCTGTCGGACCCGCGCGCCGTGCCCGCCCTCGCGGCGGACGACGCCACCGAGGACGCGATCGCGGCCTTGGTCACCGAGACCGTCGGTGCTGGCTTCGACGTCACCGTCGCCCCGCCGCTGCGGTTGCGCCTGCTGCGGCTGAGCGCGACCGAGCATGTGCTGGTCTGCGTGATGCACCACATCGCCGGTGACGGTGTGTCGATGGGTCCGCTCACCCGTGACCTGATGACCGCCTACGTGCGGCGCAGCGCGGGCAATGCGCCGGGCTGGCCCGAATTGGCCGTCCAGTACGCCGATTTCACACTCTGGCAGCGTGCCGTGCTCGGCACCGAGGACGACCCGGAGTCGATCCTGTCCCAGCAGATCGACTACTGGCGCACCCAGCTCGCCGGTGTGCCCGATCAGCTCGAGCTGCCGATCGATCGGCCGCGGCCCGCCACCGCCTCCTACCGGGGTGCGAGCCTGGACTTCCGTATCCCGGCCGAGGTGCACGCCGGGCTGGATCAGCTTGCGCGCACACATAATTCGACGCTGTTCATGGTTGTGCACGCTGCGCTGGCGGCGTTGCTGGCCAGGCTGTCGGGTAGCACCGACATCGCCATCGGCACGCCTGTCGCGGGTCGCGGTGACGCCGCGCTCGACGACCTGATCGGCATGTTCGTCAACACGCTGGTGTTGCGCACCGAGGTCGATTCGGCGGCCGGTTTCGAAGAGCTGCTCACCCGGACCCGCGCTGTCGATGTCGCGGCCTTCGGCCACGCCGACGTGCCGTTCGAGCGGTTGGTCGAGCTGCTCGATCCGGCTCGGTCGACCGCGCGCCACCCGCTGTTCCAGGTGATGCTCGCTTTCCAGAACATGGCGCGGACGGCACTCGAGCTGCCCGGCATGACGGTCTCCGGTGTCGAGCTGACCATGCCGTTCGCCAAGTTCGACCTGCAGTTCGAGATGGTGGAGGACACCGATCGCCACGGTGCGCCGCACGGCATCGCGGTCGGGCTCACCTATGCCACCGATCTGTTCGACGCCGACACCATTGCCGGGTTCGCCGACCGGTTCCAGCGGTTGCTGGCATCGATCGTCGCCGCCCCGGCCGAGCCGCTCGGTGCGATCGAGCTCATGGAGCCCGCTGAGCTGGATCGAATCCTGGTGCAGTGGAACGACACTCGCCACGATCTCGCACCGGAGCTGCTGCTCGATGGTTATCGGCGTGCCGTGGCCGAGTATCCCTCCGCTGTCGCTGTTGCCTACGAGGGTGCAGAGCTGACCTATCGGGAATTCGATGAGCGGGTCAACCGACTCGCGCGGTTGCTGGTGGCGCAGGGTGTCGGCCCCGAGTCCCTGGTCGGGCTCGCGATGCGGCGTTCGCTCGACCTGGTGGTCGGGATGTACGCGATCGTGACCGCCGGTGGGGCGTACGTGCCGATCGACCCGGATCATCCGGCCGATCGCATCGCGCACATTCTCGATACCGCCGCGCCCGCCGCTGTCCTGAGCACCACCGCGGATGCTGTCGAGGTTCCCGCCGGTGTGCCGGTGATCCTGGTGGATTCCGTGTCGCTCGAGGAGTTCTCGGGTGAGCCGCTCGAGTTGGCTTGCCCTGTGCTGCCGCAGAATCCGGCCTACGTCATCTTCACCTCCGGTTCCACCGGGCGGCCCAAGGGCGTGGCGGTGTCGCACGCGGCGATCGTCAACCAGATGGTCTACATGGGCGCCGAGTACGGGATCGGCCCGTCGGATGTGTATCTGCAGAAGACGCCCGCCACGTTCGACGTGTCGCTGTGGGGCTACTTCCTGCCGCTGCGGACCGGCGCCAAGCTGGTCGTGTCGACCCACGACGGACATCGTGACCCGGTGTATCTCGCTGAAACCATTGCGGCGCAGGGTGTTACGCTCACCGACTTCGTTCCGTCGATGCTGTCGGTCTTCGCCGCGCACACCACCGCGGGGTCGATTTCGAGTCTGCGTGCGGTGTTCGCCGCCGGTGAGGCGCTGCCCACCGAGACCGTGACCGACGTAGCCAGGGTGTCCACGGCCCGTGTGCACAACCTGTACGGACCTACCGAGGCTGCTGTCACTGTGACGCGCTGGCCCGCAAGCGACTCCGATCGTGGTTCGGTGCCGATGGGCGTGCCGGAGTGGAACACCCGTGTGTACGTGTTGGATTCGCGGCTGCGTGCCGTGCCAGCCGGGGTCGTCGGCGAGCTGTATCTCGCCGGTGACCAACTCGCTCGCGGTTACGTTGCCCGTCCAGGCCTGACCGCTGATCGGTTCGTCGCCAACCCCTTCGAGCCCGGTGCGCGGATGTATCGCTCCGGTGACCTCGTTCGCTGGGGTGGAACTTCGGCCGAGCCCGCGCTGGAATACCTGGGCCGCACCGACTTCCAGGTGAAGTTCCGTGGTCAGCGCATCGAACTCGGCGAGATCGAGACCGCCCTGCTCGCGCGGAATTCGGTCACCCAGGCCGTGGCTCTGGTGCTCGACACGGCGTCGGGCCAGCACCTGGTCGCGTATGTGGTGGCGCGCCCCGGCGAACAGCCCGAGCCGACGGAGCTGCGTACGGCCGTCGCGGAATCGTTGCCCGCGTACATGGTTCCCACCGTCGTGACGGTGCTGGACAGCTTCCCCCTCAACCCGAGCGGCAAACTCGACCGCAAGGCCCTGCCGGCACCCGCCTTCACCGCGGGCGAATTCCGCGCGCCCGCCACCCCCGCCGAGGAGATCATCGCCGGGGTCTTCGCGGAACTGCTCGGCATGGCCCGGGTCGGCGCCGACGACGACTACTTCGACATCGGCGGTAACTCGCTGCTCGCCACCCGCGCGATCGCCCGCATCAACGAGGCCCTCGACGCCCAGCTCACCATTCGCGACCTCTTCGAGACGCCCACCGTGACGGCCCTGGCCGCGCGCATCGGCGGGGCGAGCGGTACGCCCGCCCGCCCGCCGCTGGTCGCCGCCGAACGCCCGCAACGCATTCCGCTGTCGCTGGCCCAGCAGCGCATGTGGGTGGTCAACCAGCTCGACCCCACCTCGGGTTCCTACAACATCCCCTTCGCGATCCGCCTCTCCGGCGACCTCGACGTGGCCGCGCTCGACGCCGCCGTGACCGACGTGCTCGGCAGACACGAGTCCTTGCGCACGTACTTTCCGGTGGCTGGTGGCGCAGAGGCCGCTGCTGACGACACCGCAGTGGCCGATGGGATGCCGGTCCAGGAGATTCGCTCGGTAGCCGACGTGCTGCCGGATGGGCTCCAGGTCGAGACGACTACCGAAATCCTTACTCGTGCAGCCGAATTGGCCGGTGCGGGTTTCGACGTGACGCGTGAGGTTCCGCTGCGCGCACGGTTGCTGACCGATGGAACCTCGGCCGACTGGCTGCTTGTCGTTGTGGTGCACCATATTTCGGCCGACGGCGCATCGTTGGCGCCGCTCGCTCGCGATCTGATGACCGCCTATGTCGCCCGTGCGGCGGGGCAGAGCCCAGCGTGGGCGCCGCTGGAAGTTCAGTACGCGGACTTCGCGCTGTGGCAGCGGGCGGTCGTCGGCGACGACGAGCAGCCGCAATCCCTGGCCGCCGCCCAGCTCGACTACTGGCGTAACCAGTTGGCCGATGTGCCACCGCTGCTAGAGCTGCCGCAGGATCGCCCGCGTCCCTCGGTGCCGACCCTGCGCGGCGCCACCGCCGAACTACGCATGCCCGCCGAGGTGCACACCGCACTGAACCACCTCGCGCGCGAACACAAGTCGTCGCTGTTCATGGTCGTACACGCGGCGCTGGCCGTGCTGCTCGGACGGCTGTCGGGCACTGCCGATATCGCCATCGGCACCGCCGTCGCCGGTCGCGGTGAGCGGGCGCTCGACGATCTGGTCGGCATGTTCGTCAACACCCTGACCCTGCGGACCACGCTCGATCCGGCCGGATCGTTCGATGAGGCCGTCGACGTGGCCCGCGAGACGGATCTCGGCGCGTTCGCCAATGCCGACCTGCCGTTCGAGCGGGTCGCCGAGGTCGTCGCGCCGGGTCGCGGCAGTGCGCAGAGCCCGCTGTTCCAGGTGGCGCTCACCTTCAGCAACAACGAGACGGCCGCGCTCGAACTGCCCGGTCTGACCGTGAATGCGCTGGATACCGCGGTCGCGGCCAAGTTCGACCTACAGGTCGATGTCGAACCGCGCTTCACCGCCGCGGGTGAGCCCGGCGAACTGGTGACGCTGTTCAACTACGCCACCGACCTGTTCGACGAAGCCACCGTGCGCGGCATCGGCGCCCGCTTCGCCCGCATCCTGACCGCTGTCGCCGCCGACCCGCAGATCCGCATCGGCGACATCGACATCCTCGACGAGTCCGAACGCGCGCGGCTGCTCGCCGGTGCGGCGACGGCTCCCGCGCCGAGCACCCCGTCGGGCGGTACCACCCTCGCCCAGGCTTTCACCGCCGCCGCCGAGGACGACCCCGACGGCCCGGCCCTCGTATGGGGCGACGACGTGCTCACCTACGACCAGCTCGACACCCGCTCCGCACGCCTGGCCCGGCTGTTGATCGGCCGCGGCTTCGGCCCCGGCGACGGTGTGGCCGTTGATCTTCCGCGCGGGGTCGACTGGGCCGTCGCGGTTTGGGCGATCCTCAAGGCGGGCGCGGCGGTGATCCCGCTGACCGGCTCCGAGCCGCGGACCGAACCCACCGCGAAGCTGGGTATCACCGTCGGTGAACCTCGCGGCGTCGACTGGATCTCCCTCGACGACCCGGCGATCAGAACCGAACTGTCCACCCAGTCCGCTCGCCCCGTCACCTACGCCGACCGCACCCGTGCCCTGCGCGGCACGGATCCGGCCTTCGTCGGCGCCGACGGCACCCGCAGCTACGACGAACTCGCCACGGCGGGTGCGCAAGTGCGCACCGACACCGACCTGACCTTCGAAGCACGGACCTTCGGCTACAGCGCCGTCGACAGCTTCACCGCGCTCGTCGAGCCGGTGGCCGCCGGTGTCGCGGGCGCGTCGATGGTGTTGGCACCCTGTGTCGCAGGTGCGTCGTTCGCGGATGCCTCGTCGGTATCGGGGTCCGCCGACGCAGGAGTGCCGGTGCAGGCCTCGGATTCGACGGCGGTCGCGGCTGCTAACGGCCAGTCGCACGCGAACGAATTGTCGACGGTGTTGGCCGAGGAATGGGTGACCCACCTGTTCGGTGATCGGGCCGGTATCGAGGCGCTCGATACCGCCGGACTGGGCGATCTGCAGGCGCTGATCGCTGCGGATGCCGTACCGGGCAATCCGGGATCGGCCGAGGTCGTGCTGGTAATCGGAGATCTGCGCGCCCCGGTGGCGTGAGCCCGGAGTTCGCGTCACGGGTCCCTGTGCGGGACAAAGGTTTCGGTGATGGGTGAGGTGGAACAGCTATGACACGACCGGCGAGAACCCGACCGGTACGTACTCGTCGCCCGCGCGTCACCGCGTTGGCACAGCTGTTGGCCACCGCGGTCGAGATCAGCCCCGACGGTCTCGCGGTCGTCCTCGCCGACGCCACCCGTACCCTCGGCGCCCGCACCTACGCCGAACTCGACGAGCGCTCCAACCGCATCGCCCGCCTCCTGATCGGCCGCGGCATCGGCGCGGGCGACCTGGTGGCTATCGGAATCCCACGCTCCATCGAATCGGTACTCGCGGTCTGGGCCATCACCAAGACCGGCGCGGGCTTCGTCCCGGTCGACCCGAACTACCCCCCGGACCGCGTGGCCCACATGGTCACCGACTCCGGCGCGGTCTTCGGTCTGACGGTCGCCGCCGTGGCCGATGGTCTTCCCGCCGAGGTCCGATGGCTCGAACTCGACGCCGAGTCAACCGGCCGACTGTTCGACGATCTCTCCGGCGAGGCGATCACTGCGGCAGACCGGCTGCGTCCTGTCCGGGCTGAGGATCTGGCCTACCTGATCTACACCTCCGGCTCCACCGGTCTGCCCAAGGGCGTCGCGGTGACCCAGGCCGGGCTCGCTGGGTTCTGTGCGGAGCAGAGTCGGCACTACAGCGTCGAATCCAACTCGCGCACTCTGCATTTCGCGTCGCCGTCCTTCGATGCCTCGATGCTGGAGCTGCTGCTGGCGATCGGTGCGGGCGCCACGATGGTGATCGTCGACCCGAGTGTGTACGGCGGCGACGACCTAGCCGCGCTGCTTCGACGTGAGCGGGTGAGTCACGCTTTCATCACCCCGGCCGTGCTGGCGTCGGTCGACCCGGACGGACTGGACGACTTGCGGGTGGTGGCGGCCGGTGGCGAGGCTGTTCCCCCTGATCTGTTGCGGCGCTGGGCTGTTCCGCTCGCCGACGGCACGCTGCGCGCATTTCTCAACGTGTACGGTCCCACCGAGACGACCATCGTCACCAATATCAGTGTGCCGCTGAAGCCGGGTGACCCGATGACCATCGGCGGCCCGATCACCGGCGTCGCCGAATACGTTCTCGACGACCGGCTCGGTCCCGTCCCGCCCGGCGTCACCGGCGAGCTCTACATCACCGGCGCCCAGCTGACCCGCGGCTACCACGCCCGCCCCGGCCTCACCGCTTCCCGATATGTCGCGAATCCGTTCGACCCGGCCGGGTCTCGCCTCTACCGCACCGGCGACCTGGTCCGCTGGACCCCCGACAGCGCACTGGACTATGTGGGCCGCAACGACTTCCAGGTCAAGATTCGTGGTTTTCGGATCGAACTCGGTGAGATCGACGCGGTACTCGCGGCTCACGAAAGTCTCGACTTCGCCGCCACTATCGGTCACGAACTGGACAGTGGCGCAACCATTCTGGTGTCCTATGTGCATGCGGTGCCGGGCGCCACCGTCGACACCGCCGCCCTCACCGCCTTCGCTGAGCGCAGCCTGCCCGCGCACATGGTGCCGACCGTGCTGATGGAACTCGACACCATCCCGCTCACCCCGGTCGGCAAACTCGATCGCAGGGCACTGCCCACGCCCGTTCTCGAACACGCCGAATTCCGTTCTCCTGCAACACCAGTCGAGCAGATCGTGGCGGGCACCTTCGTCCAGGTGCTCGGCCTCGGCGACATGCAGATCGGCCGCGACGACGACTTCTTCGCGCTCGGCGGCAACTCGCTGATGGCCACTCAGGTCGCCGCCCGCCTCGGCGCCGCGCTGGATGCCGACTTCCCGGTCCGGCTGCTGTTCGAGGCGTCGACCGTGGAAGCCCTGGCGCGGCACCTCACCGAATCCGCCGGCGCCGGCGCACGTCCCGCGCTGGTGGCGGGGGAGCGGCCCGCGCGGATTCCGCTGTCGCTGGCCCAGCAGCGGATGTGGTTCCTCAATCAGTTCGATCCCGGCTCGGTCGCCTACAACATCCCGATGGCGGTGCGGCTGCACGGTGCCATCGATCGCGAGGCCTTGCGCGCGGCCGTGGCAGACCTCGTCGCCCGGCACGAAACCCTGCGGACGATCTACCCAGAGACCGACGACGGGCCGATCCAGCGGATTCTGGCTGGATCGGCAGCGACACCACAGCTCGAGGTGCGCTCGATCGCGCCCGACCAGCTCACCGCCGCCGTGCGCGAGTTCGGTTCGTCCGGGTTCGATGTGCGCGGCCAGGTGCCGCTGCGGGTCGCGTTGTTCGAGCTCGGCGCCGACGAATCGGTGCTCGCCGTTGTCGTGCACCACATCGCCGGCGACGGATCCTCGCTCGCGCCGCTGACCAGGGATCTCATGCTCGCCTACGCGGCGCGCTCGGCGGGTGACGCGCCGGATTGGGCACCGCTGGCCGTGCAGTACGCCGACTACGCGCTGTGGCAGCGAGCTCTGCTCGGCAGCGAGGACGACCCGGGGTCGTTGGCCGCCGCCCAGCTCGCCTACTGGCGGGACGCGCTGGCCGGTCTGCCCGACCAGCTCGACCTGCCCGCCGACCGGCCACGCCCCGCGATGCAGTCCTTCGCCGGCGGGCGCGTCCCGATCGAGGTCGACGCCGCAACCCACCGCGCACTACTGGCCGTGGCGCGCGACAGTGGCGCGACCCTGTTCATGGTTGTGCACACCGCCCTCGCGGTGACCCTGGCCAGGCTTGCGGGCACCGACGATCTGGCGGTCGGCACCCCCATCGCGGGCCGTGGTGACGCCGCGCTGGACGACCTGATCGGCATGTTCGTCAACACCCTGGTCTTCCGCACCACCCTCGAACCGGGCGAGTCGTTCACCGAACTCCTCGCCCGCCAACGCGATATCGACCTGCAGGTGTTCGCGAACGCGGACCTGCCCTTCGAACGCCTCGTCGAGGCGATCAACCCGGCCCGCTCCACCGCCCGCCATCCGCTGTTCCAGGTCGGCTTGTCCTTCCAGAACCTCAGCCGTACCGGCCTCGAACTCGGCGATACCGCGGTCGAGGGTGTCGACGTCGACCTCGCGGTATCTCAGTTCGACCTGCACGCGATCGTCGCCGACGCCTACGACAGCGACGGTGTCGCGCAGGGGATCAGCGGCGTGTTCACCTACGCCACCGACCTTTTCGACGCATCGACCGCCCGGACCTACGCGGACCGGTTCGCGCGAGTTCTCACCGCGATCGCCACCGCGCCGCAACGCCCCGTCGATGACATCGAACTACTCTTCGATGCCGAGCGGGAACGAATCCTGCACGGCTGGAACGCAACCGACCACCCCTATCCGAGTGCGACCCTCGCCTCCCTCTTCGCCGACACCGCGGCGGCCGACCCCGATGGCGTCGCACTCGTCGATGCCGACGGCACGCAGCTCACCTACCGCGATCTCGCCGCCCGCGTGAATCAGCTCGCACGGCACCTGATCGCGCGGGGGGTGCGAGTCGAGGACCGCGTCGCGCTGGCCGTGCGCCGATCCACCGACCTCGTCATCGCCATGTACGCGGTGACCCAGGCAGGTGCCGCTTATGTCCCGGTGGACCCGGATCAACCGGCCGACCGTATCGCGTATGTGCTCGAGACGGCTGCGCCCGCTTGCGTCCTGACCACCGCGCGTGACGGTTTCGCGCGCGATGGCGTCATCGAGGCCACCGGCAGTGCGTCTGCATCGGTGATCGCCATCGACACGATCGACTTGTCCGCGATCTCGTCAGCCCCGATCACGGCGGGCGAGCGCATCGGTGTGCTGCGTCCGGAGAACACGGCCTACCTCATCTTCACCTCCGGCTCGACCGGTAAGCCGAAAGGCGTGGCGGTCTCGCACGGTGCGATAGTCAATCAGTTGCGTTGGAAGACAGCGGCTTTCGGCCTAGGCCGCGACGACTCGGTGCTGTTGAAGACCGCCGCCACGTTCGACCTCTCGGTCTGGGAGTTCTGGTCGGCCGCGGTCTGTGGTGGCCGCCTGGTGATCACCGCCCCCGACGGTCACCGGGACCCCGCCTACCTGCTTCGCGTCCTCGCCGAGCAATCGGTGACAACCCTGCACATAGTGCCCTCCATGCTCGACGCTCTGCTCGCCGAATCCGAAGGCACCCTGCCGAATTCACTGCGCCGGGTGCTCGCCATCGGTGAAGCCCTCCCCGCCGCGACCGCCCAGCGTTTCCTCGCGAGCAACCCCGCGGCACTGCACAACCTGTACGGCCCGACCGAAGCCGCTGTCTCCATCACCGATCACCGCGTCACCACCACCGACAGTGCCACGGTCCCGATCGGCCGACCCGCATGGAACACCCGCGTCTACGTCCTCGATGCCCGGCTGCGCCCGGTCCCGGTGGGGGTCGCGGGGGAGCTGTATCTCGCGGGCGCCCAACTGGCTCGCGGCTACCACGCCCGCCCCGACCTCACCGCCGACCGATTCATCGCCGATCCCTTCGCCGGTGGCGCGCGCATGTACCGCACCGGTGACCTCGTCGCGTGGACCGCCGACGGCGAACTCGAATACCGCGGCCGCACCGACTTCCAGGTCAAGATTCGCGGATTCCGTATCGAACTCGGCGAGATCGAAGCCGCTCTGCTCGCCGCACCGCGGATCGCCAATGCGGCTGTCGTCGCCACCGAGGATCCGCGACTCGGCGGACGTCTCGCCGCCTACGTCGTACCCGCACCCGCGACAACGCTCACCCCCGCGGACGCCAAAGCCGCAGTGGCGCAGGTACTGCCGTCATATATGGTGCCCGCGGCCTTCGTGGTCCTCGACCGCCTCCCGCTGAACGCGAACGGCAAACTCGACAGAGCCGCCCTCCCGGCACCGGTGCTCGAACCCCGCCGCTACCGCGCCCCCGAGACCGCCGACGAGATCGCGGTAGCCACGGTCTTCACCGAGGTTCTCGGCGCGCGAACCCCCGGCCTCGACGACGACTTCTTCGCCCTCGGCGGCAACTCCCTGCTGGCCACCCGCGTGGTGCACCACCTGCGCGAACACACCGGCGTGGAGCTCACCGTCGCCGCGTTCTTCGCCGATCCGACCGTCGCGGGTCTCGCGACGAGAATCAGCGAAGGCCCGGCCACCGCGGCGGACATGGAAGCCGCGCTGTCGGTCGTGCTCCCGATCGCCCGCCGCGGCACCCGCGCACCGCTGATCTGCGTGCACCCGGTCTCCGGCCTGGCATGGGCTTACGCGAGCCTGGTGCCGTATCTGCCCGACGATCAGCCCGTCGTCGGCATCCAGTCGCCCGCACTGAACGACCCGGATTTCCGGCCCACCTCGGCCGAGGAGCTCGTCGACCGCTACCTGGCCGAAATTCGTGGCGTCCAACCGCACGGCCCCTATCAGTTGCTCGGCTGGTCGCTCGGCGGCGTGCTCGCTCAGGCCGTCGCGACCCGCCTGCAGGCCGAGGGCGAAACCGTGGCGTCGCTGACGATGCTCGACAGCCTTCCGGGCGCTGCCCTCGTTGATTTCGAGGCCGAACTGCGGCACGTGCTCACCGAACTCGGCCTCACTGAACACCAGCTACCCGAGCGGCTCGCCGAACTCGATGACGCCGCGCTGGGATCGCTGCACGCCGCGCTGGCGGGAGACGCACCGATCTCGCGAGCGCAATTCGTCGGTATGTATCGCGGCGCACTGCGCTCGGTGGCCCTTCTCACCGAACTCCGGCCCGCCCGATTCGACGGCGATCTGACCTATTTCACGGCCGTGCGGACCCCCCAAAAACTGGGGGACGGAGCATCCAGATGGCGGCCTTTCGTCAGCGGGATCATTGCTGACCACCCGGTCGAGGCCACCCACCAGCAGATGCTCTCGCCTGTGGCGTTAGCTACAGCCGGACCGGTGATTGCGCAGGTCGTCGCGGGTGCGGACCGATCCGTCCATACCTCTCCGTAACGGACTACACGGGTATTACGATTCCGTTGCGATAGAGGTGGTGTGTCGTGGCGCACACCTCGGCGACGGTCGGCGATAGCTATATAGGTGTGGCTATGCTGTGTCCGACTCGGCCGCCGGACGCGAGAGGTGTATTGGTCTGTGGAAACCCCCCGCCGCACGGGCCGTGCCGGTCGCCGACGTGCAACCGGCGCACCGTTGTTCGGACAACTGCTCACGGCCGCCGTCGAGTCCGCGGCCGATTCGATCGCGCTGCGCTACAACCCCACCGGGTCGCCCGGCGCGGAACAGTGCCTCACTTATCGTGAGCTCGACGAGCGATCCTCGCGCCTGGCACGAGAACTCATCGACCGTGGCATGGGTGCGGGCGACGTTGTCGCGATCGCCATCGCCCGCTCGATCGAGTCCGTGCTCGCGGTGTGGGCCATCGCGAAAACCGGCGCCGCGTACGTGCCGGTGGACCCGGCCTACCCGCCCGACCGGATCGCCCACATCGTGGCCGATTCCGGCGCGACCATCGGCCTGACCACCGCCGCGCACCGCGCGTGCCTCGGCACCACCGCGTACTGGATCGAGCTCGACGACCCGGTGGTCGCCGGACGCATCGCGGTGCGGCCCGGGCACGCGGTGAGCTACGCCGACCGGATCCGTCCGATCGACGAGGGTCATCCGGCCTACGTCATCTACACCTCCGGCTCGACCGGCAAGCCCAAGGGTGTCGAGGTCACGCACGCGGGGCTTGCCACGCTGGTCGCCGCCGAGCGCGAACACTATGGTGTGCAGGCGGATTCGCGTGTGCTGCACGTTTGCTCGCCGAACTTCGATGTGTCGGTGCTCGAGCTGCTGCTTGCCTTCGGGGCCGGTGCGACGCTGGTGATCTCGCCGCCGCGCGTGTTCGGTGGATTCGAACTGTCGGACCTGCTGCGCCGCGAACGCATCACCCACCTGCTGATCACCCCGGGCGCGCTCGAGTCGGTCGACCCGGCCGGGCTGCCGGACCTGACGACCGTGATCGTCGCGGGCGACCGGTTCGGGCCGGAGCTGGTCGGCCGCTGGGCCACCGGCGGGCGCGCGTTCTACAACGGGTACGGGCCGACCGAGGCGACGATCCTCGCCACCAGCACCGGAAAGCTGCACGCGAACGCGCCGATCACCATCGGCACCGCGGTGCCTGGCATGGGCTTGTACGTGCTCGACGCGCGGCTGCGGCCGGTGCCAGCCGGGGTGGTCGGCGAGCTGTACCTGTCCGGTCCCGCCCTCGCACAGGGGTATCTGGGCAGGCCGGGGCTCACTTCGGAACGTTTCGTCGCCTCGCCGTTCGGGCCGGGCAGGCTGTACCGCACCGGTGATCTGGTGCGCCGATTCGAACACGACGGCACGCTGGAATACCTGGGTCGCACCGACTTCCAGGTGAAGGTGCGCGGTTTCCGGATCGAGCTGGGCGAGATCGAGAACGCGCTCACCGCCCACCCCGACCTCGACTACGCGGTGACACTGGGCAAGACGATGCCCTCGGGCGCGACGGCGCTGGTCGCCTACGTGCTGCCGCGCGTCGGCCGCACGGTCGACACCGGGGAACTGGCGGAATTCCTCGCGGAATCGTTGCCCGCGTACATGATTCCGTCGGTCATCATGGTCCTCGACGCGCTGCCGCTGACGTCGGTCGGCAAGCTCGATCGCGCCGCGCTGCCGACGCCGGTGTTCACCGCGCGTGGCTTCCGCGCGCCCGCGACCCCGGCCGAACAGGTGGTCGCCGATGTATTCGCCGCACTGTTGCTGCGCGACGGCGCTGGCCGGGTCGGCGCCGACGACGACTTCTTCGAACTGGGCGGTGACTCGTTGCTCGCCGCGCAGGCGGTGGCCCGCATCGGTGCCGCGCTGGACGTGCGGGTGCCGGTACAGGCGGTCTTCGAGGCGCCGACCGTCGCCGGTCTCGCCAATCGTGCCGAGCAGCAACGCCTTTCGGTGAACGCGCTGCCGCTGACGCCGCGGCCGCGCCCCGAGTTGGTCCCGCTTTCGTATGCGCAGCAACGGATGTGGTTCCTCAATCGCTTCGATCCCGCGTCGGCGGTGGACAACATCCCGGTCGCGGTTCGCCTGTCCGGGCGCCTCGACCTGCCCGCCCTGCGCGCCGCGATCGCCGATCTGATCGCGCGGCACGAGGTGCTGCGCACGGTGTACCCGGTGGCCGAGGGACCCATCGGTGACGGCGTGGTACTCGACGGCGAGGGTCATCAGTTGGTGCTCGCGGCGGGCGATCCCGCCGCCATGCCGGAGTTCGAGGTCGTCGAGGTCGGCGAGGACGAGCTCACCGAGGCGATCGGGGCAGCCGCGCTGACCGGCTTCGACGTCACAGCGGGCCCGCCGGTGCGGGTGCGGGTGCTCGCGATCTCGGACAACGAACACGTCGTGGTGTGCGTGGTGCACCACATTGCCGCCGACGGATTCTCGTTCGCGCCGCTGACCAGGGATCTGCTCACCGCCTACGCCGAGCGCCGCGGCGGCGGCGCGCCGCAATGGCCGCCGCTGCCGGTGCAGTACGTCGACTACACGCTGTGGCAGCGCGAACTGCTCGGCGTGGAGAACGACCCGGATTCGCTGCTCGCCGCGCAACTGGCCTTCTGGCGAAAGACCCTGTCCGGCTTGCCCGAGCAGCTCGAACTACCAGCGGACCGGCCGCGTCCCGTCGTGTCGAGCCGGGCGGGTGGCTCGCTGAGTGTTCAGGTGCCCGCCTCGGTCCACGCTGGCCTGTCCGTGCTGGCCCGCGAGCACAACGCCACGCTGTTCATGGTGGTGCACACCGCGCTGGCCATGCTGCTGGCCCGGCTCTCCGGCACCCGCGACATCGCGATCGGCACCCCGGTCGCCGGCCGCGGTGAGCAGGCGCTCGACGAGCTGATCGGCATGTTCGTCAACACCCTGGTCCTGCGCACCGAGGTGAACCCGGCGGTGAACTTCGCCGACCTGCTCACCGAGGTCAGAGCGCGCGATCTCGCCGCCTTCGGGCATGCCGACGTGCCGTTCGAACGACTCGTGGATCTGCTGGAGCCGGTGCGCTCGACCGCACGGCACCCGCTGTTCCAGGTGATGCTGACCTTCCAGAACCTGGCCCGTACCGACCTGGCGCTCCCCGGCCTCGCCGTCTCCGCCGCCGACTTCACGGTGCCGCTGGCGAAGTTCGACCTGCAGGTGGAACTCGCCGAACACATCGGTGTCGACGGCGCGGCGCAGGGCATGGCGGCCACCTTCGTCTATGCCGCCGACCTTTTCGATCGCGCCACCGTCGCCGACTTCGCCGATCGCTGGATGCGGGTGCTCGCCGCGGTCGCCGCCGATCCGCGCACACCCGTCGGCGATATCGATGTGCTCGCCCCCGGTGAGCGTGAACTCGTGCTGCGCGAGGGCAATTCGCCCGGCATCGCGGTTCCCGAGGTGACGCTCGCCGATCTGATCAGTGCCCAGGCACAGCAGCGGCCCGAGGCGATCGCGGTCAGAGCGGGGGAGCGGTCTCTCACCTTCGCCGATCTGCTCGGGCGTGCCTCCGCCCTGGCTCGTGCGCTCATCGAGAAGGGCGCGGGTCCGGAAACCCTGGTGGCCGTTGCCGTTCCGCGCACCTCGGAGCTGCCGGTCGCCTTACTGGCGGTACTGCTCTCCGGTGCGGGATATCTCCCGATCGACTCCGGATATCCCGTGCAGCGCCTGGAATACGTGATCTCCGACGCGAAACCCACTGTCCTGCTGACGACTTCGGGTGAAGACGACCTGCTCAGGGCCTCGTCCGATCGCGATCCGCTGTCGACGGTGCCGTTGGGAACATCGCTGGCGAACCTGCCTGTGGTGCTGCTCGGCGAGGAGACCGCTTTCTCCACCGCACCGCTGCAGCCCGGCGAGCGCCGTGCCGCGCTGCGCCCGGACCATCTGGCGTACGTCATCTACACCTCGGGTTCCACCGGCCTGCCCAAGGGCGTCGGGGTGACCCATCGCAATGTGCTCGAACTGTTCGCCAACACCCAGTTGCTGTTCGAATTCGACTCCGACGATGTGTGGACGGTGTTCCACTCCTTCGCGTTCGACTTCTCCGTCTGGGAACTGTGGTGCGCGCTGGCAGGCGGATCGTCGGTCGTCGTTGTCGACCACCTGACTTCTCGTTCGCCGAACGAATTCCGCGAACTGCTGGCCCGCGAACACGTGACGGTGCTGAGCCAAACCCCCACTGCCTTCGCCCAACTCGACGAAGCCGACCGCGCCGCACAGGCCGCCGGTGCGGCACCGCTGCCGCTGCGCTACGTGGTCTTCGGCGGCGAGGCCTTGGACCCCCGCAAGCTCAACCGGTGGTACGACCGCTACGGAAACAGCGCGGGCGCACCGGAACTCGTCAACATGTACGGCATCACCGAAACGACCGTCCATGTCTCCCACCAGGTACTGACCGAGCGGACGGCCGACATCGTGGCCCACCGGGCAGGGTCGGACACCGACCACACCGGGACGGCGGAGGCGACCGAAGATCGGCACGACACTGCCGCCGAACTGGCGGGCAGCCTCATCGGCCGCGCACTGCCCGGACTGTCGGTCGTCGTCCTCGACGACCGGCTGCGCCCCGTCCCGTTCGGCGTCGCGGGTGAGCTCTACATCGCGGGTAATCAACTCTCGCGTGGCTACCTGGGCAAGCCGGGCCTCACCGCGACCCGCTTCGTCGCCGACCCGTTCGGCGAACCGGGTGCCCGCCGCTACCGATCCGGCGACCTCGGCCGCTGGATCGGGTTCCGCGGCACCCCCACCCTCGAATACGGCGGCCGCGGCGACCAGCAGGTCCAGTTGCGCGGCTTCCGGGTCGAGCCGGGCGAGATCGAGGCCGCCCTGTTGCGCGTACCCGGCGTCGGCCAGTCCGCGGTGATCGTGCGCGCCGACGAGCACGCCGGTGACCGCCTGATCGCTTACGTCGTCCCGGCCTCGGAGGTGGTAGCCGAGCCCGCGTCCGTGCCGAAGGGCCCGGTAGGTGCCCGCTTCGGACGTCCTGATGACGATGCCGAGTCCGCTGATCGTCGCGTGTCCACAACGCTCGACCCGGTGGACGTGCGTGCCGCCGTCGGCGAATTCCTCACCGGCTACATGGTTCCCGACGCCGTGGTGGTGGTGCCGGAACTGCCGATGACCACCAACGGCAAACTCGACCGGGCCGCACTGCCCGCGCCGGAGTTCACCGCGGCCACCACCTTCCGCGCCCCGACCACCCCCATCGAACTCAGCGTCGCCGAGGTGTTCGCGACCCTGCTCGGCGTGCCCGAGGTCGGTCTCGACGACAACTTCTTCGACCGCGGCGGCAACTCGCTGCTGGCCACCAGGGCCATCGCCCGCATCGACCAGGCGCTCAGTACCGACCTGGTGGTGCGCGACCTGTTCGAGG
The DNA here is from genome assembly GCF_046549215.1 of Nocardia sp. A7. Classification (NCBI taxonomy): domain Bacteria; kingdom Bacillati; phylum Actinomycetota; class Actinomycetes; order Mycobacteriales; family Nocardiaceae; genus Nocardia; species Nocardia sp. A7. Next base: position 457,385 of record NZ_JAJPWE010000003.1, on the reverse strand, counting down.
CGCCGACCGTCGGTTCGCTCGCCGCCCGGGTGCGCCCCGGTTCGGTGGCGGCGCCACGACCGCCGCTGATCCCGGCGCAGGATCGCGGCGTGATTCCGCTCTCGCCCGCGCAGCAGCGGATGTGGTTGCTCAACCGCATCGACCCCGACTCACCGGCATACAACATCCCGTTGGTCCTGCGACTGCGCGGCGCACTCGACACCTCGGCCCTGCGTTACGCCGTCGCCGATGTGCTCGAACGGCACGAAGCGCTGCGTACCCGCTTCCCGGCCGACGATGCCGATGCTGTTCCGTACCAGGAGATCCTGCCCGTCAGCGCGGTGCTGCCCACCGGTCTCGCGCTCGAGGAGTGCGATGACCCGCGCGATCGGGTAATGCGCTTGCTCGCAGGCGGTTTCGACGTCGCCGAGCGAGTTCCCTTGCGCGCCGGGCTGTTCACCTCGCCCGCCGACGATCCGCTCGCCGAGGAAGAGTACGTGCTCGCCGTGGTGGTGCAGCACATCATCGCCGACGGTGCCTCCCTCGCGCCGCTGGCCCGCGACCTCGTGATCGCCTACCGGGCCCGCGTCGAAGGCCGCTCGCCCGCTTGGGCGCCGCTGCCGGTGCAGTACGCCGACTACGCGCTGTGGCAGCGGGTGGTACTCGGCTCGGAATCCGACGAGAATTCAACCGCGGCAAGGCAGCTGGAATTCTGGCGGCAGACGCTGGCAGGCCGGTCCGGGACGGTCGAACTGCCGCACGACCACCCGCGTCCCGCGCACGCCTCGCTGCGCGGGGCCGACGTGAGCACCTCCCTGCCCGCCGACGTGCACGTCCGCCTCGCCGAACTCGCCCGCAGCCACAACGCGTCGCTGTTCATGGTCGTGCACGCGGCACTGGCGGTGCTGCTCGCCCGGATCTCCGGCAGCACCGATATCGCGATCGGCACCCCGATCGCCGGCCGTGGCGAACCCGAACTCGACGACCTGGTCGGCATGTTCGTCAATACCCTGACCCTGCGCACCGAAGTCGACCCGCACCGCGGATTCGACGAATTGGTCAGCGCCGCACGCGAAGTCGGCCTCGCCGCGTTCGCCAACGCCGACCTGCCGTTCGAGCGGGTCGTCGAGGAGGTGGCCTCGACCGGCGTGGTTTCGCACAACCCGCTGTTCCAGGTGGTGCTCTCGTTCCACAACAACGAGACCCCTGTGCTCCGCCTGCCCGGCCTCACCATCGAAGCGGTGGATCTCGCGGCCCGGCCCGCCAAGTTCGACCTGCAGGTCAACATCGAACCGCGCCTGTCCGCCACCGGTGAACCGGACGAGATCGGCGTCGTCTTCACCTACGCCACTGACCTTTTCGACGAGCACACCGTGGCGGCCTTCGCGCGCGGACTCACCGAGATCGTCACCGCGGTCGCCGCCGATCCCACGGTGCGCGTCGGCGATATCGACCTGCGTGACGCGGGCGAACGCGAACGCGCGCTGACGGCGGCGGACTACGCCCCCGCGCCATCGGCCAACGGTGCCGCGCTGGCTCAGGAACTGGCCTCCGCCGTGGAGGAGGACCCGGACGCGCCCGCCCTCGACCTGGGCGATGACGTGCTGGCCTACGCCGAGTTCGACGCCCGCTCGTCGCAACTGGCGCGCTCGCTGATCGCCCGCGGGGCCGGGCCGGGCACGGGAGTCGCGGTTCGCCTCGACCGCGGGGTGGACGCGGCGATCGCGACCTGGGCGGTGCTCAAGGCCGGTGCCGCGGTGGTGCCGCTGATGACGATGGACGCGGACCTGCCGGGCAACCTCGAGGTGAAACTCGGCCTGACCATCGACATCCTCGACGCACCGGACGGCCTGGACTGGTACGACCTGGCCGACCCTGCGCTGCACGCCGAACTGGCCGCGGAATCGCCGCGCCCGATCGGCTACGCCCACCGCACCCGCGCCCTGCGCGGCGACGACGTGGCCTTCGTCGGCGGTGGCCGCACGCTGAGCTATGACGAGTTGGCGACCGCGGCCGAGCAGGTCGCCCAGCGCGCCGGGCTCACCTTCGAATCGCGCACGCGAGCGGCGGGCAGGCCGGATTCGGTGGCGGGTGTGCTCGAGATCGTCTCGGCCGCGATCGCGGGCGCGACGCTGGTGATGGGGGCAGACCAGGGGGGTGCCGACGAGGTGAGCCACGTGTTCACCGAGTCGGCCGTGGCCGAACCCGGCGACGGGACCGGTGCGAGGATTGTCGCGCTCAGTGAGATGATCGGCAACGCCGGGCAGCCGCACGAGCGGCGCACGGTGGTCGGGATGGATGGATAGGTGACACGTTCACTGGCTGGTCCGCGCGCGGTGCGCGTCCGTGCCGGTGTGCGTCGAGATCGGTATGAGGTGTGCATGACCGGGCAACGGCAAGTCGACTCCGTCGATCGGACGGACCTGTCGTGACCCGGGCGAACCGGGCGTCCGGCGCCCGTGCCCGGCAGCGCGGAAAGTCGCTGCCGCAACTGCTGTCCGTGGCGGTGGAATCCAACCCCGGTGGCCTCGCGCTGTCGTGGGACGACGGCGTGTCCGCGCCGGTGCGGTGGACCTATGCCGAGCTCGACGAACGTTCCAACCGGCTGGCGCGGCTGCTGATCGCCCGCGGCGTCGGCCCCGAGGACGTGGTGGCCGTCGGCATTCCACGGTCGCCGGAATCGGTGCTGGCGATGTGGGCGGTGACCAAGGCGGGCGCGGCGTTCCTGCCGGTCGACCCGAACTATCCGGCTGCCCGGGTGAGCCACATGCTGGCCGATTCCGGCGCGGTGCTCGGTGTCGCGGTCGGTGCCGCGGTGGATCGGTTGCCCGGTGGGCTCGAGTGGATGTGTCTCGACGACGAGCGCGTGCGCCGCGCCACCGACGATCACGCGGGCGACCCGGTGACCTTCGCCGACCGGGTGCGTCCGCTGCGGCTGCAGCACCCCGCCTACGTGGTATACACCTCCGGCTCCACGGGCCTGCCAAAGGGCGTGGTGGTGACGCATTCCGGGCTGGCCGGATACTGCGCCGAACAGCGCGCGCACTACGGGATCGAACCATCTTCGCGCACAATGCATTTCGCGTCGCCCTCGTTCGACGGCGCGGTGCTGGAACTGCTGATGGCGGTGGGTGCCGGGGCCACGATGGTGCTGGTGCCCGCGGGCATTCTCGGCGGCGCCGAGCTGGCCGAGGTGCTGCGCCGCGAAGCCGTCACCCACATGTTCATCACCACGGCCGCGCTGGCCTCGCTCGATCCGGCCGGGCTCGACGCACTGGCCGTGGTCACCACCGGAGGCGAGGCGTGCCCGCCGGATCTGATCCGACGCTGGGCAGGCGATTCGCGTCGGTTCCACGACTGCTACGGGCCGACCGAGACCACCATCGTGACCAATATCAGCGCGCCGCTGGTGGTCGGCGACACGATGAACATCGGGGCGCCGCTGCGCGGGGTGACCGAGTACGTGCTCGACGAGCGCCTGGTTCGGGTGCCCGACGGCATGATCGGCGAGCTGTACATCGCGGGCAACGGGCTGGCGCGTGGCTATCACCGGCAGCCGGGTCTGACGGCGTCGCGCTTCGTGGTCGATCCCTTCGCCGGGACCGACGGTCGGATGTACCGCACCGGTGACCTGGTGCGCAGGCGCCCGGACGGTGCGATCGAGTTCGTTGGTCGCAACGACTTCCAGGTGAAGGTGCGTGGGTTCCGGATCGAGCTGGGTGAGATCGACACCGTGCTCACCGCGCACGACGCCGTCGACTTCGCGGTGACCCTCGGCCATGAGCTCGACAACGGCACCACGATTCTCGCCGCCTACGTGCATGCGGCCCCCGGTGCGGTGATCGACACCGAGGCGTTGTTCGCGCACGCCAAGGCGGGTCTGCCCGCACACATGGTGCCCACCGCGCTGACCGTGCTCGACACGATCCCGTTGACGCCCGTCGGCAAGCTCGATCGGGCCGCACTGCCCGCTCCCACCCTGCGCGCCGAAGAGTTCCGTGCGCCGACGGGTGCGATGGAAGAGCTTGTGGCGCAGATATTCACCGAGCTGCTGTCCCCGGAGAACCCCGTCGGCGCCGATGACGACTTCTTCGCGCTCGGCGGGAATTCGCTGCTCGCCACGCAGGCCGCGGCCCGCCTCGGGGCGGAGCTCTCGGCGCGGGTGCCCGCTGGTCATCTCTTCGAAAGTCCCACTGTCGCGGGGCTTGCCGCGCTGCTCGAACCGTTGAAGGGCGCGGGCGGTCACGCCCCGTTGGTGCCACGAGAACGTCCCGAGCTGATCCCGCTCTCGCCCGCGCAGCAGCGGATGTGGTTCCTCAACCAGTTCGATCCGAGTTCCACGGCCGAGACGATCCCGTTCGCCCTCCGCCTGTCCGGACCGTTCGACGCGCGCGCGCTGTATGCCGCGCTGTCGGATCTGGTGGGTCGGCACGAATCCCTGCGTACCTGGTACCCGGTCTACAACGCCGATGCGGCCGAGCGAGGGTCGCGTGCCGACGATGCGGGCGCGGTGGTCGACGGTGTCGGCCACCAGGTCGTCCTGCCGATGGCCGATGCGGTACCCGATGTGCTGGTCGACTCGCTCACCGAGGACGACTTGCCGCTGTGGCTGGCGGAATTCGCGAGCACCGGGTTCGACGTCGCCGCGGGTGTGCCGTTCCGGGTGGCCCTGGCCGAGCTCGGCCCGCGCGATCATGTGCTCGCGGTGGCCCTGCACCACATCACCGCCGACGGCGCCTCGGTGGCACCGCTGCTGCGCGATCTACTCGGCGCCTACCTCGCTCGCCGCAACCGTTCGCGACCCAGGTGGCAGCCGCTGCCGGTGCAGTACGCCGACTACACGCTGTGGCATCGTGAACTGCTCGGTGCCGAAGACGACCCGGATTCGGTTGCCGCCGCCCAGATTTCGCACTGGCGTACTGCTTTGGCGGGACTTCCCGACCGGCTCGATCTGCCCACCGATCGGCCCCGACCGCCCGTGTTCACCGGCCGCGGTGCCGAATTCGGGTTCCAGATCCCGGCATCGGTGCACACCGCGCTGGCGGCGCTGGCACAGCGCAGCGGCACCTCCGAATTCATGGTCGTGCACGCGGCTTTCGCGGTATTGCTCGGTCGGGTCGCACACACCGACGACATCGCCATCGGTACCCCCGTGGCCGGGCGCGGTGCCCGTGAACTCGACGATCTGATCGGCATGTTCGTCAACACGCTGGTCCTGCGCTCGCACCTCGACCCGCGCGCGAGCTTCGCCGAACTGCTGCGCGCGACCAAGCGCGCCGACCTCGCGGCCTTCGCCCACGCGGATCTGCCGTTCGAGCGGCTGGTCGAACTGCTCGACCCGGTGCGCTCGCAGGCGCATCACCCGCTGTTCCAGGTGGCGCTGTTCTTCCAGAACCTCGACCTGCCGAGCTTGCGCCTGCCCGGCCTGGACGCTGCGCCGGTCGAATTCGGTGGTGCGGTAGCGCGTTTCGACTTGCAGCTCACCATCGTGCCCGGCGCCGATCCGACCGAACCGATGGCCGCGTCGTTCAACTACGCCACCGATCTGTTCGACGCCGACACCATCGAGACACTGGCCGCCCGGTTCACCCGTCTGCTCGACGCCGTTGCTACCGATGCCGATACCGCTGTCGGCGAGATCGATCTGCTCACCGAGGCCGAGCGCGAGCAGACCCTGGTGAGCTGGAACGACACCGGCCACCCGGTGGCGCCGGAGCCGATTCTCGAGGCGTATCGCCGTGCGGTGCAGATGCATCCGGATGCCACCGCGCTGGTCTACGAGGACACCGAGCTGACCTATCGGCAGTTCGATGAACGCGTGAATTCGCTCGCGCGGGTGCTGATCGAGCAGGGGGTCGGCCCGGAAAGTCTGGTCGGACTGGCTGTCCGGCGCTCGCCCGAATTGGTGATCGGCATGTACGCCGTGCTCACAGCGGGTGGCGCCTATCTGCCGCTCGACCCGGATCATCCGGCCGAGCGCATCGCCTACATCCTCGACACCGCGCGCCCCGCCTGTGTGCTGAGCACCCGCACCGACGCTGTCGCGGTTGCGGACGATATCTCGTTGCTGCTGCTCGACGAACTGGATTTCACCGGCGTACCGGGTGATCCGGTGCTGCCGTCGGAACTGCGCGCACCGCTACACCCGGACAACCCGGCCTACGTCATCTTCACCTCGGGTTCCACCGGCAAGCCCAAGGGTGTCGCGATCTCGCACGCGGCGATCGGCAACCAGCTGGTGTGGATGCTGGCGAAATACCCACTGGTACTGGGTGATGTATACCTGCAGAAGACCGCGACCACCTTCGACGTGTCGCTGTGGGGCTACTTCATGCCGCTGCGCGTCGGCGCGAAACTGGTGCTCGCCACCCCGGACGGACATCGCGACCCCGCCTACCTGATCGACCTGATCGCGCGGCACAGGGTCACCGTCACCGATTTCGTTCCGTCGATGCTCACGATGTTCGCCGCCCAGGCAGCCCATCACGCTGGTCTGGAGTCGCTGCGCGAGGTCTTCGTGATCGGGGAGGCGCTGCCCGCCGAGACGGTCGACGCCATGGCCGCGGTCAGCTCGGCCAGGTTGCACAACCTGTACGGCCCCACCGAGGCGGCCGTCTCGGTGACCTACTGGCCTGCTCGACCGGGTGAACGCTCCGTACCGATCGGCTTGCCGCAGTGGAACTCTCGGGTCTATGTACTCGACGAGCGGTTGCGACCGGTGCCGCCCGGTATCGCGGGTGAGCTGTATCTCGCGGGCGATCAGCTCGCCCGTGGGTATGTCGCGCGACCCGGCCTGACTGCCGATCGCTTCGTCGCCGACCCGTTCGCTGCCGATAGCGGACCGGCGGGCGCGCGGATGTATCGCACCGGTGACCTGGTGGTGTGGCGGCGGCCCGGCGCGAACGCACCCCATCGACTGGACTACCTGGGGCGCATCGACTTCCAGGTGAAGTTCCGTGGTCAGCGGATCGAGCTCGGCGAGATCGAGACCGCGCTGTTGGCGCACGAAACCGTCAGCCAGGCAGTGGCATTGGTCGCCTCGACCGAGCTGGGTGACCAGTTGGTCGCCTACGTGGTGCCGACACCCGGGCACGCCGCACAGCCCGACCGACTACAGGCGATGGTGTCGAAAACCCTTCCGGCCTACATGGTTCCGGCCTCGATTACCGTGCTCGACGCGTTGCCGCTCAACCCCAGCGGCAAGCTCGACCGCAAGGCGCTCCCGGCACCGACCTTCACCACACGGGCCTTCCGCGCGCCGGGCACCGCGCAGGAGCGCCTCGTCGCCGGACTGTTCGGGGAAGTGCTGGGCCGCACCGACATCGGCGCCGACGACGACTTCTTCGCCCTCGGCGGTAACTCCCTGATCGCCACCCGCCTGGTCGCCCGCCTCGGCGCCGCCACCGGCGGTCGGGTGGCCGTGCGCACCCTCTTCGAATCCCCGACCGTCGCCGGGCTCGCCGCCGCCCTCGATCCCGATTCGCCCGCCGAGCCGACCAGCGGCCTCGGCGCCCTGCCCCGCCCCGCCGAGCTGCCACTCTCGCCCGCTCAGCGCCGCATGTGGTTCCTCAACCGCTTCGACCAGGGCGCCGACGACGGAGCCGCCGCCTACAACCTCCCCTTCGCCCTCCGCCTGACCGGCGCCCTCGACGTCGCGGCCCTCACTGTTGCCCTGCGTGACGTGCTGGCTCGCCACGAGGTCCTGCGCACGATCTACCCGGACACTCCCCACGGCCCGATCCAGCGGATCCTGCCGGTCGACGAGGTGGACCTCGGCCTCGCCGTGCACCGTGTCGACCCAGGTGTACCGGGCGACCTCGCTGACGCGACAGCCGCTGGGACCGGACTGATCGAACAGGTGGCGGCGCTCGCGTCGACCGCGTTCGATGTGACCACCGAGGTTCCGCTACGGGTCCGGTTGTTCGACATCACCGGGAGCGGGCCGGACGCGCCCGCGGAGCACGTGCTCGCCGTGGTGGTGCACCACATCGCCGCTGACGCCTCCTCGATGGCCCCGCTCGTGCGCGATGTGACCACCGCCTACCTCGCCCGGGCGGCCGGGCATGCCACGGAGTGGGCGCCACTGCCGGTGCAATACGCCGACTACGCCCTGTGGCAGTTGGACCGGCTCGGTGCCGAGGACGACACGGATTCGGCTGCCGCCGAGCAACTCTCGTTCTGGCGTTCCGAACTCGCCGACCTGCCGGATCTGCTGGAACTGCCCGCCGACTACCCGCGTCCCGCCGTCGCCTCACTCGCGGGTGGGCGGGTGCCGGTGCGCATCGATGCCGACACCCACGCCGCCCTGGCGCGGATCGCACGCGCGAGTGGTGCGACCGTGTTCATGGTGTTGCACACCGCTTTCGCCGTACTGCTGGCCAGGCTGTCGGGCGCCACGGACGTGGCGGTGGGTACTCCCGTCGCCGGGCGTGGTGAGCGTGAACTCGACGATCTGATCGGGATGTTCGTCAACACCGTCGTGCTGCGCACCCGCTACGACGGTGGCGCCACTTTCGCCGATCTGCTCGCCGCGGCGCGCACCAGCGATCTGGCCGCGTTCGCCGCCGCTGATATCCCGTTCGAACGCCTCGTCGAGGTGCTCGATCCGCCGCGCTCCACCGCACGTCATCCGCTGTTCCAGGTGGGTCTTTCGTTCCAGAACGTGGACCGTGCCGAATGGGAACTGCCGGGTCTGCGGATCGCGCCGGTTTCCGCGGAACTCGCTGTGTCGCAATTCGATCTGCACCTGATCGTCGGCGACGGCTACGACGCGGACGGCGCACCCACCGGCATCGAGGGCTTCTTCACCTACGCCACCGATCTCTTCGACGCCGCGACGGTGCGGGCTTTCGCCGACCGCCTCGGCTTGTTGCTCGACGCGGTCGTGCGCGAACCCTCCGTGGTGGTCGGCGATGTCGACCTGCGTACGGATGACGAGCGGGTCTCCGAAATCGTCAGCGGAGCAGCGGATCTCGCAGTCCCCGCCGGCACGCTCGCCGACCTGCCGCTGGTTGCCCGCCCCGAAGCCGTCGCGCTCGTCGCGGATCTGCCAGAGGGCCGCCTCGAACTCACCTACGCCGAGTTCGAGTCGCGGGTGAACAAGCTCGCGCGCCACCTGATCTCGATCGGTGTCGGCCCGGAATCGCTGGTCGCGCTCGCCCTGCCGCGGTCGATCGATCTCGTGGTCGCCATGTACGCGGTGACCAGGTCGGGCGGTGCCTACGTACCCATCGACCCCGACCAGCCCGCCGATCGCACCGACTACATCCTCCACACCGCCGCCCCGATCTGCGTGCTCACCAACGGTTTCCGTACCGACGCCGCGCCGCTGGTCCGGGTCGACCACCCCGTGATCGCCTCCGCCGATCCACGCCCGGTCACCGACGCCGACCGTCGTGCACCGCTGCACCCGGAGAACACCGCCTACGTCATCTTCACCTCCGGCTCCACGGGTCGTCCGAAGGGTGTGGCGGTACCGCACGCGGCCGTGATCAACCAGTTGCAGTGGCTGCGAGGAGAATTCGGCACCGGTGCCGATGATGCCTTCCTGCTGAAGACCCCCGCCACCTTCGACCTGTCGGTCTGGGAGTTCTGGTCCGCCGCCGTCTGCGGTGGTCGCCTGGTGATCGCCGCCCCCGACGGCCACCGCGACCCCGCCTACCTGGACAACCTCATCGCGGACGCGGGCGTGACCACGCTGACCGCGGTGCCGTCCTTGCTCGACGCACTCTCTGGCTACTGGGAGTCGCGCTCGCAGCCGGCGATCGGCACCGAACCCGCCGCATCGCGCAGTCGCCGACCGCTGACCAGCATCCTCGCCATCGGCGAGTCGCTGCCTGCCGCGCTGGCCCAGCGCCTGCTGCGGGCCCTGCCCGACACCCGGATCGACAACCTGTACGGCCCCACCGAGGCGGCCGTCTCGATCACCGACCATCGCGTGACGACGGCCGACGTGCTGACCGTCCCGATCGGCGCCCCCGAATGGAACAGTCGCGTCTACGTCCTCGACGAGCGCCTGCACCCCGTCGCCCCCGGTATCAGGGGCGATCTCTACCTCGGCGGCATCCAGCTCGCTCGCGGCTACCTGCGCAAGGCGGCGCTGACCGCCGAACGCTTCGTGGCCGACCCCTTCGAGCCCGGCGCCCGCATGTACCGCACCGGCGACCTCGTCGCCCGCACACCGGTGACGGACGGTGGCGCTTCGGGTGGCGAGCTGATCTATCTGGGCCGCAGCGACTTCCAGGTGAAGGTCCGCGGGTTCCGGGTCGAGCCCGGTGAGGTCGAAGCTGTGCTGCTCGGGCTGCCCGACGTGACGCAGGCCGCCGTGCTCGTACGCACCGACGCGCACTTCGGTGATCGGCTGGTCGCCTACGTTGTCGGCGATCTCGATGTGGGGCAGGTGAAGTCGGTGCTCGCGGGCAAGCTGCCGACCTATCTGGTGCCCGACGCCTTCGTGGTTCTCGACGAACTGCCCTACACGGTCAACGGCAAGCTGGATCGAAAAGCACTGCCTGCGCCGGTATTCGAGGCGGCCACCTTCCGCGCGCCCGCTACGCCCACCGAACAGGTGGTCGCGGAGGTCTACGGCGACATCCTCGGTGTCGGCTCGGTCGGCGCCGACGATGACTTCTTCGCACTGGGCGGCAACTCGCTCCTCGCCACCAGGGCCGCGGCTCGGATCGGGTCCGCGCTCGACCGCGTGGTCGGCGTCCGGTTGCTGTTCGAGGCACCAACGGTGGCCGATCTCGCCCTGCGCGTGCACCGGGCCGACGATGCCACCGCGCCGCGCCTGCTCGCCGGCCCGCGCCCGCAGCGAGTGCCGTTGTCGCTGGCCCAGCAGCGGATGTGGCTGCTCAACCGCCTCGACCCCGACGCGAGTGTCTACAACATCCCGGCCGCGATCCGCCTCACCGGCGCCCTCGACCTGCCCGCCCTCAGCCTCGCGGTGGCCGACCTGTTCGCCCGCCACGAGGTACTGCGCACCCGCTATCCGGCGCGTGGGGACGTGCCGTTCCAGGATGTGCTCGCGCCCGACGCGATGCACCTCGATCTGACCCCGGTACCGGTCACCGACGACAACCTCGCCGACGAGGTGCGACAGACCGTCGCCACCGGTTTCGACGTCACCGCCGAGCCGCCGGTCCGACTCCGCCTGCTGCGCCTCGGCGCCGATGACCACGTCCTCGTGTTCGTCGCGCACCACATCAGCGCCGACGGTTTCTCGATGGGCCCGCTCACCCGCGACCTCGTCCTGGCCTACACCGCGCGCACCGCGGGCGCACCGCCCGCGTGGTCGCCACTGCCGCTGCAATACGCCGACTACGCGGTGTGGCAACGAGATTCGCTCGGCGACGAAGCGGACCCCACCTCCACCGCCGCGACCCAGCTGGCCTACTGGCGTGACGAACTCGCCGGACTGCCCGAGGAAATCGCGCTGCCCGCCGACCGCCCGCGCCCGGCGGTGCAGTCGTTCGCAGGCGCTACCAGCACCTTCGAGATCGACGCCGCACTGCATGCCGAACTCGCCGGGCTGGCCCGCGCGCAGGGGGTCACGGTGTTCATGGTCGTGCAGGCCGCGCTCGCGGTGCTGCTCGCCAGGCTCAGCGGCACCGATGACATCGCCATCGGCACCCCGATCGCGGGCCGCGGCGCCCGTGAGCTCGACGATCTGGTCGGCATGTTCGTCAACACCTTGGTGCTGCGGAGCCGGATCACCGAGAGCGCGCCGTTCACCGCACTGCTGACGCAGACCCGCGACACCGATCTGCGCGCCTTCGCCCACGCGGATATTCCGTTCGAGCGGGTGGTCGACGCGATCCAGCCCGCGAGGTCGGCGGGCAGGCATCCGCTGTTCCAGGTGGCGCTGTCGTTCGAGAACCTCGCCCCGGTCGCCTTCGAACTGCCGGGAATCTCGGTGGGCGCGCTGGATGCCCGCACCGCCGAGGCCAAGTTCGACCTGTTGCTCACCGTGCGCGAGCAGCAGGACAACGGCGGCATGCACGCCGAATTCACCTATGCCACAGATTTGTTCGACGCGAAGACAGTGCGTAGCTTCGGTGCGCGGTTCGCCCGTCTGCTCGCCGCGGTGGCCGCCGACCCCGACCTCGCCGTCGGCGATATCGCCCTGCTCGACCCCGCTGAGCTCCGCGCGCACACCACCTTCGCGGGCCCGGCGGCCGAGCCCGCGCGCACCCTGGCCCAATTGATGGACGACGCGGTGCGCGCCAATCCGACCGGCATCGCGCTGCGCGGCGACGGTCGCGGATTCACTTACACCGAACTCGACGCCGCTGCCAACCAGCTGGCCCGGGGACTTATCGCGCGCGGCGCTGGTCCGGAAGTCGCTGTCGCCGTGGCTATTCGGCGCTCGGTGGAATCGGTGCTCGCGGTCTGGGCGATCGCGCGCACCGGCGCGGTGATCGTGCCGATCGACCCCGCATATCCCGCCGAGCGGATCAGCCACATGGTCACCGACTCGGGCGCGGTCTTCGGCATCACCCTCGCCGCCGAACTCGCCGGGCTGCCCACACTGCCCGGCGACGGCAGCTGGGTCGCGCTCGACGATCGGGCGTTCACCGCCGAGGTCGCCGTGTGCGCGACCGTGAGCCTGCGCGAGATCGAACTGCTGGCACCGCCGAACACCGGCAATGCCGCGTACATGATCTACACCTCCGGCTCGACCGGCCTGCCCAAGGGCGTTGTCGTGACCCACGCCGGACTCGCCAACTTCTGTGCCGAGCAGAAGCAGCGCTACAACCTCGACTCCGCGACGCGCGCACTGGCTTTCGCCTCACCGTCGTTCGACGCGTCCATGCTGGAACTGCTGCTCGCCGTCGGTGGCGCGGGCACCCTCGTGGTGGCGCCCGCCGGGTTCGTCGGCGGCACCGAACTCGCCGAACTGATCCGCACCGAGGGCGTCACCCACACCTTCCTGACCCCCTCGGTCCTTGCCACCTTGGATCCCGACGGTGTCCCCGGACTACGCGCCCTGATCGTCGGCGGCGAGCACGTGCCCGCCGACCTGGCCGCCCGCTGGAACACGCTGCCCCAACGGCACTTCCACAATGGTTACGGCCCCACCGAAACCACCATCATGACCACCATCAGCGACGCACTGCACCCCGGCGGCCCCGTTCACATGGGCGGCCCGATCCGCGGCATCCGCGCGCTGATCCTCGACGAACGCCTACGCCCGGTCCCCGAAGGCGTCACCGGTGAGCTCTACCTCGGCGGCATCCAACTCGCCCGCGGCTACCACCAGCGCCCCGCGCTGACCGCGTCGCGCTTCATCGCGGACCCCTTCGCCACCGACCTCGCTCGCCTCTATCGCACCGGTGACCTCGTTCGTCGGCGCGGTGATGTCCTGGAGTTCGTGGGCCGCAACGACTTCCAGGTCAAGATTCGTGGTCTGCGCATCGAGCTCGGCGAGATCGACGCCGTGCTGGCCGCCGCACCCGGCGTCGCCTGGGTCGCCACGCTCGGCCGCGACAACGGCACCGGCTCGACCATGCTGGTGTCCTACGTCACGGCCGAACCGGATCGGTACCTCGACACCGCCGAACTCACCGCGCGTGCCGCACAGCGGCTGCCCGGCTACATGGTGCCCGCCGCGATCATCGTCCTCGACGAGATCCCGCTGACCCCCGTCGGCAAGCTGGACCGTCGCGCGCTGCCGGACCCGGTCGCCGTCCGCAGCGAATACCGGCCGCCACACACCGCCGCCGAGATGACCATCGCGCGGGTGATCGCCGATGTCCTCGGCCGCGATCGGGTGGGGCTGGACGACGATTTCTTCGCCCTCGGCGGCGACAGCATCACCGCCATCCAGGTGGTGTCGCGGGCAGGCTCGGCCGGCGTGGTCCTGCGCCCGCGCGATCTGTTCGACGCGCGCACCGTCGTCGCGCTCGCCGAACGCGCCGACGTGACCGTCGAACCGAGCGCGCCGTCCGACTCGCTCCCGCTCACCGCGACCGCCGCCCAGCTCATCGAAGTGGGGGAGGCCGCGGTCGAGCCGCGTGCGGTGCTGCTCGAGGTACCGGCCGAGTGCCCGGACGAGTCCGTCGCCGCCGTCGCGGCCGCGGTGATGAACCAGCACCCGATGCTGTGGGCGCTGCTCGACCGCACCGGCGACACTCCGGTCCTGCGCATCCCGCCGCCCGACGAACGCATCGGCGGCGCCTTCCGCAGGCTCGACACCGAAGACGGTGAGTCCTCGCTGCCCATCGACGACATCGTCGCCGCCGCGGCCGCCGCCCTCGACCCGGACGAGGGCCGCAACATCCACTTCATCCTCACCGGCGACGCCGAAGGCTCGGCGACGCTGATCGTCGTCGCGAATGCCCTTGTCCTGGACGCGAGTTCATGGCGCGCGGTGATCGACCAGCTGACCTCGGCATGGAGCCGCGGCCGCCACGCCGCCCCCGCCGCCCCCGATGCCGGACTCGGCGACCTGGTACGCCGCCTCGCCGCCTACCCGGCCACCGCAGCCGCGCGCACCGAACGTGCGTACTGGCACCGCGCGATCCGTTCCAGGGCAGGCGAATCCGTCGATCTGGGCCAGCGCAACCGGGTCTCGCTGAGCATCACCGGCGAGGGCACCACCGCGGTGCGTACGGTCGCCGAGGCCTACCGCGCCACCGTCGAAGAGGTGCTGGTCACCGCCGCCGCGCTGGCCCTGCACACCGCGGCCGACACCGTCGCGGCGCGGGCGATCGGCACGGTGGTGCGACTGCGCGCCGACCAGCGCCTGCTCGGCCGACCCGATGCCGAGAACGTGGTCGGCGGGTTCACCACCGACTACCCGCTCGCTCTGCGGCTGGACGGGATCGATGTGGCCGACGCGCTCGTCGGCGGTCCGGCTGCGGGCATGGCACTGGCGCAGATCAAGGAATTGCGCCGCGCGGTCCCCGCCCACGGCGCCGGTTTCGGACTGCTCCGCTACCTCGACACCGAGACCTCCGACAGCGTCCGCACCCTGGACCGCGGCCGCTTCGCGGTGCGTCTGCGCGACCTGCGCCCGGCGCGCGTCCACACCGACGTCGCCGCCGACGATCTCGCGCTGGTACTCACCGTCGACGCCACCGTCGACGGCTTGGTCGCCCGATTCGACTATGGCACCGCCGTTCTCACCGCGGACGCCGTCAAAGCCTTCGCCGAACACTGGATCCGCGCACTCGGCGGCCTCGCCGAACACGGATTGCGGCCAGGTGCCGGCGGCTTCACACCGTCGGACTTCCCGCTGGTGCGCCTGGGACAGACCGAACTGACACGCCTGGTCCGCCGCTACCCGCTGCTCAGCGACGTGTGGCCGGTGACCCCGCTGCAGTCGGGCATGTTGTTCCACGCCCTGCTCGCGGAGAACTCGGTCGATCCCTACATCACCCAGTTCGTCCTCGACCTCGACCCGGCCGTGGACGACGAGCGACTACACGAGGCGGCACAAGCCGTCCTCGACCGGCACGACAACCTGCGCGTCGCCTTCGCCACCGACGCCGCGGGCACCCCGCTGCAGGTGGTGCTCGACGACATCGACGTGCCGTGGCAGGTCATCGACGCAGACGCCGCCGCCTACCAGCGCATTCGCGCCGCCGACCTGGCCGCACACTTCGACATGGCCGCCGCCCCGCTGCTGCGCTTCACCCTGGTGCGCACGGCGCAGACCGCGCACCTGCTCGTGACCAGCCATCACATCCTGATCGACGGCTGGTCGACGCCGCTGCTGCTGCAGGAACTGCTCACCGCGTACATGGTCGGCGGTCGCAGCAGGCGCCTGCCGAAGGTCGCGCCCTATCGCGACTACCTGGCCTGGCTCGTCGACCAGGATCTCGAAGCCGCCAGGGCCGCCTGGCGCACCGCGCTCACCGGCCTGGCCGAGCCGACGCCGCTCGCCCCCGTCGATCAGGGGCGCGAGATCGCCACGGGCACAGGCGAAACCGGCTTCGCGCTCTCGACCGCCGACACCACGGCGCTGAGCGAGCTGGCCGCGAGCCTCGGTGTCACGGTGAACACCGTGGTCCAGGCGGCATGGGGGCTGCTCATCGCACGGCTGGTGGATCGTGACGACGTGGTGTTCGGCGCCACCGTCTCCGGCAGGCCCGCCGAGCTCGACGGTGTGGAGCGGATGGTCGGGCTGTTCCTCAACGCGATTCCCGTCCGGGTGCGGTTGCATCCCGGCGATACCGTCGCCGAACTGCTGCGCAGGCTGCAGGACGAGCAGGCCGCGCTGCTCGATCACCACTACCTGGGTCTCGGTGAGATCCAGGAGATCGCGGGCATCGACTCGCTGTTCGATTCGCTCGTCGTCTTCGAGTCGTTCCCGGTCGACCGCGAGGCGCTCGCGCAGGCCGCGTCGGGGTCGGCCGCGGTCACCGGGATGGACGCCGCCAACGGCACGCACTACCCGCTGACCGTGCAGGTGGTCGCCGATGGGCAGCTGCGGGTATCGGTGAAGTACCTGCGCGATGTGTTCGGTGAGGACACCGCACATGCCATGGCGCAACGCTTTTCGATGTTGCTCGCGCGATTCACCGCCACCCCGCAGGCCAGGATCGCCGAGATCGATGTACTGCTCGCGGAGGAACGCGCGACCCTGGCGGCGATCAATGCCACCGATGCGCCCGAACTGCTCGACGAGGCGACCCTGCTGTCGCTGTTCGACGCGCAGGTCACGCGCACACCGCACGCCACCGCACTGGTCGACGGTGAAACCGCCTACACCTACGCGGAATTCGACGAACGCGTCCGAAAGGTGGCCACCGCGCTTCGCGCACGGGGCGCCGGACCGGAGAAGCTCGTCGCGGTCGCGATGCGGCGCGGAATCGACCTGGTGACCGCGATCTACGCGGTGCTGCGGGCCGGTGCGGCGTACGTGCCGGTCGACCCGGACCATCCGGCCGAACGGACCGAGCGGGTGCTGGCCGCGGCCGCGCCGATCTGCGTCCTGGCCGCCGCCGGTTTCACGACCACCTCGGACATCCCGGTCGTCGACATAGCGGATCTCGGTGGCGAAGCAGCGGATATCGCGCTGCCGAAGGCGGGAAATCTCGCCTACGTCATCCACACCTCCGGGTCCACCGGAAAGCCCAAGGGCGTCATGCTGACCCACGGTCAGCTGGTCAACCAGTTCCGCTGGGCGCAGCGCACCTACCCGCACGGCCCCGGCGACGTGGTCCTGCACAAGACCCCGGTCACCTTCGATATCTCCACCTGGGAGTTGTTGTGGCCGTTGCACACCGGCGCCACCGTGGTGATCGCCGCCCCCGACGGTCACCGTGACCCCGCCTACCTGGCGTCTGTGATCGCCGAACGTGCCGTCACCACCGTGCATTTCGTGCCGTCCATGCTGGATGCTTTCCTCGCCGAGCGCAGCGTCGGCGAATTCCCGTCGCTGCGAAAGGTATTCGCCGCGGGCGAGGCGCTGTCGTCTGCGACGGCTCGCCGGTTCGCTCAGGTGCTGCCCACGGCGACGCTGGTGAACTGGTACGGGCCCGCCGAAGCCACCGTGGTGACCGCGGTGGAGGTCGAAGCAGTTGCCGCCGTGGGTATTCCGATCGGCACACCGGTCGCCAACACTCGCGTCCACGTGCTCGATCGCCACTTGCGACCGGTTCCGCTCGGCGCCGCAGGAGAGCTGTACCTGGAAGGCGTGCAGTTGGCCCGCGGCTACCTCGGCGCTCCCACCCTCACGGCCGAACGCTTCGTCGCCCATCCCGGGGGTGGCAGGCTCTATCGCACCGGCGACATCGTGCGCTGGACCGCCGACGAGACCCTGGAATACCTGGGCCGCAGCGACTTCCAGGTGAAGCTGCGCGGGCAGCGCATCGAACTAGGCGAAGTCGAGGCGGTCCTGCGTGACCATCACAGCGTCCGGCACGCTGCTGTCGCGCTGGTCCACGGCCCGACGGGCGATCGTCTGGTCGGCTACCTGGTACCGGCCGAGACACCGAGCAGTGCCACCACTGCCGTGTTCGATGACGCGGCTCTGCTCGCCCACGCGCGGGCCGCGCTCCCGTCCTACATGGTTCCGGCGACCTTGGTGACTCTGAATTCGTTGCCGCTCAACGCCAGCGGCAAGCTCGACCGCAACGCCCTGCCCGTCCCCGCCTTCACCACCCGCGCCTACCGCCCGCCGACCACGCCGTTGCAGCGCGCCGTCGCCGAGGTGTACGCGGAGGTGCTCGGTGCGGGCAAGGTCGGCCTCGACGACGACTTCTTCGAACTCGGCGGCAACTCCCTGATCGCCACCAAGGCCATCAGCCGCTTGCGCACCAGGGTCGGCGCCGAGGTGCGGGTGCAGTGGTTCTTCACCGATGCCACCGTCGCCGCCCTGGCCGACCGCATCGACGCCACCCAGTCCGCCGCAGGCGACTACGACCTCACCTCCGACCTGGAATCCGACGACGCACTCGGCGTCCTGCTCGCCATCCGCAACCGCGTACCGCACGGCACCGAGGCAGGCGGAGCGCTGTTCTGCATCCACCCGATGTACGGGCTGTCCTGGTGCTATGCGGGTCTGGCGCAATACATTCCGGCCCGTCGCCCGATCTTCGGCGTGCAGTCGCCCGCCTTGAGCGAGGCGGGCTACCTGCCTGGCACGCTCGCCGAGATGGCGCGCCGCTACGCGACCGAGATCAGGACCCAGCAGCCGCACGGGCCGTACCGGCTGATGGGCTGGTCGCTCGGCGGTGTGCTCGCCCATGCGGTCGCCACCGAATTGCAGGCGGCGGGGGAGCAGGTGTCGTTGCTGGCGATGCTGGATTCGCATCCCGATATCGATGTCCCCGATTTCCACACCGCGGTCCGCGACGCGCTCGCCGAACTCGGTGTCGACATCAGCGCCGCGCTGCCCGCCGCGGGAGTGCGTGAACTCAGCGAGGACGCGCTGGCCGCACTGCACGCGATCATCCCCGCCAACATGGCCGTGCTCACCCCGGAACGAGTGCGCCGGATCTATCGCAGCGCGGTGCGCTCGGCCGAGCTGATCGCCGAGCACCGGCCCGCGGTGTTCCGCGGCAGGCTCGAATACTTCAGCGCGCTCGGACACGAGGCGGCGGCGGCCAATTGGGCTCCGTATGTCGACGGCGCGGTGCGTGATCGACCGGTCGCGGTGGTGCATGATCAGATGACCTCGCCACAGGCACTGGCCGAGATCGGTCCGCGACTCGCGGAACTGCTGGATGCCGGTGACCGCGCGGCGGGGGCGCGGTGACTTTTACGCCGGAGCGTGGTGACTTGTACGCCGGGGCGTGATGACATCAACGATGCCGGTGAGGCATGATGTGACCGCGCTGTTGTAACGATTTACCCCTGTTGTAACTACCGGATAACCCGTAGGGTCTGGCATGTTGCAACTTCGTGCCCTGTTGGGAGCACGGACCGAATCGGAATTCGAGACGAAGCGAAGGTGCGAAATTGATGCGTCGGCCCACCCGGCGTCGTGGCTCCAGAGCCGCGGCGATGATCGCGGCAACGGCAGTGGCGGCGGGACTGATGTCCGGCATCGGCACGAGCCCGGCATCCGCTGACCCGATCATCGATTCCAAGAGCCTGCTCGCCAACCCGGTCTCCGAGGACGGCTCCAAGATCGTCAAGGCCGAAGTGAAGGATTCGCGCAGTCTCCGGCTGCACGTGTACTCCGCGGCCATGGATTCCAACATCATCGTCGACGTGCAGCGTCCCGCCGACGCCTCGGTCCCGCGCCCCACCCTGTACCTGCTCAATGGTGCGGGCGGCGGCGAGGATTCGGCGTCGTGGGTGGCCAAGACCGATGCGCTCGAGTTCCTCAGCGACAAGAACGTCAACGTCATCCAGCCGATCGGTGGCGCATGGAGCTACTACACCGACTGGATCGCCGATGACCCGGTCGTCGGTCGCAACAAGTGGAAGACCTTCTTCACCGAGGAGCTGCCCCCGCTGGTCGACGGCGCACTCGGCACCAACGGTGTGAACGCCATCGCGGGCCTGTCCACCTCGGGCACCACCGTGCTCGCGCTGCCGATCGCCAAGCCCGGCCTGTACAAGGCCGCCGCGGCGTACAGCGGTTGCGCGCAGACCTCCGACCCCGTCGGTTCGGAGTTCGTGAAGCTCACGGTCGAGACCTGGGGCGGCGGCGACACGATGAACATGTGGGGTCCGCAGGGCTCGGCGGAGTGGGTCGAGAACGATCCGTACGTGAATGCCGAAGGTTTGCGCGGCGTGGATCTCTACGTCTCCACCGGCAACGGCCTGCCCGGCCCGTACGACACCCTCGACGGCCCGTACGCGCTGCCCGGCGCCTACGGCCTGGCCAACCAGATCGTGATCGGTGGCGTCATCGAGGCGGGCACCAACTTCTGCACGCGCAACCTGGCCAACCGGCTCAACGAGTTGGGTATCCCGGCCACCTTCAACTTCCGCCCCAGCGGCACCCACTCGTGGGGCTACTGGAAGGACGAACTGAAGCTGTCGTGGCCGACCCTGGCCCGCGGGCTCGGCCTGTAACACCGGTTTTCTCGAACCGCCTCGGTAGCGAGCACGTCGCTGCCGAGGCGGTTCCATTTCCGCGACCTGCCCTCGACGTTTGCGAATTGTGGTTAACTTAGGTTGACTGGACCAACCCGGTTCGCGCAACGGAAAGTGAGTGCATGGTCGCCGATCGCAGTGAGGCCGAACAGGCCGGCGAGCCGACGACCGCACCTGCCCGCGTCGTGCGCCGCAGGCCGAAGGACCGCAAGATGCAGATCATGCGGGCCGCCGCCCGTGCGTTCAGCGCACGCGGCTACTACCCGGTCGGGGTGGACGAGATCGCCGCCGAGGTCGGCATCTCGGGACCGGCGCTGTACCGGCATTTCGCCAACAAATACGCGCTGCTCGTCGCCGCCGCCGAGGAGGGCGCTCGGGGTTTGCGCGACGTCGCCGCCGCGGCCGACGACCCGTCGCTGAGCCCTGAAGCCAGGCTCGACGCGCTGCTCACCGCCGTCGCCGAACGCAATATCGACATCCGCCGCGAGGCCGGGCTCTACCGCTGGGAACGCCGCTACCTCGAGCGCGAGGACCGGGTACGCATCCGAGCGTTCTATCGCGAACTCGAGGCGAACGTCGCCGCGCGGATCGTCGAGGTCCGGCCGGAGTTGAGCGCGGACGACGGCGTCCTGCTCGCGGTCGGCGCGCTGAGTTCGCTGGCCAGCATCGCCGCGCACCGCACCACACTCTCGCACGGCCGCATGCTCGCGGTGCAGCTCGAGATGGCATGGGCGATCGTGCGCGCCGAGCTCCCACCGGCCCCGGCCGAGGTCGAGCCGGACAAACAGACCAGAGGCCTGCCGGTCACCTCGAAACGCGAACAGCTGCTCACCGAGGCGATCCGGATGTTCGGCCGCAACGGCTATCACGAATCGGGCATCGAGGAGATCGGCGCCGCCGTCGGCATCAACGCCTCTAGCGTGTACCGCCACTTCGACAGCAAGGCCGACCTGCTCGCCGCCGCCTTCCATCGCACCGCCGACCGGCTCGCGGTCGCCATCGGCGAGGCACTGGCCGAGGGCGAGGACCGCGCCGACGCCGCCCGCCGCATCGCCGACCAGCACGCCCGCCTCACCTTCGCGACGCCCGAGATCATGCCGGTCTACTACGCCGAGTTCAGCAACCTGCCGCAGGCCGAGCAGCATCGCCTGCGCGCCATCCAGCGGCAGAACATCCTCGAATGGGCCAATCTGCTCGACGGCGACCCGATCGAGGCCCGCTTCCGCGTGCACGCCGCCGTCGGCCAGATCATCGATGTCGGCCGGTTGCTGCGCTTCGACTCGCGCCCCGAACAGCTGGCCCGCCTCGCCGCGCTGACCGACGCGGTGCTGTTGGGCAGCGGCCGGTCACCCGCGACGTAAGCGGAACAGCGCTTTCGCCGCCTGCAAATGCCCTGGTCGACGGTCGAAGGTCGATAGTCGGACGGGGCCACGGTAGCGCCTGCGGGCGATCGACATCGTGCGGCTGTATTCGTGCAGACCCTGCTGACCGTGGCTGTGCCCCTGTCCGTATTCGCCGACACCGCCGAACGGCAGAGCGGGAATGCCGGTGAAGGCGGTCGACGAATTCACTGTCACCACCCCCACCTTGAGCTGTTCGGCGATGAATTCCGCGCTCGGGATATCGAGGGTGAAAATGGTGACGGCGATACCGTTGCCCGCCGCATTGACCCGGGTAACAGCGTCGGCCAGGTCGGTGACCCGGTTCACCACGAGCACCGGGCCGATCCCTTCGCCCGTGATCGCGATGCTCTCCTCGGGAACCTCGGCCAGCACGATCGGCTCCACATAAGGGTCGCGGAACGAATCGAGGCCGCCCAGTACCGCGTGCCCACCGTGCGCGAGCGCGTCGCGGACCTGTCTGCGCACCACGTCGACCTGGGTGGCATTGATCATCGGCCCGTAGGAGGCGCGGTTGTCGGCGCCGGGACGCAGCTTCGCCGCCCGCTCTGCCACTTTGGCTAGGAAGTCGTCGAACACCGAATCGGCGACATAGCAGCGCTGGATGCCCGAGGAGTTCTGCCCGGCATTGGCCATCGCGCCGAACACCGCCGCCTCCGCGGCCGCGTCGAGCACCGCGTCGACGTGCACGATCATGGAGCCCTTGCCGCTGTTCTCCACCACCACCGGCGTCAGCGACTGGGCACACAGCGCGATCACCTCGCGTCCGCCCGCTTCCGGTCCGGCGTAGGCGATCTTGTCCACCTCGGCCTTGCACAGGGCGGTCGCGGTCCGCCAATTCCCGGTAACCGCTTGCAGCACAGGCTGTTCGGGCGACACCGCGGCCCAGCTGTCGGCCAGCCAGATGCCGACACCGGTGCTGAGCCCGTGCGGATTGAACACCACCGCGTTACCGGCGGCCATGGCGTAGGCGATCGAACCCATCGGCGTGAAAACCGGGTTGTTCCACGCGCCGAGCACCCCGATCACCCCGAGTGGCAGATAGCCGACCGAGGCGTGCTGATTGCGGGTGAACCAGCCGGTGGACAGGCGTTTTCGGCCAAGCGTGCGCTCGGCATTGCGGGCGGCCCAGTCCAGATTCTCCACCGCCAGCATCACTTCCAGGGTGGCGTCGGCCTCCGGCTTGCCGGTCTCGCTGCGCAGCAGCTCCACCAATTCGCCTGCGTTGCGGGCGATCTGGCGACGCCAGTCGAGCAGCAGATGCTTGCGCTCACCGAAATCCAGCTCACCCCACCAGTTCTGGGTGGCGCGGGCGGTGCGTACCGCACGGGTGACCTCGGCGGTGCCCTGCACGGGATACTGCGCCAACTGTTCGCCGGTGCGCGGATCGAACGACGTGAGCACATCGGACCGACCTGTCGGTACGGCAGCAGAAGCCATTTCCATGGTCACCTCCCCACAAGATCGAACACGCCCGCGTGCGGGCCGGTGAGACGAGTGTTTCCCCGATGGTCAGCGTATGGGTGCCAGGCCCGGCCGACAAGGGTCAGAGCACTGCCCTTGCGCTGCCCACGTGTGGCACGCGACACCCCGAAGCCCCGATAAACCGGGCACGTCAACGCAGACCGGGCCGGGGAAACCGTCGGACCGGTAACATCGCGCCGAACGGTATGGATCACTTACCGGGAAGAATTTTTCCGCGTGCGCTCGTCTCGTTCAGGGCCGTGCGCACCCGGCCGATGGTGGAGAGTTGATGCCGAGTTCGATCTCAGTGGATTCGCCCGCAGGTGGCGTCGCGTCGAGCGACAGTGAACCCGCGGTGGTGGTGTCCGACGTGCGCAAGTCGTTCGGTGACGTGCACGCTTTGCAGGGCATCAGTTTCCAGGCCGAAAAGGCCAGTGTGCTGGGCATCCTCGGACCCAACGGGGCAGGCAAGACCACCATGGTCAAGGTCTTGTCGACGCTGCTGCGTCCCGACTCCGGCACTGCCGTTGTCGCCGGGCACGACGTGCTCACCGACGCCGCGGCTGTGCGTCGCTCGATCATGATGACCGGCCAGTACGCCGCGCTCGACGAGAACCTGACCGGTCGGGAGAACCTCGAGCTGTTCGGTCGACTGATGGGCCTGCCCAAGTCGGCCGCACGCAAGCGCGCCGAGGTGCTCCTGGAAGAGTTCGACCTGGTCAGCGCGGGTAAGCGGGCCGTGCGCAACTACTCCGGCGGCATGCGTCGCCGGGTCGACATCGCCTGCGGCCTGGTCGTTCGGCCCGAGGTGGTGTTCCTCGACGAGCCGACCACCGGCCTCGACCCGCGCAGCAGGCAGGGCGTGTGGGACCTGGTGACCGCGCTCAAGAACCAGGGCATCACCGTGTTGCTCACCACCCAGTACCTCGAAGAAGCCGACGTGCTCAGCGACAACATCATCGTCATCGACAAGGGCACCGTCATCGCCGAAGGCACCGCCGACGAGCTCAAAGCCAAGACCGGTGGCAGCTTCTGCGAGATCGTTCCGCTCGATCCGAGTCGCATCCCGCAGACCGTCAAGGCCCTCGGTGACCTGGTCCCGGCCGCGGTCGCCGCCGAGATCGACGGTGCCGACAAGGTGTCGATCCCCGCGCCCGACGGCGCCGCCACCCTCGCCGAGGCACTGCGCAGGCTCGACGCCGCCGGCATCGACCTGGCCGACATCGCCCTGCGCCGCCCCTCGCTCGACGACGTGTTCCTGTCGATCACCGGTCACTCGGGCGGCCACTAGTGAGCGTGTCCACCCCCGCGGCGAACACGTTGTTCGCCGAGCTTCCCGCTGTGCGCCCGAGCAGTTTCGCGCAGTGGCGCGCGCTGACCGGGCGCATCGTGCACACCATGGCCACCAAGGGCGAGCTGATCGTCGCGGTGCTCACCCCGCTCGTGGTCACCGTGGCCTTCTACCTGCCCTTGCGGTACGTGATGCAGGTCCAGGGCATCGACTACGCGCAGTACGTGATGCCGATCGTCGTGCTGCAGACGATGGCCATGACGATGATGTCGAACGCGCAGCTCGCGGCTTTCGAGGCGCTCACCGGGTTGAGTACTCGACTCCAGACGATGCCGATCGGTTCGCTGGTTCCGCTCCTGTCGCGCATCTGCGCGGGGATGGTGCGGTCGATCGTCTCGCTGATCGCGACCGTCGGCTACGGGTATGTGATCGGCTTCCGGTTCACCGGCGGGTGGTTGCAGGCGCTCGCGTTCTGCGGGTTCGCGCTGGCCGTCGGCGTGGTGCTCACGCTCGGCGCCGACGCGCTCGGCAGCCTCACCAAGAACCCCGAAGCGCTCAGCCAGGCCCTCACCCTGCCGATTCTGATCTTCGGCATGATGTCGACCGGGTTCGTGCCCGAGGCCAGCTTCCCGGCCTGGGTGCGGCCGTTCGCGCGCAACCAGCCGATCTCCCAGTTCGCCCAGACCCTCAGCGATATGGCCGCGGGTCACCTGAGCTGGGCAGGCACGTGGGTATCGCTGGCATGGCTCGGCGGGCTCAGCATCTTCTTCCTCCCACTGGCCGTGTGGGCGAGTGTGAGGCGATCATGACAACAATCGACAGTGCCGCCGTCGAGACCGCGGCCGAGCTCCCGGTGGTGCACGCCAAGCCGGAGAGTTCGGTGTCGGTGTGGTTCACCCACAGCCTCATCCAGACCAAACGTCTGCTGATGGTGTGGTTGCGCGACCCGTCGACGACCATCCAGACCATCGCCTACCCGGCGGTGACCCTGCTGATGTTCCGCATCGTGCTCGGTGACTCGATCACCGCGGCCACCGGCGCGCCGAGCATCTACGGCCAGGCCGCGCTGCTGACGCTGGTCGCGGCCATGACCGGCGCGGTGGTGAGTGCGCTCGGGTTCAAGCGGGAGAAGGCATCGGGGCTGCTCAGCCGGTTCTACACGATGCCGCTGAACAAGGCTTCGCTGCTGACCGGGCGGCTGCTCGCCGAGATGCTGCGCATTCTGATCACCACGGTGATCGTGCTGCTCGTCGCCGTGCCGCTGGGGTTCCTGTTCATGGAGGACCCGCTCGCCAATATCGCGCTGGTGCTGGTTCCGGTGCTGTTCGGCATCGGATTCGCGGTGATGGTGACCGCGCTGGCCACGATCACCGAGGGCGTGATGCTGATCAGCCTGATCGGCATCCTCAACACCCTGCTGATGTTCTTCAACACCGGCTTCGTTCCGGTCTTCGCGTATCCCACCTGGCTGCAGGATGTGGTCGCGAATCAGCCGATGAGCTGCGCGATCGATGCGATGAAGGGGCTGTCCTACGGTGGGCCGGTCGCTGAACCGCTGCTCAAGACCGTCGCCTGGACGGTGGGGATGGTCGCGGTCTTCGCCTACCCGGCGATCGTCGGCTACAAGAAGGCCGCCGAGTCGTCCTGAGACCCCGCATTCTGATCGCCGCCACGAACTGTCGTGGCGGCGATCAGTGCGTTATCGACGAGGTGAGTCGGCGTCGGCGGGCGCGAAGGGGTAGTCGAGCCAGCGGTCGCGGTTGGTCCAGCCGACGAGGTCGTAGCGCCAGCGGAACGGCCAGGTGTGGGCCACGGTGTTGAACAGGACCGCGCCCAGGGCGGTGTAGTCGTCGTGCGCCGAGAGCAGCGCGCGTTGGCCGCGTTCGGATTCGGTGAAGAAGGCGTCGAACATGGCGATGGACTGGGCGGTGGTGAGTCGGCCCAGACCCCACAGCCCGCGCATCCGCATCCAGTACACGGCCCTGGCCTGCCACGGCCAGAGTGCTGCGATCGGGTTCTCGCCTCGCTGTACCGCGGCGACGGCGGTATCGGTCAGCGCGAGTGAGTCGGCCACGCTGTACCCGGTGCAGGGGTGCATCATCCCGCCGCGCGAACCGAACGGCACCGCGACAGCAGTGCCCTTCTTCGGTGGCCGCTGATCCAGCGGATAGTGGGCGGCCTCGTGCGGTTCGTTGCCGGTGAGCCGGATGCCGTGGGCCGCGAGCCTGGTCAGCGTGCGCCTGCGCAACTCGTGCTGCGGCATCCCGCCACGTAACCCGAGACTGGTTTCCTCGAAGATCACCGTCCCGTCCCCGAGCGGCACCGCGTAGAGGAACGACGGCGGCTCGTCCGGACCGGCCCCGTTCTCCGGCCGCCAATCCAGCAGCAGCCCTTCGCCGTCCGTCACCATCGGCGCCGCGGTCTCGGCATCGACGAAGATCCCGTGCGCCGACGCGGCCCTGCGCTTGCCCAGTGTCGGCAGTCCCCGGGTATCGAACACGGCCTCCGCCGAGATCAGCGTCCCGTCCGCGAGCTCCACCTCGTGCGCGTCCACCCGCCGCGCCCGGTCCGCGAAAACCGTCGCGTCGTCCAACGCCAACGCCGCGTGCAAACCGGCCTTGGAGAGCACGCAATAGGGCCGCTCGATCCGATGCTCGCCCTTGGTCCAGACCGTCGGCGCCGCGATCCGCTGCGCGATCGCACTCTCCGGCAGCCACGCGGGCAGCTCGTCCACCCAGCAGGAGAACGTCGGCGGAAACAGCCGCTCAGGCCGCGGATCGACCGCCGCGACGCGCAACCCCGCTACCGCCGCGCGATGCGCCAACCCCCGCCCGGTCGGGCCGAGCCCGACCACACAGATATCGAAGTCCCGCGCAACGCTCACGCCCGCATTCAATCCGCAGCACCGGTCACCGCGCAAGGACCCTGTGATGCGGTCCTCACCTCGAGCTAGTCCTCCAGTGCCAGAGCTTGGCGCATCGTCAAGCGGCCCTGGGTCTGCATGAGGGAGCGCCGGTAGATCCTCTCGGCGATGACGACGATGGCGTAGGTGGCCACTGCCATCACGGCCAGTGCGATGAAGGGCTCCCACCAGGCGGCGGTGCCCTCGGCCAGGCGGCCCGGCATGGCGACGATGGACATGATCGGGACGTAGGAGGCGATCACGCGGGCGGTGCCGGTGAGGAAGATGCCCGCGAACAGCACGATCATAATGAGCATCGAGAGGGGAGTGGCGGTGGACTGGAGGTCTTCGCTGCGGGTGGCCAACGAGCCCGCGACAGCCCAGAGGCTGGCCAGTGCGAGGAAGCCCACGAGGAAGAACACGATGAACCAGCCCGCGGCCCCGGCGATCTGGCCGAGCTGAGCAGCCTTGCCGGTCACCGCCAAACCGGCCAACCCGGCACCGACGAACAGCGCAAGCTGGCAGAACGCCAGCACCGCATTGCCCGCGACCTTGCCGATCAGCAACTGCCGCAACGGCATCGCACTGGCCAGAATCTCCACGATCCGGTTCTGCTTCTCCTCGACCACGCTCTGCGCGATCGACATACCGAACAGCACCGACGCCAGATAGAAGAGGAACGCGAAGACGAACGAGACGATCTTGCTCAGGCCGGGGTCGACCGCGCCCTGCTCGAGCAGGGCGTAGGTCACCGTCGCGCCGCGGCCGAGTTCCTCGAGCGAGACGCCCGCGGCGGCGGCATTGCGTTGCAAAGCGATCTGCTGCGCGGCGGCGGTGATGTAGGTGGTGGCGTTGTCGTCCTCGGCGGTCTTCCCGATCAGCTGCCACCCGGTGGGCTCGGCGGGGACCAGGCCGACGTCGACCGCGTCCTCGCGCACCAGCTGCTCGACCGCGGCCCGGTCGGCGACCGGTCGCGCAGTGAAGGTGGTGTCGGTGTCCGCGTCCGCGGCCAGGCTGTTCGCCGTGTCGACCACGACCGAGGTGTCCGAACCGACGATCGCCACGTCGACCTTGTCGGGCCTGCTACTGAGGAATCCGCTGACGGCCAGCGACGCGATGATCGCCACGATCGTCACCACGGTCGAGACGACGAAATTGCGATCGCGCAGCTTCACCACGATCTCCCTGGCCGCGACGATCCGCCACACATCCCGCTGACCGCTCACTTCGTGACCTCCCGATAGATCTCGGCGACCGTCGGCCGCACCTCGGCGAACTCCCGCACCGACCCCCGCGACAGCGCCTCCTTCAGCACCCCATCGGTGCCCGCGCCGTCGACCTCGAACAACACGCCAGGCCCGGCACTCTCGACCACACGAATCCTCGGGTACTCCCGCAACCACCCCGCATCACCGTCGAGCACCAGCCGGTATCGCGAGCCACCGCTCGACCGCAGCTCGTCGACCGAGCCCTGCCCGACCACCCGGCCCGCGGCGAGCACCACCAGCTGATCGCACAGCCGCTCGACCAGATCCAGCTGATGTGAGGAGAACAGCACCGGCACACCTTGATCGGCGTACTCACGCAGCAACTCCACCATCGAATCCACGGCGAGCGGATCGAGGCCGGAGAACGGCTCGTCCAGGATCAGCGCCGTGGGTTGCGCGATCACCGCCGCCGCGATCTGCACGCGCTGCTGATTGCCCAGCGACAACGATTCGAGCTTGTCCTTGCCGCGCGCGCCCAGATCGAACCGCTCCAGCAGGCTCTCGGCACGCGCCTTCGCCTCGTCGGCGGGCAGCCCACGCAAGCGCGCCAGGTACACGAGCTGATCGAGCACCGGTTGCTTGGGATAGAGCCCCCGCTCCTCTGGCATGTACCCGAAGGAGCGGCGATCCAGCTCGGTCACCGGCCGCCCGTCCCACCGGACCTCGCCGGACTGAACGGCCAAGACCCCCATGATCATTCGCATCGTGGTGGTCTTGCCCGCTCCGTTCCCGCCGACGAAGCCGGTCAACGCACCGGGCAGCACAGCGAACGACACACTGTCGACAGCGACGTTGTCCCCGAACCGCCGCGTCAGTTGGGCGACTTCCAGCATCGGACTCCCCATCCTCGGAATGACTGCCCACAACCGTACCGATGCGACGGGTTACCCGGCCGGAATCAACGCGGCGATACCCACGTGGTGATGTCGGCGTGGACGACCTCGATGCCGTCCTTGTCGTAGATCGACACGGGAACCGTCAGTTCCTGGCCCGTGGTGATCGCGGCGAAGTCGGGGATCTGGTCGAGCTTCGCCACCGCCCGCAGGCCGGATTCGGCCTTGGCCAGGTATCGGACGTTCATCGACTTGGGGATCCAGCGATGGGTGGTGGGGACGGTGGCTTCGCTGAGCATGCCCATCGCCACCTCGGCGAGGTTGCACGCGGCGATCGCGTGGAAGGTGCCGAGGTGGTTGTTGATGCCGAACCACTTCGGCGAGGTCACCTCGCAGACGCCGGGTTCCAGGCGAATCACCTGGGGGAGCACGGTGCCGAAGTAGGGGACCCGGGCGACCATGCCGAGCGAGAACAGTGCGTGCCCGATGCGATTGTCGGGCAGCTTCTTCCAGCCGCGGTAGGTCGCGGTTTCCTGTGTCATGCGCACTATCTTACTCAAAAGTAAGTTGTCCGGTAGCCCGCCGGGGGGGCAGGTGCCAACCCTCCGGTGCCCAGGTGGGGCGACGAGCCAGCTACCATTGCTCGGTACAGCCCAGCCGGCGGTGCGGTCGAGGTGGAAGCCCCTACGAGGGCGTGATCGATACCTCATGACCCCCGATTTGAAGGACGTCGTCGGCATGGTGCATACTGTTCGGGTTGCCTTGCGCAGGATTGACCGACTCCCTCGGAGCGGACGACCTGAGTAGGGGGAGCAGTAGTTTGTATCTCGCCGGTTCGCCGGTGTGGATACGTTCGGAACCACGCACTTCCGGCCCATGGTGAGCAACTGACCCGGGTCGGAGAATAAGAGTTAGGGCGACACGCCCGACCGCGTGGACCGGAGAACCATGACAGATGAACAGCGGCGAGGATCAGGTAGTGCCTTTTGGCGCGCCCTGGTTGCGGGTCTTTAGTGGGAAACCACGCTGAGGCGTCTTTCTTGTGTTCGGGCTGTGCAAATTGAGGGTGGTGCGGGAGCTAGCTCCTGTGACCACGAAGGAAAGCGGAGAAAAGGACACTTAGCGTGGCGGGACAAAAGATCCGCATCAGGCTCAAGGCCTATGACCACGAGGCGATCGACGCGTCAGCGCGCAAGATCGTGGAAACGGTGACCCGCACCGGCGCCCGTGTGGTCGGGCCTGTGCCGTTGCCGACCGAGAAGAACATCTACTGCGTCATCCGTTCGCCGCACAAGTACAAGGACTCGCGCGAACACTTCGAGATGCGCACGCACAAACGCCTCATCGACATCCTCGACCCGACGCCGAAGACGGTTGACGCGCTGATGCGCATCGACCTGCCGGCCAGCGTCGACGTCAACATTCAGTGACGGGGACTCGAGACATGACTGACAACAAGAATCGGCCCCAGGCCGGAATCCTGGGCACCAAGCTCGGCATGACCCAGGTCTTCGACGAGAAGAACCGCGTAGTCCCGGTCACCGTCATCAAGGCGGGCCCTAACGTGGTCACCCAGATTCGTACCGTGGAGCGCGACGGCTATTCGGCCGTGCAGATCGCTTTCGGCGCCATCGACCCGCGCAAGGTGAACAAGCCGACTTCCGGCCAGTTCGCCAAAGCCGGTGTCACCCCGCGCCGCCACGTCACCGAGATCCGCGTCGCGGATGCCTCCACCTTCGAGATCGGCCAGGAACTCTCGGCTGATGTCTTCGAAGAGGGCACCTACGTCGACGTGACCGGAATCAGCAAGGGCAAGGGCTTCGCCGGCACCATGAAGCGTCACGGCTTCAAGGGCCAGGGCGCCTCGCACGGTGCGCAGGCTGTGCACCGTCGCCCGGGTTCCATCGGTGGCTGTGCCACTCCCGGCCGCGTGTTCAAGGGCATGCGCATGTCGGGTCGTATGGGTAACGACCGCGTCACCACGCAGAACCTCTCGGTTCACAAGGTCGACGCCGAGAACGGTTTGCTCCTGGTCAAGGGTGCTATCCCCGGCCGCAAGGGCAACATCGTGATCGTCAAGAGCGCCGTGAAGGGTGGTGCGCACGCATGACCAGCCTCGAAAAGAAGGCCAATCTGACGCTGACCGTTAAGGCTGCAGGCGGCAAGACCGAAGGCACCGTCGACCTCCCCTCGGAGATCTTCGACGTGACCGCCAACGTCGCGCTGATGCACCAGGTCGTCATCGCTCAGCTGGCCGCCGCTCGCCAGGGCACCCACTCCACGAAGACTCGTGGCGAGGTGCGCGGTGGTGGCAAGAAGCCGTACCGCCAGAAGGGCACCGGCCGCGCCCGTCAGGGCTCGACCCGTGCGCCGCAGTTCGCAGGCGGTGGCGTCGTCCACGGCCCGCAGCCGCGTGACTACAGCCAGCGGACCCCCAAGAAGATGAAGGCCGCCGCCCTGCGCGGTGCCCTCTCCGATCGGGCCCGTAACGAGCGCATCCACGTGATCACCGAACTGGTCTCGGGTCAGAACCCCTCGACCAAGATCGCCAAGGACTTCCTGGCCGAGCTCTCGGGCCGCAAGAAGTTCCTGGTCGTCGTCGGCCGCGAGGACGTCGCCGCGTGGAAGAGCGTGGCGAACCTGCAGAACGTGCTGCCGATCGCCCCGGATCAGCTCAACACCTACGACGTGCTCAACAGCGACGACGTGGTGTTCAGCGTCGAGGCCCTGAACGCTTTCGTTCACGGTCCCGCCGAGGCGGCCCAGGAGGAGAGCAAGTGAGCACCATCGCCGACCCCCGCGACATCCTGCTCGCACCGGTCATCTCGGAGAAGTCCTATGGGCTGATCGAGGAAGGCACTTACACCTTCCTGGTGCACCCGGACTCGAACAAGACGCAGATCAAGATCGCCGTCGAGAAGGTTTTCGGCGTCAAGGTCACCAGCGTCAATACCGCCAACCGTCAGGGCAAGCGCAAGCGGACCAAATTCGGTTACGGAAAGCGCAAGGACACCAAGCGCGCACTCGTGACCCTCTCGGCCGATAGCAAGCCCATCGAGATCTTCGGAGGACCGGTCGCGTAAGCGCCTGGGACTCCAGAAAGCGAGAAGAACTCATGGCAATCCGTAAATACAAGCCGACTACGCCGGGCCGTCGTGGCTCCAGCGTCTCGGACTTCGCCGAGATCACCCGGTCGACGCCGGAGAAGTCGCTGCTGCGCCCGCTCACCAAAACCGGTGGTCGTAACGCGCACGGTCGCATCACCACGCGTCACCGCGGTGGCGGTCACAAGCGTGCCTACCGTCTGATCGACTTCCGTCGGCTGGACAAGGACGGCATCCCGGCCAAGGTCGCTCACATCGAGTACGACCCCAACCGCACCGCCAACATCGCACTGCTGCACTTTGCCGACGGCGAGAAGCGCTACATCATCGCGCCGAAGGGCATCAAGCAGGGCAGCCCGATCGAGTCCGGCCCCACGGCCGACATCAAGCCGGGTAACAACCTGCCGCTGCGCAACATCCCGACCGGTACCACGATTCACAACGTGGAGCTGCGTCCGGGCGGTGGCGCCAAGATGGCTCGTTCCGCTGGAATGAGCATTCAGCTGCTTGGCAAGGAAGGGCCGTACGCGACCCTTCGTATGCCGTCGGGTGAAATCCGCCGTGTCGACGTGCGCTGCCGCGCCACCGTCGGCGAGGTCGGCAACGCCGAGCAGTCGAACATCAACTGGGGCAAGGCCGGCCGTATGCGCTGGAAGGGCCGTCGTCCCACCGTCCGTGGTGTCGTCATGAACCCGGTCGACCACCCGCACGGTGGTGGTGAGGGTAAGACCTCCGGTGGTCGCCACCCGGTCTCCCCGTGGGGTCAGCCTGAAGGCCGTACCCGCAAGCCCAACCGCCCGAGTGACAAGCTCATCGTTCGCCGTCGTAAGACCGGCAAGAAGCGCTAAGGAGGAGGTAAGAAATGCCACGCAGCCTCAAGAAGGGCCCGTTCGTCGACGACCACCTCCTCGCGAAGGTGGACGTGCAGAACGAAAAGGGCACGAAGCAGGTCATCAAGACCTGGTCGCGTCGCTCGACCATCATCCCCGATTTCATCGGACACACTTTCGCCGTCCACGACGGTCGCAAGCACGTCCCGGTGTTCATCTCGGACAACATGGTCGGCCACAAGCTCGGTGAATTCGCGCCGACCAGGACGTTCAAGAGCCACGTCAAGGACGACCGGAAGAGCAAGCGGCGATGACTGAAACCAATACAGATACGGTTCAGAACCCGACTGCGCGCGCCACCGCCAAGCACGTTCGGGTCACCCCGATGAAGGCCCGTCGCGTCGTGGACCTGGTCCGCGGCAAGCGCGTCGAGGACGCGCTGGCCATCCTGCGGTTCGCACCGCAGGCTGCCAGCGAGCCCGTGGCCAAGGTCGTGGCTTCGGCCGCGGCGAACGCCGAGAACAACCTCGGCCTCAACCCGGCCACCCTGGTCATCTCGACTGCTTTTGTCGACGAGGGCGCCACCATGAAGCGTTTCCAGCCGCGGGCCCAGGGCCGTGCGTTCCGGATTCGTAAGCGCACCAGCCACATCACCATCGAGGTCGAGAGCGTGCCCACCACCGGCGCTGCCACTCGTAGCCGCCGGAAGGGAGGGGCAAAGTAACATGGGACAGAAAATTAACCCCCATGGCTTCCGCCTCGGTATCACCACCGACTGGAAGTCGCGTTGGTACGCGGACAAGCAGTACGCGGAATACGTGAAGGAAGACGTTCAGATCCGCAAGCTCCTCGCCACTGGCATGGAGCGGGCAGGCATCTCGAAGGTCGAGATCGAGCGCACCCGTGATCGCGTCCGTGTGGATATCTTCACCGCGCGTCCCGGCATCGTGATCGGTCGTCGTGGAGCGGAAGCCGATCGCATCCGCTCCGAGCTGGAGAAGCTCACCAAGAAGCAGGTTCAGCTCAACATCCTCGAGGTCAAGAACCCCGAATCGGATGCGCAGCTGGTTGCTCAGGGTGTGGCCGAGCAGCTGTCCAACCGTGTGGCGTTCCGTCGTGCGATGCGTAAGGCCATTCAGTCGGCCATGCGTTCGCCGAACGTCAAGGGCATCCGTGTGCAGTGCTCGGGCCGCCTCGGTGGCGCCGAAATGTCGCGCTCGGAGTTCTACCGTGAAGGTCGCGTTCCGCTGCACACGCTGCGTGCGGACATCGACTACGGCCTCTACGAGGCCAAGACCACCTTCGGTCGCATCGGCGTCAAGGTCTGGATCTACAAGGGCGACATCGTCGGTGGTCGTCGTGAAGTGACCGCCGCCGCCGCTGCTCCGGATCGCCAGCGTCGCGAGCGTCCGAGCCGTCCTCGTCGGTCCGGTGCCACTGGCACCACTGCGACCAGCACCGAGGTCGGTCGCGCCGCCACTGCAGTGGCGGAGGCTCCGGCAGAGAACAAGGAGGGCTGACGCATGCTGATGCCCCGTAGGGTCAAGCACCGCAAGCAGCACCACCCCGGTCGCTCTGGCATGGCCAAGGGCGGCACCGCGGTGGCCTTCGGTGAGTACGGCATCCAGGCTCTCGAGCCCGCCTACGTCACCAACCGTCAGATCGAGTCGGCGCGTATCGCAATGACCCGCCACATCAAGCGTGGCGGCAAGATCTGGATCAACATCTACCCCGACCGTCCGCTCACGAAGAAGCCGGCCGAAACCCGCATGGGTTCCGGTAAGGGTTCGCCGGAGTGGTGGGTCGCGAACGTGAAGCCCGGTCGGGTCATGTTCGAGATGTCTTACCCCAACGAGGAGACCGCTCGTGAGGCCCTGCGCCGCGCGATGCACAAGCTCCCGATGAAATGCAGGATCGTGACCAGGGAGGAGCAGTTCTGATGGCTACCGAAACACCGGCCGCAGAGCTCCGCGAGCTCAACGAAGAGGAGCTCGTCGCCCGCCTGCGTGAGTCGAAGGAAGAGCTGTTCAATCTGCGCTTCCAGATGGCAACGGGTCAGCTCGACAACAACCGTCGTCTGCGCGTCGTCCGCCACGAGATCGCGCGCATCTACACGGTCATGCGCGAGCGCGAGCTCGGCCTGGCCACGGCACCCGCTGGCAAGGGAGATGCGGCATGAGCGAGAACACCGAAGAGCGCAACAGCCGCAAGGTACGCAGCGGCTATGTTGTCTCCGACAAGATGAACAAGACGATCGTCGTCGAGCTGGAAGACCGTCACCGGCACAAGCTCTACGGCAAGATCATTCGCACCACCTCCAAGGTGAAGGCGCATGACGAGAACGAGATCGCCCACGTCGGCGACCACGTTCAGCTGATGGAGACCCGTCCGCTGTCGGCCACCAAGCGCTGGCGTCTGGTCGAGGTCCTGGAGAAGGCCAAGTAAGCCTCCCTCCTCGATCCATCGAGATCGTTTCTTCGAAGGCCCGTTTCCCCGATGGGGAAGCGGGCCTTCGTCGTTGGACGACCCGTCGTCGTCGCATCGCAGAAGGCCCGCTCCCGATGTTCCGGGGCGGGCCTTCGCTGTGTCTGCTGAGTCAGCCGGTGAAGGCGTAGGGCTGGCGGATCTTGTGGGCGAATTCGACGATGTTGGTGACGGTGCTGCTCGGGACGCCGACTTCGCTGCCGATGCTGCGGGCCGACCAGGACTGGTCGGTGAGCTCGAGGATCTCCTCGATCTGGTCGAGGGTCAGGCGCAGGGGGCTGCGGTGGGCGATCTTGCGAGCCAGGGCCCGGACTTCGGTGTCTTCGTCGAAGTTGAAGTCGTCGGGGAGATCTTCGTCGGCTTCGTCGAGGTCGACCGGATCGGGGGTCGGTTCCGGGAGTTGGTCGACGACGGGGATGGGGTCGGGCTCAGGCGTCGGCTCTGGTTCTGTTTGCAGGACCAACTGCTCCGCGGGTTCGGCGGGCAGGACCAGCTGCGCCGGCGCTGCGACGGCTGGCTGTGGATCGTTGTGCACCGCTACCGGATCGGTGGGTGCCGAGGTGTCGCCATCAGGGTCACGGGCGACGGTGCCGGCGTGCATCGTCGCCTCGGGAACCGGGTCGGTACCGGTGGCGTCGCCCGCGGTGGCATGGGCGACGGTGGTGACCGGTATTCGGCGCAAGCTGGGGGCGGCGCCGTTGGTCGTCCGGGCCGAGTGCTCGGTGCCGTTGCGGCGGTGGTCGGCCGCGGCCTTGTGGATCAGCTCGAGGGTGCCGGGGGCGTTGGGCTTGTCGGTGGAGGGGCGGCGCAGGCCGTGCGGGTAGGCGCGCTCGGTGGCCGTTGCCGCGATGATTTCGGCTTCGGCGACGAGAGGTTCAGCGCTCGGTGTCGGGGTATCGAGGACCACTGGCTCCGGGACGACCGGCCGGACAGGCGATTCGACCGCCTCGCGATCCGCGGTGATCGTCTGCTCGGCCGACGCGATCGTCTCGCGATCCGTTTCGGCTGCGAGAGAGCCCTTGTCGGGCATCGCGGAGGACCGGGTGTCCTGCGACTCGGCGGCATGCGGAGCGGGTGAGCCGACGACAGCCGCATCACGCAGCGGCGATCGGAGCTCTGGCGCAACGCCGTTCATCACTGTGTGCGCGAGCGCTTGCCTGTCGTCACCGAGCGAACCGGCCGCCTGCCGCGGAAACGCGGTCGAAACGAGCCGTTCGGCATGGGCATACCCCGAGTCTCCGGGCAATTCGACCGACGCGCTCTCGATCAACATCGCGTACCGCGCCGACACCCAGGCATGCAGCCAGATCACCACGCCGACCATCACCGGGGCGATGGCGAATTCGGCTGCGCGGCCGAAGGATCCGGAGGCCAGGTGGGGCCCCGCGTTGAGGGCGACGGTGGTGCCGAGCAGGGCGAGTTCGAACAACAGGACCTTGCCGCGGTCGAGTTCGCGGCCCCAGCGGGCGGCGGTGGTCGCGGCGATCATGATGACGATGATCGGGATCGAGATCATCGCCTCGATGCCGAAGCTGAGCCAGTAGAGCGGGTCGCTCATGTCACCGCTTGGCACGAGGTTGTGCTGCACGTTGACGCCCGCCCACACCATCCCGAGGATGACAACGCCGATCAGCGCCCGCGAGGACCACTCCGCCCGCCGATAGAGCTGCGCGAGCCGGGCGTCGGCACTGGACACCCGGCGCCGCGCGGCCAGCGCCTTGCGATGCCAGCGCGCGTCGGCTTCGTCGGTGCGGCGGATGAGGGTGCCGGTGCGTCGGTCGCGCTGGTCGGCGGCGAGTTCGTCGGCGATGGCGCGGCGCCGCTGTTTGCGGCGCTGGGCCCGAATCCATTCGGCCAGTTCGCGTTCGGCGCGGATCTCGTCGTCGGAGAGTGCGTCGTAGAGGGCGGTGTCGTGTTGCAGCGGGAGTTTGTCGCGGGCCGTCGCGACCTGCTGGGCGAGCGCCGTGATCTCGGTGTTCGGCGCGATGGCGGCGCTCTCGCTCAACCGATCGTCGGACATACCGCGCCTTCCGTCACTCGAACATATGGACTATCGAACATATGTGTGATTGCCAGAGAGCGTAAACGCCGACCGTGCCCCGGTCAACGACAACGAGACGATTCCGCCGAATCCCCGGCGGCGACACGCCGGGATTCAGGAATCGGTATCGCCGCGGAGCAGCCGCTTTTCATAGGACGCGCGTTTCGACGACCCGGCCACCGCCGCAACTTGATTCGGCACGGTTCGCCGCAACACGATGTCGCGCAACCACAGTGGCAGCGCACCGGTCAGGCCGAGCACCGGGCCGAGATGGGCGGGCAATGTCACCTCGAACCGTGGCCGTGCGACAGCGTCGAGCACCGCCGCGGCGACATCGCTCGGCTGCAACAATTGTGCTGCGCCCGTTGCGGTTCCGGCCGCCAGCTCGGTATCGACCACCCCCGGCATGATCG
The DNA here is from genome assembly GCF_046549215.1 of Nocardia sp. A7. NCBI lineage: Bacteria > Bacillati > Actinomycetota > Actinomycetes > Mycobacteriales > Nocardiaceae > Nocardia > Nocardia sp. A7. The sequence goes on along the minus strand of NZ_JAJPWE010000003.1, from coordinate 418,877 downwards.
CCGTCACATGCACACCGCTGCCACGCAATTCCTCACGCACCGCGGTCAGGTAACCCAGCACCCCGTGTTTGGTCGCGGCATAGGTCGCTTCACCGGCGGGGGAGACCTTGGACGCGATCGAGGCGATGCTGACGATGTGCCCACGCCCGCGTGTCCGCATCGCGGGCGCGGTCAGCCGCACCCCACGGATCACCCCGTGCAGGTTCACCGCGAGCATCCGCGCCGTCGCGCTGTCTGGTTCGTCGTCGAACGGCCCGACCCACATCACCCCGGCATTGTTGACGAGCACATCGATCGGCCCGAGGATCGCCTCGGTGACGGCGAGAAAGTCGTGAAACGATCGCTCATCGGTCACATCGAGCTCGCAACCGTGCACAGTTCCGGGCAACCCCGCCGCGGCTTCGCGCGCCGCACTCCCCGACAGATCTCCCAGGCATACCCGAGCCCCCGCGACCGCGAACTGCCGCGCGATCTCCAGCCCGATCCCAGCGGCCCCGCCGGTCACCGCGACAACCCGTCCGGTGTGCGTACGTTTCATGGGGGAAAATGCCCTCTCGGTGGAAACCGCTTGATCTGGCATGTTGTCATGCCAGAAATCGTGGTCAGTATTCCAGGCCGCACGATGCGGCGATAGCTGTAGCGGCAAACTTCTGGACACTTGACCACCAGGAACCGGCGGCGTTCGGATATCGCACAACACTGCGGCCGAGAAGGTGGTTATCGACTACCCAGCTTCGGTCGACGTCAGCGCAGGGCGGTGTGCCACACGATGGCGGCCGCGAGTGCGCCCGCTCCGTTGAGCGACCAGTGCAGAGCGATGGGCGCGAGCAGGCTGCCACTGCGGCGGCGCAGCCAGGTGAAGACGACGCCCGCGGCGGCGGTGGCGGCGACCGCGAGGGTGATTCCGGCGAGTTGGCCGAGGAGCCCGCCGCCGACGATGCTCGACAGTCCCTTGTTGCCGGAAGTCAGGCCGAAGGAGGACGCGATGTGCCAGAGGCCGAACATCAGCGAACCGGCGGCGAAGAGTCCGCGGACGCCGAGGACCCGATCGAGGGTGCCGTGTAGTACGCCACGGAACGCGAGTTCTTCGGGGATCACTGTTTGGAGCGGGATGACGATCATCGAGGCGATCAGCGCGCCGGAGATCGTCGCGTACCGATCGGCGAGGAAGAACGGCCTGGTGATCGGCAGTAGAGCGCCGATCGCGACCGCGGTCAACACGATCCCCACCGCGCCGAGCGCGTACACCGTCCCGCGCTTCCAGTGCCTGGGCGAGAGCCCGAGTTCCGCCCAGCCGAGCCCCCGCTTGCGCATCAGTGCCAGCAGCGCGATCGCCGCGATGGGCACGATGACGATATTGGCCAAGGCCGTCGTGAAGTGCGCGATCAGATTGGTGCCTGCCAGCACGACGACAACCACCGCGATATCGAGGTAGGCATGCAGCTTCGGCCGGGAATCGGCGATGGCGGGTACGGGCACCCGACCGAGTGTACGGAAATATCACGAAAGGAAAACGGTCAGGTGAATGCGGGACAACCCGCCGACCCCGCGTTGAGCGGCATGGAATCAGGCCATCAAGATCGACAGGATTCGCCGCGCTGTGAGTTACTCGACAGTCGATCCGGACCATCCGGCCATATCGGTCCACGCCTGTAGTGCGCGTCGCGTCTCGAACCGTCGCGGTACACCGCTGATCGGATCCGTGAATTCGAGCGAAGCCGCCAGCAATTGCAGCGGTCGCGTGTAATCGTCGACCGGCTTATCGGTGATCACCGGATAGAAATCGTCGCCGAGAATCGGCACGCCGAGCCCGTTCATGTGCAGCCGCAGCTGATGGGTTCGCCCGGTGTGCGGGCGAAGGCGGTAGCGCCCGAGCCCGTCGCGGTGCTCGACCAACTCGACCTCGGTCTCGGCATTGGGCTCGCCGTCCACCTCGAACGCGGCGAGCACCTGCTTCTCCTTGATGATCCGGCTGCGCACGGTCCGCGGCAGCTCGAGCGCTGGGTCGTAGGGCGCGATGGCCTCGTACTCCTTGCGCACGGTCTTGCGGTGGAACATCGTCTGATAGGCCCCGCGGCGCGCCGGATTCACCACGAAAAGCAGCAGGCCGGCGGTGACTCGGTCGAGTCGGTGCGCGGGGATCAGGTCGGGGAGTTCGAGGTCGGTGCGTAGCCGGACGAGTGCGGTCTGCAGGATGTGCTGACCACGCGGGATCGTCGCCAGGAAGTGCGGTTTGTCGATCACGAGAATGTCGTCGTCGCGGTGCACGATGCCGATCTCGAACGGCACCTCGGTCTCGATCGGCAGATCGCGGTGAAACCACACGGCACTGCCCGGCACGAACGGCGCGTCCGGTGCCAGCGGACCAGCCAGATCCACGATCTCGCCCGCCACCAGCATCGCGTCGATCCGGGCCGGGTCCACCCGCGGCAACCGCTCGACGAGGTGGTCGCGCACGGTCGCCCACTGCCCGTCCTCGGGGAGTCGGAGTCGAGCGGGATCGAGGCCGTGCCGTTTCGGCAGCGGCGGCTGCTGCCTACGTCGCATGAGAAACAGTGTTGTCGGCTGATGGGCGCCGGGTGCTCGCGGCCCCCTCTAGCCCGCTGGCGAGCGGCAGTCAGGCGGTGCGCGTCGCCAGTCCCGGATAGTCGATGATCAGACCCGATTCGTCGTAGTCCAGGGTGGCGCGGAAGTCGAAGTCGGGAGAGCTGTAGTCGTAGCGCTGACAGGCTCCGTCAACGATCCGGCGATAGTGCTGCGGTAATCGAGCCGCCGTGAGGTCGGCGGCTCGCACATAGGCGGCGGGCGCGTCGGCGGCGTCACCGACAGCCAGCCCGAGGCGATGCACCGGCAGGGCATTGGTGAACGCCGAAGCCTCGAGGTCGATATCGAGGCACCCGTCGAGCTCGGGCGCGGGCGTGCCGTCGATCTGCCAGCGCCCCAACCCGTCGGACTGCACCGTCACCGTTCGTCTGCCCTCGGGATATCGCCCGACGATCTGTGCCGACCGCGTATGCCAACTCCCGTCGAGCCGCAGCCGATAGTCGATCGCCCAGGTGATCCCGTCCTCGACCGCTGTCGCACACCCTTCGACGAGAACGCCGCGCGCGTCGTCGCGAAAATACGTCACCTCGAATCCGGTACGCGCGTCTCGATGTAACCACGCGGCCGAAGATGGCAGGGGAGTGAACATGCGAAACGCATTCCCTGAATTCGACTTCTCAATCGTTAACCGGCGCGCTGATCGAGCACCATCAGTTTCGCTTCGACGAGAACCTGACGCGCGCGCCGTCGTACCCGGCACAGGTCGACGCTGCATTCGAGATGTATCTGCATTGCCCGATGTGCCTGGTCGGGCGACAGCTTTCCGGGATCGGAATGGCAATCGGCTATCGCTGAAATGATTGACGTGACAAACATTTTCGTTCTCCCACCGCTGAAAGAGATCAAGAGGTAGGGAGGAAATTACGCCCGGAAATACGAATTGCCGATGGGTTGCCTGGTAATTCACACAACCTTCCCCGGCAGGCCACAACCGTTCAACTTAGGCTAACCTACCCTTGGCGGAGTTGCCGCGGACAGGTCGAGAGGCGAGAACGATATGACGGTGCAGGTAGCGCCGCCGCCGGGGGTGGAGTCGGGGAACCGGCTGCCCAAGGCGGCAGCGAAAGCGCAGAAGCAGCGGGAAGCGCTGGCGCGCAAGGAGATTCTGGCACCGGTATCGGGCATGCTCACGGTGGCGAGCCTGATCGTGGCCGTCGCGTCGGTCTGCTCGGTGGTCCCGTTCCTGCTGATCGTGGCGGCCTGTCGTGAACTGCTGAACACCCCGGTCGACACCGACCGGGTGTGGTGGCTGTTCGGCGCGGCCGTGATCGTGCTGGTAGCGCGGGCACTGCTGCAAGCCGTCGCGCTGACATGGTCACACGCCGTCGATGCCGGTTACCAACTCTCCCTGCGCCGACTGCTCGCGAGCAAGCTCACCCGCGTGCCGCTCGGCTGGTTCGGCGAGCGCAGCTCTGGCGAGGTGAAGAACTACCTGCGCGACGACGTCGAGGCCCTGCACTACCTGGTCGCGCACGCGCGCCTCGAGTTCGTCGGCGCGCTGGTGGTCCCGCTGGTCACCCTCGGCTACCTGTTCACCGTCGACTGGCGGCTCACCCTGGTGCTGCTGATTCCGCTGATCGCCTACTTCGTCCTGTTCGGCAAGATCATGGACCGCGACGGTCGTGACCGGCTCGCCGTCTACACCCGCTGGGAGCGCCGCACCGCCGAGGCGACCATCGAGTTCGTCGACGGCATCCAGGTGGTGCGCGCGTTCGGTCAGGCGGGCAAGGCGCACAAGGAGTTCCAGGATGCGGTCGACGGCCAGGTCCAGGCCGCACATCGGATGAAGATGCCGATCATTCGCGTGCAGTCGGCCTCCGACATTGTGGTGATGCCGGTGTTCGTCATGCTGGTGGTGGTGCTCGGCGGGCTCGCCGGGGTCGGCCTCGGCTGGGTAGATCCCCTTGACCTGTTGCCGTTCCTGCTGGTCGGGCTGGGTATCGGCAGTTCGCTGCTCGGCCTCGGTTACGGTTCGCAGGCCCTGCGTGCCGGTGGTGCCGCGGCCCTGCGTCTGCACGAGCTGATGCAGACACCGGAACTGGAAACGGTCGAGACCGAGGCCACCACCCAGACCGGGATCGTCCGCTTCGAAGGCGTCGAATTCGCCTATCGCACCGGCCATGACGTGCTGCGCGGCATCGACCTCGAACTGACCCCCGGCACGATCACCGCGTTGGTCGGCCCGAGTGGTTCCGGCAAATCGACACTGGCGAAACTGCTGCCCCGCTTCTACGACGTCGGCGCGGGCCGAATCACCATCGACGGCCGCGACATTCGCGAATTCACCAGCGAACAGTTGTATCGCACTGTCGGATTCGTCTTTCAGGATGTCCGCCTGATCCGCGGTTCGATTCGCGAGAATCTCCTGCTGGCCAGTCCCGAGGCCGATACCGAAGCCATCGAGCGCGCGACCATGGCTGCCCAGATCCACGATCGGATCCTGGCGTTGCCCCGCGGTTACGACTCCGAGATCGGTGTCGATGCCACCCTGTCCGGTGGTGAGGCACAGCGTCTTTCGATCGCGAGAGCACTGCTGGCCGACACCCCGGTCCTGGTTCTCGACGAGGCCACCGCCTTCGCCGACCCCGAATCCGAAGCCGCGGTCCAGGACGCCCTGGCCGCCTTGGTGGCGGGACGCACGGTCCTGGTGATCGCGCATCGCCTGCACACCATCACCGGCGTGGACCGAATCCTGGTGTTGGACAACGGCGCCATCGTCGAACAGGGCACACACCCCGAGTTGCGCGCCGCGGGCGGGCTGTACCAGCGGCTCTGGGAGATCAACGAAGCCGCGCTCGGCACGCTCGCCCTCGTGGAGGAAACACGATGATTCGCAAGGTTTTCCGCCTCGTCCCCGACGAGTTCGCCCCGCTGATCCCGCGCCTGCTCACGGTGATCGTGCTCCAGGCGCTGTTCCAGGCGATCGCCTACCTGCTGTTGGTCCCGGTACTGGAAGCGCTGTTCGGCGACGATCTGAGCGGCGCCTGGCTGTGGGCGCTCGGGATGACGGTCGCCGTGGCCGGTGTGGTCGTCTTCGGTTTCCTGCAGGCCGTGATCGGGCTGCGGATCGGACTCGGCATGCAGCGTGGTCTGCAGACCCGCCTCGGCGATCAACTGAACGCTCTGCCGCTGGGCTGGTTCGAAGATCGCGACGCGGGCCCGCTCTCGCGGGTGATGGTCGAGCAGGTGCGGGAGATGCAGGGCCTGATCGCCTATCTGCTCACCAAGGTGCTCACCGGCATCATCGTGCCGCTGGTCGTCGCGATCGGGATGCTGTTCATCGACTGGCGGATCGGAGTGGCGATGTTGCTCGCCGCGCCGGTGCTCTACCTGGTCAACAATCTCGCGAACCGCGCCTACACCGGCGCCGACGCGCGCCTGCACACCGCCGCGGCCGAAGCCGATTCGCGGGTAGTCGAATTCGCGCAGGCGCAGCCGGTGCTGCGGGCCTTCGGTGCCGTCGGAGCCGGCAACAAGAAGCTGGATTCGGCACTGGTGCAGCAACGTTCGGCGGTGCTGAAGATGATGGTCGCGACGGTGCCAGGCCTGATCGTGTTCGCGCTGTTCGTCCAGGCCGTGTTCCTGGTCCTGGCCTACATCGCGGTCGTGCAGGTGACCGACGGCTCGGTCTCGGCCGCCGCGGCGATCGCGCTCATCGCGGTGAGCGCGCGCTTCATCGAACCGGTCAACCAGGCGGCTCAGCTCGGCACCGCCCTGCGCTCGGCCGCCGCGGCCGCGGATCGCATCACCGACCTGCTGGCCGAATCGCCGTTGCCGAGTCCTACCGAGCCGGTCACGCCCGGTGCCCCCGCGGTGGTCTTCGACGAAGTGAGTTTCGGCTACCGCTCCGGCGAACCGGTCCTGTCCGACCTGACCTTCACCGTCCCGGCGGGCACCACCACCGCCATCGTCGGACCCAGCGGCTCGGGCAAGACCACCCTGCTCCGCCTCGCCGCCCGCTTCTACGACGTGAACTCCGGCGTGGTGTCGGTCGGCGAACACGATGTGCGCCGACAGCCTTCGGACACCCTGCTCGACCAGCTCGCCCTGGTCTTCCAGAACGTCTACCTGTTCAACCGCTCGGTCGCCGACAACATCCGCATCGGCAAGCCCGACGCAGGCGACGACGACCTGCGCCGCGCGGCCGAAGCAGCCAGGGTCGACGAGATCGTCGAGCGCCTGCCCGACGGTTTCGACACCACCGTCGGTGAAGGCGGCACCTCGCTGTCCGGTGGTGAGCGTCAACGGGTTTCGATCGCCCGCGCCCTGCTCAAGGACGCTCCCATCGTCCTGCTCGACGAGGCGACCAGCGCGCTCGACCCGCACAGCGAAGCCGTCGTGGTCCGTGGCATCCATGAACTCACCAGGGACAAAACGGTTCTCGTCGTCGCGCACCGCCTTTCGACAATCGCCCACGCCGACCAGATCCTGTTCCTGGAAAAGGGTCGCATCTCCGAACGCGGCACGCACGCGGAGCTTCTAGCCCAGAACGGTCGCTACGCAGCCTTCTGGAACGAGCGCGAACGAGCCAGCGGCTGGCGCCTGGAGCCTGTATAAAACCGGTGCCGGGTGGTGTCCGCGCCACCCGGCCCGCGGCTTATCGCGGAACTGGTCCGCCCGCGACTCCCGGATGGTTCGCGATCTCGCTGTGTCTGCCGAGGAGAAACGGCGTGAGGATGTCGTTGGTCAGGCGTTGGGTGTCCGCCGCGCCCCGAGATCCGCCGACCAGGTGCGTGACGAGGAAACGGACTGGGGCAGCCAGGAATTGGGGCACGTCCGTGAAGCTGTAGTGATCGGCCTTGCTGATCTCGTACCGAAACCCCGGCGCCAGCAGCCGTTCCAGCAGGCTGCGATTGCCATCGAGATAGCGCTGGGAGTGTCCGGTCTCGGCTCTGTCGCTCTCGATCAGCAGGACCGGTCGGGTCAGTGAGCGCTCGGGCAGCGCGCCGTAGAGCGTGCCGTCGATATTGGCCGCGGCGGTGAGCCTGTGGTCCATAGACAGCGCGGATAGCGCGGTGGCGCCCCCGAGGGAATGGCCTGCCGCGGTCAGGTTTCCGAGGTCGACTCGGTCGGCGAGCACACCGAGCTGATCCGGGCGGGCGAGTTGATCGAGCACGAATCGCAGGTCGGCCGTGCGGGTTTCGAGTCGCTCGGTCATGTACTCGGTGCCGTCGGGGTCGTCGGCCGAGATGTTCTCGACGGTGGTGGCGATGGTGCCGTCGGCGAGCTCGGTCACCGCGGATTCGTAGGGGTGATCGACGGCGAGGACAACGAAACCGCGGCTCGCCAGGTCGGCGATCAGGCCGGTGTAGAAGGCGCGCGGTGCGCCGTAGCCGGGGGAGAACAGCACGACGGGCCAGCGATCCTTCGCTGCCGAGATCGGAACGTCTGCCGTGGCATGGGTTTCGACGAGGAGGTCCGACAGCAGGAATCCCGGAATTCCGGCCACCCGTGCGGGCAACCGGCCACGCCCGTCGAGATATACCCACTGCCGACCGGACTCCACCTCCGTCGGGTACCACGCCTGGACAACGACATTGCGCCGATCATCGGCTGCTGTCATCGGCTCCGGTCGCTGCTCATCGACCCAGCGGAAGATCTCCGATCCGACGGCGTAGGGCCCGGTGGGTTCGGGTAGTTCCGGCTGCGGTGGCAATGCCCACGGCGCAATCGCCACGGCCGTGAGCACCCCGATCCCCACCCGGAACGCCACCCTGCGGCGGGTGCCCGCGGCATCGGTCATCACGAACGCGAACATCACCGCGATCAGCAGGTAGAGCGGCCACCAGTGCCAGTAGCCCTCGAGCGCCCACAGCGCCAGGCTCGCGATGATCAGCAGCGGTAATGCGAACGGCGCCGCCCGCCTGCCGAACCGGGGCGCCGCGACCAGTGAGATCGCGAACGCGACGGTGGAAATCAACAACACGGCATCGATGACGGACACGGCTCTCGATTCGATCTGGTCAGCCCGGAGGGCGACTATCCGACCAGCTTGCCGAGGATCGACGATGCCCGCATCGGCATCAGGGTGCGTTGCGGGTCATCCCGGAGGATGACCTCATTTCCAGTAGGCCTGCGACTTGATCGCGGTCTTGGGCAGGGCGTGCTGAGTTTTGAGGGTTTTCACGATCGAGCGGGTGGTGTTGCCGCAGCACGCCACCCAGGCGAAGGCGTCTGCCGGGCAGGTGATTTCCTGGGCGGCCTCGCGCAGCAGGCGGCCGTCGTCGACGCGCTGCAACCAGGTGAGGGTGTGGTGGGGCTTGTTGTGGACCGGGATGGTCTGGTCCGACTCGTGCTGCCATTCCAGCCAGACGCGCGCGGGGGTGTCACCGATGGAATCGAGCAGCGAGTTGATGGCGGGCAAGGAGGCGGTGTCGCCGAAGATGACGTATTCGCTCGGCGTCTGCTCGGGGAGCTGGAAGTCCGAGCCGAGCACGGTGGCATCGAGCGGGTCGCCCGGCTTCGCGCGCCGCGCCCAGTCGGCGGCGGGGCCGTCGTGCAGGGCGAAGTCGATGCTCACGGTGTCGTCGGCGGGGTTCTGGTCGACCAGGGTGAAGCCGCGGTGGTGCAGCTTGTCGCTGGTCGCGTCGGGAATCCACAGGCGGATCCACTGGGTCGGGTGCACCGGGTGGTCGGCGAGCAGACCACCGGCGGTGAATCCGATGCGGACGAACTTTTCGGTGACCTGCTCGTTAGAGGTCACCGTCAGTCGATAGTCGGCGCCGCCCCAGGCCTTGGTTATCAGACCGTTCAATCCCTTACCCATGTCGTTAGGTTAGCCTAACGACACTTGTTTGTCCGCTTCGGTGGTTAAATAAGGTAAGCCTATGCAAATATTGGGCTGAGTACGAGAGAGTGGAGAACGAACCGGTGGAAACCCTCCTGGTAGTCGGCGCGGGGCCGAAAGCCCTTGCGGTGGCGGCTAAATCGCACGTTCTGCGCTCGCTCGGCATGGCCGCTCCGCGCGTTGTCGTGGTGGAGGCGCACGCCGTCGGCGGGAACTGGCTGCCCACCGGCGGCTGGACCGACGGACAGCACCGCCTCGGCACCAGCCCCGAGAAGGACATCGGCTTCCCCTACCACTCCACCTGGGCGCGCGGCCGCAACCGCGACATCGACCACGCGATGGCGGCCTTCAGCTGGACCACGTTCCTGATCGAACACGGCACCTACGCCGAGTGGATCGACCGCGGCAGACCGAGTCCGCAGCACCACGTCTGGGCCAAGTATCTGCAGTGGGTCGCGAAATCCATCGACCTCGAGCTGGTGCTCGGTCGCGTGGACCGGATCAGTCACGGCGACGGCGCGCAGTGGCAGGTCGACGTGGTCGACGCCGACGGCGCGCGCAGCGAACTGACCGCCGACGGCCTGATGATCACCGGCCCCGGCCGCAGCAGTCGTGCCCTCCTCGACCATCCGCGCGTGCTCAGCATCGCTGAATTCTGGGACAGGGCAGGCAGACGCACCCTGCCCGCCGCCTCGCGCGCCGCGGTGATCGGCGGCGGCGAGACCGGCGGTTCGGCGCTGGACGAGCTGGTCCGGCACGAGATGCTCACCATCTCGGTGATCTCCCCGCTGGCGACCCTCTACACCCGTGGCGAGAGCTTCTTCGAGAACTCGCTGTTCAGCGATCCGGTGAAGTGGGCGGCACTGAGCGTTCAGGAGCGCCGCGACGTGATCCGGCGAACCGACCGCGGGGTGTTCTCGGTGCGCGTGCAGGAAAGTCTGCTGGGCGACAACCGTGTTCATCACCTGCAGGGACGGGTCACCAAGATCGCGCCGCAGGGGGAGTCGCTGGCCTTGACGCTGAGCAACGAGTTGCGCGCGGACCAGGTGCACAATTTCGACCTGGTGGTCGACGCGACCGGTGGTCAGCCGCTGTGGTTCCTCGATCTGTTCGACCAGCGGACCGCCGACCAACTCGAACTCGCCGTCGGCGGGGCGCTCACGCAGACGCGGATCGAATCGTCGATCGGCTACGACCTGGCTGTCGGCGGGCTCGCCGGGAAGCTCTACCTGCCGAATATGGCCGCGATGGCGCAGGGGCCGGGGTTCCCGAATCTCAGCTGCCTGGGTGAGCTTTCGGACCGGGTGCTCCAGACGCAGCCCGCGCGGGCGCGCGCCGGGGTCGAGCGAGCCGCCGCGAGTCGCTGAGCGATTCGACAGCCGGCGTAGTCGTCCGATCCGTGCGGCGAATCGGACGATTACGCCGGTGAATCAGGCGGGAAGGTCCGCCGGCATGCGAGACGCGGCGTACAGCGCGATGCGACGGTCCGGTCGCACATCGATTTCGCCGACCAGCTGGAAACCTGCCTTGGTCAGGCTGCGGGCGATCGCCACGTTGCGGTGATCGGGGTCGCCCATGACGCGGCGGCAGTGCGGGTCGGCAGCGAAGACCGCGGTCACCATGGTGGAGATCCACGCCGACATGATGCCCTTGCCGATCACCGCGGTGTCGGCGGTGGCGATGTGGAAACCGATGTCGCTGGGATCGCTGTCGTAGAAGCGGCCGATCTCGTCCTTGGCGGCGCGGTAGAACTCCAGGTAGGCGATATCGCGCACGCCGAGTTCGGGCTCGCCGAGTACGGCGAAGTCGAGGCTGAGGATGCAAGGGCGGGAATAGGTTCCGGCCAGCTGGGCGCGGAAGTTCTCGCGCCGCCGTTGCGCGTCCCAGTCCTGTTCCCACGTCTCGAGCAGGTGCGGGCGGGTCATCCATTCGGCGAGCAGCTCGGGGTCGGTGCCGTCGGGATCGGCAAGGCGCAGGCTGAAAGGTGCCGCGAAGACGGGCAGCACGGGCGCGGGGGCCGCGGCCGTTTCGGCGGGCAGGTCGGTCTGCTCGCGGGGCAGCGCGGTGGGGGTCCCGGCGGGGTTCATCTGCTCGGTGCTCCGTTCAATCGTTACCTTGGTCACCTCAACTGGTAAGGCTAGCCTATACTAATGGCCGGGTGTTACTGTTGCCCGACCGATCGCCCGGTAATAGCCGGGCCGTCTGGCGAACGGGTCGGATTCGGGTGCAACAGGATTCGCCCCGGTCCCGGACGACTGCGCCGGGTGGGCCCGTGCGCGAGCGCGGCGTTGGACAGTGCGAAACGGCCGCGCGGCTTTGCGTGACCGGTGTGAGGGAGAGCGACATGGCACGAGAACTCGGCTGGATCAGGCAATTTCAGGCCCCCAGGACCGATTCCCTACCGCCGCTGATCGTCTTCCCGCACGCGGGCGCGGGTGCATCGGCCTATCGGGTGTTCGCCAAGCGTATGGCCGCTGATTTCGACACCACGATCGTGCAGTACCCCGGCCGTCAGGACCGCGCCCGCGAAGCCGCGGCGGAAACCCTGCCCGAGCTGGCCGCAGGCGCTTTCGAAGCCTTCCGCGACTCCGCGCACAACACCGGCGCACCGCTGACGGTTTTCGGGCACAGCATGGGCTCCATCATCGCGTTCGAGTTCGTCCGTTTGGCCGAAGCCGCGGGGTTGTCCGTGCGTTTGCTGGTGGTCTCCGCGGCCGCCGCACCGCACCGGATCGCCGAGCTGCCCGGCCATCCCACCGAGGACGACGAATTGCTCGACCACATGGCCGCACTCAACGGCACCGGCATCGACGTGCTGGCCAGCCGTGAGGTGATGCGGATGGCGCTGCCCGTTCTCAAGGCCGATTACCGTGCCTTCGACGCGTATTCGTGCGGCCCCGAGGTGCGCGTCACGACGCCCGTGCTGGTGCTCGGTGGCGACGACGACCCGTTCGTCGGCCCGCGCGACCTGTACGGCTGGGACCAGAGCACCACCGCCGAGATCGAGGTCACCCTGTTCGAGGGTGGCCACTTCTACCTCGACGAGAACATTGACGGCATCGCCGAAGCGCTCGTCGGCCAGGCGCTCGCGCGATGAATTCCGATCCCATTGTGATCGTCGGGATGGGTGTCGAAGCGCCCGGCGGTGTCGACACCCTGCCCGCGTTCTGGTCCGCGCTGGCGGCCGGGCGTGAGCTGATCGGGCCGTTCCCGCGTGACCGGGACTGGCCGCTCGACGAACTGTTCGCCCTCGGCAGGCTCGACGGCTGGGCACCGGTCCGCGATGCGGGCGGCTTCCTCGACGGCGCGACCGAGTTCGACGCGCAGTTCTTCGGCATCACCCCGCGCGAGGCGGTGGCGATGGATCCGCAGCAGCGGGTGGCCATGCGGGTGGCGTGGCGGGCGCTCGAGCACGCCGGTATCAATCCCGGTGCGCTGGACGGTGATTCGGCCGGTGTGTGGATGGGCGTTTCGACGGTCGAGTACGGACCACGGGCGGGGTCGGTGAACGAGTACAGCGGTTATCGCGCGACCGGCACCGCGCTCGGTGCGGTGGCCGGGCGGATCTCGCACGGGCTCGGCCTGGTCGGTCCGTCGATCAGCGTGGATACCGCGTGCGCGTCGTCGCTGACCGCGGTGCATCAGGCCGCTTCGGCGATCCGCGCGGGCGAGTGCGAGTGGGCGCTGGCCGGTGGGGTGTGCGTGATGGGTTCGCCCGGCGCGTTCTACGAGTTCTCCAAGAACAATGCCCTGGCCACCGATGGCCATTGCCGTTCCTACGCCGCCGACCCGACCGGCACCCTGTGGGCCGAAGGCGCGGGAGTCATCGTGCTGGAACGGGAATCGCGGGCGAAGGCCCTCGGCCACCGGATCTACGGGCAGCTCCTCGGTTCGCGGGTCAACCACAACGGTTCCGGCGCCCCGATCGCGGTACCCAGCTCAAGCGCGCAGCAGCGGTTAATCGAGGACACGGTCGCTGCGGCCGGGATCAGTGCCGACGACATCGGCCTGATCGAAGGTCACGGCACCGGCACCGCTGTCGGCGACCCACTCGAATTGACGGCGCTGGCAGCCACTTACGGCAACCTCGACCGCGCCGACGGTCCGCTGCTCGGTTCGGTGAAGTCCAACACCGGCCACGCCCAGGCGGCTTCGGGGATGCTCGGGCTGATCAAGGTGCTGCTGTGCGGCGTGCACGGCACGATCGCACCGAGCCTGTGGGCCGACCGCCCGACCACCGATATCGACTGGGACACAACCAGTTTGCGGCTCGCCGCCGAACTGACCGACTGGGCACCGCGCGCGGACGGCCTGCGCTACGCCGCGGTCTCGTCGTTCGGAGTCGCGGGAACCAACGCGCACGCCATCGTCGGCCTGCCGGTGCTGGAGGAAATCGATCATGGCTGAGTACCGCTTGCCGGACGGCAGGGTTCCCGTCCTGCTGTCCTCCGACAGTGTCGACGGACTACGCGCCGAGGCTGCCGCGCTGCGTGATTACGTGACTACGCACCCCGAAGTGACTCCGGAACGGCTGGCGGACATGCTGTTCCGCACTCGTGTTCCCCGTCGCCGCCGTGCGCTGATCCTTGCTTCGCCGGCGCTAGCGCGGGCAACGGTGGCCGACGTGGCATCGCCTGTGGGCAACGCCGCGTCAGTGACTGTCGCGGACGAAGTCTCGCCGACGCGGGCCGCTGATGAGCTGTTGTCCGTGCTCGACGCGATCGCGACGGGTTCGGAGCACGCGCTCGTCGTGCACGGCGACGTACCCGCGAGCGCGCGGCGGATCGGCTTCGTCTTTCCCGGTCAGGGCAGTCAGCGGCCCGGTATGGGCGCGACGTTCTACGAGCTGTCGACCGCGTACCGCGCGGTCGTCGACGAGTGCGCCGCCATCCACGCCGAACGTTTCGGACATTCCCAGCCGCTGCACTATCTGCTCGGCCACGAGGGGCAGTACGAGGACACGGTGTGGGAAGTGCAGCCCGCGTTGATGTTCCACATGACGGGCCTGGCGGCGCTGTGGCGAGCGGCGGGTGTCGATCCGCACGCGACCATCGGCCACAGCCAGGGCGAGCTGGCCGCGGGCGCGGTCTCCGGTGTGATGACGCTGCGTGATTCGGTGCTCGCGGTGACCCATCGTGCCCTGCTCGCGGACCGGCTGTCCCCGCGCGGCTATTCGATGGCGGTCTTCGGGATGGACCGCGAGAGTGTGGAAGCGCTGATGGCGCGGCACTCGGGCTGGGCCGAACTCGCGGTCGTCAACTCGCCGCACATCATCGCCATTTCCGGTGAGCGCGGCGCCGTTGTCGATCTGGTGGCCGCGGCCACCGCGCGCGGCCAGTTCGCGCGGGAGATCCGGGTCGCCTTCCCGGCGCACACCTCCATCGTCGCCGAGGTGCGGGCCGACTTCGAAGGCTTCCTCGGCGACGAGATGAGCGCGCCGAACTTCCTCGCGTCCGAGATCGACTGCTATGGCGCGACTCTCGGCGAGAAGATCACGCCCGACCTCAAGCAGGAGGAGTACTGGTTCTGGAACCTGCGCAACCGCGTCCGGTTCGACCGGGCCGTGGTCAGCGCGGGCAGTGACGGCGTCGACCTGTTGATCGAGGTCGCCGAACACCCTGTGCTGCAGCTGGCTATCCAGGAAAACCTCAGCTTGGTCCCGAACCGTCCCGGCCTGCCCGCGCGCGATTTCCGGGTCCTTGGCACCTCGCTGCGCACCGCGACCGGGCTGTCCGAGTTCACCCGCAATCTCGCCCAGGTCGCCGTACTCGACAGCGACTACCGCTGGGACGCACTGCGCGTCGACGACACCGTCACCCTCCCGCTGCGCGACTTCCCCCACACCATCACCAACCCCAAGCGACTGTGGGCCCCGCTGGGCGCCAACGAAACTCCGGCCGAGCTCGCGGTCACCACCCCGAAACCCCAACGGCTGGTGGAACAGTGGACGCCGCTGCAGCGCCGCTCCCTGACCGCGCCGCGCAGCCTGCTCATCGTCGACCACACCGGCGAATGCTCCGACCTGGCCGCCGCTCTCGTGACCGCGGCCGACCGGCACGGCGCCGATGCGCGGGCAGTCGGCCCGCGCGAGCTCGCCGCCGCGGCGACCGAAGCACCGGATTCGTCGGCGCCCCACCACGGCGTGCAGAGAAACGGTGCTGAGAACTCCGCGCCGCGTCTGCGCATCGTCGGCGAGCAGGGGCCGGGTGTGGCGGCGACCGAGTCGGCGGCGCTCGTCAGTGCCCGTGGCGAACTCGCGGCTGATGCCGTGATCGTCCTGCTGCCACCCAGCCTCGACGACGGCAGTTCCGGCGCGATAGCAGCGCTGACCTCGTTCTATGCCGAACGCGCTTGGGCCACGGCGCTGTCCGCGCTGCGACCAGGCGGGGAGTGCTGGCTGCTCACCGTCGGTGGCGAGGCGGTGCGCGACGATGACCCGATTCCCGGACTGTTCCAGTCGGGCGTCAGCGCCGGATTCCGCAGTGTCGGCATCGAACACCCGGGAATCCGCTTCCGGCATCTCGATCTCGCCGCGAACGAATCCGCGTCCGCGCAGGCCGCCAAGATCGTCGGTGCGGTGCACTCCAACGGTGAGGCGGAGCTGGCGTTGCGGGCGGGCAAGCTGTTCGTGAAGCGCCTTGTCGTCGATGCGACCAGTGAAACCGGTTCGCTCGGCACAGATCTCGATCATGTGGTGATCGTCGGCGGTACCGGTCAGCTGGGTCTGCGGTTCGCCGATCATTTGGCACGCACGGGCGCGGGACGGATCACGCTGCTGAGTCGCAGCGGCGAAACCGAGGCTCTCGCCCCGGAATTGGCTCGCCTGCGTGGCATCGGGGCGACCGAGATCGCGGTGCGGTCCTGCGATGTCAGCGACCCCGACGCGGTAGCCGCCTTCGGTGTCGAGATCGCCGACCGCCCTGTGGATCTCGTGATCCATGCCGCGGTCAACTACGTGGACGCCGAACTCGACCAGATCACCGACGACGCCGTGCGCACCGCCGCCGCCGCGAAGCTGCGTGGCCTGGACAACCTGGTCGACGCGGTCGCGCTGACCGTGGACTGCCGTGTGCTGCTGTGCTCGTCGATGGCGGCGACGCTGGGCGGGCGCGGACAGGTCATGTACGCGGTGACCAACCGCATGCTCGACGTGGCGGCCCGCAGGCTGCGCGCCCGTGGCATCGCCGCCGCGAGCCTGCAGTGGGGGCTGTGGAGCGTGGCCGGTCCGCTCGACGACGCGGGGTTCGCCCGGGTCGAAGAGGCAGGTGTGTTCCCGATGGTGCCCGCCGACGCGATCGAAGCCGGGCTCGCCTTGCCGGTTCGCGACGGCATGATCATCGCCGCTGACTGGGACTTCCTTCGCGAGGTGCTCGGAGCGTTCGGGCAGGCCAGCATACTTACCGGTCTCGAAACCGCCGGGGTGCGGACGGACAGTTCAAGCAGTGCAGATGGTTCCGGCACGCAGTCGGGTGCGGGCATTGCGGTCCGATCGGGGTCGGCGACCTCGTCCGGGCGTTCCGATGCCCTGCCGGGTTCGCCCGAAACCGGTTCGCCCGACGGCGTCCCACTCGACCTGCGCATGCGCACCGAACTGCTCAAGGTGATCGGCGGCGACAGCGCCGAATCCATCGACGCCACCATGCCATTGGTCGCGCTCGGCCTGGACTCCCTGCAGGCCTTGGACTTCCGTAAGCGCGTGAAGGCGGAGCTGGATCGCGACCTGCCGGTCGCGGCGATTCTCGGCGGCGCATCGCTCGACGACGTCGTGCTGCTCATGGCACAGAACACCAACCAGGGCTGAGGGGCCGAAGAACATGTCTGACACCGAAGCCACCCTGTCCGTCGCGGAACGCCGCAAACTGCTGCTCCAGCAGAAGCTGCGCGAACGCGGCATGTCCGTCGTGAGCGCCGAACCCGCCGCTGTACCGCGAATTCCGGCGGGGGAGCGGCGCCCGCTCACCCCCGGCCAGCGCCGCATGTGGTTCCTGCAGACCCGCGACACCGACGACACCGCCCTCAATATCTGTGTCGCCTACCGCCTCACCGGCCCGCTCGATCCCGACCGCCTGCACGCCGCGTTCGACTCGGTGGTCGCCCGCCACGACATCCTGCGCACCACCTACGGTGCGGATGCCGAGGGCACGCCGTTCCAGGTGTTCGCCGCCGACGCACGGGCCGAGTGGGCGACCCACGACGTGACCGAGCGCGACGAGTCCGACCGTGACCTGCGTGTGGAGGTGCTGGCCCAGCGCGACTTCGCCCGCCCCTTCGCCCTCGGCACCGAACTCCCGCTGCGCGCCACACTGATCCGCACGGGTGCCGACGAGCACGTCGTGCTGTTCACCATCCACCACATCTGCTGGGACGACGACTCCTGGGCCATCTTCTTCGCCGAACTCAACGCCGCCTACCGGCTCGGCACCCGCACTCCCGCCTCGGACACGGTGCAGTTCGCCGCGATCGCCCCCACCGCCGAGCCCGCCGACGCCGACGTCGCCTACTGGCGTGAAGCCCTGCGCCCGCTGCCCGAACCGCTCGAGCTCCCCGGCTCCGCCTCGGCACGCCCGGGCAGGCACGCCCGGCGCCGCACCCACCGCCTCCCGGCCGACCTCGTCACCCGCACCGAGCAGTTCGCGCGCGAGCAGGCCGCGACCCCGTTCATGGTGCTGCTGGCAGGCTTCGACGCCCTCGTGCACCGCTACACCGCCGCCGACGACTTCCTGGTCTCCATCCCGGTGACGGACCGCCCCGTCGGCACCGAACAGCTCATCGGTTACTTCGGCAATACGCTGTTGCTGCGCGCGGGCATCGGTGGCCGCGACGATTTCGCCACCCTGGTCGCCGGTGTCCGTGACACCTGCGCCGATGCCTTCGCCCGCCGTGGTGTCGGTATCGATCGTGTTGTCCGCGAAGCGAATCCGGACCGCGTCGCAGGCCGCGACGGCATGGATCAACTCGTCCGCCTCGGTTTCAGCGTGCGCAAGAGCGCCGACGGTTTCGCCATCGACGGCGTCACGTCGACCCAGCTCGAACTCGGCGCGGCGAGCGCGCAGGTGCCGCTGGCCTTCGCCGTGGTGCTCGAGGCCGACGGCACCGCGATCGTGGAAGCCGAATACCAGACCGACGTGCTCGCCGACGCCCTCATCGACCAGCTGCTCGAGCACTTCGGCCGACTCCTCGACAGCGCGTTGCGTGACCCGCGACGCAGGCTCGCCGACCTCGACATGCTCGGCGGCGCCGACCGTGCCGCGCTGCTCGACCGTTCGCACGGCCTGCTCGTCGACGAGCCCGCGACAACCCTTGTCGCCCTGCTGGAATCGGCAGCCACCGCCACTCCGGACGCGATCGCGCTCGCTTCCGACGACATAGATCTGACCTACGCACAGCTGCACGCTCGCGCGAATCGGTTGGCGCACTGGCTGATCGGGCAGGGCATCGGCCCCGAAGACATCGTCGGCCTGCGCCTCGGCACCTCGGTCGAGTTCATCGTCGCCGTGCTCGCGGTGCTGAAGGCCGGTGGCGCGTACCTGCCGATCGACCCGGCCTACCCGGACGACCGCATCGAGTTCCTGGTCGAGGACGCCGAGCCCCGATTGTTGCTGGGCGCAGTCGAATTGGCCGCCGCCGAGGAGCTGGCGAACGAGCTGCCCGCGACGGCACCCACCGACGCCGAACGGCTGCGTCCGCTGCGTCCGTCGAACCTCGCCTACGTCATCTACACCTCCGGCTCCACCGGCAAGCCCAAGGGTGTTCCGGTGCCGCACAACGCGATCGCCGAGCACATCGTCTGCTTCACCGCCGACTGGAACATGACCTCCGCCGACCGGCTGATGCAGTCGTCGTCGGTGAGCTTCGACGCGTCCCTGGTCGACATCGCGATCACACTGACCGTCGGCGCCCAACTGATCGTGCCCAAGCCCAACGCTTTCCGCGACATCCGCTACGTCGCCGACCTCATCAGCCGTCGCCAGGTGACCGTGCTGCACATGGTCCCGTCGATGCTGAGCACGTTCCTGCTGCTGCCCGAGATCAGCGAATGGCAGTCGCTGCGCCAGATCCCCGTCGGCGGTGAGGCTTTGCCCGGCGAGGTCGCCGACCGCTTCGCCAACACCCTCGACGCCGAACTGCGCAACCACTACGGACCGACCGAAGCCGTGGTGTGCTCCACTCACATGCCGGTCGCGGGTCCGCAGGGTACCGGCGTGGTGCCGATCGGCCTCCCCAACCGCAACGTCTACACCTATGTCCTGGACGAAGCCCTGCAGTTGGTGCCCGACGGTGTCGTCGGCGAGCTCTACCTGGGTGGCGACCAGCTCGCCCGCGGCTATCTCGATCGCGCCGGGCTCAGCGCCGAGCGATTCGTCGCCGACCCCTTCGCGGCCACGGTGGCGCTCGGGTCCGCCGACACAACCGTCGAAGGCTCGGCTGCCGGAGCTGTGCAAGGCGCGGTGGCCGCGCCCACCGGCAGCGCCGCCGCCGGTGCGCGTATGTACCGCTCCGGAGACCTGGTGCGCCGCAACAGTTTCGGTGAGCTGGAGTTCGTCGGTCGGGCCGACGAGCAGGTGAAGGTGCGTGGTTTCCGCATCGAACTCGGCGAGGTCGAAGCCGCGATCGCCGCGCATCCCGCCGTCGCCCACTGCGTCGTCGTGGTGACCGAGGACCCCGCGATCGGCGCGATGCTCGCCGCGTACGTGGTGCCCGCCGAGGAGACCGTCGACCTCGAACAGGTCCACGCATTCGCCGCGTCTGCCCTGCCGGAATTCATGGTGCCCAGCGCTTTCGCGGTGATCCCAGAAATCCCGCTGACCGTCAACGGCAAGCTCGACAAGCGCGCCCTGCCCGCCGCGACCCCCGCCGTCGTGCGCACCCACCGCGCCCCGGCCACCGCCACCGAACGCAAGGTCTGCGCCCTGTTCGGCGCGCTGTTCGACCGCGACGAGGTTAGCGCGGAGGACTCCTTCTTCGAACTCGGCGGCCACTCCCTGCTCGCGGCCCGCCTGGTGGCCCAGGTCCGCGCCGAATTCGGCATCGAACTCGACGTCCGCGTCGTCTTCGACAGCCCGACCCCCGCCGCACTGGCCGCCAATCTGGTCGCCCGCTTCCTCGCGGAGTTCGATATCGACCTCGACGCGGTCGACAACGATTTCGATGACGCCCCCGCCGCCCCCGAGAGCCCGACCACGAACACCGCGACCGCACCCACTGAGACCGAGGGAACCGAGACTGCGGACACTTCGGCCCCGGTAGCCGCAGGACCGGGGCGTTCCAGTCGCCCCGCGATCGGCGGGCGCCCGCGTGGCGAGCGTGTTCCGCTGTCGTATTCACAGCTGGCGATGTGGTTCCAGTACCGGATGGAGGGTGCCGGTTCGGTCGGCAACCTGCCGTTGGCCCTGCGCTTCGACGGCGTCCTCGACATAGGGGCCCTGCGTGCCGCGCTCGATGACGTGGTCGCCCGGCACGAGTCGCTGCGCACCACCTTCCCCGAACACGATGGCGTGCCCTACCAGGTGGTGCACCCCGCCGCTCCGGTCCCGCTGCCGGTGCGCGAGGTCGCGTCCGACGATCTCACCGCCGCACTCGCCGAGATCGCCGACTACCACTTCACTCTCGACGGTGAGCCGCTGATCCGCGCCGAACTGCTCGTGCTCGCCGCCGACACCCATGTGCTCTCGCTGCTGGTGCACCACATCGTCGCCGACCACGCGTCCTTCGGCGTGCTGCTCGACGACCTCACCACCGCGTACTGGGCTCGCAGCGAGGTTGGCGCCGCCCCGAGTTGGGCGCCGCTGCCGGTCCAGTTCGCCGATTACGCGCTGTGGCAGCGTGAACTGTTCGATCCGGCCGCGCCGAGCGCGTTCGCTACCGACCAGATCGACTACTGGCGGGCCGCGCTCGCGGAGGTCCCCGAGGAGATCGCGGTCGCCCACGATCGGCAGCGTCCGCCGGTGCTCGGCAAACGCGGGGAAGTGGTGAACTTCTCGTTGCCCGGCGCCGTTCGCTCTGGGCTCGAATCGCTCGCGATCCGCAGTGGCGCCACCGAATTCATGGTGTGCCAGGCCGCGGTCGCCACCTTGCTCCACACGCTCGGCGGTGGCACCGACATCACCCTCGGCACTCCCGTCGCGGCGCGCACCGATCCGGCGACGACCACCCTGATCGGGCTGTTCGCCAATATGGTCGTGCTGCGCAACGACCTGTCGAACGCACCGACTCTGCGCGACACCGTGATTCGGGCGCGCGATGTGGTGCTCGACGCCAACGCCCACCAGGAGCTCCCGATCGAGCGCCTGGTCGAAGCGCTCAACCCGCGTCGCTCACGCTCTCGAAACCCGTTGTTCCAAAGCATGATCCACTTCCGTGGCGCCGACTGGGCACCCACCACGCTCCCGTTCGCGACCTCGGGCGAGAGCACCGTCACCGTGCTGCCCGCCGACTTCGACGTCTCCTTCCTCGACCTGAATCTGAGCCTGAACGTGACCGCCGACGGCGGCATGGACGTGCGCGTCGTCGTCAACGCCGATCTGTACGACCCCGCCACGGCCACGCTGATCGCCGACGCGCTCGCCGCCACGCTGCGGGCCTACGCCGAGACTCCCGACCTGTCCGTCGCCGACCTGCGCGTGCTGCCCGCCGCGGACCTCGAGCGCCTACTCGCCGCGCCCGCCCCCGCCCCCGTCGCCGCGAGCGCCGTCGCCGCCGTCGCGGCGACCGACTCCGACACCGAGCGCACCCTCATCACCCTGATCGAGGAACTGCTGGAGACCGACGACGTCACCGGCGAGGACAACTTCTTCGCCATCGGCGGCGACAGCGTCATCTCCATCCAGTGGTCGGCCCGTGCCGCGGAACTCGGACTGGCGCTGACCCCGCAGCTGGTGTTCGAGTGCGCCACGATCACCGAACTGGCCGCCGCCGTCGACGCGGCCGCCGGTGTGGCGAAGACCGAAGAGCCCGAACAGGTTTCGCACGCGCCGATGAGCGCATCCGGCCTGGAGGCCGACGCGTTGTCCGCGCTGACGGCAGCCTGGTCGGCTCAGGGATGAGCGGCTCGGGGCGGCTCCGTCACAGCAATACCGAGCAGCTAGGAGAGGACGCAGCATGAGTGCGCCGCAGATCGAAGACGTACTCGCGCTGAGCCCGCTGCAGGAGGGGCTGTTCTCGCTCTCCCGGCTCACGGGCACCGAGATCGACCTGTACACGATGCAATTCGTGGTCGATATCGACGGCCCGCTCGACACCGACCTGCTGCGCCGCAGTGCCCAGGCCATGCTGGATCGTCACCCGAACCTGCGTGCCGCGTTCTGGGATACCGATGTGCCGACACCGGTGCAGATCATTCCGTCGCGCGCGGAGCTGCCGTGGACCGAACGTGACGCGCAGTCAACGGAATTCGACTCGATCGCCGAATCCGAGCGCCGCGTGCCGTTCGTGTTGAGCCGTGGTCCCGCGCTGCGCGTGCTGCTGCTCGACGTCACCGACGCGCCGGAGCCGCGCAGGCGGATGATCCTGACCGCGCACCACATCCTCATGGACGGCTGGGCGGTCGCGGTGTTCTTCACCGAGCTGCTCGCCGTCTACCGGGCGGGCGGCACCCTCGACGGGTTGCCCGCGCCGCGTCCCTACCGGGACTACATCGGCTGGCTCGGCGCCCAGGACCACGACGCCGCTGCCCGCCGGTGGGCCGAGTATCTGCGGCAGGTCAGCGCGCCGCTGGTGCTGGCCGACGGCACCGGTGGCACCGGTGTGCCCCAGACCACGCGACTCCGATTGTCCGCGACGGAGACCGAGCAGCTTCAACAGTGGGCGCGCGCCAACGGCATGACGCTCAATACGGCCGTTCAGTTCGCCTGGACGCTGCTGCTGAGCCGCATCACCGATCGTCGCGACGTCGTCTACGGCACCACCATCTCCGGTCGCCCGGAAAAGCTGACCGGCGTCGAAGGCATGGTCGGCCTGTTCATCAACACTGTCCCGGTGGTGCATCGCCTCGATCCCGCCGAGCCGGTCGTCGCGCAATGCGCCCGCCTGCAACGTGATTCGGCCACCATGCGCGACATCGGTTATCTCAGTCTGTCGACCCTGCAGCGCGCGGCGGGCCACGGCGCCCTGTTCGACACCCTGTTCGTCTTCGAGAACGCCCCCATCGACGACGCCATCCAGACGGTCACCGCCCCCGACGGTGCTCGGTTCCGCCCGATCGAGATGGAAAGCCTCGCCCACTACCCGCTCACGGTCGTCTCGCACCTGAGCGAGGGCGAACTACTCGTCCTGGTCGAAGCGATCCCCGCCCTCCTCGGCCACCTCGACCCCGCCGACCTCGGCGCCCGCATGCTCACCATCCTGCGCACCCTGCCGACCCTCGACGCCACCGCGACCCCCGAGGCGATCGACCTGCTCACTCCCGCCGAGCACGCCGAACTCCTGGGCGCCGCAACGGATATCACCCCGGCTCCGACTGCCACTCCCTGGGAGCTGTTCGCGCAGCAGACCGCCGCGACCCCGGACGCGATCGCCCTCACCACCACCGCCGGCGAGGTTTTCACCTACCGCGCGCTGCACGCCGAGGCCTGCCGAATGGCGGACGAGTTCGTCACCCACGGCGTCGGGCCGGAAACCATTGTCGCCCTGATGCTCCCGCGTAGTCCTCGTTCGATTATCGCCATCTTGGCGACGTTCGCCGCGGGCGCCGCCTACGTCCCGGTCGACATCACGCTCCCTGCCGCTAGGATCGAATCGATTCTGCACCAGTCGAACCCGACCCTCGCCGTCGTCCTGGACAAGGATCGGACGCTGCTCGACGGATTCGTCTCCGAGGGCGATCAAGGGTCGGTGCCGGTGTTGGCGCTCGATGAGCCCGCGGTCGTAGCGCGGATCGCGGCCCGGCCCGCACAAGCCCCCGTCGTGCGTCGCGAACTCGATCACAGCGCCTACATCATCTTCACCTCCGGCTCGACCGGCGAACCCAAGGGCGTTGTCGGCACCAATGCCGCGCTGAGCGGGTATTTCGCCGATCACCTGGAGCGTTTCTACCGCCCGGCGATGGCCAAGCTCGGCCGACCCCTGCGGATCGCCCACGCCTGGTCGCTCGGCTTCGACGCCTCCTGGCAGCCCATGGTCGGCTTCTTCGCCGGCCAGGCCCTGCACCTGTTCGACGCCGACGAAATGCGTGACGCGCACCGAATCGTCTCGGGGATGGCCGAATTCGACATCGACATGATCGACACGACCCCGTCGATGCTCGCCCAGCTGGCGGCGGCGGGCCTGCTCGATCGCGCGCTGTCGGTGCTCGCCCTCGGCGGCGAGGCCATCGACACCGCCCTGTGGGCGCGACTGCGTGCGCTCCCCGGCACGGCTGTGTACAACTGCTACGGCCCCACCGAAACCACCGTCGAAGCCGTGGTCGCGCCCGTCGCCACCTCGGAAATTCCCACGATCGGCACCGCCAACGGCGGCATGGTCGGCTACGTCCTCGACTCCCAGCTGCGCCCGGTTCCGCTGGGCATCGTCGGCGAGCTGTACCTGTCCGGTGTGCAGCTGGCCCGCGGCTACCTCGGCAAGCCCGCCATCACCGCGGACCGTTTCGTCGCCGACCCCACCCGCCCCGGCGAGCGCATGTACCGCACCGGCGACCTCGTACGCAGGCTCCCCGGCGGTCGCTTCGGCTACCTCGGCCGCGCCGATGCCCAGGTGAAGGTGCGTGGCTATCGCATCGAGGTCGGCGAGATCGAGACCGCGCTGCGCCGCTCCGCCGACATCGACACCGCCGCAGTGACCGTGGTGCGCCGAGCCGGTGGCGCGTCGCTGGTCGGCTTCGTAGTCGGCAAAGCCGGTCGTGCGGTGATCGTCAGCCGGGTGCGCGCCGATCTCGCACAGCGCTTGCCCGCGTACATGATTCCCGCGCGCATCGTCGTCATGGATCAGCTGCCGGTGAACGTCAACGGCAAACTGGACAGTCATGCGCTGAACGAGCTCGCCGAGCAGTCGCTTTCGGCTGCCGACAGCAACGCCGCCGCCGAGACCCCCACCGAGATCGCGCTGAGCGAGCTCTTCGCCGAAATCTTCGACGGCCGTGCCCCCGGCATCGACGCCGACTTCTACGAACTGGGCGTCGACTCCATCGTGGCGATTTCCCTGGTCAACAAGGCCCGTCGCCGCGGCCTGGCCCTCAACCCGCGAATGGTGCTGGCCTGCCCGACAATTCGCGAACTGGCGGCCGCAGTCGACGACGCACCGGCCGCTGCGGCGCAATCCGGCGCCGACGCCTACGGTGTGGTCCCGCCGCTACCGGTCGTCTCCTGGATGTACGAATACGGCAACTACCGCCGCTTCACCCAAACCGCACTGCTGCGCCTGCCGGCCGGGATCGACCGCGCGGCACTGGAAGCCACCCTCCAAGCCTTGCTCGACGCGCACGACACCCTGCGCGCGGTCCTCACCGACACCACCGACGGGCCGTGCATGGTCACCCGGGCGCCTGGCGTGGTGAACGCCGCCGACCTCGTCATCGAGGCGCCCAGCGGACTAGCCGGCGCCGAACTGAGCACGGCCATCACCGAATTTGCGCGGATCGCCAACGACGCGATCGATCCGCGCACGGGCGACATGGTGCGCGCGGTGTGGTTCTCGGCCGCTGATTCCGAATCGGTTGCCGGCGACATCCTGTTGCTCGCCGTGCACCACCTCGCTGTCGATGTCGTGTCCTGGCACATCATGCTCGACGCCCTGGCCGCCGCCTGGCAGCAGGTCCAAGCAGGCGTAGCACCGAAGATGTTGCCCGAGTTCACCTCCTACCGGCAGTGGTCCGAGTCCCTGTGGGAGCGCGCTTCCGAACCGGAAGTTCTCGCCCAGCGTGACTACTGGGCCACCCAGGTCCGCGAGCCCGATGCCGCGCTCGGCACCCGCCACCCCGCACCGGCCACCGACACCTGGTCCAGCCTGCGCGTCAGCACGGTAGCGACCCCGGTCGCGGTCACCGAACGCCTCCTCGCCCGCGTCGGCAAGGACGAGGGTGTCCGCGAGTTCCTCCTCACCGCCCTCACCATGACCATGGCCTCACTGCACGCCGACAACGGAAACAACCCCGCCGCAGGCGCATTGATCGCGATGGAAGGGCACGGTCGCGCCGACGACACCCTCGGCACCGACACCGCCAACACCCTCGGCTGGTTCACCAGCGTCTTCCCCGTCCGCCTCGGCGTCGGTGACGATGCGGTGGATGTCGCACGTGCACAAGCGAACCCAGCTGCTGCTCGCACTCTGCTCGACTCGGTCTCGTCCCACCTGCGCGAAATCCCCAACCAGGGCCTGGACTACGGCCTCCTCCGCTACGTTAACCGCGCCGCGGAACTTCGCACCGCCGCCGAACCCCAGGTCGAATTCAACTATCTCGGCCGAATCGACCTCAGCGGCAACGAGTCCGACCCCTGGTCCCTCCTGGTCGGCGAACACGACCAAGCCCTACCCCTCGACCCCGAACCCGACCTTCCCCTGCGCTATGCGATAGACGTCATCGCAGGCATCGGCACCACCCCCGATGGCCCAGCCCTGACCACCAACTTCCGCTGGAGCGCGTCCCTGTTCACCGAAGCCAAGGCCGCGCGCTTCGCCGAACTCTGGGAGCAGGCGGTCATCACTCTCGCCGACGTAGTGGACGGGTAGGCGGACCATCGAGGGGACCGAGCCGATCCCCGCCTGCGATTGACCCAGCAACGACGCGCCGGCTGCACCCATGTGTGGATGCGGCATCGGCGCAGCTCAGATAGACGGCGGTCGCCACGCCGCAATCAGGTCGGTGGGGCTGAAGGTGGCGGCGAGGTGGTCGGTGGAGACGCCGGAGCGGCTGACGGCGATCAAGGGGACAGGTCCATCAGTCAGCCGGAGGCGGTGGTTCTGCAGTGCGGTGAGGTCATGGATGTCGAAGGGGGAGTTCTCGAGCCATTTGATGGAACCGAGAAAGGCCAACTCCTTGGCGACGGGTTCCCGGTCGGCGCCAACGATGTCGATCTCTACGTCGTTGGTACGAGTCCAATACCCGCCGAGCGCGGCGACAGCGGGGATACCTTTGGCTGGGAGGAGTCGGGCGAGGGAGTCGCGGATCAGAGGTTCCACCGCACGGCCGCGCCAACTTGTCCAGCCGCGGCGGATCCGATCCACGGTCAGGTCGCCGCGCAGGCGATCCAGTTCTGGGAGGTAGGGACCGAGAAAGGCGAGCCAGAACCGTAGGTAGGAGTCGGTGATCCGGTAACGGCGTTCCTTCGACGGGGTCAGGCTGATCGGTAGCTCCGCGGCCACGATTCCCTTGTCTACCAAGAGATTCAGTGCGCGGGTGAGACTCGTGCCGGCAAGACCGCCGGCGGCACGGGCGATATTGGTGAAGGTTCGTTCGCCGCTGCCTATCGCAGACAAGACCTGCCGTGCCAACGTCTGATCGGGAAATTCGGCCGCCAGGGACAACTGCGCGGAGACGATCAGCGGGCTGACCGGGTCGGCGAGTTCTCTCATCAAGAACTCCCACACGTCCTCGCCTGCGCGCCATCGTGCGCAGATGATGGGCAAACCGCCCGTGATCAGGGTGGCATCGAAGGCTGCGGCGGCATCGGAGCCGGTCATCGCCGCGACATCGGCAGGGTTGAGCGGACCCAAGCGCATCTCGGTGCCGCGCTGATGAAACGGGCGGCCATACGACGTGAGCGCGGCCATCATGGCGAGATCGGAACCGATCAGGATCAACAGAACCGGTTTGCGGCACAGTTCGCGGTCCCATGCGCGCTGCAAGACACTCTCGAACGCGCCGGACTCATCCATCAGATACGGCAACTCGTCGAGAACGACGATGCTCGGCTCGTCGTCGGGCAGAATGCCGGCGAGCTGTCGCAGGGCCGCGGTCCAGTTGGCCGGCAAGGCCTCGTCGAAGATCTCGGCAGCGGGCAGTGAGGAATGTGCGACCGTGTCCGAGAACTCTTTCAGCGGGTCGGTTCCGAGTCCGATCTCACTGGTGTAGAACACATTTGGCACACCACTGCGCTGAGTGAACTCCTCGATCAAGGCAGACTTACCGATGCGGCGGCGGCCGCGAAGGATCAGGCAACACCCCGGTTTCGAGGTTCCGATCGCGGAACGGACGCCGGACAGGGCGCCGTCCAGAGAGTGCAGTTCGCGCCATCGCCCGACGAAGTCCATCGCACCTCTTAGTATCATTGATGATAGTAACATCGATGATACCTCCATATATGGGTGTTGTCGGCGCTGACGTGCAACTATCGACGTTCGGTGAATATCGCGATGTGGTTGGCCAGGCGGTGTTGGAGTTCGGTGGGTGGGCCGGGGATGACGGTGAAGTTGTCGGTGTCGTGGTGCTGGATGAGGTAGCGGCCGTCGTTCGGATAGTCCAGCCAGAGAAAGGCTTTGCCGTCGGTGGTGGGGCGCGAGTCCACCTGGAAGCCGGGGTAGACGGTGATCTCGCCGGTGCCGGTTCGGGGGCGGCGGAAGAATCGTTGCGTCTGTTCGACGGGGGACAGGCGGGTGGGGTGGCGGGCGTAGGTGGGTGCGTCGAGGTCGCTGCGTCTGCCTTCGAAGCGTGGTGTCGAACCACCTTGTGCGCGAGGCAGTTTCGCGACGATGGTGGCGGACAAGTCGGCCAGCGGCACAATGCTCAAGGCGATATCTCCGCCTTGCTCGCGAGTGAGTCCTGATGCTTGGAACGCCAAGGCCGCGTGGTCCTCGATGATTCCGGCATATACGCGGACGGCCTCGGACTGGCCAGGTCCGTGCAAACCCTCGATCTCGACGCGGACCTCTGGCTCGAGCAGAGCACGAAATACCTTGTGCAGACCGTCGTCGTAGGCCTGTCGCAGTCTGGCGAAGGCCGCCTCGCGCCGCTCCTGGTGGATCTCGTGGGTTTCGGCGAACTCGGGTCGGAAGGTCAGCGGGTACGGCAGGCGGTCACGACCATGGGCTTCGAACCCGACCGCGAACGCGTGTGGGTCGAGCTGCCAGCTCGTGTGTCGATCCGCGACGGCGGGCGCCTGGGTCCAGCTCACCCGCCGATCACCCCACCCGTCGGAAGAGCCGGCGGAAGCAGACCGATGAGTTCGTCTTCGCGATCCTGGATGAGGTAGTCCGGAATGGCGTGCTCGTCCTCGTCTTCGCCTTTGCCGCCGCCACGGCCGCCGCCCATCATGCCGGGCATACCACTCATGCCCCTACCACCAGCGGCGCTGCCAGCTCCCGCGCGGTTACCTGCCGCCCCTGCGGCCGCGCCCGCACCGCCTGGAGTGCCCGGCACGGCGGCACCTGGTGTGGCCGCGCTCGGCGTACCTGATCCGGGTGAGCCAGAGCCCGGCGAACCTGATCCGGGTGATCCGGGTGAACCGCCGCCGGGTGTGGTCGGGGTCGGGGTGCCGGTTCCGGCAGGTGTGGTCGCGGCAGGCGTGGTGGCCGCTGGGTCAGTGGCGCTGGGGTCGGTGGCGCTGGGGTCGGTGGAATCGTCGCCGGTGCCGTCGTCGCTCTGGTCGTCGCCGGGGTCGGTCGTCTGTGGCTCAGCTGTTGTCGGATCCTGTTGTGTGCCAGCGAGATCTGTTGACGGGGTCCCGCCGTTATTGCCGTTGTTGTTGCCGTTGGAGCCCCCGTTGTTGCCGTTGCCTCCGGTATCGGGGACGCCACCCGGGTCGCCGATGTTGTTGTGGGGGAGGGGCAGGATCGGAGTCTGTTTGTCGACGGTGATCGAGCCGGGCTGGTAGGTGCCGATCATGAAGAGCCTGGCGTCCTCTTCGGCCTCGTTGGCGCGATGCTTTGCTGCTTTGACCACGCCATTGCCCGGAATGCTACCGATGAACTCGTCGAAGTCGGAGACTTCCTCCGGCTTCGGAATGGCGATCTTCGCCTGTCCGAGAACACCTTCCATGTAGTCGATGCCGTTGGCGACCATCTGGAACGTGGTGGGCAGCTTCGCGGCTTCGGCGGTATAACTCTTCACCCCGTCGATCGCCGAGTTTCCGGATGCGCCCGACCATTTCTCGGACAGCACGCGCTCGAAGCTCGTCCGATAGTTGTTGACCGCGGTCTCGGTTCCCGTAGTCAGGCGCCGCCACGCGTCCGCGCTGGCATTGATCTGGCCGGCATCGACACCGGACTGACCGTCCTTGCCGCGCAACGCATCCCAGATCTGCTGATGCGACCACGTGCTGAATGCCTCGGGAGAGACTTTCTGTCCCTCCATGGTCACCGCTGTGCCGGCCAGCAACCTCGACATCTCGTCGCCGATGATGCTGCGATCGCCCTCCCACGCCTGCTTGCCGTCATTGTCGAGCTGGCTGCGGTCGTCGTCAGCGTTACTGGACTGGTCGTGGTTGTCCAAGATCTTGAAGCCGCCGAGCGTTCCCACGTGGAAAACGGTCATGCCTATCGTTTCGAGAGGATCCCAGAACCCCATCAGATGCTCGCCCCCGTCGCGCCGAGAGCGCCCGCAGTCTGCTGGTCGACAGCTTGTAGTTTGCCGATGGCAGCGAGGAAGGTGTCGCGCTGGTCGCGGGCGATGGCGATGTGCTGGTCCAGGCGTTTCACCGCGGAGTCGTCGGGATCGCCGCCACCCCCGGCCACTGCTTTGGCTTCGTACTTGGCGCGGATTGTGTCGGCTGAGGGGAGGCTGCCCCAGCCGGACATGCGGTTGAGGTTCCCCGCGTCATCCTTTTGGATCTCCAGGTCCGAGATGTACTTGCTGACGACGTCCGCGATCGCTTGGCCGAGGTCTTCATCGATCTTGAACTCGCCGCTGATCGCCTGTGCCTTCATGTCTCGCCAATAGGTGGCGTGATCCTGAGTCATGTTCCCTCCCTGATACTTACTTCGGCAGATGCGGTTCGAGAGCGGTCGCATACTGCTCCGCCATGACGCATACGTCGCCGACCCGCGGACCTTCGGTGCTCAACCACGACGTCCGGACCTCGAACATGCCTTGCTCAGCCTCGAAGGACGCGATACAGGCATCGGGATCCTCCTTCTCCTTCGAGATGAGACCGGACCGCCCATTCACAGTGGTATCGCGGATGACGACCGCGCTGTCCTTCTTCCGGGCTTCGTCGAGCGTGTGGCTGGTAGAGAAGACGCTCACGCGCCGCTTACCGGATCCATACCTGTCGTCGAGTGGTAGCCACCCGCAGATACGCCATGCAGACACCCCCGTCGGCGGGTCTGTCGTGATGCCCTTGGTCGCCGGATCGAGGCCTACCTCGCGCAGAACCTCATCCGACAACGCCCCCCGACACGGATTGAACACCTCGATACTGTCCGGATCCCGCACCGTAGTCGTAGGCCCAGCCGACCCGTCCTCAGTCCCCCCACACCCCGCAAGCACAGCCGCCCCGACCACACCACAGACCACAGCCCGCATCACCACAACGCTTCGCACAGCACTCCTACCTGGTCGACACGGCAGCAACCCGCCTACATCAACTTAGACGCACCCCGAAGCTGATCGGTTCCATCCCATCACAAGCAATCGTTACCAGCTGGTGCTGGGTGAGCCAAGTAGTGCCCGCGGCGGTGTAGCCGCACCGCACCTCGGCTCGTCCGTGCGCCCGCGCTGTGTTGGACCGAATGGAGCACCCAGGGGTGCCGGTGTCGTAACCATCCCTGCCCGCTTCCCCGCACCGAACCCCGATTTGCGTCCTCGGCCAACACGATTGGCCCCACGCCTGTTTCGGCGTGTGGCGATGTTGGACCCGGTCGAAGGTGTGCACTCCCGAACCGACCAGGTGCGTACGTGCGAGGCGCACGACGAAGGTGCTCGCAGGAGGCTGGGTGTCAGGGTTGTCTGTCCCTCGGTCGGGCTCTCCGATAACGACCGACAGGAGCGGCCAGGCCCAGGACACGACACAGACAGCCCGTCGTCAGGGCAGAGTTCACCCCTGAAACGACGAAAGCCCGACGCATGGAGCGTCGAGCCGTTGCATGTAGGATTTCACCCTACGGTGCGAACAGCTACTGACTGTTTCGTACCCAGGCCGTTCGGTGAGCGCCAACTCGCCGGGCGGCCGTTCTTGTTTGTGTGACGCTACACACTCCCGCTCGCACTAGCAACTAACGAGTTCCCGCTCTGGCCAGGGACTTCCGTGTGAACGGGTGCCCAGGCGATCGCTGGGGCACCCGGCGCGCTCGGGCGAAACCGTCAGGCGCGGGTCAGCGGGCGGGGGAGCCCACGATGATGCTGCCGACGTTGCACTCTTCGAGTTCGTCGAGGCCGGTGGCCGACGCGAAGGCGGAGGTGTCGCTGAAGCCCTGGGCGACGACGCCGAGGTTCATGGCGGTGGCGGTGAGGTAGACGGTCTGCATGAGGACGCCTACGTGTTTGAGGATGTTGGCGTAGGCGACCTGTTCGTAGCTCCACATGACGCGGCCCGCGCGGGCCGAAACCAGTAGCAGGACTTGGGGTTGGGCGCCGCCTGCCAGGGTTGCGGAGGTGGATTTCAGGAGCTTCTGGACGGCGGGGGATTCGGCGGGGGCTACCTGGCGCAGGGCGTGGTCGGCCGAATCGTAGTGGTACATGCCGTTTTCCAGGCCTGCGACGTTGCGCACCACGGGGTAGATCTCGAGTTCGTAGGCCTCGCCGCCGGAGGGGTAGGGACGGGAGCCGTCTTCGCGGGTGCGGGCGGTGCGGAACAGCAACTCGCCCAATTGAACCGAGGTGATGGGGGTGGCGTCGTCGAAGGCGCGGGTGGAGACGCGGTCTTCGATGGTGGCGGCCAGGCTCGGGTCGTCGACGCGCAGCGACACCAGGTCGGGCTTCGCGAGGGCGGTCGGGGCACCGTCGAATGTCGCACGGCGCGCGGGCAATTCGGGGAACTGGCCGTCGGCCCAGCGGGTGGGGCCGAAGTCGTCCCAGGTGATCGTCCGGGCGCCGAGGGTGCTGCGGCGGTGGAACCACAGGTCGGGGGTGTTCCAGGAGCGGGTGGTGAACTCGCGTTCTTCCTCGTCGCCGTCGACCAGGAAGCCGCACCACTGCAGGTCGGCCATGAACTGGGTTTTCACGGCGGCGGGGACCGGGGAGTCGGCGGCGAGGGGGCCGTCGAGCAGGGCAAGCAGTCGCGGGTCGTGGATGCGCAGGTCACACCAGGACCGCGGGTGTTCGAGGACGAAGCCCTGGTTGTCGCGATGCAGGACGGCGAATTTCGACAGTGTCGCCGACCAGGTGGGCAGGGCCACCTCGGGGCGTGGGGCCGGGTCGGCGAAGGGGCGGATGCTGTAGAGGTCGCGGCCGCCGTCGCGGACCGTCACCGAGAGCCAGCCGCCGTCGGTGAGCTTGCGCATCAGGGCGGTGATGTCGTCGCCCGCCGCCGCGGTCGCCATTTCCGCCGCTGTCGCCGGGCCCTGGTTCAGGGTTTTCAGCGCCTGCAACGCACCCGCGCCCAGACCGGTGAGCTTCTCGTTGCGCGGCGGGTTCAGCAGCACCGCGCCCGCGGGAGTCGTCAGGCAGGTGACACCGGCGCGCAGCGCGAATCGGGTCTGGGCGGGGTATGCGGAGGCGAGCACGGCGAATCCTTGCTGGGTCGAACGGATTTGGGCCTATTTCGAAGCAGCGGCGAACGCGGGCTCCAGCTTGTCCAGCATGTACGGCACCGACAGGGCGCTCGGCTGGTTGATCGCGCTGATCTCCTGCGTGGTCAGGAACACGACCGAACCCTTGCGCACCGACGGCAGATCGGCGTAACCCGGCAGCTGCCGGTACTTCTCGTCGAGGCCGGGGGAGTAGCCGGCCAGCAGCAGGTCGGCGGTGAGCTCGTCGACCCGCTCCGGCGACAAGGCCAGGCGGCCCTGATTGGCGGGCAGGGCGGTGAGGTTGGCCGGGATGCCCATGCCGAGCGCGGTGAACACCTTGGCCGAACCGTCGTTGGGGTCGGTGAGCACCATCAGCTGCGCGGGGCTCGCGAGCCAGGTGCTGGCGAAGGTCTTGCCCTTCAGGCCGGGGTTGGCGGTGACGATGGCGGCGACCTTGTCTTCGACCTTCTTGATCACCGCGCTCGCGTCGGACTCCTTGTGCAGCACCTTGCCCAGCGCGGTGATCTGGTCCTGCCACGGGGTGACAGCGTCCTTGGTGAGCGCGGGCAGGGTCGGGGCGACCTTGGACAGGTCGCCGTAGGTCTTCTGATCCGCGATGAACGGGTCGGCCAGAATCAGATCCGGCTCCAGCGCCGCGACCTGCTCGGCGATACTGCCGGTGGTGTTGAGCGCGGTGGCCTGCTTCAGGGACTCCGGCGTCCACGGCGGGGTGCTCTTGGAGACGGCGGAGACGTTGTCGATATAGCCGACGGGCACCACGCCGAGGGCGAGAGAGCTGTCGAGCCACTGGTTACCGAGGGCGACGATCTTCTTCGGGGTGCCGGGGACGGTGGTCTCGCCGCGGGCGTGGGTGATGGTCACCGCTTCGCCCGCGGTGGACTCCTCATCGGTGGAACCGCAGGCGACGACACCGAAGGCGAGGGCACCGGCGAGCGCGGTCAGCGCCGCGCGTCGCCAGCCGCGCGAAGTCCGAACAGTCGTCATGGGGTGCACCCTCCGTAGAGCAAGTTCCAGCGTAAATCAGCCTAGGCTAACCTACGTCACTTTTCGGTGGTTACTCGATGGTCGAAGGCGCGTGCCGCATGTCGGGCGCGGGCGCTGACGCCGGGTTAGACTGCGCCGAATTTCGGCCTTCGTGGGATGGGAAGCGTGCGTGGAGACGTCTAGAGACTGGAGCGTCGAGTGGTTCGAGAGTCTGAAATGGCTCGGGATCGCCTTCCTCATCACCGCAGTGGCATTCGTGGTGATCGCCGCACTGTTGCTCAGGCTGACGAAGTGGGGTCGCCAGTTCTGGTACGTCAGCGGTGATTACTTCCGTGGCCCCGGAGCCTGGCGCACTTGGCTTTTCATCGCGGCACTGCTGTTCATGGCCCTGCTGACTGTCCGATTGAGCGTGCTGCTCAGCTACTGGGGCAACGACATGTTCGCCTCGTTCCAGCTCGCCGCCTCCGCGTTGAACTCCGGTGACGACGCGTCACTCTCGGACGCCAAGACCGGGTTCTGGAACTCCGCGAAGCTGTTCACTCTGTTGATCACCATCTGGACGGTCAAAGAGTTGGTGTACCTGTACGCCAAACTGGCCTTCGACATCCGCTGGCGGGTGTGGTTGACCGAGCGCGTCACCGGCGACTGGATGGAGGGCCGCGCCTTCTACCGGGCCCGGTTCATCGACAACACGATCGACAACCCCGACCAGCGAATCCAGGCCGATACCGACACGTTCACCGCGCAGTCCCGCGCACTGGCACTCGGCGCGGTGACGGCCGTCGTCTCGGTTGTGTCCTTCACCAAGGTCCTGTGGGATCTGTCGGGGCCGATGACCCTTCTCGGCGTCACCATTCCCCGGGCCGCGCTGGTCATCGTGATGACCTATGTCCTGGTGTCCACCGTGATCGCCTTCTGGATCGGCCACCCGCTGATCCGGATCAACTTCCTGCGAGAACGGACCACCGCCGATTTCCGTTACGCGCTGGTGCGGGTGCGTGACGCGGCGGAGAGCATCGCGTTCTACCGGGGTCAGGGCGTCGAACGGACCAACCTGCTCAGCCGATTCGCCGAGGTGATCCGGGTCCAGTGGGCCTACATCTACCGGTACATCAAGTTCACGGGTTGGAACTTCGTCGTCAGCCAATCCGCCTATCTCTTCCCGTATCTCATCCAGGCGCCGCGCTTCTTCAGTGGCTCGATCACCCTGGGTGGAATGAATCAGACGGCTACGGCCTTCAGGGAAATCCAGGACTCCCTGTCGTTCTTCCGTGAGTCCTACGACGACTTCGCCGAGTATCGAGCCTCCCTCATCCGTCTCGACGGTCTGCTGCTCGCCAGCAAGGAATCCCGTGCCCTCCCCAAGCTCGCCGCCGTCGACCTGGACGACGCCGTGCGCCTCGACAAGGTCGATGTCCGCAAGCCCGACGGTGAAGTGCTCATCGACGACCTGAATCTGCGGCTGGTCCCCAGTGACGCGTTGGTCGTCAAGGGTGCCTCGGGTACCGGGAAGACCACGTTGCTGCGCGCGCTCGCGCAGATGTGGCCGTACAGCGACGGTGAGATCAGCCGCCCCGCGGGCACTGAGACGTTGTTCCTGTCCCAGCTCCCCTATCTCCCGCTCGGGGATCTGCGGACCGCGGTCGAATACCCGGCCAAGTCCGAGGACGTCAGTGACGACAGGCTGCGCGAGGTCCTCGCCAAGGTCCACCTCGGCCATCTCGTTGACCGCCTCGACGAAGAGGACGACTGGGCGAAAATCCTGTCCCCGGGTGAGCAGCAGCGTTTGGCCTTCGCTCGCATCCTGCTGGTCCGGCCCAAGGTGGTCTTCCTCGACGAGGCCACCTCCGCCGTCGACGAGGGCCTGGAATACTCCCTCTACAAACTGATCCGCACCGAGGCTCCGGACACCATCGTGGTCTCGGTGGCCCACCGCAGCACCGTCGACCAGCACCACACCCAAGTCCTCACCCTCACGGGTGACGGTCCGTGGGAACTGGCACCGGTAGCGGGCTGATACAACCTCGACCTGGTCGAGTAGCGGCCGAGCGAAGCCCTGATCGGGCCTCGCTCGGCCGCTGTCGTCAGGAGGCGCTGCCCGAGCTACCCGTCGCCGGTTCGCAGGTCCGCTGCCCGCGTTCAGATCATCACCGTCGGCACCCAGGCCCTTCGAACTGTTTGGTCTGTATCGGGTCGGTAGGATTGCTGGCACGGTGACCGAGGGGGATGTCGTGGCGAAAATCTGGATAGTCGCGAGTGTCGTGCACTACGACGAGAAGGTGCTGCGGGAGATGCCTGATCGGCCGGGTGGGCGAACCCTCGCGCAGTGGCGAGAGCAGTTCGGCGGCTTCCGGGGGTCGGTCCCGATGCCGGGCGGCGGTACGGCCGAAATCTCACTCGCGGCCTTGGATGGGCTGTCCGATCACGCGTATATCGATCTCGCCTGGATTACCAGCACCGATGGCAAGTCGCCGACCGAATCGGAGTTCGTGCCCGGGCAGTATCTCTTGGCCGAGATCGACGATGAGTCCGGCGGCGGCTGACCGCGGTTCGGCACTCGTTACCCCGGCTCACCCGTGCGTCGAGTGAGTCGGCTGTGAACGGGTCGGCCTTGGCACCCCGGTTGGGATCGTCCCGGAGCTTCACCTACACTAGAACGGTTGCCTGCGGGAGCTATGCCCTCGCAATCCGGCAGTGAACCCCCAGTGGAAGGTATTTCCGCTGGCAGGCGCGCGTCCGGAGGGTGACTGACCATGTGCGTCGGGTCGGCAATCCGGCGTACGTATACATCCAGGTCCAGGAGGTGCTGAAGTGATTCAGCAGGAGTCGCGACTGCGCGTCGCCGACAACACCGGAGCGAAGGAAATCCTTTGCATCCGCGTGCTCGGTGGCTCGTCGCGTCGCTATGCCGGTATCGGTGACATCATCGTCGCCACCGTGAAGGACGCCATCCCCGGCGCCAACGTGAAGAAGGGCGACGTCGTCAAGGCTGTCGTCGTTCGCACCACCAAGGAGCGTCGTCGTCCGGACGGCTCCTACATCAAGTTCGACGAGAACGCTGCCGTGCTGATCAAGCCGGACAACGATCCTCGTGGCACCCGCATCTTCGGCCCGGTCGGCCGCGAGCTGCGTGACAAGCGCTTCATGAAGATCGTTTCGCTGGCCCCGGAGGTGCTCTGACTATGAAGGTGCACAAGGGTGACACCGTGCTCGTCATTTCGGGCAAGGACAAGGGCGCCAAGGGCAAGGTCATTCAGGCTTTCCCGGCGACCGGCAAGGTTCTCGTCGAAGGCGTGAACCGCATCAAGAAGCACGTCGCGGATTCCGCGAACCAGCGTGGCGCGTCCTCGGGTGGCATCGTCACCCAGGAAGCCCCCATCCAGGTTTCCAACGTGATGGTCGTCGACTCCGACGGTAACCCGACTCGCGTCGGCTACCGCACCGACGAAGAGTCCGGCAAGCGCGTCCGGATCTCCCGTAAAAACGGGAAGGACATCTGACATGACCACCTCTGAGCAGACTCAGCCCCGGCTGAAGGCGCGCTACCGCGCCGAGATCAAGGACGCGCTCAACGGCGAGTTCGAGTACGCCAACGTGATGCAGATCCCTGGCGTCGTCAAGGTCGTCGTGAACATGGGTGTCGGCGACGCCGCCCGTGACGCGAAGCTGATCAACGGTGCCGTCAAGGACCTCGAGCTGATCACCGGCCAGAAGCCCGAAATCCGTAAGGCCACCAAGTCGATCGCGCAGTTCAAGCTGCGTGAAGGCATGCCGATCGGCGCGAAGGTCACCCTTCGTGGCGACCGTATGTGGGAGTTCCTGGACCGTCTCGTGTCCATCGCACTGCCCCGTATCCGCGACTTCCGCGGCCTGTCGCCGAAGCAGTTCGACGGCAACGGCAACTACACGTTCGGCCTCAGCGAGCAGTCGATGTTCCATGAGATCGACGTGGATTCCATCGACCGCCCGCGCGGTATGGACATCACGGTTGTCACCACGGCGACCAACAACGAAGAAGGCCGCGCGCTGCTGAAGCACCTCGGCTTCCCGTTCAAGGAGAACTGAGCACATGGCTAAGAAAGCACTGCGCATCAAGGCCGAGGCGAAGCCGAAGTTCGCGGTTCGCGCCTACACCCGCTGCCAGCGTTGCGGTCGCCCGCACGCGGTCTACCGCAAGTTCGGCCTGTGCCGTATCTGCGTCCGCGAAATGGCGCACCGCGGTGAGCTCCCGGGCGTGCACAAGAGCTCCTGGTGAGCTCGCGCTCCTCGTGAGCGCATCTGCCGCCTAGGCGAATATCGAAGCAGGGCACGGACTTCCGACGGGAGTCCGTGCCTTTGCGCGTTCAGTTGTTGACCCGTAGGTGGGTGAATTGCCCCAAGCTGTGGACTGTCACGAGGTTGGGATGAAATGTATGCATTTCACTCCGAAACCGGCTACCGGTGTGTTCTCTTGGCGCATGAAGAAGTTCGCCGCAGTCGCTGTTCTTTCCGTCGCGCTCCTCGGGGCGCCTGCTGTCGCATCCGCCGCCCCCAGCGGCGGTTCCGGGTCCGGGGGTGGATCGGGGTCGTCGGAGACGCAGTTGATCTGTTCGCCGATCGCGCAGTTGTTGTTCTCCACGGGCAGCGTGGACAAGCCGCCGCTCTACGACCTGCTCTGCATGTTCAGCTGAACGGGGAGCGGTCGATTCCGCAGCTGATGCCTGCCGGTGGGAGTTGGGCGGTGAACAGGTAGTCGCGTTTGAGGTGTTCGGCGCAGGTGCTCTGGACGTACATGGAGCTGTGGCCCGAGCCCTCGATGACGACTACCTGGGCTCGGTTCAGTTGGGCCGCACCGGCTTTGGCGCCGTGTAGTGGGGTGGCCGGGTCGTAGCGGCTGTTGAGGACGAGGATCGGGGCGGCGGTTTCGCGGTTCCACGGGCCCGTGTAGCGGTCTCGGTCCTCGGCCTGCCAGAAGGCACAGGGGGCGGCGTTGAAGACGGCGGTTCGGCCGAAGTAGCGGGACTGGAGGTCTTCGGCTGCCGCCACTCGGCTGTAGACGGCGGGGTCCGTGGGGACGGTGCTGTCGGAACATTGGATCGTGTAGAAGGCCTCGACGCGGTTGGCTGTGTGCTCGCGCGAGAAGAGCGCGTCGGGATCTCGGGTGGGCAGGACCGTCGCCGCGTCGAACAGGTTCTGGAGGAAAATCGCCAGGTCGGAATAGGTGTCAGGGCGGGAAAGGCTGCCTGCGGTGCTGACTATCTGGGAGAACGTCCATGGGGTTCCGTCGACCGTGATCGGGGCGAGGCGGGCGCGTTCGGCCAGCGCGATCCATTTGAGTTTCGGGTCGCCCGTGGCGAACGCGCAGCGTGGACCGGCGGCGGAGCAGTCGCGCAGGAAAGTGTCGAAGGTTTCGGCGATGCCCGCGGCCACGCCTTGGCGGGTGTCGAGCGGCAGGTTCGCGCCGTCGGCGCCGTGGCCGTTCACATTGCCCTCGAAGTCGAGGGAACCGTCGAACGCCATCGCGCGGACCCGGCCGGGGAACATGTTGGCGTAGACCGCGCCGACCTGGGTGCCGTAGGAGATGCCGTGGAAGGTCATGGCTTCATCGCCGACCGCACGGCGGAGTAGGTCCAGGTCGCGGGCGGTATTGGCGGTAGAGGCGTGGTGCAGGATCGGGCCCGCGTTGCGGGCGCAGCGGTCGGCGATGTCGGCGGAGGCGGCGAAGAAGGCGGGTTCGTCGTGCGGTTCGGTGGGCGTCCCGGGGAACGAGCCGAGGTAGCCGGCCTGCTCGGCCGCGTCGGCGAAACACTGCGTGCCCGCGCTGCGCGAGACCGAACGCGGATCCCAGGAGACCAGATCGAAGCGGGCGCGCAGTTCGTCGGAGAACAACCACTGCCAGCGGGCCCGCTCACGGAGTCGATCCACGCCGGACGGACCCGGTCCACCGAAGTTGACGAACAACGAGCCGATACGACGTGCGGGATCGGATGCGGGCAGTTTGATGACAGCAAGGTCGATCTGCGCGGCCTGCGGGCTGTTGTAGTCCATCGGCACCTGGGCCAGTGCGCATTCGAACCCGTCCGCGCAGGATTCCCATGCCAGCGTCGGGGTGGCGGCGGCCTCGGCGAGCTGGTCGACGTAGGGATCGGCCGAC
This sequence comes from Nocardia sp. A7, assembly GCF_046549215.1. Taxonomy (NCBI): domain Bacteria; kingdom Bacillati; phylum Actinomycetota; class Actinomycetes; order Mycobacteriales; family Nocardiaceae; genus Nocardia; species Nocardia sp. A7. The sequence continues at coordinate 377,817 of NZ_JAJPWE010000003.1, read as the reverse complement.
GCGTGCACGGGTGCGATGAGCGCGCCTGTCCAGAGCAGTACGGCGAGCAGAGAGGCCGAGCCCCGGCGGCACGCACGGTGGGAGAACAACGGCCGAGCCTCCTGCGCAGATCCGACGAACCTCGCGAAGTTACCACACTCGTGAGCAGCGCTTACGAACGCAAAGTGGTTGGTATCCAACACAATTCGATGTGCGGGCAGTGTCGTCGCAGGTCGCCCGCGGTCTTCGCACGGCGGAATTCGGAATTCATGACGAATTGTTCGGTTACTGCAGCATTACCGGCACCTCATTTTCCTGTGTCTTTCCCGAGAATGTGATCTCCGTACTGGTCGGCTATTTATTTCGTCGCTACTGTACGGGGTGTACGTGATAATGCAGCATGTAGATGGGCGTCAGTGTCGATCCCTTGCCGGACAAATGCAGAGGATGTGAGATCGTGACTCTGACCACAGCGAACAAGCCGCGTGACGTGGCCCACCGGGCGCCCCTACGTGGGATTCCCGCGGGTGCGATGCCGATGGTCGCATTTCTTTCGATATTGGCGGGATTTATCGGCGCGGCAGCTTATACGCATTCCGCCGGTTATTTCGTGACATTTATGACCGGTAATACCGAGCGCGCCGTTCTCGGCTGGTTCGACAACGATAAATTGCTGGCCACCGGTGCCATCGCGCTGCTCTTTTCCTTCGGGCTCGGCGTGTTCGTCGCCTCGTTGCTCCGGCGGCGGCTGTGGCGCAGCGGCCACTACGGAGCGTCGGTGGTCACCACCGTGGCGCTCGCCGTGGCGGCGATCGTCGACTTCGCCCTCGACCGCACCGGCGGATCGGAACTGGGATTCATCCCGATCTCGTTCGTCGCCTTCGCGGTGGGCGCGCTCAACACCGCGTTCGTCAAGAACGGCGAGACCAGCGTTCCGCTCAGCTATGCCACCGGAACGGTCGTGAAACTGAGCCAGGGCATCGAAAGCCACGTCAGTGGGGGTAGCTCGCGCGATTGGCTCGGCTACGGGATGCAGTACGGTGCCTTCGCGGTCGGCGCCCTGCTCGGCGGATTGATGAGCACGGTGGTGGGTGGTGAGATGATGTTGATCGTCGCCACCGGCGTCTCGGCCGCGGCGATCCTGATCACCTTCAAGGCGGGCGCCAAGGCGGACCACACCGCCGCGTGACCGAAGTCGCCGCACCCCGGGTTTGGTCCTGACCACGGCATTGCCTACACTAGACCGGTTGCCTGGGCAGATCTGTGTCCGCTCTACGTTCAGCGTGAGTGGACCCCCAGGCGCCGAGAGCTCGCAAGAGAACTCATCCGGTCGGTAAGTGCCGACCGGACCAGCCGAATTGTTGTAGGCCCACGATCATCCGCGTGCGAACGCGGGAGATGTTGCATGGGAACCGCAGCGAGAAAGGTGTCGAGGTCTAACCATGACCATGACTGATCCGATCGCAGACTTCTTGACGCGTCTGCGCAACGCCAACTCGGCGTACCACGATCAGGTGAAGGCTCCCCACTCGAAGATCAAGGTGAACATCGCCGAGATCCTCAAGCGTGAGGGCTACATCTCCGATTACCGCACCGAAGACGCGACCGTTGGCAAGGCCATCGTCGTCGATCTGAAGTACGGCCCCAGCCGTGAGCGCAGCCTGCAGGGCCTGCGTCGCGTCTCGAAGCCGGGTCTGCGTGTGTACGCGAAGTCCACCAACCTGCCCAAGGTCCTCGGCGGCCTCGGCGTGGCGATCATTTCCACGTCGACCGGTCTGCTCACCGACCGTCAGGCGGCCAAGCAGGGCGTCGGGGGCGAAGTCCTCGCCTACGTCTGGTAAGGGAGGTCAGGACTAATGTCGCGTATTGGTAAGAAGCCCATCGAGATTCCGGCCGGCGTCGACGTCGCAATCGACGGCCAGGTTGTCACGGTCAAGGGGCCAAAGGGCACCCTTTCCCACACCGTGGCCGAGCCCATCACCATCACCAAGGGTGAAGGTAATGAGCTCGAGGTTGCTCGTCCCAACGACGAGCGCGCGAACCGTTCGCTGCACGGCCTTTCCCGCACCCTGATCGCCAACATGATCGAGGGTGTCACCAAGGGCTACGAGAAGAAGATGGAAATCTTCGGCGTCGGTTACCGCGTTCAGGCCAAGGGTTCGAACCTCGAGTTCGCCCTCGGTTACAGCCACCCGGTGCCGATCACGGCCCCGGCTGGCATCACTTTCGCGGTGGAATCGCCCACCAAGTTCTCAGTGTCCGGCATCGACAAGCAGGCGGTCGGTCAGATCTCCGCTGTCATCCACGGACTGCGTAAGCCCGACCCGTACAAGGGCAAGGGCATCCGCTACGCCGGCGAGGTCGTTCGCCGCAAGGTCGGAAAGACGGGTAAGTGATCATGGCGCAAACTGCTAACCAGAAGGCGAAGCGGATTCCGCTGGGCAAGGACGCTTCCACGAAGCGTCGCCTGTCGAAGACCCGCCGTCACTTCCGTCTTCGTAAGAAGGTCGAAGGCACCACCGCGCGTCCGCGCCTGGTGGTCAACCGCTCCGCGCGCCACCTGCACGCTCAGCTGATCGACGATTCGGTGGGCAAGACCATTGCCGCCGCTTCCTCGATCGAGGCCGACGTGCGTGCGCTCGAAGGTGACAAGTCCGCCAGGGGCGCGAAGGTCGGTCAGCTGATCGCCGAGCGTGCCAAGGCTGCCGGTATCGAGGCGGTCGTGTTCGACCGTGGTGGTCACGACTACCACGGCCGTATCGCGGCGCTGGCCGATGCCGCTCGTGAAGGTGGGCTGAAGTTCTGATGACTGAATTTGCGAACGAAGGGAACGTCTGATGCCGGGACGTCAGCGGCGCGATGGCGGCGGCGGACCCGCCGGACCGAACAGCAACAACAACAGCAACAGCAACGCCGGTGGCCCCGAGGGCAACCGTCGTGGCGGTGGCGATCGTCGCGGTGGCAACGACCGTGGCGGTAACGCGGCCGAGAAGAACCAGCTCGAGCGCGTCGTCGCGATCAACCGTGTCTCCAAGGTCGTGAAGGGTGGTCGTCGCTTCAGCTTCACCGCCCTCGTGATCGTCGGTGACGGCAACGGTCTGGTCGGCGTCGGCTACGGCAAGGCCAAGGAAGTTCCCGCGGCCATCCAGAAGGGTGTCGAGGAGGCTCGTAAGAGCTTCTTCCGCGTCCCGATGATCGGCTCGACCATCGTCCACCCGGTTCAGGGTGAGGCGGCGGCCGGTGTGGTCATGCTGCGTCCGGCTTCGCCCGGTACCGGTGTGATCGCCGGTGGTGCGTGCCGTGCCGTGCTCGAATGTGCCGGTATCCACGACATTCTGTCGAAGTCGCTCGGTAGCGACAATGCGATCAACGTCGTTCACGCGACGGTTGCCGCGCTCAAGATGCTCCAGCGTCCCGAAGAGGTTGCCGCACGTCGCGGTCTGCCGATCGAGGATGTCGCTCCGGCGGGCATGCTGCGTGCGCGTGCAGGACAGGGAGCCTGACATGGCTGATCTCAAGGTAACTCAGATCAAGAGCACGATCGGTGCCAAGTCGAACCAGCGCGACAGCCTGCGGACGCTTGGTCTGCGGAAGATCCGCCAGTCGGTGGTTCGTGAGGACAACGCTCAGAACCGCGGTCTGATCAATGTCGTGCGCCACCTCGTAACAGTTGAGGAGGTCTAGACATGACCATCAAATTGCACCACCTGCGTCCAGCCCCTGGCTCCAAGACCGAGAAGACCCGTGTGGGTCGCGGTGAGGGTTCCAAGGGTAAGACCGCCGGTCGCGGTACCAAGGGCACCAAGGCACGCAAGAACGTCCCCGCGGCGTTCGAGGGTGGCCAGATGCCGCTGCACATGCGTCTGCCGAAGCTTCGCGGCTTCACCAACCGCTTCCGGGTCGAGTACCAGGTCGTCAACGTTGGCCGCATCGCTGAGCTGTTCCCGCAGGGCGGCACCATCGGCAAGGCCGAGCTCGTCGAGGCGGGCGCCGTTCGCAAGAACGAGCTCGTCAAGGTTCTCGGCGACGGCGAGATCGGTGTCGCCATCCAGGTGACCGCCGACAAGGTGACCGGCTCCGCCAAGGAGAAGATCACCGCAGCCGGTGGCACTGTCACCGAACTGGCCTGACGGTACTGTAGTCAGCAGCTGACACCGGACGAGTCGCGAGCTCGTCCGGTGTCACTGTTAGAGTTCCAAGTGTTGTCTGCCAAGCTCGTCATCGGCTGACGATTCCACATGCTGTCCAGTGGTCCAGTCGCATGGCATGACCATGTCGTTCGCCAGGAGGATTTGTGCTTTCCGCCTTCGTATCGGCCTTCCGGACTCCGGACTTACGGCGGAAGATTCTCTTCACGCTGGGGTTGATCGCGCTGTACCGGTTGGGTGCCGCGCTGCCGTCCCCCGGTGTCGACTACCAAAACGTCCAGGAGTGCGTGAAGCTGGTTTCCGGTGGCGAATCCGCCGGTATCTACCAGCTCATCAACCTTTTCTCCGGTGGTGCGCTACTGCAGCTTTCGGTGTTCGCGATCGGCATCATGCCGTACATCACCGCGAGCATCATCATCCAGCTGCTCACCGTCGTCATCCCGCGGTTCGAGGAACTGCGCAAGGAAGGCCAATCCGGCCAGACCAAGATGACGCAGTACACCCGGTATCTGTCCGTCGCCTTGGCGGTGCTGCAGGCCACGGGTCTCGTCGCGCTCGCCGCGCGCGGTCAGCTGCTGCAAGGCTGTAACGAGCCGATTCTCGCCGATACCAGCATCTTCGGCATGGTCATCATCGTCCTGGTGATGACGGCCGGTGCCTGCTTGGTCATGTGGTTCGGCGAGCAGATCACCGAGCGCGGTGTCGGTAACGGCATGTCGCTGCTCATCTTCGCCGGTATCTCCGCGCGTATCCCGCTCGACGGCAAGGCCATTCTGGACTCTCGCGGTGGCCTGGTCTTCGGCCTGGTGTGCGCCGCCGTGCTGGCGATCATCGTCGCGGTGATCTTCGTCGAGCAGGGTCAGCGCCGGATTCCGGTCCAGTACGCCAAGCGCGTCGTCGGCCGGAAGATGTACGGCGGTTCGTCCACCTATCTGCCGCTGAAGGTCAACCAGGCCGGTGTCATCCCGGTGATCTTCGCGTCCTCGCTGCTCTACCTGCCCAACCTGGTCGCGCAGCTCACCTCCTCGACCACCACGACGGATCCGAGTTGGTGGCAGGAGATCATCCAGAAGTATCTGGTCGACCCGACCAACCCGGTCTACATCGCCATCTACTTCGGCTTGATCGTGTTCTTCACTTACTTCTACGTCGCGATCACCTTCAACCCGGAGGAACGCGCCGACGAGATGAAGAAGTTCGGTGGCTTCATCCCTGGCTATCGTCCTGGTAAGCCGACCGCTGACTACCTGAATTTTGTGCTGAGCCGCATTACCCTGCCTGGCTCGATCTACCTCGGTGCGGTCACCGTGCTCCCGAGCCTGTTCCTCGGTGCGGGCAGTACGGGCCAGTCGGCGAACATGGCCTTCGGCGGTGCCGCGGTGCTCATCATGGTCAGCGTGGGTCTCGACACGGTCAAGCAGATCGAGAGCCAGCTGATGAATCGAAATTACGAAGGGTTCCTCAAGTGAGAGTTGTTCTGCTCGGTCCGCCGGGTGCCGGCAAAGGTACTCAGGCCGTCCTGCTGTCAGAGAAGCTGGGCGTTCCGCACATCTCCACCGGAGACCTGTTCCGCGCGAACATCAGCCAGCAGACCGCCCTCGGTCGTGAGGCACAGAAGTACATGGACGCGGGCGACCTCGTCCCCAGCGACGTGACCAACCGGATGGTCGAGGCCCGCGTCGGCGAGCCCGATGCCGCGAACGGTTTCGTGCTCGACGGTTACCCCCGCACGGTCGACCAGGCCGACGCGTTGAAGAAGATCCTCGAGCACAACGGCGCCACGCTCGACGCCGTGCTGTGCTTCGTGGTCGCCGAGGACACCGTGGTCGAGCGCATGCTCGCCCGTGGGCGCGCCGACGACACCGAGGACGTCATCCGCAACCGGCTGCGGGTCTACCGTGAGGAGACCGAGCCGCTGCTCAAGCACTACGACGGTCTCGTGGTGACCGTCGACGGCATCGGCGAAGTCGATGAGGTCAACGGCCGGGCGCTCGCGGCGCTCGGTCAGTAATCAGCGGATCGGAGTACTGAGGCCGGATGGTCTTCAACCGTAAGAAGAAGGTCGTGCCGTTCCGTTCGGCGGGCGAGCTCGATGCCATGCAGGCAGCGGGCGCGATCGTCGGACGGACGCTGGTCGCCGTTCGCGCGGCGGCCAAGCCGGGCGTTTCGACGCTGGAGCTCGACCAGGTCGCCGAGGCGACGATCCGTGACGCGGGCGCCGTCCCGTCGTTCAAGGGTTATCACGGCTTCCCCGGCTCGATCTGTTCTTCGGTCAACGACCGTGTGGTCCATGGGATCCCCTCGGCGAGCGACATTCTCGTCGAGGGCGATCTCGTCTCCATCGACTGCGGCGCCATCCTCGACGGCTGGCACGGCGACTCGGCGTGGACGTTCGGTATCGGCACCATCATCGAGGCCGATCAGCTGCTGAGCGAGGCGACCAGGCTCTCGATGGAGACCGGCATCGCGGCGATGCAACCGGGCAACCGGCTCACCGATGTCTCGCACGCCATCGAGCTGGGCACTCGTGCGGCCGAGCAGGCGCACGGTCGCCAGTACGGCATCGTCGACGGTTACGGTGGCCACGCCATCGGCCGCGAGATGCACATGGATCCGTTCCTGCCCAACGAAGGCGCGCCCGGCAAGGGCCCGCGCCTGGTGGTCGGTTCGGTGTTGGCGATCGAGCCGATGTTGACTCTCGGCACCACCGACACCAAGACCCTCGATGACGACTGGACCGTGGTCACCACCGACGGGTCGCGGGCGGCCCATTGGGAGCACAGCGTCGCTGTCACCGAAGACGGCCCGCGCATCCTCACGCTGCGCCCGGAGTAGTTTCCCCAGTAGTCGGGCGGTTGACCGCCACGCTCGCCGCGGATCTTGATCGCGCGCTTCGGCTGCACCTGAATCTGTAAGCGTGGTCAGCTTTCGAGGAGAACTGTCACCGGGCCGTCGTTGGTGAGTTCGATCCGCATGTGGGCGCCGAACTTTCCCGTGGCGACGGTGGCGCCAAGTTCGCGCAGGGTTTCGGTGAAGGTGTCGACGAGGGGCTCGGCGAGGGAGCCGGGGGCGGCGGCGTTCCAGGAGGGGCGGCGGCCCTTGGCGGTGTTCGCGTAGAGGGTGAACTGGCTGACCACCAGGATGGGGGCGTCGAGATCGGCGGCGGAGCGTTCACCGTCGAGGATGCGCAGGCGATATGTCTTGTCAGCCAAGGCTTTGGCGATGGCCTCGGTGTCGGTGTGGGTGGCGCCGACAAGGGCGAGTAGCCCGTGGGGGACACCTGTCGCCGCCGGGTCGATGCGTCCCACGACCTGATCGTCCACGCTCACCTGGGCACTGGTCACACGCTGCAGCAGTACTCGCACAGCCACCGATCATGCCGGGTGACCGCGCTCGGCGGTATTCCGGGCGGCTCATTCCGGCCTGACAGACGAAGCCGTGACGGGTCAGTTCTTGCCGAAGAAGAGGATATTCGGGCCGTAGTCGGTGAGCGGGGCCTTCTCCGCGGACTGGCGGATGCCCGCGCCAGGGAGTTCGGTGACCTTGGCGAACATCTCGGCGTTGCCGAAAGCGGCTCTTACCTGGGTTTCGGAGGCGTAGTCGGCGCCGTAGTCGGCCAGCGTCGCGAAATCCAGCGGGGCCAGCGGGGTGTCGAGTGGTGCCTGACCGGCCGGTCTGCCGAGTGCGGCGTACTGGGTGGCGACGCCGTTGTCGTAGAGGCACAGTTCGTAGGAGATCTTCTCGATGGTGGCGACGGTCAGTACCGGCCACTTCGCCGAAAGAGCAACGGCTAGTGGATGTTTGCCGAGCGCGCCGATCTCCCAGTTAAGGCTCTTCACCGAAACCCAACTGCCGGAAGACTTCTCGACCAGCACGACATCGGCACCGAGCTGCGTATCGAGATTGGTCTTGGGTTCTTTGACGCCCCAGTGCTTCTCGTGCACACCCGCGAACCTGCCCGCGTCCACCGGTTCGACCCCGTCCTGGGCGAACGCGGCGACGATCGCGGCCCGCACCTGCTCGAGCCCGTCCGGCGCCGAACAACGTACGGCGATCGCGCCGTACGTCGCCGAGATCTCCACCGGCCGCGACGGCGGCTCCGGCATCGCCCCTGCCGCAAGGGGTTTGAGACCGACCAGTGCCAGCCGCCAGTTGATCTCGTCAATGGTGGCCAGGTCGCCACCCGACTGGTACAGGATCTGCTGCTGGGTCAGCCGCCCCGCGCGTTCGAGGGTGTGCGCACCCAGCTTCACCAGTGCCTGCGTGGTCTTGACCGTGAGATCGAGTTCCTCGACCCGAGTTTCGCGCAGTTTCGCGGTACTCGCTGTCGTGGTCACTTCGGAATACAACGCGCGATAGCTCGCGATGGCCTGCTTTCGCGACCGGCCCACCATCAAGGTGCGCAACAGGCTGCTCAGGCTCGCCAAGTACTTGCCGGGCTGCTCGGACGTACGCGCGTACATCCCCGCCCGAATCCGTACCGCCGACTCGCTCGCGGCAACCGCCGCGTCGTGATCGAGCCGCATCAACCACACGCCACACTTGGACAACCCGTCGGCGCACATGGCCGAAACATCGGGATAGTCCTGCGCGACCTGCCGATACGCCGAGCAGGCGCTGCGAATGGTGTTGGTCGCGAGCTGTCGATGCCCGACCAACCGCGTCGCCTGTTCGAACTGCCGCAACGCGTCCTGCAGTGCGCCCGCGTACTCGTAGGAGACGTACCCTCCGACGAGCCAGTGCAGCCGGATCGCCACCGCTTCCTGCGCGGGCTCCAACGCCTCGGCAGTGCGATCGCGATCCGAGGGATCGTCCCTGGTCGCCAGCAGACCCTGGGCCAGTTCGGTCAACGAACCGGCCAAGCGCAGGTAGTCGTCGGCGTGCTGGCTACGGGTATTGGCGCGATTGGCTGCGACGCGCCGTTCGAGGTCGCTCAGGTCGGTCATGAGCGGTTCCATCGCGACGTCAATCCTGGGCCTCATCCATCGTTCGGGCACGGCTGCTACGCGGCCGCTGGTGGTCGTTCGAGTTTGTCACAGATCGGCGAGGGCTGTGTGATCGTCGGCGGAACCCGGGTGTTCACCCAGAACCAGATCGGTGTTTCCGTGGGACTGTGCATATTTCGCGTCGCTCACTAGAATGCGAGGCGATCGGGTCGACTGCGAGGGTCGGCGGTGGGGTGCTGCGAGGAGCGGTTGGCGTGGGCGATTCTCCCTTCGAGGGGCTGGCGGGCAAAGCGAAGATCAAGGTCGAAACGGGAGCCGCGCTCGAGGCCGCCAAGGCGTGCAGTCAGGCGATCGAGGTGTTCAGGGGATGCCAGAATCTGTTCCGCGACCACGACCTCAACAACTACGACGAGTCAAAGCTGGGCGGCAGCCAAGTCGATGCCGGGCCGCCGCTGCGGACCAAGTTCATCTCCGAGGCCACCCAGGCCAAGGACCTGCTCGGGCGCTATATCGACTCACTCGAAGACCTTGTCTCCATGTTCAAGGCCGCGGGCGAGTCGTACACCGAGACCGACAAGGGTTCGGGCGACAACATCGCCGCGCTCAAGGGCGATCTGAAGAATGTGAATTCCTCGCCCGGTGCCAAGGACCTGAAGGGAGAGGTCTCCCAGGCCGGCGGCTACTACCCGGCCCACTGGGAAGTCGATGTCAATATTCAGCAGGGCACGGGCATGGAAATCAAGATGGAGAAGCACAACTACGACATCGAGACCGCGAACGTGCCCAAACACGTGGGCACCGCCACGGCGGAATCGGGCGGCGTGCGGATTCCTGTCCGCGCCGCGGACAATATGTCCTGGCGCGATATGTACGACCTCGGTCAGCGGATCTCCTGGCAGGAGGTGGCCAACGACGCACCGATCTGGGAGGCGATGGCCCACGCCGTGCACGGCGCCGCCTACAACCTCGAGCAGAAGCTAGGTGAGATCACCGGCGACCGGTGGGAGAGCCAGGGCGGCGAGGCCGCCTTGGCCGCGATCACCACATTCGGCAAGTCGGCGATGGTGGCCAGCGATTCCTTCACGATGATGCAGCAGAATCTCGAGTACACGGCGAACTGGCTGTACGCGACCAAGGTGTCGATGCCGATCGAGACCGAAGACAAGTGCGACGACGATCTGCAGGAGAATCGCGATCGGTACGAGCGCCATTACGTCAACGGTGTGATGAACACCGAGAAACTGTTCCCGGCGGCGGCGGAGCCTGCTGCACCGAAGGGGCCGGTGAAGGTGCCTGACAATAACAACAACAATAACAACAATAACAACAACAACAACAATAACGCCGGAAATAACAACAGCGGTGGCAGCAATTCCGGTGGTGGTGGAAATTCCGGTGGTGGCGGCAACACCGGAGGCGGCGGCCAGCAGCAGCCAGTGGCGCCCGACGTGGCCAAACAGCAGGCAGCCCAGCAAGCCGCCCAGCAGGCAGCAGCGGCGCTCGAGCAGGCCGGCAACAACGGTTCGCAGCAGGGTACGAACGGCCAGACCGCGGGTTCGACCGGATCGGCGGGTTCGACCGGGTCCTCGGCGGGTTCGAGCGGGTCCGGCTCGGGCGACCTTTCCAGCATTCTTTCCTCGGTGATGTCGGCGGTCACGTCAGCGGTCTCCTCGCTCACTCAGGCGCTGCCGTCGCTGGCCACAGCGCTGCAGCAGATATCCGCCGACACCAGCGGGACCGGCACCACACCGGGCCTGCCCGATTTCACCCAACTCGGCAACCTGTTCGGGCAATTCCCCGACCTGACCGAACTGCTGTCGCAGTCGCCCGAGATCAAGCAGTTGATCGCGGACAACCCCGCCCTCCTGCCGCTGGCGGAGTTGCTCGGCATCGACACCGCGACTGCGGTTGTCGACGGGGCGAGCGAGCCGGGGGAGAGTACCGAGACGGCTGAGGGTGAGGAGTTCCCGCGGGCCTCGCTGCCTGATTTCTCCAATCTGGCGGGCTTGGACGAGATCGTCACCCCGCTCACCGGCCTGTTCGCCGAGTCGTTGGCGACCGAAGCGCCTGCCCAGATCATCGAAGAGCCGGTCGAGTCCGTGGAAGTCCTCAGCACCGACACGCTCGCGCACGCGCGGCCGGAGACACCGGCGTGACGCAGAAATGGGAACTCACCGATATCGAATTCCGGGTGCTGTGGCAGCGATTCGTCGGCACCGACCTACCGCGCCCGCTGACCTTCCAGTCCAGGACTCGCCTGCACGAGGACTACGAGCAGGAGAAGTACCAGGTCTGGCAGCGGCTGCAGCACACCGTCGACCCGACGCTTCGTTCGGTCTTCGACGTCCTGGAGCGGCCGGAAGTGTATGTGCGGCTGCGAGGTTGGCAGGACAGCGCGCGTGACAACGCCGAGCAGTGGCTCAAGGCCAGGGCAGCCAGGGCCGGCGCCAACGGCTATCTGATCAACCAGCTGCCGGGTGAAACCCCGACGCACAGTGGTGGTTACACGATCGTCGACATCGGACCCCACGGTCTGGCCGACGCCATCGTCGACCTGATGCCCGTCACCGGTGCCGGCGTCGGCGGGTTGATCCCGCTCGCCGCCGACGCGGGCACCGGTGACGAGTACGGGCAGCGGTCCTCGATGTTCTTCGAGGCAGCCGACACCTCGATCGTCGAGCGCAGCACCGAGTTCTTCAACCGTCCCGCCGACCGCACCGGAACCATCAATATCCTGCAGAATCAGTCCATGTTCGGCTCACGCGGCATGCATCGCGACATCGTGGTGTGGCGCGACCTACCCGACGACGGGCGCTACGGCATCGAGCTTCCCAGCGAGAACCCCATCGCTACCCCGATGTCACGGTCGGACCTGACCGCGAAGATCAATGTTTCCATCGAGCGCATGATGTCGCGCGTGGAATCGCACTGGGAGGCAAGCGCTTAGGGAACCCGCCGTTCACAGCGGGGTCATCCGCGGTTCGTCCCATCGTGCGAGGCTGTTGCGCACGCACATGAGTTGTGATGTGCTCGACAGGCATCACTTGTGGAGGGATGAGCGCGATGACATTCGAATACGACGCCGATGACTTTCGGACCGCGGCGGGCAAGTCGCGCAGTGTCGGCACCCAACTCACCGGCATCATCAACACACTGAACGCCTCGCTCAACGGTCGCGGAAATGTCTGGGGCAACGACAAACTCGGTAAGAGCTTCAACGACGGCCCCGGCGGCAACGACGGTTACGACTCCTCCTGGACCAACACCAGCGACAACGTGAAGACCATGGCCAAGTCCATGGGCGATTTCGCCGACGGCCAGACCGAGAGCGCCGATTACATCGACAAGATGGAAAAGGGCAACCGCGACGGACTGACGTAGCTGTTCCCAGCTCGGGGTTCGGAAGTCGGTCAACTCGCGTCGGGGATGCCGAGGCCGGGCAGATGCAGGTCGCTGTTTCCGGCCTGCTCGACCCACCCCTGGTAGACCAGCGTCAGCGGGGAGTCGATGCCGAAGCCGTCGCGGAGTCCGACAACGGTGATCGCGGCGAGCCGCTGGTAGTCGTCGGTGGCTACCGGCCAGGGGAATTCGATCCACCAGTTGCCCATATGAGCTTCGTCGGGAGCGCGCCAGCCAGCCTCGGTGATGGCCCATGTGCCGTCGTGGTCGGGGCGGAAGGTGGGCTCGAGCCATTCGTCGCCGGTGAGTTCGGCGGACACCGCGTCGCCGGTCTTGCGGAACTGGGCGAAACGTCGTGCGCCCGGTGCCGCCGATTCGCCGATCACCAGCACCGTGGTCTCGGGTGCGGCCGCGAGTTCGGCGGCGAGCCCACGGGCGAACTCGGCCCAGTCGGTCACAGCAGGCCCTGCTCGTCGAGCGCGATATTGCGATCGTCGGCGGCCAGTCGCGCATTGGTGACCAGATACAGCCACACCGAGGCGGCGGAGCGTTCGAGCAGGATCGTGGCCTCGGCCCCGGCCCACCGGTACTGCGGGGGCGGACCGGCCACGCGCGCGGTCGGCTCGCCGAGTTTGGCGGAGACGGCTGCGGCGATGCTGTCGAAAGCCGCGGAGACCTCGGCGTTCTCGCCCGCGTCGGCAAAGTCCGTTAGTTGCAGTTCGATCCCGGTGACCTGGCCGTTCTTGGCGCGGATCGTGCCGCTGTCCGGGCCGAACCCGATGTCGAGCATGATCCGGCGCGGTCGGCTGGAGATGGTGTGCCAACCGAACTTCTCGACGACGGCCGGGGCGTCATCGAGGGCCCACGACCAGTCGAGTGCGTGCAGTGCGCCCGCCAGCTCGCCTGCTTCGTCGGCGGGCATCGCGTGCCAGTTCGTCATTCGGTGCCTTCCCTCATGGTCAGAAATACGCCAGGAACGCCGCGTCGAAGGCGGGATCGCGGGTGTCGAAGGACTGTGGGGTGTAGTCGAAGGAGCGCACGCGCTCGACGAACTCGGCGGGCAGGGTGAGGGGCTGCTCAGCGAGGTACCGCAGCGAGTCCTCGCGCCAGATCCAGACGCCGTCGGAGTACAGGGAGGGGCCGCCCTCGATGTCGGCGTCTCTGGTGAACAGGTCAGGGGATTCGCCCATGACGTCGAAGATGGCGCGGACCTTGCGCATGTAGTTCAGAATCCGGTCGCGGTCGCCCTCGACGGTGCCGGTGGGCGCGTCGAATACCGAGGGCAGTTCGTCGTGCCCGCGCTCGTACATCTCGCGGTACATCGCCACCGGCTTCAATTCCATTGCGTGCGTCCCGTTCTCGATTTCCCGGAGGCTGTGCCGGGCGCCCGTGCTTGTCGGCGCGGATGCCCGCCGCTCGCCTGCACTTCGGCGAGCCGCCGACCCCGATCCTTCGCCCGGACCGGCTGGTCGTCAAGTCGCCCGCGCGGGCAGGTCGACGAGGGCGGCGCGGGGTCGGTTTCGGCCGTCCGGCGTTCATTTTGTCGTCACCGCGGCTTCGCCGGTGCCTGACACAGTTGTTGCGGCGGTGAACGAGTTGTGGTGTGCTCGACCGGGCATCACTATTGAGGGATGAGGGGCGATGGCGACGTTCACGGACTCGAGTTGGTGACGTAGCGCTCCATGATCGATCTCCCCTCTGGGCTGCATTGGCTCTCGATTCTTGCCGGCATGGAGTGGCCGGAGGGCAATGAAGACGAGATGTGGGCCATGGCCGAGGACTGGCGCGCGGCCGCAGACAGTCTTCGCGGCCTGGTCGACGACGTCGATGCCGCCAAAGATGCTGCGTTCAAGGCATATCCGCAGGGCGAGGGCGTCGATGAGATGCTCAAGGCCTTCGAGGGGATGGCCCGCGGCGACCAGTCGGTGACCAAGCTGGCCGAACTGTTCGACATCCTCGGCGATTCGGTCTATCAGACCGGCACCGAGATCGAATACACCAAGATCATGTTCCTGTCGTCGCTGGGCTTGCTGGCGCTGGAAATCGCTGCGGCGTGGGTGTTTCCGCCGACCGCGCCCGCGGTGCAGGCGGCCGCGATCGGCGTGACCCGCATCATCGCGCGGGGAATCTTCGGACGCGTGCTGGCGGCGATCCTGCGCCACGGCGCGAAGGCGGTGATCACCAGGGTCCTGAAGTTCGCCGCCCAGCACGTGGCGATCGACACAACGCTGGGCACACTGCAGGAACTCGGTGCGCAGCAGTGGCAGGTGGATCAGGGCCACCGCAAGGAGGTCGACTGGAACCAGGTGAAGGCGGCCGCGGTGAGTTCCGCCGCCGGTGGCCTGGCGGCCGGTCCGTTCGGCAATTTCCTCGGTAAGCGGCTCGGCGACGGGATGTCGCCGTGGCTCAAGGGTGCGATCACCGGCACCGGTGCCGGTCTGGCAGGCGCGGGCGGCGGCATGCTGGGCCAGTTCGGGTACGAGGGCGTCACCCAGGGCTGGGACCAGGCCTGGAACAACCTGAAAACCGCGGCGTCCGACCCGCTCATGTGGAGTGCGGGTGCTACCAACGGCGGACTTTCGGGCCTGAACAAGGCCGGGGCGAATTCCGCGTGGTCGGCGATGAAGCCAGGTCTGTTCGAGCGGCCCAGCTTCAGCTCGCAGATTCGCGATGCCATGGGTCCCGGCTACGACCTCGGAACGTTCGGGCAGAGCGACGGCGCCGGCGGCGACGGGTCGTCCAACCGTCCCGGTGGTGGGGGAGAAAATCGGGCCGGTGCCGACGACGACGCGACCGGGGCGGGTGGTGACGACGGTGTGCGGGCTGGTGCCGGCGACGACACCATGGGTGGCGAGGGTTCGGATGAGTCGCGGGCAGGTGCCGGTGACGACAGTCAGTCGGTGCGCCCCGCCGGTAGCGCGCAGTCGCCCGAGGGCGAAGCCCAAGGACCGACGAATTCCGATGAGGGACAGGCGAATCAGCAGTCCGGTGACGACCGGCAGTCCTCGGCCGATGGCGGCGAGGGTGCGGGGCGGCAGGAGTCGAGGCCCGAGGCGCAGGGCGGCGAAGCGCAAGGCGGTGACGGCGGTCGCCAGGACGGCGGTCCCCGCGCCGAACAGGACGGCGGTACCCGTGCCGAAGGGGAAAGCCCTGCGGCGCAGACGGATTCCGGTCAGGACAAATCGCGGGCGGGCGAGGCCGAGCAGGCCGATGGCGCGAGCGTCGGCGAGGGTACGCGCACCGACGCGCAGGCGAGTGGCCAGCCGGTCACGCAGGGCAACGACACTCAGGCGACCAACCGGGACACGACCACGCAGGCCGGGGCGCCGGTCGCCGCGGGTGTGGTGGGTGCCGGGCCCGCGGCGACGGCGGGACCGTCGCCCGGCGCGACCGGGCAGGCACCGGTCACCGGGCAGGCGGCGACGCCGACAACCAGCCAACCCGCTGCGACGCCGACCCAATCAACTTCTGCGCCAACACAATCGACCCCCGGACAGCAGTCGACACCGGGCCAGCAGTCGACGCCGAACCAGGGGTCGCAGTCGGCGCGTCCCGGTGCGCCGGAAGTTCGGTCCGGCGTGCCGGACGGGGCGGGAGTCGGCTCCGACATCCGTTCCGGCACACCGGAAGTCAGGACCGACAGCCCGGCAGTCGACGAGTCCGCGGTGGCCGATCCGACGAGGAACGGCGAGGATTCCGGTGCGTCGACGAGCCGTCCCGACGGTGAAAGCCGCGCCGACGTGGGCGAACAGCGGGGAGCGGGCCTCGCCGAGACGCCCTTGCGGGGATTGCAGGCCTCGCCCGGCGAGGCGCCGCCGGTGCGTTCCGGCGAGTCCGACGTCACCGCCGAGCCGGTTCGCTCACGGGATTCCGAAGTCAGGTCCGAAGCCGATCCGCTGGCCGAGATTGCGCCGGTGGTGCCGATCGTCGGGGCCGACCAGGGAGCGAGCCCCGCGCGGTCGGGACCGGAAGCGAACCGCCCCGGCCGAGCGGGCACCGACGACACCGCCGGGCCGCGTGATCGCGCCGACGGCGGGGACGACCGCAGGCAGCCGCGGCCCGACGACAACGACAGCGGCCCGGTGTACGACACCCGCCTGCCCAATGGTCAAGGCGTTGTCCACCATCCGACCGGCACGGCCATCGGTGAGGACGCCCGCACACACCGCGTGAGCGAGAACGTCCGAAACAACGGTTCCCACGACGTGGTCGTGCACGGACGACGCGACGGTTCGGTGACGCCGGGCAACGGGGACGCGGTCCACCCGCGCGACATCGTCGACGCGATCCGCGGCAACCCGAATTACGTTCCGGGAACCCCTGTCCGGTTGATTTCCTGTGGCGCGGGCAACAGCAAGGGCTGGGCGCAGTACATCGCCGACCAGCTCGGTGTCGATGTCACCGCACCGACCGATCGAGTCGGTGTGCGGCGGGAGCCGGGCTCCGATCCGGTGGTCGATCGCGGTGGCAAGTGGCGCACGTTCAGCCCGGAGTCCGCGACGACCCCCGGCGAAACAACGCCGCCGAGAACGGATTCCGATCCGGTCGATACTCGTGACCCGCTCGACGGTGACGGTCCACCACTGGATCGCGAGCTCGTCGACTTCATGAGCGGCCAGGACCCACCGCCCGTTCGGACCGCGATGTCGTATCTCGAACCGGTGACAGGGACCGCCAACGCGCCGTTCAGCCGGACGCCTGGTGTGGATGCGCATGTGCTCGGCGCGCTGGATCCGAACAACCCGGAGGTGCGGACCGCGGGCGATCCGCCCCGGATCACCCATGTCGGCGATAAACCGATCGACGAGTTCTCCCACTGGCTCAGTGAAGAGCGTGGCCAGGCGTTCGTCGCCGCGGCCACACCGGACGCGGCCCTGGTCGCCGACTATGAGCAGCACAAGGCACAGCAGAAGGCACTGGAAACCGCGAAGTCCGACAAGGGTCGGGCGGTGCGCGACGCCGCGATGGCCCTCAAGGGTGCCCAGGCAGCACACACCCGCGCTGTCGAGGCCGCCGCGGACGCACGCAGCCGCGGCGCCGAGGACGCCGACGCGCTCGACCGCGCCGCCGAGCAAGCCGCGGACGGGGTGCGGCGCGCGGAGGCCGGCGTCGCGGACGCCAAGGATCAGGCAGCGGCGGCCAAGACCGACCTCGACAATTTCCTGGCCGCCGACAAGGCCGAAGCCGAAGCAGGCAATTCGCCTGCCAAGCGCTTGGCGAAGGCCGAAGCCGAGCGGCTGCCCGGAAAGCGGCGGGGACACGTCACGTCCATCACCATCGACCGCCTGACCGGTCGCGTCTACGAAGCCGCCAATGGCACCGCCGAGCAGCGCATCCACCCCAGCGACCTGCATCCGACGCTGCACGACAACGTCGCCCGCTACCAGGACCCCGCCGTCGTTTACCGCGACGGCGGTGAGCCTCCACACTTCCCGCATGTGGACAACCCGCTGGGCCATGCCGAGGTGCGCGGCACCAACGCCGCCCTGCACGACCGGGAACTGCTCAACCAGCAGCGCGGGCCGGACGATCAGCTGCCGACCGATTTCGACGGCCTGGCCACCATTCTCAACTCACCGTTCGTCCCCAGCGGTGGCGTAGAAGCACCCTGCTGTGCCAACTGCACGCGGGTGGTGCAGGGCACGGAGAGCACCGCGGGCCACATCATCAAAGAAGGCGCCCCCAAGGTCGAGCCGTTGCGCCATGCCGATCTCGAACAGGCGGCCAGGGACGGCAATCCCACCGAACCCCGGTTGGTCTCACCTGAATACCCGGCGGAGATCGACTTCATGGGCGACGACGATCCGGTGCCGCCCGGCATGGAACGTGGGGACGACGGGAATCTGCATCGGCCCGGCGACCGGCCGGACAGCTTCCGT
Source organism: Nocardia sp. A7 (assembly GCF_046549215.1). Lineage (NCBI taxonomy): Bacteria > Bacillati > Actinomycetota > Actinomycetes > Mycobacteriales > Nocardiaceae > Nocardia > Nocardia sp. A7. Next base: position 359,466 of record NZ_JAJPWE010000003.1, on the reverse strand, counting down.
GACCCGGACGGCACCTGGCATCACAACGACGATCCGCCCGGCACCAAACGCAATGTCGACTTCCGGCTGTACGACTCCGGCGGGTTCGTCAAGGACCACCTCACCGGCGGCGAATACCAGCATCGCGCGCAGAAGGGCGATTCGGAGCCGCACGAGATGCGGGACCCGGATCGCGCGGCGGAGCTGAGCGAGGCCTCCGATCGGCGTCTCGCACTGCAGACCGAGCGGGACAACACCGGCAAAGAGCTCGGCAAGCTCATGAAAGAGTTCGGGCTGACGGACAAGCACGAACTCGCACCAAAGGCGCTGTCGGAGAAGATCAAGGGACTACGTCAGGAACTGCGCGCCGACACCACGCTGAGCGAGCAGGAACGGACCCGCAAGCTCGAGCTGCTCGACGACCTGCAGGACGTCGCCACCGACTACAACGACCTCGGACGCGACATGGTCGAGGTCTCCAAGAAGCTCGGTGAGCTGGCCGGTCTCGACTACGCCCTCGATCCGGATGCCCGGCCGGGCGCGGTGAAGCTCTCGCCCTTCGAGGGCGCGTTCGACGGGGCGGGCGTGCTCGATATCGCGTCGTTCGTCCCGCGTGCGGACGGGGACTCGGGACCGACACTGTTGATCGTCGAGGCGAAGGGTGTCGGGTCGACGCTCGGTGGCTCCAAAGTCATCAGCGCCGAACAGGGTTCACCGGAATACCTGCGCCACATCCTGAACAAGGACCGCAACCTCGTGCGCTTGCTCAACGAGACGCCCGAGCAGATGCTCGAACGTGGCATCGACCCCGACAGTCCGCAAGGCCGGGCGATCCGCGACGCGGTGGCCCAGCTGCGCGCGGCCATGGAGGACGGCACCCTTCGGGTCGAGTATCGGCTGGTGCACGCCGATGCCGAGGGGAAGGTCACCGTCACCGAGCTGCTGTTCGACCGCGACGGCGTCGACCTGCTCGCCGACGTCCCGTTGCCCTTCGACACCGATCCCGCCACGATCGATCGGCCCGCGGGCAACGACGTCACCACCGACTACATGGATGTGCCCGACGACAACGTGGATCCGCCGGGCCGGCCGGACACCGATGACGACAGCACCGACTGGATGGGCGACGACGACGAATCCACGCGGCCTGAGCCCGATTTCGCCGAGCCCGAGCCGCCGGAACGTGAGGTGCGGATCGAGCTCGGGGACGACGGGGAGGTCGTCGCACTACATGTCCGGCTGGCCGACGGAGAGTGGGTGGTCGCGCGCAACGACGGCGACGAGGCCACGCAGAATGCGCCCGCGCGCAACAACGCTGATATTCCCGAAGTCGACAACCGGAATGCGCTGCGGAAGCTGGTCGATGATCTCAATGCCGGCTATCAAGGCCTGAACCTCAAGTACCCTTCCGGATCCAACCTCGATCACCGTGGCCAGACCGCGATGCGCGACGGCGTGACCGGTGCGGCGCAACTGATCTCCGATCCGGCGCCGACACCGGCGCAGCCCGCACCGCCGCCGGTGGATGGTCCGGTGATGAGCGCACCGCCGCCGGGGCCCGGCGATCCCGCGCTGAATGTGGCGCGGATCGGCCGCGAGGGCCTCACCTGGTATCACAACCGTGAGCACATTCCGGTCATCGGCGGATTGCTGGGGCGCGAGGCGGATTCGGCGGGCGATTACCGACCGGTGTACTTCCCCGACGGCACCGAGTACCGGCCGTGGATCTCCGATGCCGACCCGAATGCGGTGCGCGACACCGTGGTCAGCGAGCTGCGGGCCAACCGGATGGATGCCGACGAGGTCCGTGGCATCCTGCGGGAACTGTTCGACAACGCCCGCGATCCGCAGCTGCGCCAGGATCTGATCGACGATCTGGAATTCAACGGGCTCATCGACACCGACGAGGCGCGGGCGATGGAGGACGCGACGATCCCGCCCGTGGATTCCAGCCCGGAGCAGTCGGGGCCGCCGGCGGAGGGCGAGACGCTGACCGAGATGGCGGACCGTCTCGGCATCCACCTCCGTGGTGACGGGCCCGCGGAGATCCGCCAGGCGATCGACCGGCAGACCCACCGGCTGTTGCGCGAGATCGGCGCGATCGAGGGCCTGGCCGACGCGGCGCGGCGAGCCGACGAGGAACAGACCCGCCCGTACCGGCGCGCCGATCATCCCGCCGACCCCGCGCAGGCGCCCGACGGGCGCACGCTGCCGGAACCGGACCAGCGGCGTGCGATCGACTCGGACGAACCGCGTGAGGACTACGACGAGTTCGACGACGAACCGGGTGCCCCCGAACCGCGGCGCAGCCACTGGGGTGACACCAGTACGCCACGCCCGGTGCCGTTCTCGCGGGAGGTCAGCTTCCTCGACAACGACCCGCTGGGTAGGTTCCTGCGCGACCTGATCGTCGCCTTCGAGGGTGTCACCTCGCTGCGCGACTACGACCGGGTCGGCAACGGCGCGGATCGGCTGCCCGAATGGGCGAGTTTCTCCGACGATCGGGAGCCGGGCCGGGACGAGGCGCGGGCGCGGGAGTTCTTCGAACACGCGCTGCGTCGCGACCAGCTGCGTGACGAATTGTCCGGCTGGGCATCGATGTTCGGCCGTGATCTGAGCGATCTGTCGGGCGACCGGATGGATCCGACGCTGGGCGAACTGCGGGACGCGGCGCGGCAGCGGGCGCAGAACCTCGCCGATTTCATCGCCGCCGCGCAGCCGATTTTGCAGGGCGACGGGGCCGAACCGGTGGGCAGGACCTACGGTGATCAGGTCGCGCGGGTGCCCGACGCCGACGGTGGGCCGGACCGGTTGCTGGTCGTCGACGGTGCGCTCGGTCGCGAGGAGGCGCTGGCCCGCGCGCTGCGGGACAACCCGGAGCTGGCGATCGACATCGACAACGGGGTGCTGCGCCCTGACTTCCGGGCCGTGCACGCCGACGGCGCGGGCAGGCAGTTCCTCGACCCGGTGGCGACCCCGGAGGTGCAGCACATCCGGCGCACCATAGACGGCGCCGAACTACAGGTGACGATGATGCGCGACGAGGACGGCCAGTGGCGGCCGGTCCAGCCGACGCCGGAACCGCCGCCCGCTCCGCGCGACCGGGCCGACATGGTGCGCGAGATCGTTGATCTGGCACGGCAACTGAACCTCGGGCCCACCGCGCTGCACCCGGACAACATCGATGCCACAGTGCGCGCACTGCACCTGGACAACGCGGTGCGCGCCGGGCAGGCGGAGGCACTGTCCGACTACGCCCGCACGATGGCCGACATCGAGACCTTCAACCTGGTCGGCGATGCGCGCGGTCAGCTGGCGACGCGGCTCGGCATCCCGGAGGGCGAGCTCACGCCGAGGCGGATCGCCGAGGCACTGACCGACCCGAAGCAGCGGCGCGGCACACGCCAGCAGCAGTTCGAGGATCTGCTCGACGGGCAGCAGCGCGACCCGAGCAAGACCGCCGGGTACTCCCAGCAGCTGCGCAACGTCAACGAGGCCGCGGTCAGGGCGGCGCAGGAAGCGTTGATCGAGGCACTGAGCCCAGGTAACCCGGAGGCACTGCGACCGAAGGTCAGCAAGACCGACCCACTCACTGGCCGGTCGAAGGTCGGCCCGGCCGACACCGGCGTCGACCCGGCCAAACTGCGCAAGCTCGTCACACGGATGCATCGGCTCGGCGCGGGTGATCACGCTCGAACGGCGCTGGCCGCCTATGCCGACGCGCTGCTGCGAATCGACCCCTACACCGACCACCCCGCGGGCACCAGAGCGGCGGACCCGCGCACCACCGGCGACCCCCACATCTATGACCGCGATGCGATCCACGGCCTGCGCGATGTAGTCGCTGCCGCCGAGCCCGGTGCGCACCCGGTCGATTTCGCCGCCCAGGTCGCCGACAACCTCGCCCGCGCCTATGGCTCGGACGAGCCGGTCGACCCGAATGATCCACGGCCACAGCCGAATCGGGACTGGGCGCGTTTGGTCGGAGTGGATGTGTCCACCGCCGACGACGCGAAGTTCGTCGAGATCTACGAGGCCTACCGTGACGGCAAGATCGAGAACCACGAGGGCCTGAGCCCGGCGGAGCTGGCCGCCGAGATCGCGGCCATCCGCGCGGAGATCCGTCTCAGGACCGAGCAGCTCGAGCAGCTGAAGGCGCTCACCGACGAGTTCTACCGGCCGGTGGCGGACCTGCCGCCCGCGCCGGGCTCTCCGGCCAGGGAGCACCCGGGCCCGTGGCCAGACGAGCTGCCCGAGGCGCGGCGCGGGTTGCCCGCCGGGCCGGCTGGCGTCGAGCCGGATGGTGGACCGCGACCCGTTGGCCCGCAACCGGATTCGGGTCGACCAGATGCCGAGGTTCCGCCCGAACGCGGTGCCGACCTCGACAATCGAGCCGATGCGAAGCTCGACCAGGCCATGCGCAAGCTGGACGAGGTCGCCGACGAACTGGCCGAACCGATGCCCTCGCTGGACGACCTGGTCGGACCGGGCGAGCCGGTCGATCCGCTGGCGATGATCGACGACGCCGTCGAACGCCAGAACAAGCTGCACGACCAGGCCGACGAGCGCCGCGGCGACCGAGCCGATGCCGGGCTGGACGAGGCGTTACGTGATCTCGACGGTGTCGACGCGGATCTGGCCGCGTTGGAGTCGTACCTGCGCGCCCAGCGGGATTTCGACGCCGCGCAGGCCGAGATCGCGACCCGATTCGAGGAGTTGGCGGCCAGGGACGCGGAGGCCGCCGCGCGGCGTGGCAACGACTCCGAGGCGGATTTCGCGGTGCGCGCCGCCGACCTGGCCGCGCTCGAGTCCTATCTCGCCGCGCAGCAGCGGTTCGACGCGCTGCGTGCCGAACTCGCCCAGGCCGCGCAGACACGGCCGGACGAGCTCGACGCCGAAGCATTGGCCGACGCGCAGGCACTCGAGTCGTATCTGCGGGCGCAGCAGGAATTCGATGCCGCCCGTGCGGAAATGGCCGCCAGGTTCGCCGCCGCGGTCGAACGGCAGGGTGGGGCCTCGACGCAGAACCGTGGAGACGGGTCGACAGGCGAGGGCGTCAACGGTGCGCGCGCAGAGGGCGGTTCACGCGACAACGACGGTTCCCGCGACGGGGACGACGATTCGGGGGATCCGCCCCCAGCACAGACGGCACCCGGCGGGCCGCCGTCCAAGCCGCCGTCGCGTCCGCCGATGGCGCCGAGCCCGGAACCCGAAGAGCCCGCGCAGAATTCGTCGCCGCTGGACTCCGGCCCGCCGAAGGCACCCGCCGAACTGGCCGTGCCCGGCGACGCCGCGCTGGATCAGCCGGTCACCGATGGTGTCGACGTCGGCGACGCACCCGATCGCGCGTACCAACGCAGGGATTTCCTCAACGACGTCCACCAGTTCTTGCAGGAACTGAGCGATCTACCGCCCTCGACAACCGTCGACACGCCACCGCTCACGTCGGCGCAGGCCGAGCAGGTCCGCAGGCTCGCCGAAGCCCTCGGTCTCGGTGACGCGCTCACCGGTCAGCGTGATCCGCTCGGGGCGCTGGCCGAGATCGCCGATATGGCGCGGGCGCGCGGATTCCTCGACAGCGCACTGGATCCCGACGCCGAACTCGGCAAGCCCATGCGGTATCCGGACGACTACGAACCGCTCGACGTCGACGAGTTGCAGGACGGCCTCGACCAGTGGCGGGTCGAGGGCGATCCGCAGGTGCGGGCCGAGATGGCCGAGGAACTGCGGCTGGCCGGACTCGACGACGACGCCCGCCCCGCGCTCGGCACCGAACCGGAGCCGAACCCACAGGCCACGCCGGTGCAGCCGTCCTCGATACTGCCGCCGGAAGACGGTGTGCGCCAGCCCGGCAGCCCGCGGGTCGAGCCCGCGCAGCAGGCACTGGATCGCCTGGCCGCCAGGTTCGGCGTGGACCCCACCGATTCGGGTTCCCTCGATGCCGCGCGGTACCGCCAGTTGTTGCGGGCTGGTGCGGTCGAGGCGTTCGCCGCCGCGGTCCGGCATGCCGAGGCCGCCACCGATCCGCAACAGCGGGCGCTGCGCGAGGCCATCGCCCGGCGCTGGGCCGCCCGGCTCGGACTGCCCGCCGACCCCGGTCTCGTCCGCGCCGCCGACGACATCAACCGATTGCGGACGGGGGTGACGCGCGACGCCGATGACATGGCGCATCTGGATCAGTTGCTGCGCAACGATCTCGATGACCGCGTGCTGTCGATGGACATCGAGGGCGAGAAGATCCTGGTGCGGCTGGTGGCCGACGGGCCAGATGCCTGGCATCTCGAACCACTCGCGCGCATCGAACCGGCGCCGTTCAGACCGACCGCGGACAAGGCGGTCGAGGTGGCACCGAAGAAGAACTGGCTGCGCAAGCTCTGGGACCGGGTCGTCAATCGTGGTCACTACGGCGAGAACCCGAAGTATCCGTCGGGATCGAGTATCGATGGTGCCGGTCAGTCGGTGCTCGGCCACGGCGCCGGGCTGCCGCTGACCACGACGAAGGATTCGACGCCCAACGCGCCCGGCGGCGAGTACGACCAGCTTCAGCTCAAGTTCAACCCGGCACGCATCCTCAAAGAGGGTGTGCTCATGTGGCAGAACCGCGAGCTGGTGCCGATTCTCAAGCACCTGTCCTCGCGAATCGCCGATCAGGCCGGCGAGTTCCTGCCACTGCGCAACCTCGACGACAGCGAGTACAAGCCGTGGATCTCCGATGCCGATCCGGAGCTGCGTCGTCAGATCGAACAGGACCTGCGTGACGCGGGTCTGAGGCATCTGCTCGAACCCGAGAGCTTGACGCCCGCGGAATTGGCCGCGGCCGAGTCGAAGCAACTCCCGGAATCCGATGAGCCGGTGCAGATTTCGAGTAAAGGGGAGGAAGTTACCCCCGTCGCCGAGCCGCTGCCGCCGTGGCTGCGGGAGGTGGTCGACGCGGTCAACGGACGCATCGCAGACGCCACCGTACTCGAGGCGCTGGCCAACGAACTCGGGGTGCGGCTCACCGATTACAGCGAGGAGGGGCTGCGCAAGGCGATCGCCGAGGCCGAGTACCGGCTGTTGCGTCGCGACGGGGTGATCCAGGCGCTGGAAGCGGCCGCACGGTTCTTCAACGCCGAACACGCCGACATCCCGTTCCGGCCCGCAAACTTCCACAGCAACGACCCGCTGGGCGCGTACCTCAAGGAATTCGTCGCGGCCAGGGGCGACCAGTTCAGCTTGCAGATGCTGAACTGGCGCGGGGTGAACAACGGCGGCGAGCTGCCCAACCCCTGGACCGACCTCGCCGACGACGGCAACGACTCGACGGTTCTCGCCGAGGACGCGCGCAAGATCTTCGACGACGCCCTGCGCCGCGCCGGGCTGCGTGACGAAAGGTCCACCTGGGCGCACCTCGCGGGCGCCGATCTCGAGGCACTGGTCAACAACCTCGACGCCGAACTCGCCGCGCTCCGTGCGCAACTCGACGACAACATCGGTGTGCTCGGCGAGTTCGCCCGGCGGATAGCCGATTTCAACGACAGCGACACCGGCGATCGGCTCGTCGTCGACACCGAGAACGGCAAGATCGCGATCGTCGACACCGGCGCCGGGCACGAGACTGCCCTGGCCCGCGCGCTCGCCGAGGCCGACGCGGACTTCATCGACCGGCTCAACCGTGGCGAGATCGACATCGAGATCCGGGTGGTCGGGATCGACGCGAACGGCCGCGTGCACCTGCTCGAGGTCGACGCGCCCGAGGTGCGGTACCTGCGCACCGAGGTCGATGGGCACCCGGTGGACGCGACGACAGTGCGCGACGGTGCCGGTCCATGGCGAATGGTCGAGCTGCCGCCCAAGGGCGCCGAGCCCGACGCCAACCTACCCGCCGTGCCACACGACACGAATCAGCCTGTCCCGCAATCACGTTCGCTGGCCGAGGTGCGTGCCGATCTGGCCGAGGTGGCGCAGCGGCTCGGTATCGACGATCCGTCGAACCTGTCCGCGGAGCAGCTCGACACGCTGCTCGCCGAGCAGGAACGCGCCAATCAGGTGCGGGCCAGGCAGGTCGAGGGCCTGGTCGACTACGCGCGCAGCGCCGACGCGATCGACAACTTCAACGCGCTGCACAAGGCGCGCAGCGCGCTGGCGTTGCGGTTCGGCGTCACCCCGGAGGCGCTCACGCCGGAGGTGATCGCCCGCGGGCTCGCCGATCCCACGACCCGGGTGGAGCTGCATCGTCAGCGGTCGACGAACCTCACCGAGTACGCGAAGCTGCTGCGCGCGCTCGACCCGACCGCCGTCGATGCCGCGCGCGACGCGCTCGCCCCACATCTCGGGTTGCCGCGCGGTGGGCTGGGGCTGGACGCGGCCGCGTTGGCCGAGGCCATATCCAACCGGGCCGCGCGCGGCGAGCTCGACGATCTCACCGGGCCGCTCGCGGACTATGTGCGCGCGCTCGCCGAGGTCGACCCGTATGCCGAGGACCTGGTCTACAACACGGCGGCCGATCCGCGCGCCGTCGGCGACGACCCGCCGGTGCACGATCGCGACGCCCTCGACTTCCTGCGCGAAGTGGGCGCCGACGATCTCAGCGACCGGTCGCCGCTGCCACCAGCGCCCGAGGACACGATTCCGGGTCCGAGCCGCGATCACGCCCGCCTGCTCGGCGTCGACCTGACCGACGCCGACGACCAGCGGGTCGCCCAGGTCTACCAGTGGTTCCGCGACGGTCGCATCGACAAGCACGAACGCCTCACCCTCGAACAGCTCGCGCAGGTGCACGAGGACATCCGCAACGAGATCCGGCAGCGGGCCGCCGATATCGCCAGGCTGCGCGAGTTGCTCAACGAGCCGTTCGTCACCGACCCCGAGATCGGCGGGTCTTACAGGCCGGCACTCGATGGACCGTCCACATCGAACCCGGACGGGTCGTCGCCACCTGGCACCCCCACTCTGCCGACCGCACCTGGACGTCCGGGATTGCCAGCTGGTCCGGAAGCCAACGGTGACAACAGAACTCCTCCCGTCGATTCGAACGGCGTGCGGTCGGAGAACGCCGATCCCGGTGCGCCCAGCGAGGATGCGGGGCCGCGTCGCCCGCCTGCCGCTCTTGATTCCGCGGCGACCGGCGATGACCCGGCGAGCTCACGGTCGACCGGCGCCGAGGGATCGCGCGACGGTGCCGACCGATCGCGTGGCGACGACGAATCCGGCGATCCGCCCGCTCTTGGTCCCGCGCCCGGTGGCCCGCCCTCGAAGCCGCCTGCGCATCCGCCTACCGCGCCTAGCCCGGAACCCGAAGAGCCGTCGAAGAGTTCGTCGCAGCTGGACTCCGGACTACCGAAGCCGCCCGCCGAGCTCGCGGTGCCCGGCGACGCCGATCTGGTTCAGCCGGACAGCGGCACGCCCGCCGACCCGCCGACCCGCGCCCAGCAGCACAGCGATCTCCTCGATGACGTGCGCCGATTCCTGCGGGATCTCAGCGATCTGCCGCCGTCGGTCCATACCGACGCGCCGCCGCTGACCCCAGAGCAGGCCGAGTGGGTGCGCAGGCTCGCCGACGCGTTCGGTCTGGGTGAGGCCCTCACCGGCCAGCGCGATCCGCTTGGCGCGCTGGCCGAGATCGCCGACATGGCGCGGGCCCGTGGCTTCCTCGACAGCGCACTGGATCCCGACGCCGAGCTGGGTGCGCCGATGCGGTACCCCGAGGATTACGCCCCGCTCGATCTCGACCAGCTGCAGGACGGGCTCGAGCACTGGCGGGTCGAAGGTGACCCCGAGGTGCGCACGGACATCGTCGATGACCTGCGCCGGGCCGGACTCGACGACGGCTCGCGGCCCGGTCTCGGCGCGGAGCCGGAACCTGCACCGCAGGCGCAGCCGCTGCGTCCGTCCGCGGTGCTGCCGCCCGACGATGGTGCGCAGCCGGGTGGGCCGCGGATGGAACCCGCGCAGCAGGCGCTCGACCGGCTCGCCGCCAGGTTCGGCGTCGACCTGACCGATCTCGGTTCGCTCGACGCGGCGCGTTACCGGCAGTTGTTGCGGGCGGGTGCGGTCGAGGCGTTCGCCTCGGCGGTGCGGCATACCGAGGACGCCACCGATCCGCGGCAGCGGGCGGTGCGCGAGGCCGTCGCGCGGCGATGGGCCGCCCGGCTGGGTCTGTCCGGCGATCCGGGTCTTGTCCGCGCGGCCGACGACATCGCCCGCTCGCGTGCCTCGGTGGCCCGCGATGCCGCCGATCTCGCGCACCTGGACCGGCTGGCACGCACCGAGCTCGACGACCGGATGCTCTCCGTCGACGTCGAGGGGGACCGGACACTGGTGCGGCGGGTCGAGGACGGGCCCGACGCCTGGCATCTGGAACCCGTGGCAGCGCCCGAGCCGACCCCGCGGGCACCCGCCACCGAGAAGGCGGTCGAGACACCGAAGAAGAACTGGCTGCGCAGGCTCTGGGACCGGATCGTCAACCGGCCGTTCCTCGGGGAGACCCCGAAGTACCCATCGGGGTCGAGCCTCGACAGTGCGGGCCTGTCGGTGCTGGGACACGATGCCGGGCTGCCGCTGACCTCGGTGAAGGACTCGACACCCAACGCACCCGGTGGCGAGTACGACCAGCTGCAGCTCAAGTTCAACCCGGTGCGCATCCTCAAAGAGAGCATCGAGATGTGGCGCAAGCGCGAGCTGGTGCCCATCCTCAAACACCTGTCCGCGCGGATCGCCGATCAGGCGGGCGAGTTCCTGCCGCTGCGCAATCTCGATGGCACCGAGTACAAACCGTGGATCTCCGACGCCGATCCGGAGCTACGTCGCCAGATCGAACAGGAATTGCGCGATGCGGGCCTCGAGCATCTGCTCGAACCGGAGAGCCTGACCCCGGAAGAGCTGGCCGCCAGAGCATCCGAGAAAGCCCCGGAAAGCGATGAGCGACAACAGCTCACCGGCAAACCGGAACAGGCGCTCGAGCCCGCCGAGCCGCTGCCGCCATGGCTGCACGACGTGGTCGACGCCGTGAATCAGCGCATCGCCGACGCCACCGTGCTCGACGCGCTCGCCCGTGAACTCGGCATGCGGATCACCGATTTCAGCGAAGAGGGTCTGCGCAACGCACTCGCCGAGGCGCAATACCGGCTGCTGCGCCGCGACGGTGTCATCCAGGCGCTGGAAGCCGCAGCGCGGTTCTTCAACGCCGAGCACGCCGACATCCCGTTCCGGCCCGCCAACTTCTTCAGCAAGGACCCGCTGGGCGCCTACCTCAAGGAAGTCGTCGCGGCCAGGGGCGAGAAGTTCAGCTTCGACATGCTGAACTGGCGCGGGGTGAACAACGGTGGCGAATGGGTCGACGTCTGGCCCGATCTGAGCGACGACGGTGGCTCACCGACCATCCACGCCGAGGACGCGCGCAAGATCTTCGACGACGCGCTGCGTCGCGCGGGGCTGCGTGACGAGCGGTCCACGTGGGCGCATCTCGCGGGCGCCGACCTCGCGGCACTGGTCGACAATCTCGACGCCGAGATCGCGAAGCTCCGGGATCAGCTCGACAGCAACGTCGGGGTGCTCGATGAATTCGCCCGGCGGATAGCCGATTTCACCGACAGCGATGCCGGCGACCGGCTCGTTCTCGATCCAGGGAACGGCACGATCGCGATCGTCGACACCGGCGTGGGACACGAAGCCGCGTTGGCGCGGGCACTCGCCGAGGCCGATGCCGCCTTCATCGACCGGCTCAATCGTGGTGAGGTCGACATCCAGATCAGGATCGTCGGGGTCGATGACCAAGGGCGCGTGCGGGTCAGGGAAGTCGATGCGCCACAAGTGCGGCACCTGCGTGGCGAGCTGGACGGTCGCACCGTCGACGCGACCATGGTCCGCGACGGCAGCGGACCGTGGCGGATGGTCGAGGTGCCCGCCCGCCACACCGCCCCGGAGGCGAACCTGCCCGTTGTCGCTGATGCGGCGAATCAGGCTGTCCCGGAGCCGCGTTCGCTGGCGGAGCTACGCGCCGAGGTCGCCGAGGTGGCGCGCAGGCTCGGGATCGATGATCCGTCGAACCTGTCGCCCGAGCAGCTCAACGATCTGCTCGCCGAACTGGACCGGGCCAATCAGCTGCGGGCCAGGCAGCTCGAGGGTCTGGTCGACTACGCGCTCAGCGTCGACGCGGTCGACAACTTCAACGCGCTCCACAACGCACGGAGCGCGTTGGCGCTGCGGGTCGGTGTCGACGCGGGCGACCTCAGCCCGCAATTGGTCGCCGATCGCCTCGCCGATCCCGCGACCAGGGTGGAACTGCACCGGCAGCGGGCCGACGACCTCACCGAGTACGCGAAGCTGCTGCGTGCGCTCGACCCGACCGCCGTCGATGCCGCTCGCGACGCGCTCGCGCCGCACCTCGGGTTGCCACGTGGTGGGCTGCCGTTGGATGCCGTCGCGCTGGCCGAGGCGGTGTCGAACCGGGCCGCGCGCGGCGACCTGGACGACCTCACCGGCCCGCTAGCCGATTACGTGCGAGCGCTGGCGAAGATCGACCCCTACGCCGAGAACCTGGTCTACAACCCGGACGCCGACCCGAGGGCGATCGGCGACGACCCACCGGTCCATCCGCGCGATGCCCTGGACTTCCTGCGCGAAGTGGGCGCCGACGATCTCAGCGACCGGTCGCCACGGCCTGCCGCGCCCGAAGACGCTGTCCCCGGCCCGGGTCGCGATCACGCCCGCCTGCTCGGCGCCGACCTCACCGACGCCGACGACGCGAAGGTCGCGAAGGTCTACGACTGGTTCCGCGACGGCCGCATCGACAAGCACGAACGCCTCACCCTGGACAAACTCGCCGTGGTGCACGAGCAGATCCGCGAGGAGATTCGCCGACGGGCCGCCGATATCGCCCGATTGCGGGCGCTGTTCAACGAGCCGTTCGTGACCGATCCCGAGATCGGTGGTGCGGATACGACCGCTCTGGATGCCGGACAGTCCGATGGCGTGCCAGGGTCGGATCCGAATGGTGCGTCGCGACCTGGTCCGTCGACACCCGTCGTGCCGGGTGCGCCGGCGCGCCCGGAATTGCCCGCTGGTCCGGAAGTCAACGGCGACAACGGAATTCCGGTCGTGCTGAACCCGGTTACTGATCCGGGGGACCCTGGTATCTCGCAGGATCCGCGGTCCGGCGAGGGGAGTCAGCGTCCTTCGGCTGAGCTCGACGCCGAGGGCTCAGGTGCGCCTGGGACGGAACCGGGTGATGGGTCGCTGCGTCGTCCTTCGGCAGACTCGGATCCTGTTGTCGGTGCGGATGAATCGCGCAAACCTGGTGAATCCGATCGAGATGGATTGGAGCCCGGCGAAGGGGCGCGGCGTCCCGTCGGCGCGGATGTGGACGTCGATGGTGGCGATCCGGACAAGTCCGATGACTCGGATGTGGATCGTGATGGTGATCCGGACAAGGGGTTCGATCCAGGTGGGCCGGGGCTGTCGCCGCGGTCGCCGGAGGGGGATCAGCCTGGTGTGCGTCGGGAACTGCCGGGGTCGGCCTTGCGGTCGCATATTCCGCATCCGCCGCACGAGTACGAGGTGGAGCTCGAGGTGCCGGTGTTCGACGCTGTCGAATGGCCGGTTCCGCCACTGGAATTGACGCCGGAACCCCAGAAACCGCCGGAGCCCCCGCGACCGCCACTCCCGCCGCTTCCCCCGGAGCAGCCGTGCCCGCCGCAGAATCCGCCACGCCCGCCGGAGATCCCCGAACCTCCGCGCCCGCCGGAGATCCCCGAACCTCCCTGCCCGCCGGAGATCCCCGAACCCCCGTACCCGCCGGTGCCTCCACAGCCGACGGATCCGCCGGTTCCGCCGTTGCCGACGGATCCGCCGCTACCGCCTGGGCTGACGAATCCGCCTCTGCCGCCACAGATACCGTTCCCGCCTGTGCCGCCGGGCCCGCCGGAACAGACGCCTAGCGAGCCGTCACCGACGGATCCGCCGCCGAATGAGCCGACGGTGCCGTCGTGGCCGATTCAGCCGACTCCGCCGGGTAGTGGACACGGCATGCCACCACTCCCACCGTGGGTGACCCAGCCGCCGGGTAACGGTCAGCCGTATCCGCCGGGCAGCGGTCAGCCCTACCCACCGGGCAATGGTCAGCCGTACTCGCCGGGGAACGGTCAGCCGTACTCGCCGGGGAACGGTCAGCCGTACTCGCCGGGGAACGGTCAGCCGTACTCGCCGGGCAATGGTCAGCCCTACCCTCCGGGGAACGGTCAGCCGTATCCACCGGGCTATGGACAACCCGGTTGGCAGCAGCCGGGTACCGGTAATCCGCACGGTGGTGCCCCGATGTATCCGCCGCCGGTGATGCCGCCCGCCGGTGGGCAGGATGATACCCGCAGGCCCTATCGGCCGGAGTATCAGTCGCCGACCGAGCGAATCGTGCTGCTCGTCCGGCCGTACGGCAGTGGTGTACTGGCCGAGTTCGATCCGCGGTCCGGTGCCTTGCGGCCCGCGCCGCCGGGTCAGCTCGGCGCCGATGGCTTGTACGCCGATCTCGGTGGCGTGACGGTGATCTTCTACCGCCTCGCCGACCGGCTGGTGGTGCAGGTCGGCACGCAGCCGGTCGATATCACCGATGGCGCGCACATCGGCTTGGAGTGGTCGCGGCAGCGGATGACACGGTTCACGGTCGCGGTCGGCGGCAGGCCGATGGGTGAGCTGATCTACCCTTCGCTCCCGCCGGAACTGGACCTCGGCCTGCTGATCCGTAACGTGGTTGCCGATCCGGCACGCCGGATGACAATCTTCAGCGACCGAGTCTGAGGCGATCGGAGAGGTGTGCGGGTGAGTGAGGATCCGATCGAACGCAGCGACCCGGAGGTGGCGATCGACGCGACCGGCAGGTTGTCGTATCGGGGTGAGCCCTACAGCGGCGCGGTGACCCAGACCCGTCCCGACGGCACCTGGCGCGAGTACTGGAGCTACGACGACGGCGAGCGCGACGGCGACTGGACGGGCTGGTACCCCGACGGCACCATGCGCTACAACGGCGAGTTCTACCGCAACCGGCCCGTCGGCACCTGGCAGGAGTGGTACCCCGACGGTTCCCGCCGCCTCGAGGACGTCTACGACATCGAGGGCACCTTGCTCACCCACTCGCGCTGGAACGAGGCGGGCGAGCTGATCGAATTCGAGGACGAGCGCACCCGCAAGGGCATCGCCGCCGATGCCGTCGCGGCCGACGATCCCGCAGTGCGCTGGGACGACGGGGAAGGCCGCATGTACTACCGCGGCGAGCCGTTCACCGGTCAGCAGTTCCTTCGCCCGGCGCCGAGCAGCCCGATCACCGAGCTGTCCACCTATACCGACGGTTACCCCGACGGGCCGACGCGCGGCTGGTTCCTCGACGGAACCCCGCGCTACACCGGCGATTACGCCGATCGGCACGCGGTGGGCCGCTGGTGTGAGTGGTTCCCCACCGGAATTCGCAAGGAAGAAACCGTTTTCGCCCCCGACGGCGCGCTGCTCACCCGGACCGAATGGGACGAGACCGGTACCGTGACCGCGCGGTACGGCGAGAACCAGGATTAGGCAGAAGGAGTGCGCAGTGGCTGACGAGCTGGCCGGGGATCCCGATGTCGGATTCACCCTCACCAGGGTGGTTGTCGAAGACGACGGGATCACGGATCGGGCCACCGCGCTGAGCCTTCGCATCGCGAAAACGCTGGCGGCGCTGGGTCCGCCGGGCTGGACCAAGGTCGAGGCCTCGTTCGCGATGACGGCGGCGGCCGAGGTGTCGATGGTCGTGTTCCACGACGAGCAGGATCGGTTCGCCCGGGTGTTCCCGAGCCCGGAACTGCTGGATCTGCTGCGTGAGCACCGGCACCTTTCCGCCTCGATGGGCGACGGGCCGTGGTGGCGCTACCTGCTCACCCTGAGCAACGCCGGCCGGATGAACGTCGAATACGACTACGGCGACGAACCGTTCCCGGACGATCAGCTGTTCCCACCGACGGTGTACCGCACCGATATCGAGATCTATCCGCGCGATCGGCTGCCGATCTGGCTGGCCGCCTACGTCGGCCACGGCAACCGGCAGATCCGCTCCCCGCTGGCCGCGGCCGAGCAGGCGCGCGCCGATACCGCGGCGGGCCGCAGCGCGATCGGGTCGGCGCCGGACGTGGAATTCCCGCCGCTCGATCTGCTGGCCCGGCGGTGGGCGCTGATCGCGGCCGCGTTCGTCGCGGTGGGCTCCAAGTGGGGCCCGCGCGTGACACCGGCCTTCCACGTCTTCGAGGGCTCGAAGCACAGCGGCTCCACCCTGTGCCTGCTCCCCGGCGATCGTGCGGTGCTCTCCGGCGGGGTATGGGACGCACCGGAACTCGACGCCGTCTACAACAAAGACCTCCCGATGCCGCAGTTCTACCTCGGCGCCCCCGACTGGGTCGCCGAGCCGGTGATCAACCGCCGCGCCGAGAACGGTCTGCTGACCTTCTGCTACTGGTGGGAGGGTGGCCGCTGGTACCGCGGCCAGTCGGCGGGCGCCGACGCGCTCAGTCCCGCCGTCCCCGGCATGTGGGACTCCAGGACCGTCGTCGACGTGCTGACCGGCCTGCTCGGCGCGAAAGCGGGGCAGGCGCAGAAGGAGACGGTTCCCGGTCTGGTCGCGGCCGCCGAGCGTGCGGCTGTGGCAAGGGAGGCGTTCACCCGCGTCTTTCCCGCTGATGTCTACAACGTCGATTCCGCCTGGTTCCAGCTGAATCTCGCCGGTTCGCTCGGCACCCACACCGTGGGCATCGCGACGTGACGGGCGGGGTAGTGCTGTTGCGTGGTTGTGGCAGGTGTGATGTGCTCGCTAACCGACGGGCTGGGAGCTTCGGTTCGTAAGTCGGAGGGAAACGGGTATGGCCAACGAGCATGCCAAGGCACAGATGGCGGACATCCTCGAGACTGTCCAGACCCAGATGCGCGCGATCGCGCAGGTGCAGCAGGACCGCGCCAAGATCGTGGCCAGTGCCACTGTGCGCAAACGGGTCACGGTGACGGTCAACGCCGACTACAAGGTCATCGAGACGAAGTTCACCCCCGATGTCGACCACCTCACCTATACCGAGATCGCGAAGGCTGTCACCGAGGCCGCGCAGCAGGCCGCGGCCGAGGTGGCCCGCAAGACGCAGGCGCTGATGGCGCCGATCCAGAGCGAACGAGCCCGCCTGCCGAAGATCTCCGAATTGGTCGAGGACATGGACGGTTTCGCCATTCCACAGCCGGTGGAGGCATCGCTGGAACCCCCTAATTCGCCTGCTCGAGAACGACTCTCAACCAGCGACGAAGACGGATCCCGTGATCCGGCCCGTCCGGCTACCGACGCGGGCTGGTAATCGGAGATGGTTCAGCCATCGCCACCAACGAGATCGCTTCTGTACATGCGGAATTCATCTGACAGACCGTAGAATCGTTAGCAAGCCGTGTGAATCGGCGGGGTCGTGGTAGCGGTGCCGGGCGGGGCGCGAGGCGATACCGGTACGGACAGGGAGGGTCGACTTCATGGCGGGACCATCCGCGGAACAGCAGTGGTCAGGTCTACGTTCGGCGGCCGGCGGCGGCACCTTGATGCTCGAACCTTCGGCGCTGCCCAAACTGGTCGAGGCGGTGACCAACGCTCGATACTGGGTCAACACGGTCAGGCAGTCGGTCGACGTCGTCGCCAACCTGGTCGACTTCTCCTCGCTCGAGTCGGGTAAGCAGCTCTCACGGCAATTCGAAGCCAAGGCCGCAGAGCTGAAAAAGGTGCTCGGCAAGCACGAAACGGTGCTCGACGACGTCGGCAACACTTTTCTGGACGCGGCAAGGCACTACAAGGGCGCCGAGTCCGACAGCAAGGTGGACCTGGACGCACTGCGGACCGAGATCGAGCAGAGCAAGTCCGGCGGGATGAAGCTGCCGCCACCGCCGCCGACCACCGGGCTCCTGCCGGACCAGGCGGGCGCGGTCAATCTCCCGAAGATCCTGGCCGACGGTGGCATGTTCGATCCCGCGGGGATGAAGGCCGAGAGTCCGAACGGGTACACCTATAACGAGTTGCAGACGATCCGGGCGTCCATCGAGAGCGCGCCCGGCAATCTGGCGCACAACGCGGTCTTCTGGGGCACGCTCGGGTCATCGCTGAAATCGGGCTTCGACGAGCTGAACACCCAGGTGCAAGCCAGCAAGAAGAGCTGGACCAGCCCGGGCGGCGCGACGAAGGCCATGTCGGCGATGTCGGCCTACCACGAGGCCAACGGTGTGCTGGTCGATCAGGTGAACCAGGTGAAGTCCGGCCTGGAGTATTCCGTTTCCTGGCTCTATTCCACCAAGACGAAACTCGCGACGGCACTCATGTTGCCTCGCTGCTACTCCGATCCCAACGGCACGCAGGCGCAGGCGGACAAGGAGGCCTGCGCCAAGAATGGGCGCCAGGTCATGTGGAACTTCTATGTTCCCGGAGTCAACAGCACCACAAGCCATATCGCCACGCTGCCCGAGCCGACCTCGCCGACATCTGGCACCGGACCCGGGACCGGCACTGGGACCGGCACCGGCACGGGGACCGGGACGGGCACGGGGACTGGGACTGGGACTGGGACCGGCAAGCCCTCCGGAGAATTCCTGCGCGCGATAGGCGGGCTGGAGGACCAGAAGCCAGGCGAGACCGGTCCAGGGAAGACCGGTCCAGGCCAGACCGGCACGGACCAGACCGGCGCAGGCGAGACCGACACCGGATCGCCGGGAGAGAATCTGGTGCCGTCGGACTTGCAGTCGGGGACGGAACAGCTGACTTCGGCCTTGCAGTCGGGGCTCGAGCAGGCGAGTTCCGCCGCGCAGTCGGCCTTGGGGCAGGTGCCCTCCGCCTCGGAACTGAGCTCCCTGGCGGGTATTCCGACCTCCAGCGCGCTCGGTTCGCTCCAGGACCAGGCCAAGAAGGCACTCAGCGCGGCAGGCAAGGGCGGTGGCGGCGGTGGCTCGGGCGCGGGTGGCGGTGGCGCCGGTGGGGGCCGCGGCCCGCTCTCGCCGAGTCTGGACAGCGCATCCAAGCTGTTCCCCCGAGCTTCGGTCCCCACGGGTGTCGAGGGGTTCCGCGCGGGCGTCGCGGCGTCGGCGGCCGGTTCACCGATGGGCGGTATGCCGATGGGTGGTATGCCGATGGGTGGCGCGGGCGCCGGTGGTCAGGGCCAGGAGAAGGAACACAAGCGGGCCGACTACCTCGACTCGACCACCCACCTGGACGAGGCGCTCGGTGACGCGCCGATCGTCGCGCGACCGGTGGTGGAACAGTGACGCCCACCTGGGAATTCACCGGCGACGAGTTCGATGCGCTGTGGTCCGGTGTCGAAGCCGAGTACATGCCGGAGCCGTTCGTGCACACCAGCGAGCCGCGCTCCGCCGACGAGGCGGAGTTCGCGCTGAAGCAGGACTGGTTGACGATCAAGCAGCGCTGGGGGCACGAGCTCGACGAGATCATCGACGTGCTCACCCAGCCCGATATCCGAGTGATCGTGCGCGGGTACGGCGGCGGCGAGCGACTCACCGATCCCGCGTTCTCGGTGCGCATGCTCGCTGTCCGCAAAGGCGAAGTGGGCTATCTCGTGCGCCAGCGTCCCGGTCGAACTCTGTACCACGCGGACGGATTCGTGATCACCCGGCACGGTGCGCTGACCCTCGGTGACGTCGTCGCCGACCAGCTGCCGCAGGCCGAGGCAGGGCGCGGCCAGGAGATCCGTCTCGACGAACCGGCCGCCGACCAGCTCGATCACTCCTACGGCCGCTCGTTGGTTCAGCACTACGACGACGACGCCGCGGTGCGAACGTTGACTTTCCAGCAGGCGCCGCTCGACCGCGACGGCTTCATCGACATCGAGCAGGGCTGGTCGCGATTCGGACCGCGCGGCGTCGTGCGCTTGCGACTCGGCTGGCGCGACCTGACCGACGACGGTCGCTATGTGCTGGTGCCCGGCACGCCGCCGGTGGCCGTCGGCGCCGATCGCAAGCGGGTGGTTTCGCTGATCAACACCCAGATCGCGGAAGTTGTCAGAGCCATCAGAGATGATCGGGCGTAGTGATGTTCTCACCTGACGGGAGGGGAGTCGTGGACGAGTTTCCGACTGAGTTCAGTGCGGCGTCGGTGACCGGGGCGATCGTGGTGCGTACCACCGAACAGGGACTGCCGGTGGGGATCACGGTGGATCGCGAGCAGGTGCGCCGCGACCCGGACGAGCTGGCCGCCGAGATCCTGCGGTTGTGCCAGAAGTCGGCCAAGCGAGCGGGTCTGGCGCGGCGTAACCAGTTGGCGGAGGCGGGGTTCGACCCGGCGCTGCTGGCCGCGACGGGACTGCCGACCGAGGCCGAGGTCGCGGCGGCGGAGATCGTCGAGGAGCAGGAATACGACACCGAACCGGACAGCTGGTTGCGGTCGGTCTAGTGAGCGGACAGGGAGGGCAAGGCGATGGTCGAGACCATGGACGAGCTGATCGCGAAGGTGCAGGGCCAGCTCTATCGGCTGCAGGACCTGACCGACGCCACCAACAGCATTCGGGCGCAGGAGACTTCGCCCGACGGCGCGGTGACGGCGACCGTCGACGGCGCGGGCGCCCTGGTCGGCTTGGCGTTCACGAGGGCGATCGCGAAGCTGTCACCGGAGGATTTCGAGCGGGTGCTGACCCAGACCGCACAGACTGCCGCGCACCGTGCGTTCGGCGAACGAGCCGAGCTGGTGACGGCCTACAACCGAACCGGAATGTGAGACCCGACTGATCTTCACCGCCGATAAGTGTGGCGCCGGTTTTCGACGGGTAGATAAAATAGCGAAACACCATGAACTGTTTCGAGATTGGACGATAGCGATGAATCACGTTGCGGTAGTTCCGGATGCAGTGCGTGCGTACGCGGGTGCCTCGGCCACGATGGCGGCGGGGGTCGCCCAGGCGGGCGCGGTCGACCAGGCTGCCACGATGGCCGTCGCGGTGCCCGTGTTCGGCCTGATCGGTCAGGAGTTCCTGATGTCGTTCGCCTACGCGCAGGCCAACCACCTCACCTCGATGGCCGAGCTGGCCGCGGTGCACGCGGGCACCGCGTTGACCGCTACCCAGGCGGCCGCTACCTATGAGGGTGCCGACGGGGCGTCCACGCTGGGCCTCTCGGCGGTCGATCAGTAGCGATGACGTATCCAGGGGGAGATTCGGCCGGTGCGGCAACGTCGGTCGATCCGACTGTGCTCGAGCTGCTGCGTGGCAGTTCGCTGGCGCCGATGCTCGACCAGCCGGTGAGTCAGGTGCTCAGCTCGATGGGGTTGCCCCAGCTGCCGCAGCTGCCGGAGTTCATCCAGCTGCCGGAGATGCCCGCGCTGCCGACGATCGACCTGACGGCGCTGATGCAGCCACTCACCGAACTGGCCTCCGCGTTCGGTACCGGTGCGCTCGGTGGCACCAGCACGACCTCGGGCACCGGCACTTCGACCAATCCCGCTGAGGCGCTGACGAATATCACCTCGGTACTGGAAACGGTGATGTCGCTCGGCTCGACCGCGCTGCAGACGGTGATGCAGCTGTGGCAGAGCGCCGCCGCGGCGGAGGCGACGACCAAGGCGACCGCGGCGCAGGCCGACGGCGCCAAGCTCGCCACACAGAGCACCCAGGAGAAGGGCGTGCTCGCGCACGCGGCGGGCAACGTCGCGGTCGGTGGCGCCAAACTGTCCGCGGTGATCGCCCGCTACTCGGCCACGCTGGCGCTCGCTCCGCTCTACGCGGTGACGCCAGGTGGTCAGGCGGTGCTGATCGCGGCGACCATGGAGGCGATGGCCGAGGGCTTGGCGATCACGGCCGAGACCAAGGCCGAGATGGTGGCCCGCAGCGGCGAGATGGCGCAGGCGGGGGAGAAGGTCCCGGTGACCAACGCGCCGTCCGGCGTCGACGCGAGCAGTGAGTCGCTGAGCCAGCTGATGAGCCTGATCACGCCGTTGATCAGTACCGCGAGCACTGCGGTCTCCTCGCTCGGTTCGCTTGCCGGACAAGTGAGTTCGCTGTCGACGAGCACGACCGGTGACTCGACGACAGCCGGAACCGAGATCTCCGCGACGGGTGCGGAATCCGCCGAGGAGTTGGCTGCCGCAGGTGGCGGCGGTGGCGGTGGCGCGATCGGTGGGGTCGGCGCGATCGGCGGCGCTGCCGCGGCATCATCGCCGCTGAGTCCGTGGCAGGGTGGCCGCAGCAGCGGCCTCTCCACGGTCGGTGCCACCGGCGCGGCAGGCAGCGCGGGCGGCACCACCTCCGGCGGCGCGAACACGACCACGGCATCGGCGGGCGGTTCGTCGCCGGGAATGATGCCGATGGGTGGCGCCGGTGCGGGCATGCCGATGGCGCGCGCGGCGGAGGGCGGCGGCAACGAGGAGGTGCACTCGCAACTGGTCACCGGAAACCACGGCGACGAAGTCGTCGGCGCGATCGCTGGGGTGGTGACCCCGGTCGTCGGTGCCACCGAACAGGTGATCCCCGATGCACCACCGGACAAAGAACTCTCACTGTGACGCGGTACGACCACGACAGGGGCAGCAATGAGTAACACCTTCGAATTCGATTCGGCCGCGGCGAGCAAAGCCGCGGCAGCGCTGGACGGCATCGCCGACCGGCTCACCACCGAGCTGACGGCGGTCGCTCCGGCGCTGCACGTCGCTCCGGCCGGCACCGAGGAGGTATCGGTGCGCGCCGCGAACACGGCCAACGGCGTCGCCGACGACTACCTGACCGGCGCCGAGGCGGGTGCGCACGAAATGAACAAGTTGGCCGCCACGCTGCGCGCGCAGGTCAACGAGTTCGACCAGATGGAAACCGACAACACCACCGGTTTCAACGGATAATGATCGAACCACCGCAGCCCGGCTTCACCGGAGTGGTGTGGGAGGCGCGCGAGCCGGACAAGCTCGCCACCGACCTCACCACCGGTGCCGGACCGATGCCGATGGCCGACGCGGCCGCCGCCTGGACGCGGCTCGCGGCGGCCTTCGGCGCGGCCGTGCTCGACTACGAGCAGGTGCTGCAGAGCTTGCGCGGATCCTGGAAGTCCGGGAGCAGCGAGCTTGTGTGGGAACGGATCTCGACGCTGCGCGAGTGGTTGCTCGAGACCGCGGCGGCCGCGACCGCCAACGCGGCCAGGATGCAGGCTCAGGTCCTCGCCTACGAGGTGGCGGCCATCGCCATGCCCGATACGGCCGATATCGCCGCCATCACGGCGATGCAGCAGGCGCTGGAACAGGTCGGTGCCGTGCTCGGCGCGCCGATCAAGGCGATCGCGGCGCAAACCGACGCCGATGCCGACGTGGCCAAAGCCGTTGCCTCCCGGGTGATGCGCAGCTACGAGGCGGCCACCGAACCGCTGGCGACGCCGTGGTTGCACGCGCCGCCACCGTCGATCGCCCCGGAAGCCGCGCTGACCGGCGAGAAGTCGGGCCAGAGCGCGTCACCGACACCGAGTGCCGGGGCGATGCCGGGGATCGGCGCGATCGGGTTCGGCATGTTGCCGTCTATGCCGGCGCCCGTCCAAACCGCCTACCGTGCACCCACTTTCGTGCAGTCCACCGCCGCGGTGGGTGCCACGACGCAGTCGGCGCCGGTCACCACCACCCCCGCCGGTCAGTCCGCGCCGCTTGTCCCCGGCGCGATGGCGCAGGGCGGGGGCCAGGACTCCGCCCGCTTCCCGCGCGCCGGCATCGCCTACGAGGAGTCCGACCAGCTGGTCGCCGAAGGCGAGATCCAGGCCGCGCCCGCGGTGCTCGGGGTGGCCGAACGCGCCGCCGCGCAGACCAGCGGCACCGCCACCGCGGAGGGACGGCCGTGACCACGCTCACCAACGACGCGCTGCTCGCGGTCGCCGACCGGCTCGGTGTGCAGACCCTGCCACTGGTGCTCGCCGTCGGCCCGCAACAGGACACCTTCGACGCCTGGCGCGCGGCCCGCGACGCCGCGGTCGCCGAACTCACCGCCACCGGCATCTTCGACACCTACGGCGATGTCGAACCCGACCTGGCAGGCGCGCTGCACACCCTGGCCCAACCCGACGCCGAACTCGTCGCCCGCGGCTACGGCGACGACGGCCGACGACGAATCTGTCTGGCCCGCCGCGGTTCCGGCCACGCCAGCGCGGTGCGCACCGGCGAGACCTTCGAGATCGCCACCGACCCCATCGACGGATCGGCCCGTGAACTCGCCCGCCTGCTGCTCGCCGCGCTGCCGACCTGCGCGCCCGCCGAGGTAGCCGCGGTCAGCGTCGCGGCCGACGAGCTCGCCGCGCGCCTCGACGCCGCCGAAACAACTTCTCAGTACGTGGACGCGATGTATGCGCTCGGTATCGACGCGCACCAGGCGACCGTCCTCGGCGCGGCCTTCGGCACCTGCCATGGCTACATCGAGATCGTCGCCGTAGTCCACCACGACGGGCTGACCACCCGAGCCCCTGGCGCGGTCGCGGTGTACGACACCGCGCGCGGCCGGATCGTCGTAGCGCCGATGACGGCGCCCGACGGGCAGGTGTGGTCCACCATCACGCCGGGCACCGATCACCGCCTCACCCAGGCGGTCGGTGCGCTCCTCGAGGGGCTTCCCGGTGGGGGGTGGCGACCAGATTGAGCCATCTCTCGTTTTCAACCATCAAGTAGGAAAGGTTCGGCACATGCCCCCTCAGGGACCAGTAGGTGTAGAAGCCGGCGGCGTAGACGGCGTCGTCTCCAAGCTCGAAGGCACCATCAACAACCTCCGCACATCGGTCGGCCAGATCGACGACGCGGCCCAGGCCGTGCTCCGCGGCTGGAAGGGTGACGCTTCCAACGAATTCGTGAAGGTCGCCCAGGCCTGGCACGAAGAGGCCGACGCACTGAACAAGAAGTTCGACCGGCTGACCGACGCGGTCAACTCCGGTAAGTCCACCCTCGTCAACATGGACGGCGGCGGCCTGTCCGGCGGCGGCGCCGGCGGCGGCGGCAACCTCACCACTCTCTGACCGCGAATCAGAACGAACAGGAATTGAGCTCATGACCATTCTTTACGATCCCGCGGCGATGAACGAGCTGTACAGCGACCTGCAGACCTACGGCGGGAAGATGAAGGGCGAGATCGACGAACTCGAGGGCGCTGCTTCGGATTTCCGGAACAACCTGCAGGGTGACAATGCGATCAGCAACTTCGACACCGCGCACAAGAACGTCACCACCGAGCTGACCGACACCCTCGACAAGCTCGACAGGCTGGCCGCTCAGGTCGAGGCCGCGCTCAACCGCGCACTCGATGCCGACGGCAAGGTCGGCGACGGCTTCGCTGATTTCTAGGAGCTGAGTTATTGGAGCGCTGGCGCGCTCGAGCGCGGCCCCTGTGGGGCCGCCCGAAAAACGGGGCGGGACTCGTGCCTTCGGCACTTTGTCCCGCCCCGTTTTTCGGGCGGCCGGGCCGCTACGCCCGCTGCGCGGGCGTAGGCCTCCTCGAGGTCGGCCCGTGCGGGGCCGGGTTGTGGGGGGCGTGGGTTCGGGGGGTGCCCGAAGTCGGTGTGATGCTTCGGAATTCAGCGTGCGGCTAGTGATTCGCCGATGTAGTGCATTTCGTCCGGGGTAGTCACCATCGACACCGTGGCGCTGCCCGCACTGGTTCGGACCGTGATCCGGTTCGGGGCGTAGGGGTCCTGGATGAGGGTGACGTCGGGTTGCAGGGCGTCCGGATCACGTTCGGTGGTACGGATTTCGATGAAGGTCGCGCCGCCGAGGTGGGTCGTGGGGGCGATGCCGTCGAATACCAGGACGGTCGTGGTCGGGTACGGAGCCGCGGGTACGGGGGGCGGTCCGAGCGGTGCCGACGGGGTCGCGCCCGCGGCGCGTGGCGCGATCGAAAGTAGTTGGGGGGTAGCCAAGTTGGCGACCATCGACTGCCACGCCTGCGGGCGCGAGGTGTGGACGACGGCATGGGCGCCGAGTGCGGTGGCCCGCAGGATCACCTGCTGGGCGAGGTCGAGGTTGCCGATCACATCCACATGGCGCGTGCCCGCGCCGATCAGCGGGACCGCGATGCCCTGGCCGCGTTCGTCGGCGCCGATCAGCTGGCCGCAGCCGGTCGTCGGCACGGCGATGTCGGTGAGCGCGGTGAGGGTGCCGCGGTAGCCGTCGCGGCCACCGAGCGCATCGGCGGCACCGATGGGCAAGGTGTCGAGCAGGATTCGGCGCTGGCTGCCGGGGAGCTCGCGCAGACCGGCGATCGGGGCCTTCTCGTAGGGCTGCGCCGAGTCGAAGCGCACGACCGCGTTGAGCACGACGGTCCCCGCCTTGTCGTCCGCGCGGCCGATCCGGCCCGCACCGGGATGCAGGCGCAGCGTGACGGTGGTCGACAGCGTCGGCAGCGACCAGATCTCGGCCAGCCCGTTGGTGCCGATCATCGGAGCGGTGAGCTGGTAGTGGGTCAGGTGCCTACCGAACTCCGACTCGAGGCCGTGTGCCGACTCGGTCAGCCGCAGCGGGTCGAAGCCGTAGGACAGTTCGCGCAGCGCGCTGTTCATCTCGGTCGCGGTGAGTACCGCGGCGTCTATGTCATGGGTAGCCAACCTGTTCGCGACCCGGCGGGTGGCGATGATCATCGTGCGCAGCGCACCGGTGGCACCACCGCCGCGCTTGTCCACCGCTGTCGCGTTGGCCACGGGGTCAAGGCGCAGTACGAGCCAGCAGGTGCGGTGCGCGATGGCGGGCAGCGGGCCGAGAATCCGGTTGTAGAGGTACGCGGCCGCGCCGGTGCCCGCGGTGCGCGCTCCGGTGGAGATCACATCGATGCTCACCAACCCCACATCGAACTGCTCGAGGCAGCGCGCCACTTCGGTGAGCGGCAACAACTGGTCGGCACTCAGCGAGCCGCGGCGCAGCAGGGTGAGGGTGTCCGGCGGCGGATCGATCCGCAGCATGGTGAGCAGCAGATCACCGTCCCAGCGCACCCCGCAGGCGCCGCCCTCGGGCAGCGGCACGTCGAACGCGGGTGCCCGATCGAGGGTGTCGGCGCGGCCGCGCAGGCGGCGGGCCGACCAGTCCCCGATCCGCACCGCAGGCGGCCTGCGCCGGATCGGCACGAGTCCGATCACGAGCACCGCCGCGGCGCCGCCGATCGCGCCGTAGACCGAATCGGTCGTCGCCAGCACGATCCAGGCCACGGTCGCCGCGAGTACCGCGGTGGGCACACACGCACGCAGCGGATACATCCGGAACAACCAGAATTCCGGATCACGCAAGGTGTCGTAGATCTGTGCGCTGCCGGTTTCCCCGGCGTTCACATCGTTGTTCAAAATCGTTGTCCCTGCTTGGCATACGTCGAATCGTGGTGAAGGACAAGTTCGGATTTACGGTACCGTGTCCGACGAGACGGTGATCAACTCAGCAATGGAGTACCTGTGCCGGCACAGCTGACAACCAAAGCCCAGGTCAATGGTTATCGCTTTCTGCTACGCAGGCTCGATCACGCACTGGTCCGCCGTGATGTGCGCATGTTGCACGACCCGATGAAGTCGCAGAGCCGGTCGATGATGGTCGGCGCGGTGCTCGGACTGATCGTCGTGGCGGGCGCGGCGATCCTCGGCTTTCTCAGACCACAGGGCGCGATCGGTGACGCACTGATCGTCACCGGGAAGCAGAGCGGCGCCATGTACGTGGTCGTCGAGGCCAAGGAGGGCGAGAAGACCCTCCACCCGGTCCTCAATCTGGCTTCGGCCCGGCTCATCGCCGGCGACGCGCAGGCGCCGAAATCGGTGAAGGACGACAAGCTCGGGTCGCTGCCGCGCGGGCCGCTGCTCGGCATTCCCGGCGCCCCGGCGGCGATGCCCGGTTCCAAGCAGGGGTCGAGCTCGAACTGGACATTGTGCGAGACCACCCAGCTCTCGGCCGTCGGCAGCGCGTCCGGGGCAAGCGGGGGCCTGACCACCACCATCATCGGCAAGCCCGAGACCGGTGACCGGATCGGTGCCATCGGCGCGGACGACGCCATGTTGATGCGCCACGGCGACAAGACCTTCCTCGTGTACCGCGGGACCAGGGCCGAGGTCGACCCGAACAACTCGGTGCTCGCCCGCACCCTCGGCCTGACCGGTCAGCGGGTCCGCCCGATCGGCAGCGCGGTGCTCGGCGCGACCACCCAGGCCCCGTCGCTGACCGTGCCGACCATCGAGCGCGCGGGCGAACCGGGGCCGGGCAAGCTGTCGAACGTGCCGATCGGCGGCATCATCGCGGTGACCGGCGTCGAGGCAGCGGGCCAGGAGACGATGTACGTGGTGTTGGCCGACGGCGTGCAGCGCGTCTCGGAGTTCACCGCCGATCTGTTGCGCAACGCCGATTCGCGTGGCATGCGCGAGATCGCCGAGCTGGCACCGGATGTGCTCGACCGGATGCCGATCCTGCACACCCTGCCGATCGATGGTTTCCCCGAGCACAAGCCGCGCCTGCTGTCCGCCGAGGACGCCCCCGTGGCCTGCGTGAACTGGGCCAAGGATCCCGGCGAGGCCACCGTGCAGGGGGAGTCGGTGGACGGGCCCGCCGAACGCGCCACCGTGACGTTGCTCGCCGGAACGAAACTGCCGCTGGCCGGTTCGGCCAAGCCGGTGAAACTCTCGACCGCCGACGGTTCGGGTGACCGGATGGACGCGGTGTACCTGGCGCCGAGCACCGGCGAATACGTCCAGGTCACCGGGGTCGAGCCCGGCAGCTTGCGGCGCGAATCGCTGTTCTATGTGGCCGACAACGGAATTCGCTACGGCATCCCCGACACCGCGACCGCCGCGGTGCTCGGCCTCGGTGACAAGCCGAGGCTCGCACCGTGGTCGATCATCGGTAAACTCGTGCCCGGCCCGACGCTGTCCGCGAAAGATGCACTGACCAGCTACGATTCACTGCCGACGGCGAGCAAATAGCCGAAGCGGGCTCAGCTCAGGTTCGGGATCTGTCCGATATTGAGGGTGGCCACGATCCCGGCGAGCGCGGTCCGCATGTCCGATTCCTCGATGCGCATCAGCACGTCGTCGTCGACCTCGGTCAGATCGAGCCCGTCGGTATTGGCGAGCCGGAACTCGCGTTCCTCCTCCGCCGACTCGATCACATTGCGGATGAAGCGGCCGTTACCGGCCAGGTCGACACCGCGACGCGGCTGCCCGCTCTGATCGGTGCTCTCCAGGTTGTAGAGGTACTCGCAGGTCTCGATCAGCGTGGCCAGCGACTCCGGGGACAGTTGCGAATCCCGGCTGTTCGCCACGATTTCGCCGATCTGCCCGAGCTCGACGGCCGTGTAGGACGGGAACTGCAGACGCTTGGCGAAGCGGGAGGCCAAGCCGTCGTTGGCGGCGAGCAGCCGGTCGATCTCGCCGTCGTACCCGGCGATGATCACCACCAGCCGATCGCGGTCGTTCTCCATCCGCGCCAGCAACGTGTCCACCGCCTCGCGGCCGAACGCGTCACCACCCGAGAGTCCGGTCTGGATCAGGGTGTAGGCCTCATCGATGAACAGCACGCCGTCCATCGCGCTGTCGATCAGCTTCTCGGACTTGATCGCCGTGCCGCCGAGGTTCTGGCTCACGAAGTCGACCCGCTTGGCCTCGACCACCTTGTCCGTCTTCAACAATCCGACACCGCAATAGATCTTGGCGACCACCCGTGCGATGGTCGTCTTGCCGGTACCGGGCGGACCGGTGAAAGCCAGGTGCTGGCCACGGGACTGACTCGACAGGCCCTTACCCGCCCGGATCTTGGCCAGCTGCGCCGAGGACTGCAACTTGGCCACCTGGTTCTTCACCGAGGCGAGACCGACCTGCTTGTCGAGTTGCGCGCGTGCTTCTGCGAGTACGGTTTTGGCGCGGTCCTCGGCGGCGGCCTCGTTCATCGAGGCCAACGTCGGCGCCGAGTCGGGGTCCCACTTGTCGGTGCGCGCGTCGATCACCTCGCGGCTGGTGACCACGATCCGGAAGGTGCGGTCGCGCATCGCCGTCGTATTGGCGGTGAAGTCGGGCAGCTGCGAGTAGACCTGCTCGAACAGCTTCTGGGCCTCGGCCTCGTTGCCCGATTCCCGCAGGCACAGGCCACGGTTGTACATGGCGGTGAACTTCGCCGACGGAATCGGGCCCGCCTCAGCCTGTTCCATCCGCCGGATCGCCTCCCCGAACAACCCCAGCTGCGCGCACGCGGTGCCGACCATCACGTTCGCGCCGGTGGCCAGGTACGGGTCCTTCCAGCTCTCCGAACCGGCCAGCACGGTCATCACCTCCGGCCAACGCTGGGTGTTGTAGTGCAGGATGCCGCGGATGTAGGAGCTGATCCGATCGTCGATCTGCTTGTCGGGGTCGTCGGGGCGGCCCGCGCGCAGCTTCGCCAGCTCGTCGAGCACCTGCTCGGCCTGGTCGTAGTCGGTATCGGCGATCAGCTGCGATGCCCAGGCCAGCCAGATC
This sequence comes from Nocardia sp. A7, assembly GCF_046549215.1. Lineage (NCBI taxonomy): Bacteria > Bacillati > Actinomycetota > Actinomycetes > Mycobacteriales > Nocardiaceae > Nocardia > Nocardia sp. A7. The sequence goes on along the minus strand of NZ_JAJPWE010000003.1, from coordinate 329,073 downwards.
TCGGTGAGCCCGGACAACGGGTAGTCGATGTAGAGGCCGGGCAGGAAGCGTCCGGCCATGGCCCGCGGCGCGAGGCCGATCCGGCGCTGCTCGCGGCCGAGCGAATCAAGGCTGGTGCGATGCAGATTGAACAGCACCTCCTTGGTCACCTCGCCGGCGGCGGCGCGGCCGAGCCACGCGTCACACATCGACGAATCCCATTCCGTCGCGCGCTGGAAGGCCAGCTTCGCGTACTCCTGGTCACGCGCGGACTCCTGACCGTCGATGGACAGACCGAGCGAGAGGACTCCCGCGTCGAAGGCGCGCTGAGCCTGGCGAATGTCTGGCATATGGTGTCGGACCCCGAAATCTTCCTCTGATGGACAGCTGGTGTTCAATCCGGCGGCGACGACTTCGATCGCGCCGGTTTGCCATGTCCGTTAGATTAGGTAACGCTGCCGTGTGGTCGCAACGGAAGTAGTCAGCTACGACTGAGAGTTCATCACTGGTGTCGACGTTGTTAGGCAATGAGCCGGAACTATGCCGAGTTTCAGTGATCGGGGGTGATACGCAGCTCGACATCGGTTTGCCCGCAACGGTTCCGATCGCCGGATTCATCGGCGACCTGGTGGCGCTGATCCGCTCGCGGAATCCACGCCTGCCGGAGGGCGACGAGGACTCCGCCCCGGTCCGCGCCCAGCACTGGACGCTGGCGCGACTCGGCCAGGACCCCCTCGCGCCGAGTCGCACGCTCACCGAGGCCGAGGTCTACGACGGTGAGCTGCTGGTACTGAGCCCGGTGACCCGCAAAGAGTCGCCCGCGCTGTTCGACGACGTCATCGACGCCGTATCCCGGCTCACCGCAGGCGAGTTCCGTGGTTGGTCCGGATCCGCGGCCCGCTGGACCGGGCTGGTGCTGGCGACCGTCTCGATCATCGCGGCGCTCGCGCTGCTGGTCGTCTCGCGCATCGACACCGATCCGCTCGCCCCCGCGTTCGCGCTGCTCGGCACCGGCGTCGTCACGTCGGCCGCGGCCGGGATCGCCGCGCGAAAGTTCGCGGATTCGATTACTGCGCACTGGCTTTCGCTGGACGCGCTGCTGCTGTTGGCCGGCGGTGGCGCACTGGTGGTGCCAGGACAGCTGGGTGCGGGCAGTCTGTTGCTCGGCAGCGTGGTGCTGCTGGTCGCCGCGGTGGTCGGGTATCGGGTAACCGGAATCGGGGCGGGATTGTTCGCTGCCGCGATCACGGTCAGCGTGTTCGGCGCGGTGACCGGTGCGATCTACCTGATCTGGCATCCGGGGCTGGCCAAGCTGTTCGCCGGCGTACTCGTCGCGGCCGTCATCCTGCTGTCGTCGGTGCCACGCCTGGCCGCGGTGACGGCCAGGCTGCCGATTCCGCCGGTGCCCACCGCGGGCGGGGCGATCGACCCCGCCGATCACGAACAGCGCCCGACCATCGAGGGTATCGGCGCGGTCGGTGCGATCGCGCTGCCTTCGGCGGCCGGGCTCGGCGAACGCGCTCGGGTTGCGAATCAGATCCAGACCGGTCTGGTCGTGGCCTGCGCGCTGGCCGCGCTGATCGGCGCCGTCGGCGCGGCCGACCCGTTCGGCTCGTTCCATTCCGGCGGTGTCGCCCTCGCGACGGTCGCGGGGATCGTGCTGTGTCTGCGGGGGCGCTCCTACGCCGATCTGGTGCAGGCGGCCACGTTGATCACCGCGGGCGCGCTCACCCTGCTCGCGCTGCTGACCGGGCTCGGCCTCGGACATGATTCGCTCGAATTCCTCGCGATAGCACTGTTGTTGGCGACCGCGGGTGGTGTCGCCGGGTTCGGCGTCATCGGACCTCATGTCGAAGTGACCCCGGTGACGAGGCGGATGATCGAGATCTTCGAGTACCTGTTGATCATCACGATGATCCCGCTCGCACTGTGGGTGATGGATGTGTACTCGACCGCTCGCAACATATGACCGGCGCAGCCATGCGGCGCGCGCTGCTGCGGCTCACCTGTGCGGCGACCGTGCTCGGCGCGGTCGCCGGTTTCCCGATGCCCGCGAGCGCGGTCGCCCCGCCACGGATCGATCCCGGTGCGCTCGACGCCGCGGTGGCGCTGAGCGGTAGACCGGCTCCGCTCGAACCGACCGAACAGCGTGAACTGTGTGCCGAACCGGTGCTGCGCGGTAGCGCGCCGGTCGAACCGCCGATGTCGCAGCAGGTCCTGGATCTGCCCTCGGCGTGGCAGTTCAGCCGGGGGGCCGGGCAGAAGGTGGCCGTGATCGATACCGGTGTCAACCGGCATCCACGGCTGCCCGCACTGCAGGCAGGCGGTGACTACGTGAGCGATTCCGACGGCACCGTCGACTGCGACGGCCACGGCACCTTGGTGGCGGGCATCATCGCCGCCCGGCCGTCGCCCGACGACGCGTTCGTCGGCGTCGCCCCGGACGCGGAGATCCTGGCCATCCGCCAGCTCAGCCTCGCCTACGATCGCAAGGACCGGCAGGGCGCGGTCAAGGAGGACGGTGCGCTGCGCAGCGACGGCTACGGCAGTGTGCTCACCCTCGCCGGCGCGGTCGTCCGCGCGGTGGACATGGGCGCCACCGTGATCAACATCTCCGAAGTGGCGTGCACCGCGGCCGGTTCCAATACCGCGGACGCTGCGCTCGGCGCCGCGGTGAAGTACGCCTACGACCGCGATGTGGTGGTCGTGGCGGCGGCGGGCAATGTGGAGCAGGGCGGGCCGTGTGAGAACCAGAACGAGGGCACCGGCTGGGGTTCGGTGACCACGGTCCCGTCGCCGGCCTGGTTCGCTCCGTATGTTCTGTCGGTCGCCTCGGTCGACGTCAACGGCCAACCCTCGGCGCTGTCGCTGCGTGGGCCGTGGGTCGGGGCCGCCGCCATCGGCCGCAATATCGTGTCGCTGGACAGCAAGCCCGGCGGCACCGGGCTCGTCGACGGCGTGCAGACGATGGAGGGCGTGCAGCCGATCGACGGAACCAGTTTTGCCGCACCGTATGTCGCGGGGTTGGCCGCGCTGATCCGGTCTCGCTATCCGGAACTGTCCGCGCAGCAGGTGATGGATCGGATCACCCGCACCGCGCACGCCCCGGGTCGCGGCCGCGACGACGCCATCGGCGCGGGTCTGATCGACCCGCCCGCGGCGCTCACCGCGCCACTGTCCGCTGAGCCGCCGAGCGAGGGCGCCGACGTCGGCCACCCGATCGCCGAACCGTACGCGGCGCCCGAACCCGACGCACGACCGCGGCAGGTCGCGATCGCCGGTTCGCTGATCTTGTTGACCACCTTGGGAATCGGCGCCGCGTTCGGCTTTCCGTTCCGCCGACGCAGTGCCGACCTGAACCAGGAATTCGAGTAGTAGAGGGATCGATGGCAACCGAAGGTTTCGTCCGTCGCCCCCGGATCGCGCCGCCGCGCGCACCGGGCGGTGAAGTCTCGCTCACCCCGCCGCCCGAGATCCAGCGCGCCATCCCGTCGCCGCTGATGATGAAGCTGATGCCCGTCATCATGGTGGTCGCGGTGGTCGGCATGATCGCGATGATGGTCACGATGGGCCGCAATCTGCTGGCCAATCCGATGATGATGATGTTCCCGATGATGATGCTCATGTCGATGGTCGGCATGATGGCGGGCATGCGCGGCGGCGGCCCCAAGCGCGCCGTCGAGCTCAACGAGGAACGCAAGGACTACTTCCGGTATCTCGACCAGGTGCGCAAGGATGTGCGCACCACCGGCACCAAACAGCTCGAGACCCTCGGCTGGAGTCATCCCGAACCGGCCGATCTGCCCTCGCTGATCGGCAGCAGGCGGATGTGGGAGCGCCGCCCCAACGACCCCGACTTCGGGCATGTGCGGGTCGGGGTCGGCAGCCACCGCCTCGCCACCAAGCTGGCCAGGCCCGAGACCGGTCCGCTCGAAGATCTGGAGCCGGTGTCGACGGTGGCGCTGCGTCGTTTCGTTCGCACGCATTCGGTGGTGCACGAACTACCGACCGCGGTCTCGCTGCGCGCGTTCCCCGCCATCAATATCGGCGGTGACCTCGACGAGGGCCGTGAACTGGTACGGGCCATGCTGATGGAGCTGACCACGTTCCACGGACCGGACAATCTCGTCGTCGCCATCGTCTGCGCCGACCCCGACACCCACTGGGCCTGGGCGAAATGGCTTCCGCACGTGCAGCATCCGTCGGCGCGCGACGGACTCGGCTCGGCGCGGATGATCTACACCTCGCTCGGTGAGCTCGAGTCGGCGCTGCAGACCGAGCTGATGGAACGCGGCCGGTTCATGCGCAATCCGCAGCCGACCCAGGGCAGGCTGCACCTGGTGGTGGTGATCGATGACGGCTACATCAGCGGCAACGAACGCACCATCAGCGAGTCCGGCCTCGACTCGGTGACCGTCCTCGATCTGACCGCGCCCGAGAACGGACTCGCGGCGCGCCGCGGCCTGCAACTGGTCGTCGCCGACGGTGCGGTGTCGGCGCGCAGTGCCGCCGGGGTGGAACGGTTCGCCACGGCCGACGAGGTCAGCCCGGCCGAGGCGGCGGCGTTCGCCCGCTCGCTCGCCCGCTACCGGCTCGCCACCGCCGCGCAGATCGTCAGCCTGGGGGAGGGCACCACCAGCGACCCCGGCCTGATGGCACTGTTGCGCATTCCCGACGCCGCCCAGATCGACCCGGCGAGGGTCTGGCGTCCGCGCACCGCGCGTGAGCGACTGCGGGTGCCGATCGGTATCACCCCGGACGGCACGCCGGTCGAGATCGACATCAAGGAATCGGCCGAGAACGGCATGGGTCCGCACGGCCTGTGCATCGGCGCCACCGGTTCCGGCAAGTCGGAATTCCTTCGCACACTGGTGCTTTCGCTGGTCACCACGCATTCGCCGGACGCGCTCAACCTGGTGCTCGTCGACTTCAAGGGTGGTGCGACCTTCCTCGGTCTCGACTCGCTGCCGCACGTCGCGGCCGTGATCACCAACCTCGAGGACGAGCTCTCGCTGGTCGACCGCATGAAGGACGCGCTGGCCGGTGAGATGAACCGCCGCCAGGAGCTGCTGCGCTCCTCGGGCAACTACGCCAACGTCACCGACTACGAGAAGGCCAGAGCCGCGGGCGTTCCGCTCGATCCGCTACCCGCGCTGTTCGTGGTGGTCGACGAGTTCTCCGAATTGCTCTCGCAGAAACCCGATTTCGCCGAACTGTTCGTGATGATCGGCCGCCTCGGCCGTTCGCTGCACGTGCACCTGCTGCTGGCCTCGCAGCGCCTCGAGGAGAACAAGCTGCGCGGTCTGGAGTCGCACCTGTCCTACCGGATCGGTCTGCGCACCTTCTCGGCCAACGAATCGCGCGCGGTGCTCGGTATCACCGACGCCTATCACCTGCCCAGCGTGCCCGGCGCGGGCTACCTGAAAAGTGATGCCTCCGAACCACTCCGGTTCAACGCCAGCTACGTCTCCGGACCGTATGTGGCGCCCGCGGGCACGCTGACCGGTGACGACGGAACACCGGTGCGTGGTCAGCGGATGACGGTCTTCACCGCAGCGCCGGTCGAGGCCGCGCACGTCGAGCCCGACCTCGAGGCGCGGACCGAGTCCGCGCTACCCGGTCTGCCGGAGCTGCCACCGCCGCCGCCCCCGGCCGGCGCGCCCGTGGAGGAAGGCGTGCCGGACAGCCTTCTCGACGTGGTGGTCCACCGACTGACCGGGCACGGCAGACCCGCGCACGAGGTGTGGTTGCCGCCGCTGGAGGAGTCGCCCACCACCGACATGCTGCTGCCCGACCCGGACTGGCGCTCGCCGGTCAACCGGCACGGTCAGCTGTGGATGCCGATCGGTGTCATCGACAAGCCCTACGAGCAGCGCCGCGATGTGCTGACCATCAATCTCGCGGGCGCGCAGGGCAATGTCGCGGTTGTCGGCGGTCCGCAGTCGGGCAAATCGACCACGCTGCGCACCATCATCATCGCCGCCGCCGCGACCCACACTCCCGAACAGGTGCAGTTCTACTGCCTGGACTTCGGCGGTGGGTCGATGACCGGTCTGGTCGGCGTCCCGCATGTCGGCTCGGTGGCCGGGCGGCTCGACAGTGACCGGGTGCGCCGCACCGTCGCCGAACTGACCAGCCTGATGCGTCAGCGCGAGGAGCGCTTCGCCGCACTCGGTATCGAGTCCATGGTCGAGTTCCGCCGCCGCAAGTTCGCCACCCAGGAAGCGCGCCGCATCAACGGCTCCACCGCACCCGACGACGACCCGCTGGCCGCCGATCACTTCGGCGACGTGTTCCTGGTGGTTGACGGCTGGGCCGCGGTGCGCGAAGAGTTCGACGTGCTGGAACCGCAGATCAATGCCATTGCTGCGCAAGGACTCTCGTACGGCGTCCATGTGATCATCGGCGCTTCCCGCTGGGCCGAGATCCGGCCGGTGGTCAAGGACCAGATCGGTACCAGGCTCGAGTTGCGCCTCGGTGACCCCGGCGACTCGGAGATGGGCAGGCGCACCGCGCACCAGGTGCCGGTCGGCCGACCTGGCCGCGGCATGACCCCGCAGCAGCTGCACATGCTGATCGCGTTGCCCACCCTGAATTCCGACTCCGATCCGTCGAACCTGGCCGAGGGCGTCGCCAGCGCCAAGGAAGGTCTGGCCGAACTCCACAGCAATCGCAGGCGGGCCCCCGAGGTGCGCATGCTGCCCTTGCGGTTCCCCCGCGAACAGTTGCTCGCCGCCGCGCGCGAGGCCGGGCTGGAACTCGGCGCCACCAAGATCGCGGTCGGACTCGGAGAATCCGAACTGCAGCCGCTGGTCCTGGATTTCGCCGCCGAACCGCACTTCATGGCCTTCGCCGACGTGGAATGCGGAAAGACGACACTGCTGCGCAATATTGTCGCCGGGATCGCCGAGAGCTCCACAGTGACCGAAGCCAGGATGATCATGATCGACTACCGCCGGACCATGCTCGGCGCGATCGAGGGCGACCAACTGGCCGGCTACTCGACCTCCTCGCAGACCTGCGCGAAGATGATCCAGGAGGTCGCGACCTATCTGGCCAAGCGCATCCCCGGCGCCGACATCACCCCGCAGGAACTGCGTGAACGGAGCTGGTGGACCGGCCCCGAGATCTACATCATCGTCGACGACTACGACATGGTCGCCACCGGTTCGAGCAATCCGTTCGCACCGCTGATCGAATTCCTGCCGCAGGCCCGCGATATCGGCATGCACCTGGTCGTCACCCGGCGCATCGGCGGCGTCTCGCGCGCGCTCTACGATCCGATCCTCGGTGCGATGAAGAATCTGTCGGTGCAGACGCTGGTGATGAGCGGTGCCCGCGACGAAGGCAAGATCATCGGTGACGTGCGGCCGAGCAAGATGCCGCCCGGGCGCGGCACTCTCGTCTCCCGCAGTCGAGGTGTCGAGTTGGTGCAGATCGCCGATCTCCCCCCGATCTGACAGGCCGGCTCAGCCCGGCGCCACCGCGCTGGAGCCGAGCGCGTGGAGGAACAGGTCGCGCAGGTCGGCGCCGGTGTGGACGTGGGCGAGCGCGTCCTCATCGAGCCGGACCCGCCAGCGTCGTTCGCAGGCCACCAGCGTCTCGAGCACGAGCACCGAGTCCGCACCGGGTAGTTCGGTGATCGGCGCGGCGAGATCGATGTCGTCGACCCGGCAGGCGAACCGGCGCGCCAGTTCCGCGCGCAGCACCCGGGTGATCTCGGCGGGCCTGCGGTCGGCCAGCTCGCGACGGACGTGCTCGGCGATCAGCGCGCGCTGCCATTTCCCACTGGTGGTGCGCGGCAACGACTTCGGCGCGACGAGCAGCACCGTCACCGCGGACAGGGCCAACGTGCCCGACACCGCGCGCCGGATCTGCGTGATCACCGCGTCGGCCGCCGCGGAGCCGGGCCTGGCCTCGGACTCCGCGACGACGATCATGCGTTCGGCGGCACTGTCCGCGACCGCGACGCAGTGCCCCTTGTAGACCCCGGCAGTCGTGCGGGCCGCCTCCTCGACATCGTCGGGAAAGAAATTCCGGCCGGCGACGATGATCATCTCCTTGACCCGGCCGACGATCACGAGTTCGCCGGACTCGATCAGCCCGAGATCGCCGGTGCGCAGCCAGCCGTCGACGATCTGCGACCCGTCCGCGCCGAGGTACCCCGAGGTCACCGCGGGGCCGTGGATGTGGATCTCACCCACACAGCCGTCGGGCAGCACCGTGCCGTCGATATCGGCGATCCGTAGCGAGATACCGGGGACAGGCACACCGACGCCGACGATCTCCCGAGCGTTCGGCGCATCGGCGGCCACGACCCGATACGGCTGTCCCGGCACCAGCGCGTTCCGGTCGACGGTCAGCACCCGGGGCACGCAGCCCGGACGGGGGATGGTGACGGCCAGCGTCGCTTCGGCCATGCCGTAGCAGGGAGACATCGTCGAGACCGGCACGCCGAGTGGCCCGAAGACACGGGCGAATTCGCGAACGGTGTGCGGACGAACCTGCTCGGCCCCGTTGATGGCCAGCCGCCAGCGAGCCAGGGGCGCGTCGGTGGTGTCGGCGCCGAAAGCTTCGGCGGCCGCGCCGAGGAATCGGTCGAAGGAGAAGTTCGGCCCGCAGACTATCGAGCCGCCTACCTGTGCGATGTAGCGGAGCAGGTCGGCGGTGTCGGTGATGAAGGTCTTGGCGCTGAACAGGTGCGCGTCGTAGGGGACGAGCAGGGAGGTCATCAGAGAGACCAGACCCATATCGTGGAACAGCGGAACCCACTGCACGAGAACGTCATCGGTGGTGACCTCGGCGTGGTCCACCAGTGCCGCCACCCCGTACAGGAATTGGGCGTGGGTCAACCGAACGCCCTTGGGGCGCGCGGTGCTTCCGGAACTGAACTGCACCACCGCGAGCGCGTCCGGCGCGACAGTGACCGCGGGCGGACAACTGCCGGAGTGCGAAGTGGGGGTGTCGAGGTCGATGACCCGCAGCGTCGGAATCCGTTCGGCCAGAGCCTTTCCCACCTCGGTGCCGATTCCCGCGGTGAGCAGATACCGCACCTCGCCGGTCTGCACGATCGTGGCCAACTGTGCGACAGCGGCCGCGGGAGCGATCGGTGGCAGCGGCAGGCCCGTCACCGCCGCGCCCGTGCTGATCGCGCCGAAGAACCCGGTGACCCAGGCCGGGCAGGTAGGCATGAGCAGGCCGACGACGTCGCCGGGGCCCGCACCGAGTTCGCGCAGACGCAGCGCGATGTCACCTGCCGCGGCGGGCACGTCGCGGTGCGCGAGCGTCTTCCCGGTGTCGAAGGTGATGGTTCGCTCGCTGGCGTGCAACGCGGTCAGCAGATCGACCAGGGTGCCGGACATCGGATCAGGCTCGCCTCAACGGGCGACCGAGGGGAACCGGGAAGGTGAATCGGGGATGACGCGCGGCTGACATTCGATGCCACCGGCCTTCCGGCGACGGGCATGGAGACGCTCGATTCCACACTGCGACAAGGGGTATCGGTCTGCTCGTTCCGCGCAGTTTCCTTTCGCGCCATGTCGGATTCACTGTGATGCGGTGTTCTTGATCAACGAAGTCTGGAGGTCTTGCGATGGTCAACGAGCGCCTACGTGCCGACATGATGACAATGCTGGACGGGCTCGGAGAGCAGATGCGCGGCATCGCCGAGATTCAGTTGAAACGGTCGAGGCTGACCGCCACCGGCACTGCCTGCGAAGAGCGGATCACGGTGACCGTCAACGCCGATGGTCTGCTGATCCAGACGGTCTTCGCCGACGATATCGCCGAACTCAGCTACGAGGAGATCGCCGAGGGCATGACCGAGGCTGTGCAGAAGGCCGCGACCGAGGTCGGCTCGCTCAGCGAGAAACTGCTCGCGCCGCTGCGTGAGCGCAAGGCCGCGCTGCCGAAGTTGTCGGACCTGATCGACGGCGCCCCCGACCTCGGCTCGCGGATGCCGGTCGAGCCACCGGCACCGAAGGGGATGCGCGAATACGACGCAGCCCCAGCGGGTTCCGATCCTGGAACCGGCTCGCGCTCTATGGTCTCCGACAACGATTGAGTCGGCCACCCCATGACCCTGTATCTGCCGCCGGAGCTGCGTTGGCTCGGTTGGATCGCCGGCGCCTCGTGGCCTGACGGCGACGAAGACAAGATGTGGGATGTCTCCCGTGCCTGGGAGGCGGCCAGCACCGAACTCGTCACGGCGATCGGCCAGTTCGAGTCCGCGAAGACCGCGGCGATGGGGGCCTACACCGCCGGGGAGGGTGCGGACCAGATCGGCCTGATGTTCGACAAGTTCCTGGTGGGGGAGCAGTCGATCAAGGCGCTGTCCGATCTCTACAAGGGCCTGTCCGACACCACCTTCGACATGGGCACCGAACTCCAAGCGGCAAAGCTGAACATCATCATTTCGTTGATCTGGCTGCTGCTGGAGATCATCTGGGCGTGGGTGTTCCCGCCGACAGCGCCTGCTGTCGAGGCCGCGGCCATCACTACGACTCGATCGATTCTGCGGGTCATCGAGGACACCCTCCAGGGCGGTATCCAAAAGCAACTGTCGAAGATCAAATTCATTCACCACGCCGATTCGTTGACCGCAGGTGTGGCGAACGGAACCCGGACATCTAAGTACTGGATTCTCGACTGGAAGTCCAAGATCGCCAGTCCCGGCTGGAAGAATACGCTGCCGTCCTCGAGGGGCCTCTCGGTATACACGATCAAGATCGGTGAGGCGGTGCTCGTCGCCGGCGGTATCAACGCCTCTATCCAGGTCGGTCAGATGGGGCAGGGGAAGCGCCGGAAGTTCAACGGAAAGGAGTTCGGCGCATCGGTGATGGGTGCGGCGGTCTCTACTCCTTTCGGTCGCGAATTCGCCCGTGTGCTCGGCCATGGTTCCAACAAGCTCATCTTCCCCAAGGTCGACAAGCATTTTCCATGGCGTCAACCGACCGGCCTCGGCAATCTGGGCAACGCACCTTTCCGCACGGGCATGTTCGTACACGGTGCGGTGATCGGTGGCGCCTCCGGCGCGGTAAGCAACGTGTTCAGCAATCTCGGCGCCGCTATGGTCACCGGAGATCTCACTTCCATGGCCTCGCCCCATGGGTGGACCGGTGCTGTCGCGCGTGGTGCGATGGTCGGTGGTGCGCGAGGTATCTCCCACCGATTCACACCGATATCGAGCGGTGAAGTCCGGACGAACGTCTGGCACAAGGGAACAACCACCAGCCTGGGCTTCAACAAAGTGCGTGACATGTTCGGTGGCGGCACCCCGACCCCCGCCACAGGTGCAGGCATCCCACTCACCCCCGGCCCTGGAGTTCCAGTGGTCACTGCAGGCCTGACCACTGGTTCCGCGCCGCCTCCCGTCGGCACTGGTGGGGTGGGTGCTCCGCCGGTTGGTGTTGATGGTGGGGGTGCCCCGCCGGTTGGTGTTGATGGTGGGGGTGCTCCGCCGGTTGGCACGGATGGTGCGGGTGCACCTCCGGTCGGCACGGATGGTGCGGGTGCACCTCCGGTTGGTACCGATGGTGCGGGTGCACCGCCGGTCGGCACCGATGGTGCGGGTGCGCCCCCGGTTGGCACGGATGGTGCGGGTGCACCTCCGGTTGGTACCGATGGGTCGAGTACTCCGCCCGTTGGTACTGATGGTGCGGGTGCTCCGCCGGTTGGCACGGATGGTGCGGGTGCTCCGCCGGTTGGCACGGATGGTGCGGGTGCACCTCCGGTTGGTACCGATGGTGCGGGTGCACCGCCGGTCGGTACCGATGGTGCGGGTGCGCCCCCGGTTGGCACGGATGGTGCGGGTGCACCCCCGGTCGGTACCGATGGTGCGGGTGCACCTCCGGTCGGTACCGATGGGTCGAGTACTCCGCCCGTTGGTACCGATGGTGCGGGTGCGCCGCCGGTTGGCACGGATGGTGCGGGTGCACCTCCGGTTGGTACCGATGGTGCGGGTGCACCTCCGGTTGGTACTGATGGTGCGGGTGCACCGCCGGTCGGTACCGGTGGTGCGGGTGCGCCGCCGGTTGGCACGGATGGTGCGGGTGCACCTCCGGTCGGTACCGATGGGTCGAGTACTCCGCCCGTTGGTACTGATGGTGCGGGTGCACCGCCGGTTGGCACGGATGGTGCGGGTGCACCTCCGGTCGGTACCGATGGTGCGGGTGCACCGCCGGTCGGTACTGATGGTGCGGGTGCACCGCCGGTCGGCACCGACGGTGCGGGTGCACCGCCGGTTGGTACCGATGGGTCGAGTACTCCGCCCGTTGGTACTGATGGTGCGGGTGCACCTCCGGTCGGCACCGACGGGTCGAGTGCGCCCCCGGTCGGCACCGATGGGGCGGGTGCTCCGCCGGTTGGTACCAATGGGGCGAGTACGCCGCCGGTTGGTACCGATGGTGCGGGTGCGCCGTCGGTTGGCACCGATGGTGCGGGTGCGCCCCCGGTCGGCACCGACGGGGCGAGTACTTCTCCGGTTGGAACCGATGGTGCGGGTGCGCCGCCGGTTGGCACCGATGGTGCGGGTGCACCGCCGGTCGGCACCGACGGGGCGAGTACTTCTCCGGTTGGAACCGATGGTGCGGGTGCACCGCCGATTGGCACCGACGGTGCGGGTGCACCGCCGGTCGGCACCGATGGGTCGAGTACTCCGCCCGTTGGTACCGATGGTGCGGGTACTCCTCCGGTCGGTACCGATGGTGCGGGTGTGCCCCCGGTTGGTACCGATGGGGCGAGCACGCCTCCGGTCGGTACCGACGGGTCGAGTACTCCTCCGGTTGGTACTGATGGTGTGGGTGCGCCGCCTCGCGTCGGCACTGATCCGCCTCCTGTCGGCGGTGATCGGTCGAGTACCCCCTCCCCTGTCGGCGTGCCGAGTACCCCGAGCCCGAGTACTGGTGGGGCGCTGAGTACCCCGAGCACCGGTGGGGCGCCGAACACCGGCGGCGGTTCGAGTACCGGCGGTGGAACAGGCACCGGTGCTGGGAAGAGTGTCGGCGGTGGGACGAGCGCTGGTGGAACGAACACCCGTGGCGTGACGAGCCCGAGCACTGACGGGTCGAGTACTCCGCCTGCGCCTCCGGTCGGTACCGATGGTGCGGGTGCTCCGCCGGTTGGTATTGATGGTGCGGGTGCGCCGCCGGTCGGTACTGATGGTGCGGGTGCGCCGCCGGTCGGTACTGATGGTGCGGGTACTCCGCCGGTCGGCACCGATGGTGCGGGTGCACCGCCGGTCGGTACTGATGGTGCGGGTGCGCCGCCGGTCGGTACTGATGGTGCGGGTGCGCCGCCGGTCGGTACTGATGGTGCGGGTGCGCCGCCGGTCGGCACCGATGGGTCCGGTACTCCGCCGGTCGGCACCGATGGGTCCGGTACTCCGCCGGTTGGCACCGACGGGGCGGGTGCACCGCCGGTCGGCACCGATGGTGCGGGTACTCCGCCGGTCGGCACCGATGGTGCGGGTGCACCGCCGGTTGGCACCGACGGGGCGGGTACCCCTCCGGTTGGCACCGATGGGGCGGGTACTCCGCCGGTCGGCACCGATGGGTCCGGTACTCCGCCGGTTGGCACCGACGGGGCGGGTGCACCGCCGGTCGGCACCGATGGGTCGAGTACTCCGCCGGTCGGCACCGATGGGTCCGGTGCACCGCCGGTCGGCACCGATGGGTCGAGTACTCCGCCGGTTGGCACCGACGGGGCGGGTACCCCTCCGGTCGGCACCGATGGGTCCGGTACTCCGCCGGTCGGCACCGACGGGGCGGGTACCCCTCCGGTCGGCACCGACGGGTCCGGTACTCCGCCGGTCGGCACCGATGGTGCGGGTGCACCGCCGGTCGGCACCGATGGGTCCGGTGCACCGCCGGTCGGCACCGACGGGTCCGGTACTCCGCCGGTTGGCACCGACGGGGCGGGTACCCCGCCGGTCGGCACCGATGGGTCCGGTACTCCGCCGGTCGGCACCGATGGGTCCGGTGCACCGCCGGTCGGCACCGATGGTGCGGGTGCACCGCCGGTCGGCACCGATGGGTCGAGTGCACCGCCGGTCGGCACCGATGGGTCCGGTACTCCGCCGGTTGGCACCGATGGTGCGGGTACTCCGCCGGTCGGCACCGATGGTGCGGGTGCACCGCCGGTCGGCACCGATGGGTCGAGTGCACCGCCGGTCGGCACCGACGGGTCCGGTGCACCGCCGGTCGGCACCGACGGTGCGGGTACTCCGCCGGTCGGAACCGATGGGTCGGGTGCACCGCCGGTCGGTACTGATGGGTCGGGTGCACCGCCGGTCGGCACCGACGGTGCGGGTACTCCGCCGGTCGGCACCGACGGTGCGGGTACTCCGCCGGTCGGAACCGATGGGTCGGGTGCACCGCCGGTCGGTACTGATGGGTCGGGTGCACCGCCGGTCGGTACTGATGGGTCGGGTGCTCCGCCGGTCGGTACTGATGGTGCGGGTGCTCCGCCGGTCGGTACTGATGGGTCGGGTGCTCCGCCGGTCGGTACTGATGGTGCGGGTGCTCCGCCGGTCGGTACTGATGGGTCGGGTGCTCCGCCGGTCGGCACTGATGGTGCGGGTACTCCGCCTGCGCCTCCTGTTGGTGGTCCGAATACCCCGGCGCCTCCCGTTGGTGTGACGCCACGACCTCCTGGTGTGAACTCGGACACCTTTACCGTGTTCGATCTGAGGAGGGGGCACAACGTCGTGCTCTCACCAGGGTTCGGTGACGGTAAGGACATGAGGGCCAAGACTCGGGCCAAGTGGTATCCGATGCCCTTTGTTTTTCCGCCGGCGTACACCGCGCCAACCGATTTGGCGGATAAGCATGACTGGCAGCCTGGCGGTGCGGTGGTGGTGGAGCCGGGTGTTGCGGACGGGGCGCAGGCTCAGCCGGATCCCGGGGCCGCCGCGGGGGCTCCGCCCGGTGGCGGTGTGGACAAACCTTTCAATCTGACATGAATCCGATAGCACTGATAGTGAGGCCGTAGTCCGATGGCGGAACGTATCGAAGTCGACCCTTACGAGCTGAAGCGAGCGTCGGCCATCACTGTCGATGCCGCGGCGGAGCTCAAGCGAATAGTCACCAAACTTCGTGGTGCGCTCGCACTGGAATCCGATACGACCAATTTCCCTTGGGGGAACGACTCTTTCGGCGGCAAGTTCGCCGGTGGGACGAAGGGCTACAAGGTGACGCGCAAGAGCCTTCTCGAAAGCGGTGACGCCTTGGCATCAGGGGCAGTCGGTTTCGCTGATGGCCAGGTGCAGGCAGCCCTACTCATGATCGCCTCCGACGAGAAAGAGTGACCGGTGGACCGAATGACGCAGGAGCATAAGCGATGACCGCGCCGGCGCCCGTGACTGCCTGGGGACCGATTCTCGGTGCTGCCAACAGCGGGCAGCTCCAGTTCCAGGATACCGACGTTGTCGCGGCCACCAAGGCCGCGGCCCAGTTGATCGCGGACCTGGACCGTCTCGCGGATATCGTCTACGAACAGCGTCTGAATTCCGTCGGCGCGTTCAGTAATCTGGCGTCGAGCCGTGAGCTGGCGAAGGTCTACAGTGCGCACGGCCAAGCGCTCTATGATTCGCTGCGCAATCACGTGGATATCGTCGAGGATCAGTACGATACGTTCGTCGCAGCCGGCAAGGCGTTCGCGGCAGCCGAGAACAGCAGCAAGGTCAATTTCGATACGTTGACCAAGGTCAAAGATGTCAAGGTGAATCTCAACCCGCCTGCGTCCACCGGTGCGCCGGATGTCACGAGAACCGGTGGTGACGAAGAGGAGTTCGAAAAGTTCGACATCGGCGACGAGTCCAGGGCCGGCGGCGGATATTCAGATTTCTCCTACACCATGCCGACCTTTCCCCAGGCAGTGCAGGGATATGGCGGCAAGACCGATACGGTCAACATCACGATCGAGAACGCGGACAGTCTGCACTTCGACGACCTGAAGGCGTTCGGGCAGTCGATCATGCCGACGCAGGCCTACGAAATGCATTCCCACTGGCTGTGGCTCGCGGGCAAGATCGAGCATCATCTCCAGACATACGCGACCCAGATAAACAACCTGAAGACCTCTTGGCGGGGTGCTTCGTCGGAGGCAGCCGCGAATGCGGTGGAAAAGTACAAGAACAGCACGGTTGACCTGGTCGCCGCGACGAAGACCACGGGCAGCAGCCTGCTCTATACCAGTCAGTGGTTGACGGTCACCAAGAACGAGATGCCCGCCCCGGACTCGCCGAAGAAGTACGCGTGTAAGGACCAGACCGGCAAGTACCGCGACCGTTTCAACAAGTACTACGCGGAGGGAATCAAGCGGACCCAGTCGACGATCCCGACGATCGAGATTCCTACCAAACAAGATGCCGGCGGTGGTGGAACCGGCGGTGGCGGAACTGGTGGTGGCGGCACGGGCGGTGGCGGCACCGGTGGTGGTGGAACCGGCGGTGGCGGCACCGGTGGTGGTGGAACTGGTGGTGGCACAGGTGGCGGAACCGGTGGTGGCGGCACGGGTGGTGGCGAAACCGGTGGTAGCGGAACCGGTGGTGGAACCGGTGGTGGCACGGGTGGCGGATCCAATAACCCAATTCCCAGTCTCGACGACATACTCGGTTCCGGCGGTGGAACCGGTGGCGGCACGGGTGGCGGCACGGGTGGCGGAACCGGTGGTGGCGAAACCGGTGGTGGTGGAACCGGTGGTGGCACGGGTGGTGGCACGGGTGGCGGATCCAATAACCCAATTCCCAGTCTCGACGACATACTCGGTTCCGGCGGTGGAACCGGTGGCGGCACGGGTGGCGGAACCGGTGGTGGCGAAACCGGTGGTGGCGGAACCGGTGGCGGCGAAACCGGTGGCGGAACCGGTGGGAGCAGCCCAGTTCCCAGCCTCTCGGAACTGCTCGGCCAAGCCGGCGGCGAAACCGGCGACACCTCGAACGCTGATTCCCCGATCCCTCAGGGCGGCAGCGCAATTCCCTCCGGCCTCGGCTCAGGATCGGGCTCGGGCTCGGGCTCGGGATCAGGTTCAGGTTCGGGTTCGGGTTCGGGTTCGAAGGGCACGAAACCACCGTCGATGCAGGACATCATCGACGACATCATCGGCGGCGGCGGCGATACCGACACCGACGGCAGCGCACCCTCGCTCGACGAGCTGATTCCTGGCTTGAGTCCGGAGCAAGGCGCCGCGCTGACCGACCTGCTCCCGAGCTTGACCCCCGAGCAGGCCACCGCCCTCGGCGACGTGCTGTCGAACCTGACCCCGGAGCAGACCGCCGCGCTCGGCGAACTGTTCCAGGATCTCAGTCCCGAGGCGCTGAGTTCGCTGAGCGAGTTGTTGCCGACGCTGAGTTCGGATCAGGTCGCGCAGCTGGGTGAACTGCTGCCGACACTGACCGAGGAACAGTCCGCGGCGCTGGGTGAACTGTTGCCCGGCATCGCCGAGGCCGGTGGCCTCGAGGCTGTACTGGGTGAGAACGGGAGCAATCTGCTCGATCTCGCGACTTCCGGTGGCTCCGACCTGATCTCGAAGATCGGTGAACTCATCGGCACCGGATTCGAGGCCTTCGGCAATTTCCTGTCCGGTGTGCTCGACCCCGCGGCCGCCGAGAGCTTGGCGACCCAGCTGGACGGGCTGAGCAAGATCCCTGGCATGGAAGGGCTGGCTGATATCGCCGCCGGTCTCGACCCCAGCATGGCCGGTGGCGGCGGTGCCGGTGGCGGCGATGCCGGTGGCGGTGGCGGCGGTGGTGGCGGTGGCGTCGAGCCGGCGCAGCTACTCGCCGAGCCCCGGCACACGAACCTGTTCGCATCCGCGACCACCGCGGGCGATGCCTCCAGTACGGCCATGGGCGCGGCGACGGGCTCGAGTCCTTATGGTCAGCCGGGCACCC
This sequence comes from Nocardia sp. A7, assembly GCF_046549215.1. Classification (NCBI taxonomy): domain Bacteria; kingdom Bacillati; phylum Actinomycetota; class Actinomycetes; order Mycobacteriales; family Nocardiaceae; genus Nocardia; species Nocardia sp. A7. Next base: position 311,204 of record NZ_JAJPWE010000003.1, on the reverse strand, counting down.
CCGGCGCGGCCGGTTCGCCGGGTGCGGGCGCGGGTGCGGGTGGTGCGGCCGGTGGGCATCGCAGGCCGAGATTCCTGACCTCGACCGATTGGATGGAAGAAGCCTTGGGCGACACGCCGTTTCGGGTCAAACCGGTGATCGAGCCATGACGGGAGTACGGCGGTGAGCACCTGGAACTTCACCGATCTCGAGTTCAAGGTGCTGTGTGATCAGTATGTGGGCGGTGAACTGCCGACCCCGTTCACCTTCACCAGCGATATCCGCGAGCTCGAAGAATTCGAGCGGGCCTGCCTGGCTACGAGGCAGGACCTGGCCCGGCGGATGGACCGCGATCTGGAGATCATCATCGACACTCTCGCCGCGCCGACCGTCGTGGTCGGTGCGCAGGCGTGGGACGACGCGGATTTCGACAATCCGGAGAAGTGGACCCTTGTCCATGCGGGCCGACGGGGTTCGCGCGCCTATGTGGCCGTGCAGAAACCGGGCCGGACTCTCGACCACGCAGGCGGTTTCACGATTTCCACCTGTGATCCGCGAGGTCTCGGTGATGCGGTCATGGCGCATATGCCCGCCGCGGTCGCGGGTTTGCGCGGACCGATCGCCATCGAGCTGGAGCCGGAGTCGGCCGGCTTCGGCTTCGGCTCGCTGGTCGCGGACGAGGAGTCCCGTGGGTTTCCCAGCGCGCGGTTTCTGGCGATCCCGGCCGAGTCGACCGGCGTGGTGCAGGTGGTGCAGGGCAGATCGATGTACGGCCCGCGCGGCATCACCCGCGGCGGCAGGTTGTGGCGCGACCTGCCCGGTGACGGTCGGTATGTGATGGAGCTGCATCACGCGGCACCGACCGCGGTGGGTATGTCGGGCGCGGGTCTGTCGGAATGGGTCGACGGCGAGATCGAGCGAATTCTCGAGCGCATGGACGACTTCCACGAAGTGGATCATTGATGGACGAACTGCGGTGCGGTCGGCCCGCGATGCCGATGCGAACGGAAGACCGGCGATGAGCGCGCCGAGCGTCCCGGAGTCCACGTCCGAGGAACGGGCGCGCGAGCTCGTGATCCGCATCGCGCGGGCGCTGGGCGAGATGGGCCCGCCGGGATGGCAGGAGCTGTCGGCGGTCTTCACGATGACCGTCGCGCTCGGCGGTGGGCAGGTCAACTACGTCGATGCCGAGGAACAGGTGTTGCAGGCCTCGGTGCCCGAGGATGTGCTGGCGCTGGCCGCCGAGCAACGGGTGGTCTCGGCCGATGCCGGAGACGGGCCGTGGTGGCGACTGCTGATGCGGCTCGACACCGAGGGCGAACTCGAGGTCGACTACGACTACGGCGATGACCCGTTCCCCGACGACCAGCTGTTCGCTCCCGAGGCCTATCTGGCCGACCTGGCCGAGTATCCGCGCCGCGAGCTGCCGATGTGGTTGTCCGCCTATCTGTTCCACGATGATCGGCAGACGCGCTCACCCGCCGTCGCGGCCGAGCGGGCAAGGGCGGATCGTGAGAGCGGGACAGCGGCGGTGGCGACGCACGACGAGCTGCCCGAGCTGCCCGCGATCTGGGTGCGCTGGACCGTGCTGTCGGCGGCCTTCGTCGCGGTGCGCTCGGAGTGGGGTCCCCGGATCATGCCGTCCTTCGGCTGGTTCGAGGGTGCGCAGCGATCCGGCGCGACGCTGTATCTGCTGCCGCGCGCGCGGGCGGTGCTGTCCGGCGGTGTGTGGGAGGCGGACGCGTTACGTGCCGCCTACCGGAACGGATCCGAGCTACCGCCGGTGTACGCGGGCGCGCCGGCCTGGGTGACCGATCAGGTGCTCAACGCCCGAGCGGCCACCGGAATGGTCTCGTTCTGCTACTGGTGGCTGGAGGACCGGTGGTATCGCGGTGCCGGGAGCGAAACCGACCGGATCGACGAAGCGATGCCCGGTATCTGGAGCGACGACGCGGCCGAGCTGGTGGTCCGCGGTCTGATCGGCGCCGGTCCCGGCAGCCTGGCCGCCGATCATGTGGCCGATCTGCTCGTCGCGGCCTATGAGGGCGCCCTCACCCGCGGGCATGTGCTGGCGGTGTTCGGCGCGGACGCCGATATCGATTCCGCGATGCACCAGCTGACCATGTCCGGTGCGGCGATCGTCGAACCGTGATCGCCGCACTTCTACCAGGAGCGTGACCATGAGCACCGACGAGCCGACGTTCACCGGAAGTCCCTGGTCGAGCCTGAGCGAGTATGCCCGCTCGCATCCGGCGGGGTCGGTCGACCCACTGCGATTCGAGCCGTCGGTGGCCCGCGATCTCGCGGCCGCCGCCTCGCTGGTCATCCAGGGCATCAATGGTCTTCGCGAGCATCTGGTGAGTCTCGGGACGGGCAAACCGGTGTCGGGTCTGGGCTCCGGCGTGGCGCTCGGCACGAAGTTCGGCCGGAAGGCGACCGAGCTGGACGGCATTCTGGCCGACCACAAGTCGATTCTCACCGACATGATCGACACATTCGTCGCGGCCGGTAAGGCCTACGGTGACATGGACGGCTTCAACGCCGATCTGCTCGACGGGATCCAGCGCGATCCACCGGGCAAGACGGTGTTCGACGACTACCCGGCGCACACCCCACCGCCGGTCGTGCCGACCACGGTGGCTCTGCCCGACTCGCTGAGTGGCTCGCAGGCTGTCGACTCGACGGCGATCGCCGGCGAGAGCGCCGACGGGATGAGCTGGTCGGCGCTGTGGGAGGTGGGCAACTACATCAGGGTGAACCAGGTGGTCGCCACCCTCGCCGACCAGTCAGGGGGATGGCTGTGGACGGCGGGTGAACTCGAGGGAGTCTTCGCCGATTTCGTCGACCGCGTCGACACGGTGACTGTCGAGCAGTGGACCGGTCCTGGCAAAGAGGTCGCGGTGCAGGCGGTCAAGGCATATGCGCTCGCGGTGCCGCGGTTGTCGGCCGGGGTGCGCGGGGTCGGTGAGTTGGTGCGGTTCACGGCGGGCTGGCTGGATTCGACGCAGCGGTCGATGCCGCCGACAGCGACGAACCCGGCAGACACGGTCTCCGCCGTTCCCCCCGCGAGTACGAACGACCTGCCGATCTATCGGCAGAACTTCCGCAACACCTATCTCACCGGGTTGACGCTGTCCTCGACGCACGTGCCGACGTTGCCCGCCGCCGATGGTGCTTTCGGCGGCATCCAGACTGCGTACCCGCAGTTGCCATCGAGCGTGATCATCAACGGCGACAGCACATCCGGTGAGCCGAAGCCCGTTGTCACACCGGCCGTGTTCGCCGCGACCGGCGACGAGTTCGGTGGTCAGGGCTCTGGTGGTGGGTCCGGTGGCGGGGGATCCGGTAGTCGGTCCGGTGGTCAGGGGACCGGTGGTGAGCCGGGTGGTCAGGGATCCGGTGGTGGGTTCGGTGGCGGGGGATCCGGTGGTGGGTCCGGTGGTCAAGGTGCTGGTGGCGGGTCCGGTGGTCAAGGGTCTGGTGGTGGGTCCGGTAGTCATGGTGGCGGGTCCGGCGGCCGGGGAGCCGGCGGTGGGTCCGGCGGTCATCGACCCGGCGACGAGTCCGGCGCGGGTTCACCCGTCCGGGGCGCTGCTGCCACCACCGGCGGGCAGGACGATGGTCAGTCCGTCCTGGGCAGTTCCGAGGCCACCTCCGAACTGTTCGCCGGTGACGCCGCCATCGAGGGGCTGGCTCAGGAAAGCTCCTGCCTCGGGGTCGAATCGGGCAGTGCCGAGGAAATCGACGGCGCGATGTCGAACAGGGCCGCGCCGGTTGTCGACGGCGGTTCGACCGGTGAGAAGACCGCAGGCAGTCCTGGCTCGACCACCTCGCGCGAGCTCGAGCCGCTGTCCGCGTCCGCCGGGTCGGACCTGGCGGGCAGTTCGTCGACGATGACCCCGGAGAGCACAGGGCAGAGCACCGACCTGCCCTCGATGATCAAGGAACTGCTGACCGCGGCACAGGACGGGTGGACCCAGCTACAGGAGACCTTCACCGAACTGACCGGCGCGCTCACCCCTGAAGAACAGCAGGAGCTGCTCGGTCTGGCCGGGCTGGACAAGATTCCGGGTCTCGGCGGCACCGGTGGCGGGAGTCCCCTCGATATCGAATCCCTGCTGGCCGGCGCGGGCGGTGGTAGCGGCGGCGGTGGTGGTGGTGCCAGTCTGGCCGGACCGATCACCCACGACGCCTTGGCATCGTCACCCCTACTTCCCCGGGTGGCGGCCGTGGCGCCGGTCGGCGCGGGCATCCAGTTCGGTTCCACCGTCGACGGCGGCGCGAACCCGATGGCCACACCCGGCCCGCCCGGTGCCGCCGGTGCGGCCGGCGCCGGCGCCGGAGCGGGTGGACAGGGCGGCAACCAGCATCGCCGGGCCACCTTCCTCGAATCCACCGACCACCTGGACGACGCCATCGGCGACGCTCCCGCCGTGGTCCGGCCGGTCGTGGAACGATGACCCCGCGCTGGAGCTTCCCCGATCTCGAATTCGTGGTGCGGTGGCAGCGACTACGCGAGGACTCGCTCCCGCACCCCTTCGTCTTCACCACCGACATCGCCTACGAGGACGATTTCCAGCGGGCGCGGGTGCGAATGCTCGACCAGGTGCTCGCCGAGCCAGATCCGGCACTGGACGCGGCCCTGGCCGACATCGCGCGCCCCGACATCGTGCTCCGGGTGCGCGGGGTCGATGGCCGCGATCCGGCGAATCCCGCGGCGAGCATCCGGTTGCTCGCCGCGCGGCGTGAGTCCAGAGGCTATCTGCTGACCCAGCTTCCCGGCCGGACCGTGGACCACAGCGCCGGGTTCACCCTGACCGAATGCGACGCGGTGCGACTGGCGGATCTGGTCGCCGACGCGCTCCCCGCGGCCGCCGCGGGTCGTGGCGGCGCGTTCACCCTGCCAGACGAGGGGGCCAGCGACCCGGCGGACGAGTGGGAGGTGACCTCGCGGCTGTGGGACGGCTACGACGAAACCCCCGAGGTGCGGGCCCGCCGGTTCGTGAACACGACACCGGAGCGCGTCGGGGTGATCGAAATCGCCCAGGGCATTTCACGTTTCGGCCCGAAGGGCCGGTCCGTGCGGTGGCTGCAATGGCGCGATCTGCCCGACGACGGCCGCCATGTGGTCACCGCGGGGCCGCCGGTCACGGTGGCCGCGGCCGATCGGCAGGGCGTGATCGCGGCGATCAACGCCGAACTCATCACTGTGATACGAGCGATCAAGGATGAACGACTGTGAGTGAACTCGACAACATGTCGACAACGGTGGTGACGTCGCGTTCCGGCGCTGTCACCGTGGCGACGACGGAAACGGGCATGCCGGTGCGGGTGCGGGTCGAACCGGCCGAATTGCGTAGGGAACCAGCGGATCTGGCCGCCGAGGTGGTCAGGCTGTGCAGGCAGGCGGCCGATCGGGCGGGGGCGCGGCAGCGCGCGAAGCTGGCGGCGGCCGGGGTGAGTTCGGATCTGCTGGCCTTGACCGGGCTGCCGACCGCAGCCGAGGTCGAGCGCCGTGAGCTCCTCGACGAGCAGGACTACGACGTCGAGCCGCAGTCCTGGCTGCGTGCACTGTGACCGGGCCCGGCGGTCCTTCGCTGCCGCCACACCTGGCGGGCTACGCGAATTCGCCAGGGGCGCTGGCCGAGGCGCTGATGGACGAATTGGTGGCCACGGCCCAGCGGCGGGTGGACCGGATGCACGCGCTCGGTGAGCAACTCGCGGCGATCCGGGTGCGCGAATCGAGCCCCGACGGCGTCGTCACAGTGACAGTCGACGGTAACGGCGCGCTGCTCGACCTGGTGCTCACCTCTGCGGTGCAACGCTGGACCCCGGAGCAGTTCGACACAGCGGTGGTCGATACGGTGCGGCGCGCCACCGCGGTGGCCTATGCGCGTTTCGGTGATCTGGTGACCGAGTTCAACTCGTCGCCTGATGCGAAAGTGCTTGACAGTCAGCAGAATTCGTAACGTCTCAGCGAGCGGTACTGGTTGTTCATCGCTGCGACCGATCTTCTTAACCTGCTGGCGTGCCAATCTCCGCCGTGACTTGGTCCAATAACGGAGTCACTCAACCGTTTTCGGTGGTTGCGCCGAACAGGCTTTCATGCAGAGGTTTTCATGGCAGATCTGATAGCAAACCCCGAAGCCATCCTGCAGTACGGCGCCGCCTCCGCGGCGCTGGCGGCGAAGACGCTGGCGGCGGGCACGGTCGACCAGCTCGCCGTGATCGCCGCCTCGGTGCCGGTGTTCGGGCTGATCGGGCAGGACTTCCTGGCCAGTTACGCGGGCGCGCAGGCCAGCCACCTGAGCTCGGTCGCCGAAGTGGCCGCCGTGCACGCGGGCACCGCGCTCGCCGCGGTCGACAGTGCCACCCACTACGCCGCGACCGACCTGGCCAGCGCCGAGACCCTGGGCACTATCGGGAACGCGTGATGAGCGCGCCGCTTGACCCCTCGATCGTCTCCTTGCTGCGCGACAGCGCGCTGGGCGCGGTCGTGGACCGGCCGGTGGCCGAGGTGCTGAGCACGCTCGGACTGCCCGGCCTCCCACAGCTTCCCCCGCCGGTGCCGCTACCCGAGCTGCCACCGCTGCCGGTTCTCGATCTGGGTGCCTTGATCAAGCCGATGACCGACCTGGCCGGCAGTTTCGGCACCGGGATCCCCGCCGTTGGCTCGGGACTCGACCCGAGCGAAGTGCTCACCCAGGTGGTCTCGGTACTGCAGCAGGTGACGCAGCTGGGAACAACCGCGATCGAGACGGCGATGTCGCTGTGGGAGGGCGCCGGCGCGACCTCGGCCGCGCAGAAGGCCACCTCGGCCGCGATCGATACCACCGAGGTGGCCGCGCAGGGCACCAAGATGAACGCCGACCACGCGGCCGCGGCGGCCAGCGTGTTCACCGGCTACACCGAGGTGACCGCGATCATCGCGAACTATCTCGCCACCCTTGCGGCCTCGAGTGTCTTCCTCGCGACCCCGCCGGGGCAGGCGTTCGTCGCGGCGTCCACGGCCCAGACGACGGCTCAGGTGCTCGCGGTGATCGGGCGCACCCGTGTCGAACTCACCGCGCACAGCGCCGAGATGACCGCCGACGGCCGGAAGGTGGAGGTCACCGAGGTCCCGTCGGGGGTGGCGCGGTCGAGCACGATGGTCGCCGACACCGTCGCGGCGCCGATGTCGGCGGGCGCGTCGGTGGACACCGCACGGTCGCTGACCACGTCGGCGACGACCGCGGCGGGCGGGCTCGATCCGTCCCAATACGTCTCGCAGGCAGTGCAATTGGTGCAGACGCTGATGTCGGTCGGCACGACCGGTGTCCAGGTGGCGCAGGATGTCATCGAGTCGTCGACGCCGACCACCGCCGACCCGTCGGCCGCGGTGGCGCTGCCGGTGGCCGCGGTGGCCACGTCAGCTCCGGTGCTCGGCGCGACACCGAGCGGCGGCGGCGCCGTGGCATCCACGCCTGCACCGTTGCAGGAGGCCAGGGCCGCGGCCGCGCTCGGCGGTGGCACCACCGTCGGGTCGGCAGGCCCGGTCGCCACGACCACCACGTCGACCCCGGGCATGGTGCCGATGGCGCCGGGGCCGATGGGCGCGGCGGGCGCGGCGCGAGTGGCCACCGATGGCGCTGCGAGCCTGCGCACCGACCTGGTGACCGCTGAGCACGGCAACGAGGTGGTCGGCGCGATCACCGGTATCGCGGTACCGGTCGTCGGAGTGACCGAGAACAGCACAGTCGCCCCTGACATCGACCCGGATTCCCCGGACAAGGCACTCACCCTCTAGGAGTTCGTCATGCGATTCGATCCCGTCGAAGCAGTCCGTGTCGCCGCGGAGCTCGATCAGCTCGCCGGTCGGCTGGAAACCGATCTGCAGGCGCATCAGCCCGCCCTGCCGGTGGCCGCACCCGGTCTCGACGAAGTGTCCCAGCAGGCGGCGCAGACGCTGCGCGCGGTCGCCGAGGACTTCGGCTTCTCGGCCGGTGACGGTGTGCTCGAGCTGCGCCGACTGGCCGCGACGCTGCGGACCCAGGCGCGCGAGCTGGCGGCGATGGACCAGGGCAATGCCGCCGACCTGGGCGCTGCGTCGTGATTCGATGATCGAACCACCGACACCCGGATTCACCGGTGTGGTCTGGGAAGCCAGACCCACCGATCAGCTGGCCCGTGACCTGACCGGTGGGCCCGGTTCGGTCCCGCTGGTCGAAGCGGCCGCGGCGTGGACCGGGCTGGCCGCGAGTTTCGGCGCGGCGGTCGGTGAGTACGACCGGATCATCGCCGGTATCCGCGGGCATTGGCAGTCCGACACCAGTGACGATGTGGTGGAACGGCTTTCGGCGATGCGGACCTGGTTGACCGATATCGCGGCCGCGGCCACCCGCAACGCGGAGCACACCGCTTTCCACGCCGCGTCCTTCGAAGTGGCCCGGCTGGCCATGCCGCACATCGCCGAGATCGCCGCACTGCACGACGCACTGCGAACCCTGCAGGCCGTCGGTACGTCGCTGGGCGGGCCGCTGGTCGGCAATATCGCTGAGGTCGACGCCGACAACGACGTGGCCAAGACCACCGCCGCACGGGTCATGCGCACCTACGAGTCGGCCACCGAACCGCTCGCCGCGCCCTGGCAGCACAGCGCGCCGCCCGTGCTCGCCTCGCCCGCGGCCCTCGCCGCTGAACAGACCGCGGTAGCACCGGATTCGAGTCCGCTGCGCGGGCCGTCACCGATCTCGTCGCCGCCGATGGTGGTGCCGTCGGTGGTGCCGCGAGTGCTCGCCGGTGCGCGTGTGCGCGCGGTCGTGCCGGTCCGCACCGGCCCCGAGCTCGTGGTCGCGACGCAGGCGCCGACGACGTCGGTCAGCGGCGGGGTCGGCCAGTTGTTGCCCCCGGCCGCTCTCGCGGGTGCCGCGGCAGCGGGGGAGGACGAGCACACACCGAGCGCGGGCGCGGCGGAACTCGATGCGGGAGCCGCGCTCGAGCTGGACGCGGGCATCACCGCGGTCCCCGCGGTGCTCGGCGGTCCGCAACCCACCGCCTCGGCCACCGGAATTCCGGCGGAGTAGCCCATGACCGTGCTGACCGACGACAGCGTCCTCGCACTGTGCGCGTTGCTCGACATCCAGACCATGCCGCTGGTCCTCGGCATCGGACCACACCAGGATTCGTTCGAGTCCTTCGCCGCGGCGCGCGAGTCGGCGCTGGCCGAGCTGCGGTCGCGCGAACTGGTGGACGACTACGGCGATGTCGACGCCGAACTGGCTGCGGCCCTGCGCGTGCTGGCCAGACCCGAACGCGAGCTCGCCGCCCGGATCGTCACAGAGGACGGCCCGCGCCGAGTCTGTCTGACTCGCCGTGGTGCCGCGCACGCGGTCGCGGTGCGCGTCGGGGACCGGATCGAGGTCGCCACGACATGGTGCGACGGCGCGGGCGCCGGGCTGGCCCAGCCTGTCCTCGCCGTGCTCGGCGAGTGCGCGCCTGCCGAGGTGGCCAATTTCAGCGGGCTCGCCGAGGACCTCGCCCGCCGGGTCGATGCCGCGCGAGCCAGTACCGACTACGCGGCGGTGCCGCACCACATCGGCGTCGAGGAGCGCGGGGCTGTCGCATTCGGTATGGCGATGGCGCAGTGCCACGCCCACGCCGAGATCGTCGCCTACGCCTACGACGCGGGGCAGACCACCCGATCTTCCGGCGCCGTGGCGGTGTACGACACCGCCCGTGGCCGGATCGCGGCGAGTCCGAACGCCGCGCCGGACCTCCGGGTATGGACCACTTTCACGCCGGGATCCGACCATCGTGTCGCACAAGCGATCTCGGCGTTGGTCCAGACGTTGCCCGGCGGGGGGTGGATGCCCTAGCTCCGCTCCGGTGTCAACCAGCCACCATCTGCAGTCACTCGATAGAGAAATGAGGATGTCCGATGACCGGACAGCAAGTCAATAATGATGATCAGCTCACCGCGCAAGCGCAGAGCGACATGTCCGACTCGGTGAGCGCGATCAAGGCGATCATCGGCCGGGTCAACACCTCGCTGGAGGCCTCGCGCTCCGGTTGGCAGGGTGACGCCAGCGGCGCCTGCCAGAAGGCCGTGGCGACCTGGGAAGGCGAGTCCACCCGCCTCAACGCCATCCTCGACGAGCTCGCCGTGCTCGTGGGCGAGGGCAACACCACCTACGTCAACCTCGACGCCAGCAACTCGGACCTGGTCACCTCCGCCGGTGCCGGCGGCGGACACACCAACCTCTGATACCCGCGCCGCCCCAACGGGGTCGGCCCACGAAAGGACTTCTCATGCTGTACGACAAGGGTGCGCTCCAGACCCTCTCCGACGAACTGGCCGCGCACCGTACCGCGCTGCTGACCGAGTCGGGCAATCTGCAGGGCGCCGCCAAGCGCCTCTCGGTCGCCTGGGAAGGCAACGAGGGTTTCGCCTCGTTCGCCAATGTCAAGGCCAAGTGGGATATGGAGTTCGGCTCCGATGTCGGCGCCGATCCCGAGAGCACCATCGGCACCATGGACGCGCTGTCGAAGGCCGTCCAGCAGGCCCTGATCAACGCCTTCCAGGCTGACGGCAAAGTTTCGGCCGGCTTCGGCGGCTGAGGCGAGGAAGCGACGGCCCGTTCGATCCGCCGGATCGAACGGGCCGTTTCGCGTCGGTGGCCGCTACTGCGCGCCGACGTAGCGAAGTTCCTCCGGGGTGGCGACCATGTGCACGCTGGTCTCGTCCGACGCGGTGCGCACGGTGACGAGGTTGGCGGTGTCGAGATCCTCGATGAGGGTGATGTCGGGGTCGAAGTCGCCCGCCTCGCTGTCGGCCGAACGCAACAGCACCACGGTGGTATCGGAATAGTGTCCGGTGGGGGCGATCTCGTCGAAGACGACCATGGTGGCGAACCGGTGGGAGCTCGCCTGCTGGGAACCCGCCGACCAGGCGGCCAAGGTCAGGGCCTGCGGCTCGTCGATGAAGGCGAGCATCGGTTTCCACTCGTCGTGGCGAGTGGTGTGCACCAGCACGCTGGCGTCGAGGGCGATGGCGCGCAGGATCACCTGTTTGGCCACCAGCAGTGACCCGATGATCTCGACCCGGCGGACGTGGCGTCCCATCAGCGGCAGCGCCACCCCCATCCCGGCGGCATCGGCGCCGATCAGCTGGCCGCAGCCCGCGATCGGCAACGGGATGTCGTGCAGGGCGTCGGGTTGGCCGAGATACTGTTCCAGCGGCAGTGTCGGTACCCCGACGGCCGCGGGCATCCCGAACATCATGGCGCGTCGTTGACTACCGGTCAGCGGGCGCAGACCGGGCGAATCGGGCAGGACGACGGCCTGCCTGGTGGTGAACCGCGCCGTCGCGCTGACCGCGACCTGACCGTTGTCGGTCGCCTGCGGCGCGGGCGCCCGCTGCATCCGCACGGTGATGGTGGTCGACACCGTGGGGGTCGACCAGATCTCGGCTATTCCCTTGGTGCCCAACCCTTCCGGAGTGACCCGGTAGGTGGTGTGGTGCAGGCCGTCGTGTTCGACGCTGCCCGGGCTCTCGGTGAAAGCGTCCAGCGGTGCTCCGTGGGTCAACTGACTCACCGTCTGGCTCATCTCGGTGGCGGTGAGTACCGCGGCCGAGAGCCCGCGGGCGGCGAGCCGGTTGGCGACCCGCCTGGTGGCGACCGTGGCCACGCGCAGCGCACCGGTCGGGCCGCCACCGCGCCTGCGCACCGCGTCGGCGTTGGTCAGCGGGTCCAGCCGCAACACCACCCACACGGTGCGATGGGCCACCGCGGGCAGCGGGCCGAGGACGCTCTCATAGGTGCGGGCCACCGCACCCTTCCCCCCGCTGCGCGACCCGGCGCAGATGATGTCGATCGAGGCCAGTTCGATGTCGAACTGGTTCAGGCAGCGCGCGATCTCGGCCAGCGGCAGCCTGTCGTCGCCGAGCAGGCCGTCCGGGCTCAGGCGTATCACGGTGCGCGGTTGTGCTTCGATACGCAGAATTGTGATCAATCGCGCACCGTCCCAGCGCATTCCACAACTGCCGCCGTCGGGTAATGGAACATCGAACGGCGAATTGTTAACGGCTAGCGAACCATTCCTGAATTTCTGTCGGGCGACAGTGAATTTCCGTCCGAGATAGCCGGCGATATTGACACCGCGGCGCGGCGTGAGGGCCAGCGCGGACACCACGATCGCGGCCAGTACCGGAGCCCACCATGTCGGCGTGAAAACCCTTGTTACCAGCGCACTTACCGTCGCCAGCACGACTACGGGGACGGTGCGGCTCAGTGGCATCAGGCGAAAGAACCAGAACTGTGTGGAATGCAGACGCGGTGCGGTCGCCGCGTTCTCGGAAACCGCCGTGGTGCTCATGCGCTCATCATGGACCGAACTCGGCGTGGTCGCTACTCTATGTTCGTCGGTGACCGCAGGCGGTCGCGATATCGGTGCAATTCAAGCGATTTCGGAGGCATGTGTGCCCGCGCAGATAACGACCCGGGCCCAAGTCAACGGTCATCAGTTCCTGCTCAAACGGTACGAACACGCACTGGTTCGCTGGGATGTGCGGATGCTGCACGATCCGATGCGCTCGCACGCTCGGTCGCTGATCGTCGGCATCGTGCTCGGGGTGCTGGTGATCGCGGGCGCGGTCATCCTCGCCTTCCTGAAACCACAGGGGGCGATCGGTGATTCGAAGATCGTGGTGGGCAAGGACTCCGGCGCGCTGTACGTCGTGGTCGACGGCACCCTGCACCCCGTCCTGAACCTCGCCTCGGCGCGGCTGATCACCGGTTCGACCGCCGCGCCCGCCACTGTCAAGGACAGCAAACTGACCTTGCGTCGTGGTCCGCTACTCGGAATCCCCGGCGCACCCGGCGCGACGCCGGGCTCGGGCGACAACGACACGGCGCGGTGGGCGCTGTGTGACACGGTGCCGCTCTCGGCGACCGGTAGCGCCGCCGGTGCCACCGGGGTCTACACGACGATGATCGCGGGCGAACTGGACACCACCGAGGACCGCGCGCGGCCACTGCCGTCCGATCGAGCGCGGTTGGTGACCAATTCCGGTCGCACCTATCTGCTCTACCAGGGCAAGCGCGCCGAACTCGATCCGAAGGACGCGGTGCTGCTGCGGACCATGGAGCTGTCCGATCAGCAGGCTGCCCCGATCAGCGCGGCGCTGCTCAACGCCGTCGAGCCGGTGCCACCGCTGCGCGCACCGCGGATCGACCGGCTCGGCGAGCCGGGACCCGGCGGGCTCGCCGACATCCCGATCGGCGGACTGATCAGAGTCAGGGCGGTCGACGCCGACAAGCTCTATGTGGTGCTCGCCGGTGGCGTGCAGCCGGTGAGTACCTTCGCCGCGGAGATCATCCGCAACGCCAACTCGCAAGGGATGACCGATATCCGTTCGGTGCCGCCGGACCGCATCCTCGGCATGCCGGTGGTCGACGACCTGCCGGTGCGGCAGTTCCCCGAACAGACTCCGGCGCTCAGCTCGGCGTCGGACGAGCCGGTCTTATGCCTCAGCTGGGTGCGGGCGAACCACGATGGTTCGCCAACGACGCTGCTCTCAGCCGGGCGCAGGCTCCCGCTGTCGAAGGACGCGACACCGGTGCTGCCCGCCACCGCCGACGGTGTCGGCGACCGGGTCGACGCGGTCTACGTCCGGCCGGGCACCGGTGAGTTCGTCCGTTCGGTGGCGTCCACGCCCGGCACGAACGCCGCGGGCGCGATGTTCTATCTGGCGGACACCGGAATTCGCTTCGGCATTCCGGATATGGCCACCGCGCAGGCGCTCGGTCTGCCCGCGGAACCCAAGCCGGTGCCCAAGTCGCTCATCGACGCGGTCGCTCCGGGCCCCGTGCTGGCGTTGCAGGACGCGCTGACCAGTCACGACAATCTGCCGCAGTGTCCCGACACAGCCCGGCGCGCCGGGGAGTGCGCGCGACCGGTCACGGCGGGCAACTGACCAGTCCCCGATCGCCGGGCGGGGCCGCTTCGCGCACCCGTCAGCGCAGGGTGGCCAGTACCGCGCGCAGCGCGGCGTCCATGTCGGCGACCTCGATGCGCATCAGCACCTCTTCGTCCACCTCGGCCAGATCGATGGATTCGTCGGTGGCCAAACGGAATTCGCGTTCTTCCTCGGCGGCTTCGATGATGTTGCGGATGAAGCGGCCGTTGCCTGCCAGGTCGATCGCACGGTGCCGCGCACCGCCGCTGTCGACCACGTCCCGCGCGTAGAGCACCTCGCAGGCCTCGATCAACCGGGCCAGCGCCTGTTCCGAGACCTGCGAATCACGCTTGCGCGCGATGAACTCGCCGATCTGCCCGAGCTCGACCGGGGTGTAGGAGTCGAACTTCACTCGCTTGGCGAAGCGGGAGGCCAGGCCGTCGTTGGCGGCCAGGAACCGCTCGATCTCACCGTCGTAACCCGCGATGATCACGATCAGCCGGTCGCGATCGTTCTCCATCCTGGCCAGCAGGGTGTCCACGGCCTCGCGGCCGAAGGCGTCGCCGCCGGACAGTCCGGTCTGGATGAGTGTGTACGCCTCGTCGATGAAAAGCACACCGTCCATCGCGGAATCGATCAATGCGTTTGTTTTGATCGCGGTGCTGCCCAAATGTTGCCCGACGAAGTCAGCACGTTTCGCCTCGATAAGTCTGTCAGATTTCAACAAACCCAACCCGCAGTAAATTTTTGCCACCACGCGGGCAATTGTTGTCTTACCAGTTCCTGGCGGGCCGGTGAACGCGAGGTGTTGACCACGCGGCGCGCTCGACATTCCTTTCTCCGCGCGAATCGCCGCCAATTGCGCGCTCGCCTGGAGTTTCGCCACCTGCGTCTTCACCGCGGCCAGGCCGATCTGCTGGTCGAGCTCCGCGCGCGCGGTCGCCAGCAACTCCTTGGCCCGGTCACCCCACTCGGCGCTCTCGACCTGTTCGGCGGTCGGCGCCGAGGCCGGATCCCAGCGGTCGGTCCGCGCGTCGATGAGTTCCTTTGACGTCACGGTGATCCGAAATTTCGGGCTGCGCATGGCCGAGGCGTTGGCTTCGAAGTCCGGCGCCTCCGAGAAGGCCTTCTCGAACAGCGCCCTGGCAGCGTCCTCTTCACCGGTCTCGCGCAGACACAGGCCGCGGCAGAAGCGGGCGGTGGTCGCCGCCGCCGCGATCGGGCCGTTCTCGGCGGCTTCGAGCCGCTTGATCGCCTCACCGAACAAGCCGAGTTGCGCGCACGCGGTCCCGACCATCACGTTGGCGCCCGCGGCCAGGTACTTGTCCTTCCAGTCAGCCGATCCTGCCAGCACCGACATCACGTCCGACCAGCGCTGCGTCGTGTAGTGCAGTACCCCACGGGTATAGGCGCACACGCGCTCCTCGTTGTGGTCGGTCGGCTTGTCCGCCCGGTATCGATCGAGTTCGTCGAGGACTCGTTCGGCTTCGTCGTAGTCACCGTTGCCGATCAGCTGGGCAGCCTGCGCGAGCCAGATCTCGACGTAACCGGCCAGCGGGTAGTCGACGTACTGGCCGAGCAGGAACCGGCCCGCCAGCGCGCGTGCGGGCAGGCCGAGCCTGCGTTGCTCACGGAACAGGGTGGTGGTGCTGGTCCGAAAAGTGTTGAAGATCACTTCGGCGGTGACCTCGCCCGCGGCGGCGCGGCCGAGCCAGGCGTCGCACATGTCGGCGTCCCACTCGGTGGCCCGCTGGAAGGCCATTTGCGCGTACTCCAGATCGCGCACTGATTCCTGTCCGTCGACCGCGACGCCGAGGGACAGGACACCGGCGTCGAAGGCGCGCTGTGCTTGGCGATTACCGGTCATGCGGCAGGACCCCTTAAAAAGAATAACGCTTGTCGATGCCGCAGTTTAGCCGCTGCCACGTTGCCGATTATCAGTTACGCTGTGCCCGTTGCGATAACGCGACAGCGCGATCAGTAGGAGTTCTGCAACTCGTGACGGAATCGTCGAACAACGGCGCTGTGGCCGTCGATCCCAATTTGTGTCGAGTTTCGGTCATCGGTGGAAACACGCAACTCGATATGGGGTTGCCCGCGACAGTCCCGGTCTCCGCCTATATCGCCGACGTGGTGCGGTTGATCGACTCGCGTGATCCCGATCTGACCGAGACCGACGAGGGCAGTTCTCCGGTCACCGTGCACTGGACCCTGGCCAAGCTCGGCCGCGACCCGATCCCGCTGCATCAGAGCCTGGCCGAGGCCGAGATCTATGACGGTGAGCTGCTGGTGTTGCGCTCGGTGACCGCCATGGAACTGCCCGCCCTGTTCGACGACGTGATCGACGCGGTCGCGCGGCTCAGTGCCGACGAAATGCGCGGCTGGTCAACGCATTCGGCGCGGGCGATGGGTCTGGGCGCAGGCCTGGTCGCGGTACTGGCCACGCTGAGTCTGCTGCTGGTGCACAAGGGCACCGGCGTCCTCAGTGGGCTGCTCCCACTCGTGGCCGGGCTGCTCGCCGGGGGTGCCTCGATGCTCGCCGGTCGCCGTTATCCGGAGCAGCGGCTGATCGTGATCGTGGTCGGGCTCTACGGAACTCTGCTGCTCGGCACCAGCGCGGCGCTGTTCACTCCCGGTGAACTCGGGGCGCCGCATCTGCTGTTCGGCGCGGTCGCCACCCTCGCCACCGCGCTGGTGATCTACGCCGGAGCCAAGGCGGGCGCGCTGGTGACCGCGGCGGTGGTGCCCATCGCGGCGGTGCTCGCGGTCGCGGCGACGGTCCGGATGATCTGGGGCTTCGCGGTCCCCGATCTCGCAGTCGGGGTGCTGCTGGCCGGGCTGATCCTGATCACCATGGCGCCTCGGTTGGCGGTCGGCGCGGCCGCCCTGCCGGTGCCGCCGGTGCCCACCGCCGGTGCCGCCATCGATCCGGCCGATCACGAGCCGCGCCCGACCATCGAGGACATCGGCGCGATCGGCGCGACCGCGCTGCCCTCGGCGGCCGGTCTCGAACAGCGGGCCCGCGCGGCCAACCAGTTCCAGTCCGGTCTGCAAATGGCCGCCGCGATCCTCACCGCGGCCGGCGCGGTGGTCGCCGCCGATCCGTTCGGCGACCGCCGGTGGCAGAACACGGTGCTCGTCGCCATCGTCGCGGTGGTGCTGTGCCTGCGCGGCCGTGCCTACGCCGACATGGTCCAGGCCTCGGCGCTGATCGGCGCGGGCATCCTCACCGGTTTCGCGCTGATCACCGGAATGGCGTTCGCCCGACCGGACCAGTATCTGATGGGCGCCGGCCTGGTGCTCGTTGCGGGTTTCGCCGCGGTCGGCTTCGGCGTGATCGGTCCGCACACCGAGGTCTCACCGGTGTCGCGACGAGCTGTCGAGCTGTTCGAATATCTGCTGATCATCGTGATCGTGCCGCTGGCGCTGTGGGTGCTCGACCTCTATTCGGCAGCCCGCAACCTCACCTTCTGATGGCAGCGACGCAACCCGCCCGTCTGCGCGGCGTCCTCGCCGCGGTCGCCGTGCTCGGCGCGTGGACCCTCGCGAACCCGGCACCGGTGTCCGCGCTCGCGCCACCTGCCATCGATGACGCGGCGCTCGGCACGGCGCGTGCGGTGAACGCGGGCGGCGGACCACCAGAGCCGACCGTGCAGCGCGCGCTGTGCGTCGAGCCGTCGCTGATCGGCCAGAAGCCCAAGGACGCGCCGCTGCCACAGCAGTTGCTCAACCTGCCAGCCGCCTGGCAATTCAGCAGGGGCGCCGGCCAACTCGTCGCGGTGATCGACACCGGGGTGAACCGCCACCCGCGCCTGGATGTCCGCCCCGGCGGCGACTTCGTCGAGGCGGGTGGTGACGGCACCGTGGACTGCGACGGCCACGGCACCCTGGTCGCCGGCCTCATCGCCGGCCGCGCCGACCCCGGCGACGGCTTCGCCGGGGTAGCCCCCGACGCGCAGATTCTCGCGATCCGTCAGCTCAGCCTCCAGTTCGACGCCGAGAACGACCGTGGTCGTGCCGAACCGGGCAAGGTCGCCGCGGGCGGCTACGGCAATGTGCTCACCATGGCCGCGGCCGTGCTCCGCGCGGTCGAGCAGGGCGCGACCGTCATCAACATCTCCGAGGTGTCGTGCTCGGCGCCCGGCGCGGGTGCGGCAGACGGCGCGCTCGGCGCGGCCGTGAAGTACGCCGCCGAGCAGAATGTGGTCGTCATCGCCGCCGCGGGCAACCTCGACCAGTCGGTCTGCGCGGCCCAGAACGAACTGTCCGGTTGGGACAACGTGCGACTCGTGGTGAGCCCGGCCTGGTTCTCCCCGTACGTGCTGACGGTGGCCGCCACCGAAGCCGACGGCTCGGTCTCGCCGTTCTCGATCCATGGTCCGTGGGTCGGCATCGCCGCCCCCGGACGCGGCATCGTCTCCCTGGACAGCAGACCCGGCGGTACCGGACTGGTCGACGCGCTGCGGGGCGCCCGCGGCATGATGTCGGTGGACGGAACCAGTTTCTCGGCCGCCTACGTCTCCGGTCTGGCGGCGCTGGTCCGCGCGCGGTTCCCGGAACTGAGCGCGGCCCAGGTGATCGAGCGCATCCAGCGCACCGCGCACAACCCGGGCACCGGCCGCGACGACCGCGTGGGTTACGGCCTGATCGACCCGGTCGCCGCGCTGACCGCGACCCTGACCACCGCCGGTGACGATATCTCCGTTCCCCGGAGCGTGCCTGCCCCGGCACCAGAGCCCGGACCTGATCCGCTGCCGCGCCTGGTCGCGATCGTCGGCTCCGGCACCCTGCTGGCGGCGCTGGCCATCGGCTACGGCGTGTCGATCATGTTGCGCCGCGAGGACACCGAATCCGACGATCTCGCGGACCCCGCTGTGCCAGAAGGACGGTAGACATGCGCACCGAAGGTTTCGTCCGGCGTCCGCGGATCGCCCCGCCCCGGGCTCCCGGCGGCGAGGTGGCGCTGAGCGCGCCGCCGGAGGTCCAGCGTCCGGTGCCGCCGAGCCTGCTGATGCGATTGCTGCCGGTGGTGATGGTGGTCGCGATGATCGGCATGCTGGCGATGATGGTGATGGTGGGCCGCAACCTGCTCGCCAACCCGCTGATGCTGATGTTCCCGGTCATGATGCTGCTGTCGATGTTCGGCATGATGCTGTCGATGCGTGGCACGGGCGGTCCCAAGAAGGCCGCCGAGATCGACGAAGAGCGCAAGGACTACTTCCGCTACCTCGGCCAGACCCGCGGCGAGGTTCGCAAAACCAGCCTGGCGCAGCGGCAATCGCTGATCTGGAGTCATCCCGACCCGGCCGACCTTGCCTCGGTCGTCGGCACACGGCGAATGTGGGAACGCAGGCCCAACGATCCCGACTTCGGGCATGTGCGCGTCGGCGTCGGCAGCCATCGGCTGGCGACCAAACTCGCGCGGCCCGAGACCGGCCCGGTCGAAGACCTCGAACCGGTGTCGACCGTGGCGCTGCGCCGATTCGTGCGCACCCACTCGGTGGTGCACGGCCTGCCGACCTCGATCTCGCTGCGCGCCTTCCCCGCCATCAATATCGAAGGTGACATCGAGCAGACCCGGATGCTCACCCGCGCCATGCTGCTGGAGTTCGTGACCTTCCACGGCCCGGACCAGGTCGCGGTGGCCGTCATCTGCGCCGACCCCGATCACCCGAACTGGTCGTGGGTGAAATGGCTTCCGCACGTGGCGCATCCGACGGCCTTCGACGGTGTCGGTCCGGTGCGGATGACGTACCGGTCGCTGGCCGAGCTGGAGACCACGATGGCCGGGGAACTGCTCGAACGCGGTCGCTTCATGCGCAACGCCCAGCCCACCGCGGGCAGGTTGCACCTGCTGGTGATCATCGATGACGGATTCGTCGGCGGCACCGAGCGCATCGTCGGCGACGCCGGACTCGACTCGGTCACCGTCATCGACCTCACCGCACCGCAGACCGGGCTGGCCGTGCGCCGTGGCCTGCAACTGGTGTGCGTCGACGGCATGGTTGCCGCGAAATCGCCTGCGGGAGTAGAGAAATTCGCCGCAACGGATACCGTGATGCTGGCCGAGGCCACGACGTTGGCACGGGCGCTGGCCCGGTATCGGCTCGCCACCGCCGCGCAGATCGTCAGCCTCGGTGACGAATCCCGTGCGGTGCCGGGACTGATGGACCTGTTCAAGATCCCCGACGCCGCGCAGATCGACCCCGCGACGGTCTGGCGCCCGCGCAGTGATCGTGAGCGCCTGCGGGTGCCGATCGGTATCACTCCCGACGGGACACCGGTGGAGATCGATATCAAGGAGTCGGCGGAGAACGGGATGGGCCCGCACGGGCTGTGCATCGGTGCGACGGGATCGGGTAAGTCCGAGTTCCTGCGGACCCTGGTGCTCTCGATGGTCACCACGCACTCCCCGGATCAGCTCAACATGGTGCTGGTCGACTTCAAGGGCGGCGCGACCTTCCTCGGTCTGGAGTCGCTGGCCCATGTCGCCGCGGTGATCACCAACCTGGAAGAGGAACTCTCCCTCGTCGACCGTATGAAAGACGCGCTCTCCGGCGAGATGACCCGGCGCCAGGAACTGTTGCGCTCGGCGGGCAACTTCGCCAACGTCACCGAGTACGAGCGGGCGCGGGCGGCAGGCGCGCCGCTCGACCCGCTGCCCGCGCTGTTCGTCGTGGTCGACGAGTTCTCCGAATTGCTGTCGCAGAAACCGGATTTCGCCGATCTGTTCGTCATGATCGGGCGTCTGGGCCGCTCCCTGCGGGTGCATCTGCTGCTGGCCTCCCAGCGCCTGGAGGAGAACAAGCTGCGCGGGCTGGACTCGCACCTGTCCTACCGGATCGGTCTGCGGACGTTCTCGGCCAACGAATCGCGTGCGGTACTCGGCATCACCGACGCCTACCACCTGCCGAGCGCACCCGGCGCGGGCTACCTCAAAAGCGACGCCGACGACCCGCTGCGCTTCAACGCCTGCTACGTCTCGGGCCCCTACACCTCGCCGAGCTCCGGCCGCACGGCGCGTACCTCGGGCAGCGGTCCGGCCGAGGAGACACCGGTGATCTTCACCGCGTCCCCTGTGCAGACCACGGCACCGGCGATAGCGGAGACCACCGAGGCGGGCGGACCCGCGGCGCCGGCGCGGCGCGAGCTGCCCGCCCTGCCGCCGCCGCCCGGTTCCCCCGAAGCCGCGGCACTCGACGAAGCCGACGACACCGCCGCGACGGTCGGTGACGGCCGCCAGACTCTGCTCTCCGTGGTCGTCGACCGGTTGCGCGGACACGGTCGCCCCGCCCACGAGGTCTGGCTGGCCCCGCTCGACGAATCGCCGTCGATCGACATGCTGTTGCCCGATCCCGACTGGCGCGCGGCGAGCAATCAGAACGGACAGCTGATCATGTCGATCGGTGTCATCGACAAGCCCTACGAGCAGCGTCGCGATGTGCTGGTCGTCGACCTGTCCGGCGCCCAGGGCAACCTCGCTGTGGTCGGCGGTCCCCAGTCGGGCAAATCCACCGCGCTGCGCTCCGTCATCATGGCCGCCGCGGCGACCCACACACCCGAAGAGGTCCAGTTCTACTGCCTCGACTTCGGCGGCGGCACCCTGACCAGCATCGCCGACCTCCCGCACGTCGGTTCGGTCGCGGGCCGCATGGAGGTCGACCGGATCCGCCGTACGCTCGCCGAGATGGTCACCCTGCTGGCCAGGCGGGAGGAGCGTTTCCGCGAGCTCGGCATCGAATCGATCCAGGAGTTCCGTCGCCGCAAAGCCGCACTGGCACAGGCGACTCCCGCCGAGCGGGCAGCGGATCCGTTGTCGGAGGACACATTCGGTGATGTCTTCCTGGTCGTCGACGGCTGGCAGACCATCCGCGCGGAATACGAGGGCCTCGAACCCGCGTTCACCGCGCTGGCCTCCCAGGGCCTGTCCTACGGCATTCACCTGATGATCGCCGCCACCCGCTGGCCCGAGATCCGCCCCGCGGTGAAAGACCTCATCGGTACCCGGCTGGAACTGCGCCTCGGCGATCCCGGTGACTCCGAGATGGACCGACGCACTGCGATCCTGGTGCCGACGGGACGGCCCGGCCGCGGCTTGACCGCGGACAAGCTGCACCTGCTCATGGCCCTACCGCGACTGGATTCGAGCTCCGACCCGATGACCCTGCCCGAGGGAATCGCGCTGGCCCGCAGACAGTTCACCGAGCTGTACGGCAGCCGCAAGGCCCCGGCGGTCCGGATGCTGCCGTTGGAGATCCCGCGCGAGCAAGTGCTCGCCGAAGCCGCGGCCCGCGGCATCGTCGGCGACAAGACACACGCCGTGATCGGTCTGGGGGAGCACGAACTCGCCCCGATCGTGCTGGATTTCGGCAGCCAGCCGCATCTGATGGCCTTCGCCGACGTGGAATGCGGCAAGACCACACTGCTGCGCAATATCGTCCTCGGCGTCACCGAGAACTCCAATGCCGAGGAGGCCAGGGTCATCCTGCTCGACTACCGCCGGACAATGCTCGGCATCATCGAAGGTGAACAGCTGTCCGGGTACTCGACCTCGGCGCAGACCGCGGTGCCGATGATCCAAGAGGTCGCCGCCTACCTCACCCGGCGCATCCCCGGCCCCGACATCACGCCCAAGCAGTTGCGCGATCGCGACTGGTGGACCGGTCCCGAGATCTACGTCGTGGTCGACGATTACGACATGGTGGTCACCGGCGGTGGCAACCCGCTCGAGCCGCTGCTGCCATTCCTGCCGCAGGCCCGCGACATCGGGCTGCACCTGGTGGTGGTCCGCCGCTCCGGCGGCGCGTCGAGGGCGCTGTTCGACAAGGTTCTCGGGATGCTCAAGGACCTGTCGGTCGACGCGCTGCTCATGTCGGCGCCCAAGGACGAGGGCAAACTGCTCGGCGACGTGCGTTCGGGCAAGCTGGCACCCGGCCGGGGCACGCTGGTCTCGCGGTCAGGCGAGAACCAGATGGTGCAGGTCAGCTACCTGCCTCCGCTGTGACCGGCGCCTTGTCGCGGCGGCCGAGGGCGGGCACCGCCTCCGCGTCGAGTAACCAGCTGTCGGTGTGCCGTTCGAACAGCGCGCACGACGGGCCGATCGACCCCGCGACACGGGCGAGGGTGAACCCTTCGCGTCGGTAATAGTCATGGAGTTCGTGGTTGCCGGTCCACGCGTCGAGGCGGACCCAGTCGCGGTGTTCGCGCACGGCCAGCGCGGCGGCGTGCGCGAGCATCCGCTGACCCACCTGACGGCCCGCGAAACGCAGGTCGACGATCATGAAGTGCACGATGACCGATTCGGCCAGCTCCCAGCACGACCAGAGGTCAGGGTCTGCCCGGTGGTTGACGGTGATGGTGCCTGCCGGTTCGCCCTCGAACTCGGCGATCCAGGTCTCGCCCCGGTCCAGTGCCGTGCCGACAGCGGCGGCGAAGATCTCGATCGGACGGCCGCGGCCCGCGACCGTCCACTGATCGGAGCCTCGGATGGTCAGCCACGCGGTGCGTTGCACACGCAGCCGACAGATCAGCGGCAGGTCACCCAGGGTCGCCGGCCGGATGCCCACCGTCATGTCAAGGCGACGGCAGGCCCGGGTGCGATGCCGAGGGTACGGGCGATCACGTCGGTACCTGTCGTGTCGCCGAGTTGGTAGGCCAGCCGGTTGCGGCCCGCCTGGGAACGGTGCCGGGTCGCCCGGGTGACCCGTTCGTGGTTGGCGCCGATGCGCAGGTGGTCGAGCAGGACGGTGCCGGTGGCGACGCCGAGTACCGCCGCTTCTTCGGCGGTGGCGGCGCGGGCCAGCACGGTGTCGCGGTGGGCGGTTTCGCCGTAGCCGCGGTCGGCCAGGCGGCGGGTGGTGCCCTCGGGAATGTCATGGGGGGAGTCGATGCCCGCGGCTTCGGCCAGGTCGCGGGGGTAGAAACTCACCTCCCACGACCACGGTTCGTTGTCCAGGTACTGCACCACGGTGCGGGCGAGCACCCAGGAATCGGTGGCGACCCCGAGCCAGCGCGCGACCTCGGTGTTCGCCGGTTCCATCCTGGTGCTGAATTGCTTGGACGGTTCACGGTTGGCCGAGCGCGCGATCTCTTCGAAGATGTCGTGTGCCGACTTGGGCCGATCGCGCCGGATATGGTCGGTGACCACCGACTCCAGGACTTCCTGGTTGCGCACGATGGTCCCGCGGGAAGTCGCTGTGTAGACCAAATTTTCAGCCACGAGCACCTGAATCGCGTTGCGTGAGGTGGTGATCGAGACCCTCATCTGATCGGCGAGCTCGGAGTGGCTCGGCAGCCGGTCGCCCGGTTTCCATGTGCCCGCGCGGATCTCCTCACGGAGAAGGTTCGCGATCCGGAGATAGGTCGGACCGTCCGCCATCATGCTCCTCGGTAGGTCGTGCAGGTAACGAAGTGTACTCGTATCGGTTACCTACGGCCGAGTAATGCTTGACAGGTAGCTTGCGAGGTTTATTGTAATGAACGTCCTGATCCGGTGCTCTGCGGCGATGACGGCGAGGCAACGTGGCTGGTTCGGAGAGTTCTACAGTTGTAATGGCTTTCCCCGACACTGTACGAAGTGTCGATACCGCCGGGCTGCCGCCCGCTACTGGTTTGTTACCCCTCTCCGACATTCTCGTCCGGGCGTGTCGTGGGCATCGGGTGGTCGGCGGACCGCTGCTGTGGTTCGCGCGCGACCTGGCCGTGCTGCACGAGAAACGGGTGGTCGGGCGCGGCGGACGGGTCGACACCGACCCGGAAGTACTGCGCGAAATCGATTGTCGCCGTGGTGAACTGGTGCTGGCGATCGACGACTGGGTGCTGCGTGCGGTACCGCAGCACCGGCTCGGCGCGACGCTGCACACCGAGACCGTCGGCGCGGTGATCGACCGCATGGCCGAGGCATCGGTGCGTGCGCACCACGCCCTGATGACGTTGGCCGCCCACGACGAGATGTTGCACTGCGCGTGGCACCACCTGGCCGAACTGGCCGACGCCTACGACGATCTGGTCCGTGACGTAGTGGCCGGGCGCAGACGTTTGCCCGCGTGGTGACTCAGCTCGACGCGCTCACCACGCCCGCGTTGTGCACTCGTGGGCGTGGTGCGTGTCAGCCGAGGCGGTGATGCTGTGCGCCGAACTCGTCGGCCACCGTGGCGGCCAGTTCGACATAGGCGCGCTTGGTGCCCTTGTGTAGGCGGTGCAGGTCGATTTCGGCGCCCTCGGAGAGGTGTTCGTCGAAGGGGATGATGTGCACCGCCCGGCAGCGGGAGAGGAAATACTCGCGCAGCTGCTGGATGCCGACGTTGGGTGAGCCCTCGCGGGGGAGGTTGATGACGACCACCGCGTTGCGGACCAGGTGGTCGTGGCCGTGCAGGGACAGCCAGTCCAGGGTAGCGGCGGCGCTGCGGGCGCCGTCGATGGCGGCCGAGGAGATCAGCACCAGGGAGTGGGCGAGGTCGAGGACGCCGCTCATTGCCGAGTGCATCAGGCCGGTGCCGCAGTCGGTGAGGATGATGTTGTAGAAGCGCTGCAGGATCCGGGCCACGGCCCGGTATTCCTCGTCGTTGAACGCCTCCGACGCGGCCGGATCACGTTCGCTGGCAAGCACTTCCAGGCGGCTCGAACCCTGGGAGGTATGCCTGCGCACGTCGGAGTAGCGCTGGATCGACGGGTCGAGCAGCAGGTCGCGCACGGTCGAGCGAGTCTGGATGGCGACGCGTTGTGACAGGGTGCCGAAGTCGGGGTTGGCGTCGACGGCGATGACCCGGTCGCCGCGGATCGAGGCGAAGATCGAGCCGAGACCGGTGGTGGTGGTCGTCTTGCCGACGCCGCCCTTCAGCGAGAGCACCGCGATGCGGTAGTCGCCACGCACGGGTTGGCGGATGCGGGCGACGAGTTCCTGCAGGCGCAGCTCCTCGGCGGACATGCCGGGGTTGATCGCGCCACCGGACACGTGGTGCACGGCCTTGCGCCAACCGCTGCCCGGCGCCTTCTTGGCGCGCTTGACCGGGACATTGTCGAGTGAGGGCTGGTAGCCGTGTGGCTGTGCGCCCCAACCCGGTTGACCATAAGGCTGCTGGCCCTGCTGGTAGTTGCCCGGCTGCTGGTACTGATGCGGTGCTGCGTTGGGCTGTTGGTACTGCTGTGCGGGGGTGCCGTCGGGCAGGTACTGCGGGCCCGGTCCGTTGGGCTGCTGATACTGCGGCATGGGCGTGCCGTCGGGCAGAAACTGCGGGCCCGGTCCGATCGGCTGCTGATACTGCGGCGCGGGCGTGCCATCGGGCAGAAACTGCGGGCTCGGTCCGTTGGGCTGCTGCGGTATGGGCGTGCCGTCGGGCAGGTACTGCTGGCCGGGGCCGTGGGGCTGCTGTTGCGCAGGAGGTCTGTCGGGCTGGTATGGCTGCGACGGACCGTTCGGTAGGAACTGTTGTTGCGCAGCCTGATTCGGCTGTCGGTACTGGGGATTCAGGCTGCCGTCGGGCTGATACTGCTGTGCCGGTGAGCCGTCTGGGTGCTGGTGCTGGGTGGGAGCAACCGCGGGCCGCTGCTGCGCCGCACCGTCTGGTCGCACCGCGACACCATCGGGCCCGTAGGTGGGCAGGCCGTCGGGCTGTTGATGCTGCGCCGGGGTGCCGTCGGGACGCGGATACGGCGAGACGGCATCGGCCGCCTGCACGAATTCGCCCGAGCGGTAACCGGTTTGCGCGGCGCGTGCCTGCTCCGGCGCGGGCGCGCCACCCTGCCTGCTCGCGTGTTCCTCGCCCGGCACCCGACCCTGCAGCCGCGGATCGTCGGACCGGAACACCTCGGTCCGCCCATCCGGCGCATGCACCGGCGCGACCGGCGTTGGATCGCCGGGAACCGAGTTGTACTGCGTCGCAGAGTAAGTCGAAGGCTGTGCGGTCTCGCCTGAGGCATACGGCGATCGCTGCTCCGCGGACTGCTGCGAAGCGACGGATTCACCGGAGCTGTAGGGAGACCCGTGCGGTGCCGCGGATTCGCCGGTGGCGTGCGGAGATCGGCGACCCGTCTGCGTGGCATCCGGTTGCGGGTCAGGACCCGTGGAGTCCGCCGACGTCGAGGGCGACTCGGCTGCGAGAGCAGGTGTCGGCGAGGGCGTGCCGTCGGCGAACGGATCCCAGGATGCCTGCGGTTCGACGGTGGTCGCGGGGGTTTCGGTGGTGTGCGGGGTAGTGGTCGCGGGCGCGTCCTCGTCGGGCATCGACCATCCGCCGACCGCATGACGCGCGCCGGTCGACGGCGACTCCGTCAGCTCGGCGGCCGCGGCGGTTGTCGCCGAAGCTGACTCGGGCGCACCGGTTGCCTGCGTCGATGGCGCGGCCTGCTCGATCTCGTCGGGCGACATCGGCCGCGATCCGGAGTCGGACTGCGGCACCTCGTGAAGAGAGGAAGCCGTCTCATCGTGAGTAGGCGCGGTCGGTGTGCCGGTCGCGGCTTGCCGGTGCTCGTCGCGGGGCGGCACCGGCTGCGATACCGAGTCGGCGGGCTGCTCGATGTCGCGGTCAGGGGCGACAGACTGTGGCGGAGCGGTCAGGCGTGGCGGGGCCTGGGTCGGCCGGGCGGGTGGGTCCGGCAGGGGAGGAGGTGGGGGGAGGTCGGGGCGCTGTTGGGTCGGGCCGAGCGGGGTGAAGCCGTTCGACGGCGGGGCCGGGGTGCGCGTCGGGAGGGCACCTGCGCCGTGCTCCGTCGATTCGGCGGGCGGTGCCGGCAGTACCGGCCCCGCATGGGTGGGTGCGGCGCTCGTCGGCGAGAGTGCCGCCGCCCCTGACTGGCCGGTGTTCCACGGCCCCGAGTCGCTCGCTGCGGGACCTGGGGTCGCGGACGGTCCATGGGCGTTCGACAACGGTGTCGCCTCGGTCGGCGACGGCGCGTTCGGCGGCGGTGCGAGCGGGTTCGGCGTAGCTTGCCAGCCCGCGCTCGGCTGCCCGGGCAACTGGTGCGGCGTCGCATCGCGGCCTGTTTGCCGGGGCGGGGACGGCTCGTGCGGTGGCGCCGACTGCTCGCGGCTCGGCGGCTGTGGGAAGTCGCGGCCGGGCTGTTGCTCGTAGGTGGGCTGCTGGCGTGGCTGTTCTTCGTTGCGGTGCTGCCGGTGGGAGGGGCCGGGGATCAACGGGTCCGCGGGCGGCGGGGTGGCCCAGCTGGACTGGTGCGTCGGCTCGGCAGGGCGTCGCGGGTCGACGGGTGGCGCGGACTGTTGAGCGGCCTCTTCCTCGGCCTTGCGGCGGCGCCTGCCCTTTTCCTTACGCGGAGCGTCGTCGCCACGGCCCATGAAGCGGCGGCGTTTGGGTGCCTCGTCGATCTCGTCGTCCTGGGGCAGATTCTCGACCGGAGCCTCGTAACCGACCTGTGTGACGTCGCTCTCCGACAGCCACGGCGGCAGCATGGGGAGGCTGTCGTTGTTGCGGCTCACCGGCACGCCTCGCTCACCAGGGTCCCCCGATTCTGATCGACCCACTTATCCGACCTCGTGGAGTTTACGCGACAACCACGACAACGTGGTGGGCGCCTCAACTCTGGGCACCGACCCTGGAACGCCCGCCGTCAGCCTGCCGGATCGGGGAGAGTCGGCCCGTCGATAGCGCAGCGCGAGGCCTGATCGAGGTGTACGGTTCGGGGCACTTTTGCCTCTGGCCGCCAGGCCCGGTAAGCTTGAGCGGCGGTGCACCTATGCGCCGACTGTTCGCATGCATGCCGACCGTTCGTTGTCGGCCGTTGCGAGTGAACAGCACGGTAATCAAAACTCAGGTTGAGCGTAACCGGGATCGCGGAGGATATGGCGAAGAAAGACGGGGCCATCGAGGTCGAGGGTCGAGTTGTCGAGCCGCTGCCCAATGCGATGTTCCGGATCGAGCTCGAGAACGGTCACAAGGTTCTCGCGCACATCAGCGGAAAGATGCGGCAGCACTACATTCGTATCCTCCCGGAAGACCGTGTGGTCGTCGAGCTGTCGCCGTACGACCTCTCACGCGGCCGGATTGTCTACCGCTACAAGTGATGCCTGCCGACGTCGCGAGCCCTGTCGGCGCGCGGCGTCGCACAGTGTCCCGGCGAGCCACGCTCCCCGCGCGAGCGGGGATGAGCCCGGGACGCACCCCAGACTTCCCCAGTCCTCAGGCTGGGGAAAAACTGTGTTCACACCACCTGTGTGGACCAATACAAGATTGGACTGACGTGAAGGTTAATCCGAGCGTCAAGAAGATCTGCGAGAAGTGCAAGGTGATCCGCCGTCATGGTCGGGTCATGGTGATCTGCGACAACCTGCGCCACAAGCAGCGTCAGGGCTGATCCAGCCTCACCACCGGGCACCGATCGTCTGATCGGACTGACCGAAAGAAGCACTCCCAGCTCCAGCGCGTACGCACGTGTGCGCGCCATCCACCGGCACGGAGGCCGGTGCCCCCATTTTGTACACGGGGGGACGGACGGGGAGCAGACCTCCGAAACCATTAAGGAACCTGCCACATGGCACGTCTGATGGGCGTTGATCTCCCGCGCGAAAAGCGCATGGAGATCGCGCTGACCTACATTTTCGGAATCGGGCGCACCCGCGCCACCCAGATCCTGGCCGAGACGGGCGTCAGCCCGGACCTGCGCTCCAAGGATCTGACCGACGACGACCTGGCCAAGCTTCGCGAGTTCATCGAGGCCACGGACTACAAGGTCGAAGGTGACCTGCGCCGCGAGGTGCAGGCCGATATTCGTCGCAAGATCGAGATCGGCTGCTACCAGGGCATCCGCCACCGTCGTGGCCTGCCCGTTCGTGGTCAGCGCACCAAGACCAACGCGCGTACGCGCAAGGGTCCGAAGAAGACCGTCGCCGGCAAGAAGAAGTAGGGATAGCGTATGCCTCCGAAGAGCCGGGCCGCTGGCCCGAAGAAGACTCAGAAGTCGCGTCGCCGGGATAAGAAGAACATCCCGCACGGCCACGCGCACATCAAGAGCACGTTCAACAACACCATCGTCTCGATCACCGACCCCGAGGGCAATGTCATCTCGTGGGCGTCGTCGGGTCACGTCGGTTTCAAGGGTTCGCGTAAGAGCACCCCGTTCGCCGCGCAGCTCGCTGCCGAGAACGCTGCCCGCAAGGCGCAGGAGAACGGCGTCAAGAAGGTCGACGTGTTCGTGAAGGGCCCGGGTTCGGGCCGCGAGACCGCGATCCGTTCGCTGCAGGCCGC
The DNA here is from genome assembly GCF_046549215.1 of Nocardia sp. A7. NCBI lineage: Bacteria > Bacillati > Actinomycetota > Actinomycetes > Mycobacteriales > Nocardiaceae > Nocardia > Nocardia sp. A7. The sequence continues at coordinate 281,093 of NZ_JAJPWE010000003.1, read as the reverse complement.
AGGCCTGGAAGTGGGCTCGATCTCCGATGTCACTCCGCAGCCGCACAACGGTTGCCGTCCGCCCAAGCGGCGTCGCGTCTAACAGCGGGAAAGGAAAAAGCTTAAAATGGCACGTTATACAGGCCCCATCACCCGCAAGTCGCGTCGTCTGCGCGTCGACCTCGTCGGAGGCGACCAGGCGTTCGAGCGTCGTCCTTACCCGCCCGGCCAGCACGGCCGCGCGCGGATCAAGGAATCCGAGTACCTCATGCAGCTGCAGGAGAAGCAGAAGGCTCGCTTCTCGTACGGCGTCATGGAGAAGCAGTTCCGTCGCTACTACGAAGAGGCCAACCGCCTCAAGGGTAAGACCGGCGACAACCTGCTCCGTCTGCTCGAGTCGCGTCTGGACAACGTCGTGTACCGCGCCGGTCTGGCTCGTACCCGTCGTCAGGCCCGTCAGCTGGTCAGCCACGGTCACTTCATCGTCAACGGTGTCAAGGTGGACGTCCCCAGCTACCAGGTCTCCCAGTACGACATCATCGATGTCAAGGAGACCTCGCTCTCGACGCTGCCGTTCCAGGTGGCTCGCGAGACCGTCGGCGACCGTCCGGTTCCCGGTTGGCTGCAGGTCGTCCCCGGCCGCCTGCGCATCCTGGTGCACCAGCTGCCCGAGCGCGCGCAGATCGATGTGCCGCTGTCCGAGCAGCTCATCGTCGAGTACTACTCGAAGTAATCGCTCAACGGTGGGGGTCGCTACGCGGCGGCCCCCGCAATCACTGATTAGGCATCAAATAGTGGATGCCCTGACAGGAAGTAGATCTCCATGCTGATTTCCCAGCGTCCGACACTGACCGAAGAGGTTGTGGCGGAGAACCGCTCGAAGTTCACCATCGAACCCCTCGAGCCGGGCTTCGGTTACACCCTCGGTAACTCGCTGCGTCGTACCCTGCTGTCCTCCATCCCGGGGGCTGCGGTCACGAGCATTCGCATCGACGGTGTCCTGCACGAGTTCACCACCGTCCCCGGCGTGAAGGAAGATGTCACCGACATCATCCTGAACCTCAAGGGCCTGGTCGTGTCCTCCGAAGAGGACGAGCCGGTCACCATGTACGTGCGCAAGCAGGGCCCGGGCACCGTCACCGCTGGTGACATCGTCCCGCCTGCCGGCGTCATCGTGCACAACCCGGACATGCACATCGCCACCCTGAACGACAAGGGCAAGCTCGAGATCGAGCTCGTCGTCGAGCGGGGCCGCGGTTACGTGCCCGCCGTGCAGAACAAGGCGACCGGTGCGGAAATCGGCCGGATCCCCGTGGATTCGATCTACTCCCCGGTGCTCAAGGTGACCTACAAGGTCGAGGCCACCCGTGTCGAGCAGCGCACCGACTTCGACCGTCTCATCCTCGACGTGGAGACCAAGAACTCCATCACGGCCCGGGACGCGCTGGCTTCGGCCGGTAAGACCCTGGTCGAGCTCTTCGGCCTGGCCCGTGAGCTCAACGTCGAAGCCGAGGGCATCGAGATCGGCCCCAGCCCGGCCGAGGCGGATCACATCGCCTCGTTCGGTCTGCCGATCGAGGACCTGGACCTCACCGTCCGGTCCTACAACTGCCTCAAGCGCGAGGGTGTGCACACGGTGGGCGAGCTCGTTGCCCGCACCGAGTCGGACCTGCTCGACATCCGCAACTTCGGCCAGAAGTCCATCGACGAGGTGAAGGTCAAGCTGCACACGCTCGGCCTCTCGCTCAAGGACAGCCCGGCGTCGTTCGACCCGTCCTCCGTGGTGGGTTACGACGCGAGCACCGGAACGTGGAGCGACAGCGGCACGTTCAGTGATACCGACGGCGGCGAGCAGGACTACGCCGAAACCGAACAGCTTTAATACGCCCAGGAGAAACCCACAATGCCCAAGCCCAAGAAGGGCCGCCGGTTCGGCGGCTCGGCGTCGCACCAGAAGGCGATCTTCGCCAACCTGGCCACGGCGCTTTTCGAGCACGGTCGGATCACGACCACCGAGGCCAAGGCCAAGGCGGTGCGTCCCTACGCCGAGAAGATCATCACCAAGGCGAAGGCCGGCAGTCTTGCCGACCGTCGTGAGGTCATGAAGGACATCCGTAACAAGGACGTCGTCCATGTCCTGTTCGCCGACATCGGCCCCTCGTTCGAGGGTCGCGAAGGTGGCTACACGCGCATCACCAAGACGCTGCCGCGTAAGGGTGACAACGCGCCGATGGCCGTCATCGAACTCGTCCGCGAGAAGACCGTGACCAACGAGGCCGATCGGGCCCGTCGTGTCGCCGCTTCGCAGAAGACCGAAGAGGCTCCGGCCGCTGAGGTCGTCGATGAGACCGTCGCCGACGAGACCGTGGCTGATGCTCCGGCCGCCGACGAGGCCACCGAGGACAAGAAGGACGCCTGATTCCCAGGAGTTCTGCCGAGCCCGTCACCCTTCGTGGGTGGCGGGCTCGGTTCTTTCTGCGCGACTTCAGGAGGACGAGATGACTCGGGTGCGGCTCGGGATCAGTTATGACGGAACCGATTTCACCGGCTGGGCGCGTCAGCCCGGGTTGCGCACGGTGCAGGGTGTGCTCGAGGAGTCGCTGTCGAAGGTGTTGCGTGAACCGCTGCAGTTGACGGTCGCCGGGCGCACCGACGCGGGTGTGCACGCCGAGGGGCAGGTCGCGCACTTCGACGCGGAGTCCGAATTCGACGCCGACAAGTTGATGTACCGCATGGCCAAGTTCCTGCCCAAGGACGTGCGGATCACCGAAATCCGCACCGCCCCTCCCGAATTCGACGCCCGATTCTCCGCGATGCGCCGCCACTACGCCTACCGGCTCACCACCGCCCCCTACGGCGCCCAGCCGTTGCAGGCGCGCGGTGTGGTGGCGTGCAAGCCCGGCGTCGACCTCGAGGCGATGCGTGCCGCCTCACGAAACCTGTTGGGCCTGCACAACTTCGCCGCCTTCTGCCGCCGCCGCGAGGGCGCAACCACCATCCGCGAACTCCAGCGCTTCGACTGGCAACGCGACGGCTATCTGCTCACCGCCTACGTGAGTGCCGATGCCTTCTGCTGGTCGATGGTCCGCAGCCTCGTCGGCGCGGTCCTGGCGGTCGGCGAAGGTCGCCGTGTCCCCGAATGGACCACGAACCTGCTCGCCGAAACGGAACGGTCCAGCTCGGTCACGGTCGCCCCCGCGCACGGCCTGAGCCTGATCGCCGTCGACTACCCCGCCGACGCCGACCTGGCCGCCCGAAATGTCCAAACTCGCGAGACACGAACCGTTCCAGTCGCCGATGGCGGTTGTTGCGGGGAATGATGGAACCGAGAGGGTCGAATCGGGAGTGAGGTAATAGCTATGGTGTTGCCTGCGAGCAGCGGCGAGCACTTCGCCGAGTGGGAGTCCAAGCTGTCGGAAAGTTATGTGCCGTTGGCGGTCGACGCGCAGCGTGACCAGCCCTTTCACGGCCGAATCCAGCGACACCGACTACGCGACTTCGATCTGTCGACGGTCAGCGGGAGCGGACAGCGCATTCGGCGCACCAAACGCGGGATCGCCAGAACCGACGGTGAGTTCCTGCTGGCCTCCATCGTGACCGAGGGATTCGGCCGATTGCATCAGGACGGCAGGATCGCCGCGGTGCGTCCGGGCGAGATGGTCTTCTACGACACCACTCGCCCCTATCACTGGGACATCGAGGGATCGTGGGCGCAGGTCGTGGTCCAGGCTCCGCTGGCGGAGTTGCGAACCCAGATGGGTACCGAGAGTGCCCGCCTGCCGACCGCGGTCACCGTGGCCGCCGACAGTGCGGGCGGAGTGGTGGCCGGGTTCTTTCGTCAGTTGGCCGCGGTGCAGCGGGCCGCACCGGAACAGGCCGCCGTACTCGCCGACAACGGAGTCTCCCTGCTCGCCTCCGCGGTTCGGCTGGCCGCGGGTGAACTGCCAACCGGTGAACCCGCACAGGCGCTTTCCCGGGAGCAGGTACTCGCCTTCATGCGTGCGCGATGTACCGATCCGAGCTTGACCATCGATGCCATCGCCCGGGCCTGCCTGGTATCGCGACGTGGCCTCTATCGCCTGTTCGACGAGGTGGGTGAGGGGCTGAGCGCGGTGCTGCGGCGCATGCGGGTGGAATGCGCGAAAGCCATGCTGGTGGGCGACTCGCTGAAGTCGACGGCGTCGATCGCGGCGTCCGCCGGGTTTTCGTCAGAACGGCATTTCTTCCGAGCTTTTCGCGAGGAGACGGGCATGACCCCTCGCGAGTACCGTCTGGCCGCGGCAGTCGGGTGCCGGTGAACCGGCGGTTGGCACAAATGGTCAGTTGACTGGCACGAAATGACAGTTTGTGCTGCGCGATTCTGAGAGAGAGTGAAACGAAGACACTTACTCCGATGAGCGACAGGGGGCACGATGAGTCAGGTACGCGTAGCGGCGGTGCAAGCTGAGCCGAAGTGGTTGAACTTGTCGGCGGGGGTCGAACAGGTTATCGGGTACATCGACGCGGCCGCCGATGGCGATGCGCAGCTGGTTGCCTTTCCCGAGACTTTCCTCCCCGGCTTTCCGTGGTGGATGTGGCTGAATTCGGTCGACTGGGGTGGGGACTTTCTGGCCCGCTATCTCGCGAACGCACTCACCGCCGACGGGCCGGAACTGCGGGCGGTCGCCTATGCCGCGCGCCGCAAGGGGATTCACGTCGCGATCGGGTTCGCCGAGCGCGCCGGCCGTGAGGTGTTCATGTCGCAGGCGCTGATCGACACCGACGGCAAGATCGCGGTCGTGCGCAAGGCCGATCCGACGGGGCTGGAGCGCACCGTGTTCAGCACTGCCGACGACTGCCTGCTGGTCCGCGACACCGGACTCGGCCGCATCGGCGTCCTCGGTGGCACCGACCATCTGCGTGCCGACCTGCGTGCCCGCATGCACGAGCAACGCGAACAGATTCACATCGCCGCCTGGCCCGGCTTCACCGTGTACTACGGCGAGGACAAGGAGTGGGGCAAGGAACTCGACACCGCCGCCAGCGTGCGTTACGCGATGGACGGCTCGACCCATGTCATCGCTCCGGTCGCGGTCGTGCCGGTGGCAGGCTGGGAGGTGGTCGACGCGCGCACTCCTGACCGGCGCCTGCTGCGCGGTGGCGGTGGCGTCTCACGCATCTTCGGCCCAGGGGGATTGGAACTGGCCACCCCACTTGCCGAGGGACAGGAGGGCCTGCTCTTCGCCGACCTCGACATCCGGTCACCGCGCTCCGGGCTCGGCGAATGCGCGCGGGTCTCGAGTGGCCGAGTCTCCCGTCGCGACCCGGGACGTGCGGTAGTCGCCGAATCGGCGTGACCGTTGAAGCACGGCCCTATCGCAGTGGCACCGAGACGTCGGTGCCCGCTTCACGGGTGAGCCGCGCGTGCACCTTGGCCAGCGTGGGTGTCGGAACGAAACCGCCTGCGAGCAGCGCCTCGCCCTGCCGGAACCAGGGTGCCTGGGCGAGTAGGCCGCTCGGCGCGTATCCGAAGTAGGTGCCGAGTTCCTGGAGGTCGGCTGGTGAGGTCATTTTCATCAGGGCGAGGTTGTCGCACTGGGAGATGATGCCCGGATGCACCTTTGACGGACGCTGGGTCGAAAGCAGGAGCCAGAGACCGAATTTGCGGCCCTCGGCGGCGATCTGGATCAACCGTTCGCGCACGGCGACGGCCACCGGTGATTCGAGTCGGGGCGAGGCGAGGTTGTGGGCCTCGTCGATCACCAAGAGGACCGGGCGGCGTTCTTCCCGTCTGGCCCACAGATCGTCGAGCAGCGACAGGGCGACGACGAGTTGCTGTGCGGGCGTGGCGAATCCGCCGAGATCGAGGACTGTCACGTCCGGGCGCTCGGCGACGATCTCGGTGACCGCACGATCGGCGCCTGCCCACACCTCCCAGTCGAGCAGTCCCAGATTCTCCACTCGCATCGCGAGGCGGCGGCGAGCCGAGGTGTCGACGGAGCGCAAGTCGGCCAGAACGTCGTCGAGCTCGCCGGTCAATACCGCCGAGAGATGGATCAATTCGTTGAACTCTTCCCGGTCGGCCAGCGGATCGAGTTGTAGCACTGCGGCTTTCGATGTCAGTGGCATGTCGATGAACTTCGCCCGCAGGCGATCCGGTGGTTCGGCCTTCGGACGCAGGACGCGAATGTCGCGCTCGCGCAGAGCTTCCGCTGTCGGGCCGGAGGCGCCGGGCACCACCTCACCGATGCGTACGAAGTCGGAATTCGGGTCGAAGATGACGATCGGCAGCGCGGTATGCGCGATCAATTGTTCGAGGACGACGCCGAGGGCATAGGTCTTGCCCGAGCCGCTCTGCCCGCACCAGAACGTGTGCCGGTTGAAGCGGGTAGGGAGCAGTCGAGCCGGGCCGCCGGGCGCGGAGATGCTCTCGCCGACCTCGAGTTCGGCGCCGGTGGTGTGGTGGAGCGCGGCGACCTGGTCACGGTCTGCCGGACTCACCTGTCCGCCGTCGAAGGCATGACTGGCCCTGATGTCGATCCCGCCGTCGATGAGTTCGCCGATCAATCTGCCGCGCAACCCGACCGGCACCGTCGCGCTGCGTTCTTCGACGAGTGCGAGCTGCCTGCGCCCTTCGCAACTGACCACGATCAGGGATCCGGCGGAAAAGGGACCGCTCGCGGCGTTGTCGACGACGAACGAGCGGCCGTCCTCGGAGCGCGCGGACAGAACGGCGGAAGCGGCAGACATGGGCGTGTCCTCCCGGTGATGCGTCGACGAGCATCCTGCTGGCAACCATCAGTAGAACACGGAGACGGGTTGAGACCCCCGAACCGGTATGGTCGCTGTGCTCACAGCGAATCTCGGGCTGGTCATTCGGTGGACCGACGGGCGGGACTACATCAGGATCTGACCAGGCGGGCGATCGCGTCGGTGGCCTCTTTGATCTTGGCTTCGGCCTCGGGCCCACCGGCCACCGCGGCGTCGACGACGCAGTGCGAGATGTGGTCCTCGAGCAGGCCGATCGCGACGGCCTGCAGCGCTTTGGTCATGGCGGAGACCTGGGTGAGGATGTCGATGCAGTATTTTTCCTCTTCGACCATCCGCTGGAGTCCACGGGACTGGCCCTCGATGCGGCGCAGTCGCTTGAGGTAGTCGTCCTTGGCGGTGATGTAGCCGTGGCCCGCGTGCTCGTCGCCGGTCGCGGTGTCGGGGGTGGGTGTGGTCACCGAAGGTCTCCTCGCCTGCCTGGGTAGCTCGCCTGGCGAACTAATACCCCCCTAGGGTACAGTTTCGCACCGCGATTGTCAGATGGCTGGTCCCGGTGCCGCGGGCGGTCGGCCCTGGCGGAAGAATCGGGTCCATGAGTTCGCTTCCCCGGCCCGCACTCGCCGTTATCGGCGGCAGCGGCTTCTATGACTTCTTCGACAACGACGCGATGCACGTCGAGGTCGACACACCGTATGGCGCGCCGAGTGCGCCGGTCGCGATCGGCGAGGTCGACGGCCGTGCTGTCGCCTTCCTGCCCCGGCACGGCAAGCAGCACGAGTTCGCGCCGCACACCCTGCCCTACCAGGCGAACATGTGGGCGCTGCGTTCGCTCGGGGTGCGCCGGGTGTTCGCGCCGTGTGCGGTCGGCAGCCTGCGCGCCGATTGGGGGCCGGGGACCGTGGCGGTGCCGGATCAGCTCGTCGACCGGACCTCGGGTCGTCCGCAGACCTATTTCGACGGCGGCGGCGTACACGTCTCCTTCGCCGACCCCTACTGCGATGATCTGCGCGCCGCAGCGGTGCGAGCGGCCGGCCCGGCGGCGGCAGGACCCTCAGCAGTAGACACAGTGCAGTCCGCCGGTGATCTTCGGGTGGAGCCTTCCGGCACGATGGTGGTCGTGCAGGGGCCGCGCTTCTCCACCCGCGCCGAGAGTCGCTGGTTCGCCGCGCAGGGCTGGGACCTGGTCAATATGACCGGACACCCCGAAGCCGTCCTCGCCCGTGAACTCGAAATGTGCTACGCGGCAGTCGCTCTCGTCACCGACCTCGACGCAGGCCTCGAAGAGGGCGACGGTGTGCACGCGGTCGACGTGTTCGCCGAGTTCAAGAAGAACCTCGGACCGTTCAAAGAACTCATGCGTCGCGCGGTCACCGCGGTCGATGGCACCGATACCTGCGAGCGCTGCCGCGTGCACGCCGGAGTATCGCTGCCCTTCGAACTGCCATGATCACCCCGTCGCCGCGGTGACCTGCAGCTGAGCGAGCATGAAGGCAGGCTCCGCGCCGCCCCCCGGCAGCGGAGACACCTCGACGTCGACGGTGAGCCAGCCACCGTCGTCCGCGGCCAGACGCAGTCCGCTCAGCCCGGCGCGTGTCGCACCGGCCAGCACCTCGGCGCGCAGCGCGGCGATCCTGGAACGGTCGTCGGGATGCGGGACGGTCCGCTCGTCGACCCCGCGCCATGTCAGCCCCGGCACCGGCTCGGTGACCCACCGCACCGCCCGCACCTGCGCGGTGTCGAGGATGACCAGATACAGCCCCGGCTGGGACTCGCGCAGCAAGTCGAGCGTCGCGGCCTCGAACGACTTGCGTTGCGGGGCAACGCTGTCGGTGACATCGACGGCGACCCCACGCCACGCGATCCGCTGCTCGCCGCCGCCGCTACGCGCGGCCACCAACAATGAACGCGGCCCGATCCTCGAATGCACGGTGGCGACCCCCGACCATCGGCTCCGAGGTTCCGAACGCTGCAGCGCGGCAACGAATTCCAGCCCGTGATCGAAACGCTCGATTCGCTCGAACGGCTCCGCACCGCTGTATTCGGCTGGTGCCGAACCGAAATGGGGCCCGAGCCCGGCTGGTCGGGTGCGCACGATGCGGCGGCGTGCGTCGACCTGGAACGGCGCGACGCTCAGTTCGTCGTCCGGGACCTGCGGCCCCACCCACACCTTCACCGCATGCGGAGGCGAATCCGGCCACAACACCGGCACGGCTCGAAATCGCAACTCCGACCACGAATTTCGCGATTTCGGCAGCATTTCGTCCACCGGTGCGCGCGTATCGTGCGCCGCCGCGATCAATGGTTGCAGCCGGGCGGGAATCGCCCGGTGATACGACGCCCACTCGCGCGGCTTGGTGCCCGCGGTCAGCATCGACCAAGTGTGTGGTGTCCCCAGCGTCTCCACCAGTTGCCAACGTCCGACAATCACGCGCGACCCCCTGCGCCCCATGAATGAAACCCGACAGCCCTATCGTGCACGAGTCGGCCGACGGCTCGGGGACCGGGGCATTCCGGTGTCGATAAGCTCGCGGGCATGAACGCACCGCTGCGGTTGGAGATCATCGTCGCCAGCACCAGGCCCGAGCGATTCGCGCCCGTGGTGGCAGGCTGGCTGGTCACCGCGCTGGGGGAGCGGCCGGATTTCGCGGTGGGTGTACTCGACCTGCGTGATCTAGCGCTGCCGGTCGACCTCACCGACACACCGGAGGTCGGGGCTTTTCGGGCTCGGTTGGCTGCGGCGGACGCGTTCGTCGTCGTCACCTCCGAGTACAACCACGGGTACCCGGCTTCGCTGAAAACCGCGCTCGACAGTGCCAAGCACGAGTGGCGGGCCAAGCCGATCGGATTCGTGTCCTATGGCGGGCTGTCCGGCGGGTTGCGCGCGGTCGAGCAGTTGCGTCAGGTGGTCGCGGAACTGCACATGGTGTCGGTGCGCGAATCGGTGAGCTTCGCCCAGGCCAAGCGCCGCTTCGACAAGACCGGCATGACCGACGACGACGCCGCGATCGACGCCTGCGACCGGATGCTGAACCAATTGGCTTGGTGGGGAACAACTTTGCGTGCCGCCCGCACTGTCGAACCCTATCCGGGCTGACCTGTAGCCGACCGGTCAGGCGCTGGCCATCGCGCGCTGCCCACGCGGCTGACCGATGTAGGTCGACTCACGCGGAATCGAGACAAGCGTGAGGTTCACCCTGGTCGTTCCCGTGCGCAGCACGACGCGGTTGCCGATCGCGCCCGGCTGGAAGATCTCCAGGTCGGGGCGAGAAGCGGGCCAGCCGTTCGGATCACCGGTGAGATAGATCGTGGTGACACCGGCGTGCGGGGCGGGCGCGAGCACGCCGTCGACCACCGTCGCGGTGAAACCCGCATCGGACTGGTGTGTTTCGACCGCGATGGTCAGCCGCTCCGGATTACCGACGGTGGTCACCAACTGCTCCCAGGCCTGCGCCCGGTCGGTGCGAACCAGCACCCGCTCGCCGACAGCGAGCGCGCGGAACACCAGCTGCTGGGCCAGATACAGCTCACCGGCCACGTACACGGTGGAGATACCGGCGCCGACGATCCTGGTGGCGACGCCGTTGCCCTCGTCATCGGAGCCGAGCAGCTGCCCACAACCCGACGACGGCAGATGCAGCGCGCCGATGACGTCGATCGGGTACTCGATGGTGGGGATCGTGTCGTCGACACCGGGCACCGCGATCGGCAGGTGCGCGAGCAGTGCGTCGCGATGACGACCGCTCATCGACACCATGCCCTTGGCCTTGGTCTTCTCCGGCAGCTCACGCGCGGTCAATCGCCATGCGGCACCGACACTCACGGAGTCGGCATCGCTACCGGGACGCAGCCGCACGGCCACCGTGGTGCCCCGCGACGGCGCGACCCACAGCTGTGCGAGCAGATCCGAACCCAGTTGTTTGGGATCCACTGCGGCGCCGATGTTCACGGCGTTACCGATCTCGGCGTACTTCCACCGCTGGCTCAGCGTGCGCGGATCCAGACCGGCGGTGATCTGCTGTACGGCCTTGCGGATCTCCGGCGCGGTGAGGATGCGCGCGTTGCAATCGGCGTCTTCGAGCGTGCGCATGATCCGCTGGGTGGCGATGGTGACCGAGCGGGATGCGCCGTCGGTGCCGCCACCGCGACGAGCCGTGGCGTCCGGGCAGGCCACCGCGTCGAAGCTGATCGCGAGCCACACCGTGCGGTGCGCGGTCGCGGGCAGCGGGCCGAGCAGCGATTCGTAGATCGCGCCCGCCGGCGTGCCGGACCGACTGCGGTGGCCGTGGCTGATGATGTCGATTCCGCTGAGCAGGATGTCGTGCTGGTGCAGGCAGGCGGCCAACTCGGGCAGCGGCAACAGGTGTGAGGCGTGCACGGCGGTGCGGGCGATGCGGGTGAGCCCACCACGCGGCGCCAGCACCTCGACGACGGTGACCACGCGACTGCCGTCCCAGTACAGGCCGAGTGAGCGGCCGTCGGTGTCACGGAAGTCGACGGTGTCGCCGAGGGTGTAGTCGCGCTTGCCGGTGTACCGGCGAATCGTCGAGATCCAGTCGAGGATCGGGCGCTTGCCGAACGGGATCAGCGGCACCAGTGCCACCACGATCGCAATGCCGAGCGACGGCAGCGGATCGAGCCCGCAGATCAGCGCGACCATCCCCGCGATCAGGCCGAGGACCTGCGCGGTGAGTAGGTGCGGCAACGTAATTCGACCGAACAGCGGGCGCGGTCCCGCGCCGGTGAACTCAGCCATTCGTTCCTCCCCCAGGTACCCGATTGCTCATCGGCCGATGGCCGAATGCGAACAACTGCTGCCGGGAACTGTACTGTGTTGCCCGGACGAGAGCACTGTTCGGGGGAGGAACCATGCCTTCAAAACCCACCACGCGCTGGCAGGTCAGCGGATACCGCTTCCTGGTGCGCCGGATGGAGCACGCCCTGGTACGCCGGGATGTGCGAATGTTGCACGATCCGATGCGCGCGCAGACCCGTGCCTACGTGGTCGGACTGGTGCTCGGCCTGGTGGTCCTGGCCGGTTGCGGCATCCTCGCGCTGCTGCGCCCACAGGACAAGATCGGCGACAGCAAGATCTTGATCGCCAAGGAATCCGGCGGCGTCTATGTGGTCGTCGAGAACGTCGTGCATCCCGCGCTGAACCTGGCCTCGGCCCGGTTGGCGGCCGGTGAGGCGTCCAAGGCGGCGATCGTCAAGGAATCCGAACTGGGCAAGAAGCCGCGCGGTCAGCTGATCGGTATTCCTGGCGCACCGTCGTCGATCATGTACGACAAGGGCGGCAAGGGGCGCACGTGGACGGTGTGCGACCAGCTCAAAGCCGACGGCAGTGCCGATCTGACCACGTCGGTGCTGGCCGGTGACCCGAGTCTGGGCGCGAAGGCGTCGAAGGTAGACGAGGGCAAGGCCGTGCTCGTCAAGGGCAAAGACGCTGTTTACCTCGTCTACGACGGCAAGCGTGCCCGCGTGAAAATGGACGATCCGGCCGTCACCCACGCGCTCGGAGTCACGGGCGTGACCCCGCGTCCGATCAGCGAGGGCCTGCTAAACGCCATTCCCGAAGTGCTGCCGATCATCACGCCGACTATCGACAACCCCGGTGCCATCCCGACATACAACGTGAGCGGACACAAGATCGGTGACGTGGTCCAGGTCTTCAACGAGTCCAACCAGAACTATGTGGTGCTCCAGGACGGGCTGCAGCCGATCACGGCGGTGACCGCCCAGATCATTCGTAATTTCTATCCGACGACCATGCCCGGCACCACCATTCAGACCACCGACCGCACCTACGCACCGATCCTGCGCAATCCGCTGAAGGTGCAGGACTATCCGCGTGATCGGCCGACGCTGATCACCGCCAAGGACCAGCCCGTCAGCTGCATGTCGTGGAAGCCGATCGCGGGCGCCACCGACAACGCCGACGCCACTGCGCGCGCCGAACTGACCTTGCTCACCGGCATCGACCTGCCGATCCCGGACAAGGCGAAGTTGGTCGATCTCGCGCAGGCCGACGGTGCGGGCCCCAATGCCGACACGGTCTTCATCCCGCCTGCCTCGGGCGCCTACGTGCAGTCCACCGGTATCGAACCGAACAGTCGTCGCAAGGACAGCCTGTTCTACATCGCTGATACCGGCGTCCGTTTCGGTATCAAGAACGCCGATGCGGTCAAGGCACTCGGCCTCGAGGAAGTCACCGCCGAGCCGGCGCCGTGGCCGATCGTCGGACTGCTCGCGGGTGGGCCGACGATGGGTCGGGAAGAGGCGATGGTCGCGCACGACGGTGTCGCGCCGGATCCGTCACCGGCGAAAAAGCCTGTCGCCGAAGTGAAGTGAGTCAGTCGGGCGGGCTCGTCGAACGTAGTTCGGCGACCTCGGTCCGCAGGGCTTTGACCTCGTCGACCAGTTCGCGCAGCGTGATCTCGGCGCGGTCGGCGGCGTCATCGACCGTCTTGAGTTGTTCGACGACCCAGCTGGTCATGGTGCCGATGGCGAACGAGATCAGGCCGATGCCCAATGTCATCAGGATCAGGGAGACGAACCGGCCCTCGGTGGTCACCGGGTAGACATCGCCGAAGCCGACGGTGGTCACCGTGACCGCCGACCACCACAGTGCGTCGCCGAAGGACTCGATCTTGCTGTCGGGTGCGCCGTATTCGGCGTCGAAGAAGGCCAGGCTCGTCAGCAGCAGGATCAGCACGGAACTCGTGCCGACGAAGGTCACCAGCCGGGTGCGTGGGTGCGTCGCGCGGTTGAGGGCGTCGAGCAGGAGCAGGGAAGCGCGGAGCAAGCGCAGCGGGCGAAACGGTGGCACCAGGACGACCAGCAGGTCGAGTGGGTGCTTGCGCAGGAAGCGCGGCCGGTCGCCCGACAACCACAACCTGACCGTGAAGTCGACGGCGAACACCGCCCAGATCGCGATATCCGCCCACAGCAGACTCGCATCGAGCCGCGGTGACGCGTCGGTGTCGAGCACCCGCCACGCGTACATGATGACGAACACCACCGCGAGCACGATCAACGGCAGATTGGTCGTGCGTTCCCACTGTTGTCGGCGGGTGAGTGGGCGTTCGCTTGTATTCATGCGGCTACCTGGGTCGATGAGTCTTCGGCCCCAGGACCGTACCCTGCTCTGTGGTCGAGCAGGTCAGAGATCGTCGGCCGACATCCCGAACTTGCGGCGGATCGGGAACGACGCCAGCACTCCGAGCACCAGGATCAGGCCGATGGCACCGGAACCGATCAGGGCCACATCGCGCGCGGTGTTGTCCGCGGGCGGCGGCGGTGCCGGCACCGGGAGCTGCAGACTGCGGGCCGGACTGGCCTGCTTCGGCGGAAGTTGTTTGGGCACTTCGTTGGTCAGCGCCGCGACGGGATCGACCGCGCCGTAGCCGATATAGGGATTCCAACCCTCGGCCGGTGCGTGGGCGGTGGCCTGCAACCGTTCGATCACCTGTTTGGCGGTCAGATCGGGGAACCGGTCGCGCACCAGCGCGGCGACACCCGCGACATACGGCGACGCGAAACTTGTTCCGCTGTAAGCCATGTACTTGCCCTGGTTGTCGTACTTGCCGTCGGAGATACCGGTGGTCCTGGCGTCGAGCGAGGTAATGCCTTCTCCCGGTGCGGCGATGCCGACCCAGGGGCCCGGCACGGTGAACGTCGACGGTGCGCCGTTGGCGCCGATCGAGCCGACCGACAGCACGTACTCGTCGTACCAGGCGGGGTTCACGTAGGTGCGGATCGTGCTCCACAGATCCTGTGCCGGCTTGAGGGGATCGGGCCCGGGATTGCCTGACTTGCAAGCATTGTCGGAGTTACCCGCCGAGCTGACGATCACTACGTCCTTCTCCAACGCCGCGTACCGCACGGCCGCGCCGAGCGCGCCGAACGCCGCCTCACCGGCCGGGGAACCGCTGTTGCACGCGACGAGAGAGATATTGATGACCCGAGCGCCGAAGTCGGCCGCCCGGCGGATCGCGCCTGCGAGCGAGGAGACTTTGCCGTAGCCCTCGGGGAAGTCGTCGGGTCCCTTGTTCCGCCCGGCGCCCTCGGACTGGTAGAGCGAGCTGGTCTGACGAATGCTGAGGATGCGGGCCTCGGGCGCGACCCCGGAGAATCCTTGGCCTTCGACCTGGGTCGCGCCGATGATCCCGGCGACGACCGTGCCGTGCACATCGCAGTCCTCGGTGCCGTTGCCACCGGCGGCCACATAGTCGCCACCCGCCCACAGGTCGGGCAGGCGGGGATGCGGTTCCACGCCGGTGTCGATCACGGCGACGAGTTGTCCTGCGCCACGGGAGAATTGCCATGCCCGCTCCAGATCGAGCGAACGCTGGCTGGGCGGAATCACCGCAGTCGCCGTGCTCGCCTGGGTACGGAAGCACAGTCCGTTGGTGCCGCTACCTCTTTCGGTCTTGTCCGGCGGCGCGGCGGGATCACCGGCGGGCAGCATCCCGGGGTCGATCGCAGGCGGCCGGTCCGCATGCGCGGTGCCGGATACCCCGAACCCGGCGTTCAGACCGACGACAAGAGCAACGGCCGTCAGTCGAAGGCCGAGCCTCACAGCCCGCGAACCAGCGAGTAGAGACTGGCGACCCAGAACACCAGCGGCAGCACCGCGGCGACGAACGCGTATTCGAGCAGTTCGACGGCCCGGCGCATCGGCGGGGTCGCGGACTGGTTCGGCAAGATCAGGCCCATCACCAGCGCCGAGATCAGCATCACCAGCGCGGCACCGAAAACCACAAGGGGCTGGCGCATTTCGAGCGCGACGCCGACCAGCATGATCAACACGATCGACGAGCCGCCCGCGATCAACACGATGGCCTGTTCGGCACCCGCGTAGGTACGGCTGCGGAACATCAGCACCACCGCGCACACCAGCGCCAGCGAGATGCCGGGCCAGTAGGGATCCTCGGCACCGGCGTTGATCGCCAGCAGCGCGCCGACGACGGTGACCAGTGTGGTCGCGCTGACCAGGCCGGCGAGGTAGTTACGTGCCCGCTCCGACCGCGCGCGCAAGGCATCGAGGGTCGGCAGGGCGCGGTGGTCGTCCGGGTCGTCCTCGGTCGGATCGATCGGGGTGCCGGGGGAGGGGACGGGCGGCAAGGGCAGCTTGGCCAGCAGCATCGAAACACGCGGCGAGAGTGAGAGTCCCGCCAATCCGAGCGCGGCGACGACCGCGCCGATCGCCTTGACCGGCTGATCGGTGAGCAATCCCACCAGTGCGGCGGGCACGCCGAACACCGAGACGGTCGCCGCCCCGATGAACAGCGCAAGCCCGATGCCGGTGACCCGCCAGGCGAGCACCGCGATGGAGCCGAGCAGCGCGAATCCGAGCAGCAGATGCGCCGCGCCGTAATGATCGGGGACCAGCAGCAAGCCGGCGGTCAACGCGGTCGGCAGTGCACAGCCGCCGAGGACGAGCGCGGCCGAGGTGTCGCGGTACATGCGGCTGAGCACCGTGCCCGCCACCACGCAGAGGATCGCGACGAACAGCGCCAGCGACCCGGAAACCCAGAACGGCAACGCATCCGGCGCTGCCAGCAGGCCGAAGCAACCGACCAGCATGGTCACCGCGGCGAGCACCGAACCGGTGATGCGGGCCGTCTTCGGCGTCCAGCTGCGGTAGTGCTCGGCGTCGGCGACCGCGACGTTGTACATGATGTCGTCGAACAGCGGCGTCGGCGCCGCGTGCGAGGCGCTCTCCAGCATGAGGAGTTCGCCGTCGCGC
Source organism: Nocardia sp. A7 (assembly GCF_046549215.1). Lineage (NCBI taxonomy): Bacteria > Bacillati > Actinomycetota > Actinomycetes > Mycobacteriales > Nocardiaceae > Nocardia > Nocardia sp. A7. The sequence goes on along the minus strand of NZ_JAJPWE010000003.1, from coordinate 264,616 downwards.
ACGCCTTGTTCGCCCAGGCTCAGCGAGTTCGAGAACGGGGGGTGGCCGATGCGCGCGAGCACCCATTCGGCGGGTTCGTAGCGTTCGCCGTCGTTGTCGAAATCATTCGAACGGCTGTGCTGCGCGACCATGTCGACCACGCTGGGAATGACGAGGGCGACCGGCACGTCGACCGGAATAGCCATGTCCACCTGCGTGTGCTTGGCCAGGATGGTTACTCGGGCGAGGTCCGGCGCGCGTACGATGCCGCGCGCGGAGTCCTCCTCCACATGATCGAGTCGCGCGTGCGTCAAAACTCCCCCAGTTCCGTCTCTACCTCGTGTTTCCGCTCGACCGCTCTTAACGATCGACAGTTTGCGGAACCCACCGTTCGGACAGCAGAATGCCTGACGAACCATACGACATGTCGGCCGCGACCTCTACACTGAGCCCGTCGCGACGAAAGATGAGCGATGTAGTCAAAGCAGGGGGGGTCTTCGACCATGAGCACCGTCAGGTTCCAGCGCCGTGCCCGGCGCGAGATGCCGCGTACACCGGGCGGCGAGGTCACGTTGCAGCCGCCGCCGGAGATCCCGCGGATCACCCCGGGCAGCCTGCTGATGAAGCTGATGCCCGTCGTGATGGTGGTCGGCATGGTCGGCATGATGGCGCTGATGTTCACCCAGGGCAGCGGCATGCTGTCCAACCCGATGTCGATGATGTTCCCGATGATGATGATCATGTCGATGGTCACCATGTTCGGACAGGGTGGCGGCAAGGGCGCGAAGGCCGCGGAGGCCAACGAGGACCGCAAGGACTACCTGCGCTACCTCGATCAGGTCCGTAAAGATGTCGACGAGACCGCCAAACAGCAACGCGCCGCAGTCGAGTGGAGCCACCCCGAGCCCGGCCTGATCTGGATGCTCGCCGGCACCAGCCGGATGTGGGAGCGCCGCTCGGGCGACAAGGACTTCTGCCACGCGCGTATCGGCCTCGGCGGCCAGCGCCTGGCGACCAGGCTGGTGGCCCCCGAAACCGGCCCCGTCGAAGAGCTGGAGCCGATCGCCGCGGTCTCGCTGCGCCGCTTCGTGCGTGCGCACTCCACGGTTCCCGATCTGCCCACCGCCATCGCGGTGAAGGGCTTCGGCACCGTCGCCCTCGACGGCGACCGCGCCCAGGCGCGCGACATGACGCGCGCGATGTTGTTGCAGCTGTGCATGTTCCAAGCGCCCGACCAGGTGCTTGTCGCCGTGGTCTGCGGCCCCGACACCGCCCGCGAGTGGGAGTGGACCAAGTGGCTCCCGCACACCCAGCACCCCGAGGTGCAGGACGGCGTCGGCACCCAGCGCATGTTCTACGGCTCCATCCGCGAGGCGATGAGCGGCCTGCATCCGCTGCTCGGCAACCGGGTGCGCTACTCGCGTAACCAGCCCAACAACCCGAACATGGTGCACGTGGTGATCGTCGTCGACGGTGGCCTGCTCGAGGCCGAGGACGACCAGCTGCGCGAGTCCGGGTACGAGGGTGTCACCATCATCGACCTGTGCAATTACGCACCGCGCCTTGCCGTTTCGCGCGGCATCAAGATGGTCGTCGAAGACGGCGAGTGCCTCGGCCGCGGCGCCACCGGCAACCAGGAACGCTTCGCCACCATCGACCGCGTCAGCGCCGAGCAGGCCCAGCAGCTCGCCCGCAGGCTCGCGCCCTACCGCGCGGCCACCCAGCGCAGCAGCGATGTCGAGACCGATGAGTCCGAGACGATCTCCACCTGGTCGCAGCTGATGAGCCTGGGCGATATCGGCAACTTCAACCCGGCCAGCGCCTGGCGTCCCCGCTACGGCCGCGAACGCCTGCGCGTGCCGTTCGGCATCGGCGCCGACGGTGCCCCGGTGGAACTCGACATCAAGGAAGCCGCCGAGAACGGCATGGGCCCGCACGGCCTGTGCATCGGCGCGACCGGTTCCGGTAAATCGGAATTCCTGCGCACCCTGGTGCTCAGCCTGCTCGCCACCCACTCGCCCGACCAGCTCAACCTGGTCCTCGTCGACTTCAAGGGTGGCGCGACGTTCCTCGGCCTCGACGGCGTCCCGCACGTCGCCGCGGTCATCACCAACCTCGAAGACGAAGCCGACCTCGTCGACCGCATGAAAGACGCACTGGCGGGCGAGATGAACCGCCGCCAGGAAGTCCTGCGTCAGGCGGGAAACTTCGCCAACGTCTCCGAATACGAGAAGGCCCGCGCGGCAGGCGCCGACCTCGACCCGCTGCCCGCGCTGTTCGTCGTGCTCGACGAGTTCTCCGAACTGCTCACCCAGCACCCCGATTTCGCCGAACTGTTCGTGATGATCGGCCGCCTCGGCCGCTCACTGCAGGTCCACCTCCTGCTCGCCTCACAGCGTCTCGAGGAAGGCAAGCTCAAGGGCCTGGAATCGCACCTGTCCTACCGCATCGGCCTGAAAACCTTCTCCGCCAACGAATCCCGCCAGGTCCTCGGCGTCCCCGACGCCTACAACCTGCCAAGCACCCCCGGTGGCGGTTACCTCAAATCCGACTCGGGCGAGATCCAGCGTTTCCAAGCCTCCTACGTATCGGGCCCGTATGTCGGTGGTGGATCGGCGCGCGAGGTCACCAGCGCAGGCATCGTCGGCGGCGAAATCGACGTCAACGCCCGACCTTTCGCCGCCACCCACGTCGGCTTCCGCACCGCCGACCGGGTCCCGCTGCCGGTCGAGGCCGAGTTCGACCCGGAGCCGGTCGGCGACGAGAACGACCAGGTGTCGAACCTGAACATGTTGGTCTCGCGTATCCAGGGCTACACCCAGGCTCGCAAGGCCCACGAGATCTGGTTGCCGCCACTCGATGAGGCGCCGACTCTGGATCAGTTGATCCCACGCTCGATCCTCACGGGCGAGTACTCAGCGGCCGCGACGCTTCGTGCGCCCATCGGCATCGTCGACCGGCCCTATGACCAGCGCCGCGATCCGCTGATGCTCGATCTGTCCGGCTCGCGTGGCCACGTGGCGATCGTCGGAGGGCCGCAGTCGGGCAAGTCGACGGCACTTCGCTCGCTCGTGATGGCGATGTCGCTGACTCACACGGCTGAACAAGTGCAGTTCTATTGCCTCGATTTCGGTGGTGGAACATTGTCCAGCCTGCAGGGATTGCCGCACGTCGGCTCGGTCGCCAGTCGGATGGATCCGGACAAGGTGCGCCGAACGGTGGCGGAGATGTCGTCGCTGGTCCGTCAGCGTGAGCGTCGATTCCATCAGCTCGGTATCGAGTCGATGGTCGAATTCCGGCGCTTGCGGGCGATGGACCCGAACAGCAGTCCGGCTGCCGCTGGCGCTCATGAGGACCCCTACGGTGACGCGTTCCTCGTCATCGACGGTTTCGGCACCATCCGTCAGGACTACGAAGCACTCGAACAGCAGGTCACAAACCTTGCCTTGCAAGGACTTTCGTACGGCGTCCACGTCGTTATCGGCATCTCGCGCTGGATGGAAGCCCGCCCCGCATTGAAGGATCAGATCGGCACCCGCATCGAGCTGCGTCTCGGTGACCCGATGGATTCCGAGATCGGCCGCAAATTCGCATCGCTCGTGCCGCAAGGGCGGCCAGGCCGCGGTATCACGCCGGATGCCCTCCACATGTTGATGGCGCTGCCCCGGGTTGACGGCAGTTCCGACCCACTCGATATCGCCACAGGCGTCGCGCACGCTGTCGAGTTGCTCGCCGAACGTACGCCGGGCCGTCCGGCACCGGGCACTCGGACACTGCCGGACGAGCTGGATCGCGCGGCGCTGCTGCGCTCGATGAACAACTGGCCCACGACGATCGATCTGTCGCGCCCGAATTTGCAGGTGCCGATCGGTGTCAACGAGTCCGAATTGGCTCCGGTCACTCTCAATCTCGCTGAAACGCCGCACTTCCTGGTCTTCGGTGACAGTGAATGCGGTAAGACCGCGCTGCTGCGCGGTATCTGCCAGGGGCTCGTCGAGTCCAATACGCCGGCGCAAGCGAAGATCATCCTGGGCGACTATCGCCGAACGCTGCTCGGCACGGTTGAAGGCAACCACCTGGCAGGCTACGCCCCCTCGTCGGAAGTGCTCGGGCCGTTCGTCCAGCAGGTGGTCGGGATCCTGAAGTCCCGTATGCCCGGCGCCAACATCACCCAGCAGGAGCTGCGCGCGCGCTCATGGTGGACGGGCCCCGAGCTCTACCTGATCATCGACGACTACGACCTAGTTGTGACGCCTTCCGGTAACCCGCTCTCGCCGTTGGTCGAGTTCATTCCGCACGCGAAGGACATCGGGTTCCACCTGATCATCGCCCGCCGTTCCGGTGGCGCCTCCCGTGCGATGTACGAGCCGGTGATCTCGCGGATGAAGGATGTCGGCTGCATCGGTCTGGTGATGAGCGGTAGCCGCGACGAAGGTCAGCTGTTCGGCAACGTGCGCGCCAGTGCGATGCCGCCCGGCCGAGGCACCCTGGTTACCAGGAACGCCGTCGATCTCGTGCAGTTGGCATGGGCGCCGGCCTTGTGAGCGACGTCGATGTCGTGATCAGCGGTGCGCGCATGTGGGCGCGCACCGCCACTCGGCACTCGGATGTCGTTCCGTCGGTGATGCCCGTTGACGGTGGGATAGCAGTCGGTGTCGCCGTCGGAGCGAACCAGCCGTCGGCTTCCGTTGTCACCATGGGCGAATCGGCGTGGATCGGGTTCGAGCCCGCGCCGGTCTCGCTCGTTGCCGCCACGGATGCGGTGATCGACAAGCTGTTCGCGGACTTGGGCTCGGTCAGTCCGGGCTCGACGATCACTGTCGCGCATCCCAGCTCCTGGTCGTCATCGCAACGCACCTCGGTCGAGCGCTCCCTCGGCCGGTACTCGAATCTTGTTGTTCTGGAACCTATTGCCGCGCGCATAGCGTCGCTGCGGCAGTCCGCAGGGGCATCCGAGCTGATCGCAGTGGTGGAACTCGAGCCGTTGCATCTCACGGTCAGCGCCATCGCTCGATCCCGGGATCACGTCGAACTCGCTGCCTGCGAGCACGAACCAACCATGGGCGCAGACGAAGTGGGCGAGGCGACCATCGATCGCCTGACCGCGATGATTCGGCAGGCCGTCGATGGTCACCGCCCGTCGACGGTGATCGTCGTCGGCCAGCACGACGAGCGGTTGCTGGAACTGCTGCGTGACTTCGTCACCGAGTCCTGGAGCGCGCAGCCGCCTCCCGTGCAATCGGTGGCCTTCACCGCACTGCTGCACCCGCCATCCGCCCCGAGCGGCCAACCTGTACCCACGGGTCCGCAGGGGCAGTCGGATTGGGTTGGCACACTGCGCGATCGTGCAGCCGCATCCGCCCCGTCCCCGTGGATCGGAACCGCGAAAGTTGTCGCGGCGGCCGCGGTGATCCTCACTGTGCTCACCGTGGGCGTCGTTGTCATAGCCACAACCGGCGGCAGCGGCACAGACGCCGCGGCAACAGCCGAATCGGTTGATCGCGCGCCCACAGGGTCGAAGACACCGATACCGCCATCCCCATCGGCAACTTCCCTCCCGCCGTCCACCGGGGCAGCCAAGCCGTCGCCACGTCACGTGATGGGGCGCATCGCGTTCGACATCCCAGCAGACTGGAAGCTCGGCGCAGGTCCAACCCCTGAACGTGCCACGCTGACCCCGACATCGGCTACGCCCGCCCGAATCACTGTGACATACAACACTGTTGCGGAGGGTGCTGGGTATGATGAAGTGCTAAGGGACATCACTTCGCGAATCGATCGGGCAGCACCCGGACGGTTCGGTTCGCCGGAACGTGACGTGGTGTTCGCCGGGCGCCGGGGGATTGGCTACCAAGAACATCCTGGCGACGGGTCCGTCGTCAGGTGGTATGTCCTACTCGACCATGGTGTCCAGACCAACGTTGGTTGCCAGCATGGAGCAGAAGGATGGGGGACTGTCAGATCTGCGTGCGAGGACGTGATGAGATCCGTCGCGATCACGCCGTAGAGCCTGGAAATTTTCTCCGAAAATGACGGAACCGATCACACCGTCGGTGCGTCTAACCAGATGAAGGGCTCAGATCGCCAGCAGGGGGGTCTGGTCCACTGACCACGAAGGAGCCAGAATGGGTTTCAACGCAACTCCTGACGAGATCCGGGCGTTCTCCGGCCGTATGAAGGACAAGCACGACGCGATTCAGGGGATGATCACGCGGGCAGAGGGACACGCCAGCGATGTCAACAGCCCGGCGTTCCAGGGCGCGGCAGGCCAGGCCTTCCAGAACTCGATGCAGGAGTACCTGGCGAACGCCAAGAAGCTGAACGAGGGGCTTTACGCCGCGTCCGACACGGTCTCCCAGATTGCTGGTCAGATCGACGACACGGAACTCGACAATGCTCAGCAGATCATCCAGGGCGCACAGCTGAACATGAACGAGCAAAACGCGTAATCGCGAACCCCATCACACCTAAGACCACTCGGAAGGAACACAATGGCTGACATCGGTTCGATTAGGTATGACTTCGGCGCGATTGACGATGCGGGCTCGGGCCTCAAGACTCAGGCGCAGCAGATCACCTCTGCTCTCCAGGACTACGAGAACGAATTCCAACGCTTTATCGAGTCCAACTGGTCAGAAGGTGAAGGCTCCGCTGCCTTCGCGATCATGCAGACCAAGTGGTCGAATGACTCGTTGGCACTGAACGGGAGCCTGCAGAAAATCGGTGCGACGACACTGTCCGGCTCTGAGGGCATGCGCGCCACCGACGTGCGCCTCGCTCAGATGCTGGCGCAGTAGTCGGCAAAAGAATGGCAGGGGTGGGCTCGACGATTTGTCGAGTCCACCCCTTGCTCGTTTGTTGTGAAATCGTGGGTAGTGTGGTGGCTCGCCCGCTATCGGACGTCGATCACCCAAGATCGGCTAGCAGGAGATACTGGGCCGCGGCGCGTTGGTAGACGTCTTGCAGGTTTGCGCCACCAACCCGAACAAGGTATCTGCCCACTGTATAGCTACAACTTGGCGGGGTGGATCGGTTGGGATCACCGCTGTTGCATTTGGCGTTCGGCATATGTGGCGGCGGGCTGGCCTCAGCAGTCACAAGCTCGGGCGAAAGTGTTCCGCCGACGAAAGCAGCGGAGAGTCGTTCAGCAGCGGCTGCATCTTTGGCGCGATAGACGAACGCACCACTTGAAACGATATAGTCGACGCCGGCGTCGGCATATGCCGACGCCGCAGCTACTGGCAGTGCTGCTTGCGACACGACGACGTGTGTGGGGTAGACGCCGATTCGACTCGTCACCTTATCGGCTGGGAGCGTGTGGCTCAGGAGGCCATCTACATCGAGTGGAATTCTGGGAATTTCCTGTATAGGTGTGCGGGAATATCCGCGCAGCCGTTCGATTTGTTTGTCGTAGAATTTCTTGACAATTTCGGCGTTATCAGGAATCTCGAATGGCCTGCTGACTGGATCGCTGATCTGCAGGTAAATCAGCATATCTTCGTGCGCTAGCCATGAGCGCATCTTCGGCGTGATGTCCCCTGGCTCTGCTGGCGTTACCTTGGTTTGTGCACCAGGGTGCCCATCTATCGTATGTGCACTGCCGGGGATGAGACCCGCCATCTTGGCGGCGGCATTTCGGGCATTTTCAGGCGTATCAAAGCGAACCGACCATGTGTCTATGCCCCGACCCTCGCCTGAATTCGACCGTCGGGTTGCGTGTGTTCGCCATCCGGCAACCAGGCCGGGGAATTCATTGGTGAAATTTTTTCGCTCAACTTTGATTCCGACCTCGTCTGGGTATGGAGGTTCGGCTGGTGTAATAATTTGGCTTCGGTTGTAGTCGAGTCCATACGCGAGCCTGCTGTCGTACTCGTATGGCACAGGAGTTGAATTTCCAATGCGGACGGATTCGCGAACCGAACCGGAGGAAGAGTCGCGGAGGGCCTCAACATCAATAGGCTTCGTCGGGTAGTTCCCTGCATCAAGCTTGGTGATGTCAACGGAAGATCTAGTCGGTTCCTGTTCGCTGCTGCATGCCCCTACCGCGAGAAGGGCAGAGGCGGCAATCGCTACGTATCTTCTTCGCATCGCTTACTCGCACTTCTCCAGAATGATGAATTGGGCTGCCGTGCGTTCTTGGAGTCCGATATCGATTTGGGAGTAACCCGTAGATTTTGCAGAAACCACAGCTACGTATCTGCCATGCACAACGACGCATATCGCATTGTTCTCTCGATCGTCGAACGTATCGAATCGAACACACTGCGCGTCCGCAATCCCGAATGGTGGCGTAAGTGGTGTGTCGTCCCTGCCTCGGCGTGTGAGGAAAGCCTGCAAGCCGAATGCTGCTGCAGCATCGCGCGTTCGGTATACCGTGCTTGCGCGACGCCCGACTAAATCCACGCCGGCCGTTTCAAATTCTTTACGCGCATCTACCGAATTATTTTGGTAGTGAAGGATGCCTGCTGGCAGGTACGTTCCGAAATCATCGGTCGAGGGTATGGCGTCCCGGCTCTCGCGATCCATCGTACGTCTGACGATATTGTCTGGGTCGAGAGGCTGGTCCAGAACATCATCCAGCGGTATCGGTCGCTGCGTATCCAGTGCGCGATTCTGTTCTTCGAGCGAATTCTTTACTCTCGAAATCGCCGTGTTGGACTCCCCTGGGGGTTGTTTCGTACTGATAAATACTACGTATGGACCGTGTGGCTGCCAAGTATCGATCTGCGCGTTGCCTTCTGAACTGGATGAATGTGCATTTGGGTGCCCAGGTATATCAAGACTATTTCGTGCGCCAACGGTCATCGAGATATTGTTGAGCTCTTTGGCCGCCCAGCTGCTCTCCGAATCGGACTCGAATTGCAAGACCGCGACGCTGACTTCCTTGGGGCGTCGAGCACTTCCATTGCTTCGGATAGACGCGACACCGGCAATAAATTTGACGTTGTCTTTGATAACTTGCTTGTGGGCGTCCAATATTCCCTCGGATACCGGAAGTCCGAGGTGGCTGGCAAATACTCCAGTCGACTCTTGCTTGTGGGCGTCCGGATCGACGTACGTGGGCAGTATGAGGTAGTTCAGCAATCGTCGAGCCTCGATCAGTCGAACCCGCTCTGGCGCTCCGTAACCCGTATCCAGCTGAAATGATGTAGGTTCGCTGTTGAACGGTCCGGGACGCAGTTCTGTGATATCGACCGCGGTGGCGCCGGGCTGTGGGTTTCCTGCAATTGTCACGCCACAACTGCAGCACGCTACTACGGCTGCGGAAGCCGCGAGCACAAGCCATTTTTTCATTGAATCCCCCCATCATCCATTTAAGCCGCTCGGGAATGTCCTACTTGAGGGCCTTTGAAATTACCGGGACCATTTTCTCCAGGAGAATCGCCTGTGACTGACTGCTCCATACCTGGAAAGCCTGGACGGTCGACGGGTCATCGACGACGACGACCTTGCCGCTTCCGCTTGTCAGTGAGTAGGGCAGACCACGGAATCCACCATTTCCTGCTTGACTGTCGGTGCGGAAAACGATGACCACATCAGTGTTGTTCTTGACGTTGTAGTCGCCGACCGACAGCGCCCTCGGTGATTTCTCCTCCGCACCGACAGCTTTGAAATCAGGGTTGTAGTCGAAATCGAGGTCGCGTAGGAACTTCCACTGGTCGCTCGGGTTCAGGACAACAGAAAGGCTGGAGTTGCCGAAGTTGTAGGCAGTGACAGTCTTGCCGCTGAACTCTGGGTGTTCGGTGCGGGCCTGCGCCATGGGATCTCCACCACCGGCGGATCCTCCATCAGGCCTGGTCAATATGAAGATGCCGGAGCCGACGAGCGCCAGGACGACGAGTCCGATCAGCCCGGACAGCAACATCTTCCGGGTTCTGTTCGGACTGCGGTGGGGGGAGGGGTTGCGGGAGGTGATGACGTCCTGCTCGGAGACGCCCCCACCGGGACCGACATAGGCCGCCACCGGGCGACTCGGGTCGGTGCCCCACTGTGTAGGCCTGAGCGCATCGGTGGCGGCGGTGACGGGGGAGGCCGTCGGCATGCTCGATGCGGTGTGGAAGCTCTGGGAGGCGGGTGCTTGCATCGGGGCGCCGAACAGTGCGGCCTGTGCGTCGTGGATGAACTCGCGGCAGGTGGCGTAGCGATGCGCCGGGTCTTTTGCCATGACCTTGGCGATGACGCGGTCGATGGCCGGCGGGAGGTCGGGGCGCACTGCGGTGACGCGGGGCGGCGGTTCGTGGAGGTGGCCCATCATGACCATGGCCGTTACGGTTGCGGGGTAAGGGTTTTGGCCGGTGAGTAGCTTGTACAGCGAGCAGCCGAGGCTGTAGATGTCGGCGCGGTGGTCGACCTTGCCGCCCAGCAGTTGCTCCGGGGGAGCGTAGGCGATGGTGGCCATGATGTTGCCCGTGGCGGTCAACTCTTGGCGGTCGTCGGCGGACTTGGCGACACCGAAGTCGGTCAGCAGGACACGTTCCTCGTCGCCGTCCTCTGCTGCCGCGATCATGAAGTTGGCGGGCTTGATATCGCGGTGGAGCAGGCCACGACGGTGCGCGTAGTCCAGGCCCTTGCCGACTTCACCGATGATGCGCAGGGCGCGATGTGTCGGCATGGCGGATGGGCCTTTGGCCACCTCGGCTGAGGCATCGGTGCCGTCGACGTACTGCATCGCGATCCACAGCTGGCCGTCCTCGTCGCCGCGGTTGTACACCGCGACGATGTTGGGATGGTCCAAGCCGGCGGCGAGGTTGGCTTCGCGCTCGAAACGCCCGCGGAACTCGGGGTCGGTGGACAGATCGCCGCTGAGCACCTTGAGGGCGTCGCGCCGGGGAAGGCTGGGATTCTGGGCAAGGTAGACGGTGCCCATCCCGCCGGCACCGAGCACCTTGATCACTCGATAGCCACCCACAATTGCGCCGGGCCGCAAGGCCATTCGCGTCTCCTCAATCCTTCGCGCGCCCCGGAGTGCACGTGCCGACCAGGGCAATCTAACAGGTGCTGCGTTACCTCACCGTGCACGCGGGCATCAGCTGAATCCGTTCAAAAGCCTGTACTGGGCAGCGATTCGCTGGTGTGCGTCCTGCAGGCTACGTGCCGAGGCACCGATGACATAGCGACCGATTGTTCCTTGGCAGGTGGGCTCTGAGATGGAGCTCGACGACTTCGGATCGACGGCGAAGCAGGTGAAGGTCGGCATATTCGGTGGGGCATCGGCCTTGACAAAGGCTGTGTCGCTGTTGAATTCGCTGTCCAGCCAGGCGTGGAAGCGTGCAGCGGCAGCTTCGTCACGTGCGCGACGCACCGACCCTATGTCGAACGCCACGTAGTCGAGGCCCGCGTCGGTATACGCGGGACTCGCCGACGCCGGATGCTCTTCGAGGTGCAGAGCGGCCTGCGCGGGGTAGACGGCGGCGCTGCTGGTGCTGGTCTTGGAACGCTTCGCGGCTTCGGTTGGCAGCGTTCGGCTCAGCAAGCCCTCGGTATCGAGTGGAAGTTTGTCGATATCGCTCAGGGGCGTGGGCGTGAACGAGCGAAGCATCTCGATCTGCTTGTCGAAGAATTTCTGGGCGACAGCAGCGTCGGCGGCCGGATCGTAAGGCAGACCCAGCCAGTCGGCGACCTCGATGAAGTAGACCATGTCGCCGCGGGGAAGCCAGACGCGGAGATTCTGCACCGGCATCGGTGTGGGCTTGGGCTCCAACTTGGCCAGCGCGTCGGAATAGCTCGGGATCGAGTAGGCCGAACCCGTTGCGCGGTTGGACAATTCGACAGCCGCGTGTCTGGCCTGATCGGTCGTCTGGAAACGGACGGTGATGGTCGCGACCGTCCGCCCCGCGTTCATCTCGTCCCGGCGATCCGCTGAACTTTCCCACCCGGCGACGAGACCGGGGATCGTGGCCTCGAAGTCTTTGTTCTCGATCCCGGCACCAGGGAAATACGGTGGATCGGCGGGGGTGATGTGGCGACCACCCGAGAATCCGTTCGCGAAGACGAATCGCGGATCGTATTGGAAGGGAGCGGGAGTCGCGGCGCCGATGCGGATCGCCTCACGCAGGGCTCCGGACGCCGGCACCCGAGTGGATTCCACGTCGACCGGCGTTGTCGGATAGTTGCCGGAATCCAAGGTGGCGATGTCTATCTTCGGGGTCGGCGGGGTCGCGGCATCGGAGCTTTCGCCGCACGCGCTCAGCAGAAGTCCGAGCGCCACCACTGCGCCGCTCACGCGGAGTTTTCGCATGTTCTCTACTCGCTCTTCTCGAGAATCGCGTACTGCGCGGCGGTTCGTTCCTGCAGCGTCGGGTCGACCTGCAACGCCGACTTGGACAGCGATCCCATCGACATCACCACCGCGACGTACCGGCCGTAGACGAGGACGCAGAATCCGTTGAAGTTGCGGTTCTTGTCGGCCTCGGACAGCCGAACGCATTGCGCGTCGGCAATGCCGGGCGGTGGGTCGAGAATGCCGTCGTCCTTGCCCCGCTTCGCCAGGGCTGTCTGCAGTGTGAACGCGGACTCGACGTCGCGGGTCCGGTACACAGTGCTGTAGCGCCGTCCGACCAGGTCCACACCGGTGTCCTCGAACACCTTGCGGAGCTCGAGCGGGTTGCGCTCGTAGTGCAGCATCCCCGACGGCATGAACGTGCCGAAATCCTCTTGGTAGAAGCTCATCCCGTACGGGTCGCCCGCGGGCGACTTGTCCATGGTTCGCCGCACGATGCCGTCGGGATCACGTGGCAGGTCCATCAGATCGTCGGGCGCGATCACCTTGAAGGCGTCCAGCGCGGGGATCTGCAGGTCCATCGACATTGTGATTTTGCCTGCCAGCCCTGCCGCATCGGGCGTCGCCTTGGCCACCGAGTTGACGATCACGAACGGGCCGTGCTGCTGAAAAGCATTGACACCCATGTCGTCTGCGCTGGAAGCGTTGGCAGCAGGATAGCCGGGGACGGTCACCGGATGCCGAGGTCGCTCACCCGCCAACCCCACCTGGTACATGGCAGCCGCGGCGTTTTCGGCGTCCTGCTCAGTAGCGAATTGCAGCACGCCGACCAGCATCATCTCGAGATCTCGGACGCTGCCATTCGTCCGGGTTTCGGTGACGCCGACTACCAGATTGTTCGTGAAGACGGCCTCGGTGAACTGGGCGGGAAGGCTGCCGGTCTTCGTCATCGCGGTATCGTTCGCGAAGATCCTCGTGTAGCCCAGTTCCGACAACGAGGGCAGAATGTCGTTGGGGTGGACGAGGGTGTTGAGCAGTCGCCTACCCTCGATCAACCGGATTCTTTCCGAAGTGAAAGAGGGAAACGTTTCTATGAACGGCGTGGGTTCGGTGACCTGGGCTCCGGTCTCGAGCGTGGCTATGTCCACCGGCGTGGTTCCCGGCTTGGCCTGGCCTGAAATTGTTCCGGCACAACCTGATCCGACGATCAGGACGGCGAACAGTGCGGTCAGCCGCAGGGTGTTCTTCATCGCGAGATCCTCATCGGGCTGAGAGCAGAATGTACTGAGCGGTCGCCTGCTGGTGCAGGTCTTGCAGGTTCTTGTTTCGGACCTGCACGACGTATCTGTCGATATGTAGGAAACAGATATGGTCGGCCGTTCTGATCTCGCCCAGCGACTCGAAGGTATTGGCGAAGCACTTGATCGGCACGGTCAGCTTCGACGGAGCCTGAACTTCCTTCATGTCCTTGTCCGGAGTGATTCCTTCTTGGTACATGCCGTTCGCGCCGGCGGCAGTAGCTGACCGGAAGACGACCGTCTCGCCGAAGGTGATCAGCTCGGTGCCGTATTCGGCGAAGTCCGAGAGGATCTCGGGCGATGGATCCTTGTACAAGCTGAGCGCGACTCGGCCGGTGGAGTAGCCGTCGGGTTGTTCGCGTACCGGAGCCGCCGGGTCGGACGGCAATGTCCGGCCGAGCTGGCCGGTCGGGTCGAGCGGTACGTGCTCGAGCTTGTCCGAAGGGGTCGGCTGGAATTTGTCCAGCAGCGGAATCTGTACTTCGAGTGCTCGCTCGACCTGCCTGGTGAGGGATCCCAGATCTGGGGCGCTGGTCTCATCGTCGATCTTCATGAAGATGACGTAGCGGTCGTGCACGGTCCATGCACCGACCGACGACACCGACGGGCGCCAGTGCGCAGATGTCGTGGGGTACTTGGTGATCGGTACCTTGACGTTATCGGTGTTGAAGGTGAAATCGTCATTTTCCAGTGTCGGTCCGACCGACTCCGCGGTCTTCGCGTCGGGGAACATCAGCACCGAGAGGTGGAGCTTGCGCTGCTTGTTCTCGGCGTTGGGGGCGGTGGCCCACGAGTTCAGCCAGCCCGCGACGAGATCTTCGGCCACTTCGTCGAAGGTGTCGTTGACGATGAGGCCGCCGAGACCTTTCCGATTCAGCACGATCTGCGCGCTCGGGACGAACGATTCGAACCGGGCGTCCCGGACATACGCCGGGTCAACCTCGAACGGCACCGCAACGTAGTCGCCGAGCCGCTGGGCTTCCCACGCGCGCGCCTGGGTCATGCTCTTGGCGTTGCCGACTGTGCGTGGCTTGGTCTGGTAGTTGCCGAAGTCGAGATCCACCGTGTCCGGCGCGACCCGAGTCGCGGAGCCGGAAACCTGTCCGCCGCACCCGGCGACTGTGGCAGTGACAACGGCGGCGACTGCTGCCTGAGCGGCGACTCGGGTAATCGATACCCCACGTTTGAGCCTCACGCCTCCCCCTCCAACTAACATTTGATCCGATCATGAGCCCGTAGACCCATCACTTCCCCGGTGATCTGGTTCGCGGGCATCGTAGCGCACACCCACCTCGGCGATCCCGTCGAACAGCGCTACGCGGAGGGCTTCAGCGCGCGCTGCCCTGGAACCATCCAGTCCCGCAGATTCGGTGAACCAACTTCCGGACGCGCGGCCCGCTCGACGTGCGCAGCTTCCCGAAATCGCGGAATACGGGGTCCGAAATTTCCTGATCTATCTGACATAACCGCAGCACTGCCCCCTATTTCACTTGGCTCTGCAGCACGGGGACCAGCCGGGAGAGCAGGGTTTGTTCGGAGCTCGAAGTCCAGGAGCGGATGGCTGTCACCGCGAGGGGATTGTCGATCGGGATGACTTTCGCGCGGGAGCCGGCGATCTGGAAGGGCAGGCCGAGCAGGCCGCCGCCGCCTGCCTTGGCGTCGCTGCGAACGGCGAGGATATAGCTGTCCTCGGGGGTGTCGAAGCGGTCGTACGAGTTGGCTACGGGGCGTGGTGATGGTTCGTCGCCGGTCTTCGTGTAGTTGAAGTTGTAGACGAAACCGAGGTCCTCGAGGAACTTGGTCTGCAGGGTGCCGCCGAGGTAGGTCGCGACCTTGTTGTCGGCGTCCACGTCGACCATCAAGATCGTTTTACCGGCGAAGGCCGGATTGTCCGCACGGGCTTGCTCGAGTGGGCTCAGTGCCGCCTGCGAGGGGCTGGTGGTGGGGTTGGTTGGTGGTGTGTCGCCGCCCGAGGCCCAGAGACCGACGCCGACGGTGACAGCTACGACGGCAACGAGGGCGCCGACGACGAGCATGAGCTTGTTCTTCGGATTCCGTTGCGCGCTAACGGTTTCCGGTGAGTTAACTGCGGCGGCGGGATTCGTCCACTGTGGCGGGATCTGGATCGGATAGGTCGGTGAGGTGAAGTTGCCGGTGGGCGCCGATCCAGGAACGAGGACGGCGGTGGCTGCGTCGGTGAACTCCTTGCAGGTCGAGAACCGTTCGTGCGGATTCTTCGCCATCGCGCGGGCGAAGACCTGGTCGATCGCGGGCGGCAGTCCGGCGCGAACAGCGGTCGCGCGCGGTGGCGGCTCGTGCAGGTGCCCCATCATCACCATGGCGGGTTGCGTTGCGGGATAAGGATTCTGGCCGGTGAGGAGTTTGAAGAACGCGCAAGCGAGGCTGTAGATGTCGGCGCGATGGTCGAGCGCGCCGCCGGCGAGTTGCTCCGGGGGAGCGTAGGCGATGGTGGCGAGGAAGTTGCCGGTCTGAGTGAGTTCGGAAACATCGTCTGCCGATTTCGCCACGCCGAAATCGGTGAGCAACACCCGCTCGTCGTCACCGTAGACGTTGGACAGCAGGAAGTTCGCCGGTTTCACATCGCGATGCAGCAGCCCGCGACGATGCGCGAAATCCAGGCCCTTGCCGATCTCGGTGGTGATCCGTAGGGCGCGCAACGGGGTCATCGCGTGTGGGTCACGAGCCAGTTCGGCGGCGGCGTCGGTGCCTTCGACGAACTGCATCGCGATCCACAGCTGGCCGAATTCCTCACCGCGGTTGAAGACCGAAACGATGTTGGGGTGGTCGAGTCCGGCGGCGAGGTTGGCTTCGCGCTGGAACCGTGCCCGGAACTCGGGATCAAGGCTCAGGTCGGTGCTGAGGATCTTGATCGCGTCGGTGCGCGGCAGGCTCGGATGCTCGGCGAGAAAGACCGAGCCCATGCCGCCCGCACCCAATTTGCGAATGATTCGGTAGCCACCGACGACGGTGCCCGGGCTCATCGTCATCGTTCTCGATCTCCTGGTTCGTTGCCCCGCACACTCGTTTCGGCGGAGCATACTGGGCGTGACATGGGGCGACTATCTGGTGTTGGCGAAGATCGCGTATTGGGCCGCCGCACGTTGGTGGGCGTCCAGAAGCTGGCTGCTGCTGACGATTCCGACGTATTCGTTGTAGGCGAGTAGACAGCTGAAGCGTTTCACGGAGTCTGTCGGGCGGTTCTCGACGCAGGTGGTGTCGGGGACCTTGGGGGCGGGGTCAGCGCCTAGTCTGACCTGCCAAGGGAAGAGCTTTTCCGAGACGGCGCGATCGGCGGATTCGGGGTCGGGAGTGCGGATCACGATGGTGCCCGCGGCGATGGCGATCTGTTCGGCGTTCATGGCGGTGAGTTGTTTGTCGACATAAGCGCGGTCGCGGGGGAGCAGGCGCCCTGCGGCGTAGTGGAGGGCGCCGGGTTTGCCGGTGCGCAGGTAGCCGGTACCGACGCTGTCCGGTTTGGTCGACTGGTCGGGGTTCAGGGTGCGCATGAGGAGATGGTCGGCGTCCCAGGGCAGGGTGATGACCTCTTCCTCGGTGAGCGGGGTCGTCCTGGACAGTGCCTCGATCTGCTTGGTGTAAGCCGATTCGGCGAGGGTTGTGAGTGCCGTGCGGTCGGGGGTCGGCACTGAGAGGAGCAACCCGATCACGTAGGAGCCGTGTGGCATGAACGTGCGCAGAAAGGGGGAGTCGGGTCGCCAATGCGCGCGGGCGTTGGGATGAGCGGGCAGGGTGACCGGCTGATTGCGGCCCTCCTGCAGGCCGAAGTCCGCGTCGTAGAGCTCTTCGGCGGCCGCGGTGGCGCGCTGGGAGTCGGGGAATTGCAGGACGACCGTGTTGCCGGTGAACTTGTTGCTCGGGTCCTTCGACGGCCAGTCGAACGAGGTGATGCTTTTGTCGATCGAAGCGCCGCCGACTTCGAAGCCGTAGAGGAGCTTGTGTCGCACCGCGATATCGCCGGCTCCTCTGCCGAGCCAGCTGGGGACCACCGACCGCCATGCGGTGGCCGCGGAGGTGCCGTAGATCAGTTCGGAAGAGATGTCGCCCGGGCTGATCACGTAGTCGGCCAGGCGCAGCGCCGCTACCTCGTACATCTCGTAGAAGGGCAGTACCGGATCGTCGTCGTGAGCATTGAGCGGTTCGATGGGGTAGGAGCCGGTGTCGAGGGCTCGAATGTCGGTTTCGCCGGGAACCGGCGTGCCCGACAGCGCGGAGCTGCACGCGGTCAGAACCGCGGCCACGGCAGCGGCCAGGATGGCGTAGCGGATTCTCATTTCGCGTTCACCAACAATGCGTATTGGGCGGAGATTCGCTGCTGTGCGTCGAGGAGTTGGTGCGACCAGACGTAGGCCGCGTAGCGGTCGTAGGACACCGAGCAGTAGAAGCGGATCGCGAGCTTTTGCCGACCGATGTATTCCTTGCACAGGGCACTCGGCAGATTCTTCGGTGGGGCGGAGGCGGTGAATTTGCGGGTGAGGCCGCCGAGTTCGTCGCGCACGCCGTTGGCGCCCGCGATATCGCGCGCTCGGTACACATCGGCGCCGTCATTGGCGTAGAGGTCTACGCCGTAGTCGTCGATCATTTTCGTGGTGCTCACCGGGTCGGAGAGGAAGTGGCGGGCGGTGCGGCCCGCGTAGACGCCGGGTGGGTTGATCCACGAATCCTCGCGGGGGCGCGGTGCGGTGCGGCCGAGCATGCCGTCGCGGTCGCGTTGCAGGCTCGTCAGGTCGGTGCTGGGCGTGGGGATGAACTTCGCGACAGAGGGGACGATCGTGTCGAGGCTCTTGCGGGTGAGGTCGAGCAGGGCCTGTTTGTCGACCTTCTCCAGGTAGATCTTCAGATAGTCGTAGAACCAGGTGTAGATCACCAAATGGCCGGTGGCGAACCAGGAGCCGATCGACTGCTGGTCGGGCTGCCAGTGCGCGTTCGCCGCGGGGTAGCCGGGGATCTCGATGCGCTGATTGTTCGGGGCGTAGCCGAAATCGAGTTTTTCCAGCTCGGTGGCGGCGGTCGCGGCCTTCTGCGCGTCGGGAAAGATCATCACCGCGTTGACCATGTCGATGCCCATATTCTGTGGCTCGGTCGCGGCCGAGCTCACGAAACCGCCGATGAAATCAGGGGCGACCTCGGCGAAACGGTCGACGGCCATGATCTTGCCCAGCGAGGCCTCGGCGTCGAGGAAGACAGAGGCGATCGATGGGTTGGTGTGGATGAACCGCGGATCGATGTCGGCGGGCGTCGGCACGTAGTCACCGAGGCGTTCGGCCTCGATGAATCGGCCCTGGTCCAGGTTCGCGACCGTGCCGACCTGGCGGGGTTCGGTCGGATAATTGCCGACGTCGAGCGTGGCGAGGTCGACGGGGGCGTCGGTGGCGGTGATCGCGTCGGGACCACCGCAGGCGGCGACACTGGTCAACAGCGTGGTCGCCAGGACGCAGACGACTTTCGTGACGCGCAACGCGATCATTCCTCCCCGAAACGATTGTCGGCGAGATCCTACGTCACCGCCTTCGGGAAGTGGGGCCGGGCGAACCTACAGGCTGTTGGCCAGCAGGGCGTACTGGGCGGTGATCTTCTGGCGGACCTCGGGCTCGCCGTCGGCGCTGACCATGGCGAGATAGCGCTTGTAGGCGACATAGCACCGGTAGACGTAGTCGTCTTCCTTGTTGCCGTTGTCGTTGAGTTTCAGACAGGTCGCGGTGGGGACGTCGGCGGGGGCGGTGATCGGGTCGTAGTTGCCCGCCGAGTCGATGAGGCCTTGCATGAGGGAATGGGCGGCGGACTGGTCGCGTACCCGGGTGATGGCGCCGCCTTCGACGACCGCGTGGGCGTCGACTCCAGTTGCGGTGACGAGGTTTTGGCGGGTGGTGAGGTCGGCTGCCTTGTTGATGAGGTGTTCTGGGGCGTAGGAGGCGAAGGTGTACTGGCCGGGCCGCATGGCGGAACGGTCGTCGACGACGGCGCGGGCCAGCAGTCCGGCGGGGTCGACGGGCAGGTCGGCGATCTTCGCGGTGGGCGTGGGGTCGAACTTCGCGAGTTGGGCGAGTTCGGCGGCGAGGTTCGTGTCGATCCACGCGGTGAGGTCGGCCGCGTCGGCACGGGGGCGCTGGATGAACAGCGAGATCACGAACTCTTTGTGGGCGAGAAAGGCGCCGATGGTCGGCACGCCGGGGCGCCAATGGAGGTACGCGTCGGGGTATTCGGTGGAGGCGAGTTTGCGGTTGTCAGGGGAGACGGCCAGGTCGACGTCCTCGAGTTCGCGCGCGGCGAGGGCGGCGGCGGCCGCGGTGGGGAAACGGAACAGTGCCGTGGTCAGGGCGGTCGCGTCGGGGCCGGGACGGGTCTCGCCGTCGGGGTCGGCCTGGTCGGCGCCGAGCGCGACATAGCCGGTGACGAATTTGTGTTTCTCCAGAACAGGTCTGGACACGTTCGCGACGAAATCCAATGCGCGTTCGACATCGGGCACGACCACCCCGCCGCGTCCGTGCGACAGCGACGGATCGATCCGCACCGCGGGCACCACGGCCGCCGACATCCGCGCACCCTCGACCAGCGCGCCCTTGTCGCCCGCGGTGTCGGTATAGGTGTGCCGATCGGTGGCGAAGGTCCCGGTCTCCAGACCTCGCACATCGGGTTCGCCTGGGACGGGTGTGCCGCTGACAGCGCAGCCGGTGAGGGCGACGAGGGCCCCGGCCAGGGCGAGCGCGACGGAAATTCTGGTCGAACCGATCATCAGGTACCCCTCGATGTTCCTCCCACAACACCTATGAAGTTACCGGACCGAACCCGCCCAGGGGGACCGATGTGGGGTGCTTGCCATACTCTGGACGGCATGGCGACCCTCCTGCTGTGCGGTTCCGGTGGAGGCCGATACCTGTGAGGGATCGGCAGGTCGAAGTGGTGCTCGGAAGTCACGCGGTCGCGCGGGTCGCGGGCGCCGTGATCGTGGTCGCCCATCGCGGGCCGGGCAAGCTCACGCCCGTCGATACCGCGGCGATCGCGCTGGAATCGTTGGCGGAGTTGGTGCGTGACGCGCACGAGCAGGCGCCGTCGGGCCCGGGTTCGGTGGTGGCGCGCGAGGCGACCCGCTGGCTGATGAAGTACGCCGAGCAGATCTCGCCCGGTGTGCCGATCGATTTCGGGGTGCTCTCGGCCGCCGACAACGGTGGCGTGGCGATCTTCCTGCACGGTTCGGTGACGGCGGTGCTCGCCGATGAGCGGGGGCCGGAGTACTACCGCGGTAGTGACGCGGCTTTCACCGTCGACCGGGTGGCCTCCGAGCCCGCGAAGGCGGTCGCGCTGTTCGTCGACGACGCCAAGGGGCGCATCCCGGATCTGCCGCCGGAACGCGGAATCGGTTGGCTGGTCGAAGGAATCGCACAGGCGGGCGGGGCCGTGATGTGGTCCAACGACGTGCGCAGCCACCTGCGAACCGCGGAACCGGTGGGCCACACCCGACGGCCCCCACTGCCCACCGCGCGCATCGATCGGGAACCGCAAGCGCCACAACCTGATTCGAGGCCGGCCGAGCGGCCCGCGACGGGGATGCAGCCCGCGACCTCGATGCTGGACGCCGTCACCGGCACCGCGCACGGCACCGTCGACACCCCCATCGCCGACCCACACACCGCCGAAACGCGGACCGCAGGAACCAATCCCGCGCCCGAACCCGATCCCGACCTGCAGCGCAGGTTGGAGACCACGGCCAAGTCGACGGTGCTCGCGGTGAAGGTGATGGGATTCAAGTGCGCGCGTGCGCATCCCAGCGATCCCCGCTCGGCGTTCTGCACGGTGTGCGGCATGCCGGTCGACCAAACGCAGGCGCTCGCCGAGGTGGTCCGCCCGCCGCTCGGCATGCTGGTGCTCGACGACGGCATGACCTACCTGATGGCCGCCGACGCGGTGATCGGGCGCGACCCGGAGAACTCCGAAGCCGCCCTGCGTGGCCTCATCCCGCTGCGCATCGACGACACCTCCGGTGGCATGTCACGCGCGCATGCCGAAGTGCACCTGGTGAATTGGGACGTGCAGCTCATCGATCGCGGTTCCACCAACGGAACCCGCAGCAGGCACCCCGGCTATCGCGACTGGGTGCGGCTCACGCCGAACCAGCCGATGGTGCTCGTCCCCGGCACCGAGGTCATGATCGGCAACCGGGTCCTGCGCTACGAACCGGCCGCGCCACCGCCGTTCGGCTAGGAATACCTGGACAGGCACGTGGTTTCGCCGTTGAGGACGCCTGCGCGGAAGGCGTCGACGCGGGAGAATCCGCTGGGGACCGTGTTGCCCTCGGCGTCGCTGGCGGCCAGTCCGTCGGTGAGCAGACCCGAGACCGCTTCGTCGAGGTCGCCCGCGGAGAGCTGGATGTCGCCTTGGCTGACGGGACGGTCGGATCGGGCGAGTGCGCCGGTGACCACTCCGGACAGGCAGGCCGCGCGCAGACCGGTCTTCGCGCCGGTCAGCTGCTGGCCGTGACTGCGCTGTACGGCGAGGGTGTAGCGGGAGATGAACACCACGTAGCCGTTGTAGTCGCCGCTGACCTTCACCGGCAGCGGGCCGTCGTCGTCGGTATCGATGGCGCCGCGCTCGGCCAGGCCGGGCACGTTGGTGGCGATGGTGTTCTTGGCGGGGCAGTAGGTGACCGGGTCGGTGACCGCGCCGTCCTTACAGTCGATGCGCGACCCCGCGTAGTCATAGGTCGGGGCGTCCCGCACCGGCAGGATCGCCTGCAGCGCCTTGCTCAGCTCGACGAGGTTTTCCTTGGAGACGGGGTATTCGCCGCGGCCACTGTCACCGGAGAAGCTCTGCGGGAGGCTGCCACGGCGTGAGTCGATCTCGTTCTCATCGATGCCCTTGCAGCCGCGCGGTCCGTCGGTGAACCCGATCTGCACGGCGGTGACGCGCTCGAAGGCCGAGCCGTGCACGCTCTCCGGGTCGTCGGGATCGGAGTCGCGAATCGAGACAGTCGCGGCGAGAACGGAATTCAGGCCGTCGGAGGTGTTGATCGTGAAGTGCTCAGATTTGCCCTCGGCGACGTGGCGCATGAACGCGCCCGCGAAGCAGTCGGCCTGCTGTTCCTTCACCAGGACCGGCGTCTTCTTGGTGACCATCTTGGCCATGGTCTGGATGGCGTGGCCGTATTCGTGGGCGAGCACCATCACCACCGACATCGTGCCGAAGGTCTCGCTCATGGTCGGCAGCAGCATCTCGCGGTCCCAGCCGATGGAGTTGTCGCTGCGGCAGTAGGCGGCATTCACCAGGTGGTAGGTGGTTTCGGAGCAGAATTCGACCGACTGGCCGCGGGGCGCGCGCGCGTTCCAGGAGATCAGTTTCTCGACCGGGTCGAAGGTCTCACCGGGGAATTCGGTGCCGAAGCCGGCCTGCCAGTAGGACTGGATGTCGTCGATCGCGTTGAGCGCCAGGGTGTCCACCTCGCCACCGTCGCCGTTGGACGCGGTGAGCGCCGAATCGGGGACGCCGGGACGTGGCCCGTTCGGCCCGCCGGTGGTCGGCAGCCCCGCCACCTGGAACGGATCGTCGTAGATCGAGACCCCGTGACCGTCGATCGCCCGCGTGCAACCCACCCCCATCAACGCACATAGCGCCACGGAAATCGCAATGAACACTTGGGCTTTCGGCATCGGTCCCCCTGGTCAGCCGGATACACGTGCAGGTAGATCGCCGGATCGCCGAATGAAGCCGTCTCGGGGGCACCGCCGATGTCCGGGCGATGGCATAGTATCCGCTCCATGTCTTCACCGGGGGCGCAGACCATCACCGTGCGCCATGATGGAACCGAACGAGTCTTCGAAGCGAGTCAGCAGATCACCATGGGCCGCGCGCCCGAGGTCACCCTGTTCGTGGACAGTCCGCTGGTCTCGCGTGTGCACGCGACTCTGCGATTCAGCAACGGCGCCTGGGTACTCGCCGACAACGGGAGCACGAACGGGGTGTTCGTCGACGCGCGCAGGCTGAACCAGCCCGTGTCGATCGACCGGCCCACTCAGGTGCGTCTGGGTGACGCTATCACCGGGCCGCTGCTGCACCTGGTCCCCGCGGCGCCTGGGGTGCGCCACGCGGCGACCATGGTCGCGCCGCCCTCGCAGCCGCACCAGCAACAGCCCCATCAGCAACAGCCTCGTCCGCAGCAGCCCTACCCCGGCTACCAGCCGCCGTCGCGCCCACCGCAACCGCAGTACGTGCCCACCTCGCAACTGCCCGCGCAGCCGCAGGACAACATCAATATGACCCGCCGCGCCGACTCGTCGATGCTGCCGCCGGTCCGCAAGGCCGCCTCGACCGAACCGGTCGCGCGCGGTGACCGCGTTCCGCCCGGTGGCCTGAGCATCGGCCGCACCTCGGACAACCAGATCGTGGTGAACGATCCGCTGGCCTCGCGTGCGCACGCGAAGCTGATGTCCGCGCCCGAGGGGTTGGTGATCGAGGACCTCGGGTCGGCCAACGGCACCTTCGTCAACGGTCACCGCCAGCAGCGCGTTGTGCTGCGCGAGCGCGACATCGTCACCATCGGCAACATCGACTTCGTCGTCACCCAGGGCGCGCTGGCGCACCGGCAGAAGCCGGTCGCCGAGCAGGGACTGTCGGTGCACGGGGTCGGGTTCACGGTCGAGAACAACAAGCAACTGCTCGTCGATGTGAACATGACGGCCGGGCGTGGGACGTTGACCGCGCTGATCGGGCCGTCGGGCGCGGGCAAGTCGACGCTGTCGAAGTTGATCGCGGGCAATACCCATCCCTCCGGCGGCGTGGTGACCTTCGAGGGTCGCAATCTGCACGCCGAGTACGAGGCGCTGCGTTCGCGCATCGGCATGGTGCCGCAGGACGACGTGCTGCACCGGCAGCTCACCGTGCGCCAGGCGCTCGGCTTCGCGGCCGAGCTGCGGCTGCCGCCGGATACCACCAAGGTCGACCGGCGCAAGGTGATCGACGGTGTGCTGGAAGAGCTTTCGCTCACCCAGCACGCCGATACCAGGGTGGACCGGCTCTCCGGTGGTCAGCGCAAGCGCGCGTCGGTGGCGATGGAACTGCTCACCGGTCCGTCGCTGCTGATCCTCGACGAGCCGACCTCGGGCCTGGATCCGGCCCTGGATCGGCAGGTCATGCAGATGTTGCGCGAGCTGGCCGATGCCGGTCGCGTGGTGATCGTGGTGACGCACTCGGTGGCCTGCCTGGATATGTGTGACCAGGTGGTGCTGCTGGCGCCCGGCGGTAAGACGGCGTTCGCCGGTCATCCGGGCGGTGTCGGTGCGGCGATGGGAACTAGCGACTGGGCGGAGATCTTCGCCAATGTCGCGGCGAATCCTGATCAGGCCTTCGCGGCGTATAGGTCGAGGCAGGCGTACGTGCCGCCACCGCCGCCCGCGCAGCCGAACCGCGGCAACGTGGGCGCGCCGCCGCAGTCGAGCGCGATGCGGCAGTTCAGCACCTTGTCTCGCAGGCAGTTGCGGTTGATCTTCTCCGACCGTGGATATCTGATCTTCCTGGTGGTGCTGCCGTTCATCCTCGGTGCGTTGTCGCTGGTGGTGCCGGGTAGTGACGGGTTCACGGAGGGCGCGCTGGTGCAGCTGCCCGACGGTTCGTTCGGGCGGGAAAGCGGTGGTGAGGCCCAGCAGTTGCTGGTGGTGCTCATCCTCGGCGCGTGCTTCATGGGCGCCACGCTCAGCGTGCGCGACCTGGTCGGTGAACGATCGATCTTCCAGCGCGAGCGCGCGGTCGGCCTGCTGCCCTCGGCGTATCTGATGGCCAAGATCGTCGTGTTCAGCGTGACCGCGTTCCTGCAGTCGGCGGTGCTGATCGGGATCACCTTCCTCGGCAAGAAGGCCCCGGGCGCCGGTGCGCTGATCCCGAACGGCAGCGTCGAGCTGTATTTCGATATCGCGATGACCGCGGTGTGCTGTGTGGTGTTCGGCCTGCTGATGTCGAGCCTGGCCAAGTCCAACGAGCAGGTCATGCCGATGCTCGTGGTGATGATCATGGTGCAGTTGGTGATGGCGGGCGGCCTGATTCCGGTGACCGACCGGGTCGGCCTCGAACAGATCTCGTACCTGTTCCCCTCGCGCTGGGGTTATGCGGCGGGGGCGTCGACGGTCGATCTGAAGACGCTGGTCTTCGGCTCGCAGGAAGATGTGCTGTGGGACCACACCGTCGGCATCTGGCTTCTCGACATCGCGATGCTCATCGTGATCACCTCGATCCTCGCCCTGATCACCTGGAGCCGACTCCGGCTGAAGAAGTCACAGGCATGATCGGCCAGGTCAACACCATTTCGGCGGGCAAGATGCGCGTGTCTGTCGCCGACCGGGCACACTTGAGCCTGTGACCGTTCGAGTTGGGGCCCTTCATCTCGGGTGGGACGTGGTGTCCGTGGCCGCCGGTGGCGGCGTGACCCCGATCCGCCCGGTACAGGTCGAGGGCACCTACACCCCGCCCGCCTACCTGCTCGCCGATGCCGCGGGCAGGTTGCACACCGCCGGTGTCGACCGGCAGCGACCGGATCTGGGGATGGCGATCGCCGATGTGCGCGACATCCTCGGCCACCCGCAGATCGTGATCGCCGGTGCCACCTGGCCCGCCGAGCTCGTCTTCCGGGCCCGGCTCTACAACCCACTGGCCGCGATCGGCAAGTACCTGCAGGGCAAGCCGCAACTGGTCGCGCTGCCGTATCCGGACAGCTGGCCGGAGGACAAGGTCGACGTCTACGCGGCGCTCGTCGAACAGCTCGACGTGGTCGTGGAACCACTGCCCGAGAGTGTCGCGCTCTCGGGCTATGTGCGCGCTCTCGGTCTGGTCTCCCCGCCGAGTGAGCGGCATCGCACCGGCGTCGGCGCCACCGGGATCTACTCCGACGGGCGCTCGCTGCTGGTGGTCGCGGTGCACGGCGACGACGAGCAGCCGACCGAATCGACGGAGGTCGCGGTCACCGCCGAGGCGCTGCGCGACGCCCGCACGGCCGACAACGTGGTGATCGAGGCGATGGCCGCGGCCCGCTCGATCGGCGCCGACACCTCGACGGTGCTGCTCGCGGGCAATGTCTGCTTCAACGACGCCCTGCGCCTCGCCTTCCAGAATCACCTCGGCCAGCGGCTGCACGTGGCCGACCATCCGATGCACGCGCTGGTCCTCGGTGCCGCGCATCTGCTGGTCACCGAGCCCGACCCCGACGATGAGGAGGACGACTATCCGGCCTCCGGACATCCTGGTCAGGCGGTCGCCGCGCAGGTCGGGTGGGGTGCGCAACCCACGGCACCGCCGACAGCGCAACCGCCCGGGCCCGCCGGCTTCGTCGCCGGTCCGCCCGCCGCGCAACCGCCGCCTTCCGGTCCACCCGCTCGTGCACCGCGGCACGCGCTCGAACACGACGATGCCGAGGACGACGACCGCCGCGGCAAACTGCTCGGCAAGGTGAAGAAGGGCTTCTTCGGCACCCCGGCTGTGGTCGGCGCGCTGGCGTTGGTCGCCTTCCAGCCGGAGCCCGCCGTCGCCTCGGCCGCCGAACCGGTGAGCTGCGCGTTCACCCCGTACACGAACACGGTCCCGCGCGAGGGCATCGAGACAGCAGACGGCTCGCTCGTCGACGATCCCGCCTGCGTCACGCCCGGCATCGACACCCTGCGCTACCTGATTCCCGGCCCCGCGCGTGCGACCGACCCCGGTCCGCCGGTAGTGATCTAGCACCACGGGCCGGTATCGGCGGTGGTCTTGGCGTCGGTGGTCGTCGGCATCGCCCGATGGTGGCTCGGTGATGCGTGGCTGGTATCGTTGCCCGTTGGCGTGTGGAACGTCGAACCGTTCGCGGATCGGCGTCTCCTCGATGTCCTGGGTCTCCACCGGCCGCCAGGACAGCCTCGATCCACACATCAGTGGCCGGCAACACCGACGACAGACAGGGAACCACTGTGCCTACGTACAGCCCCAAGGCGGGTGACGTCACCCGCAAGTGGTACGTCATCGACGCCACTGACGTAGTCCTCGGCCGTCTCGCCGTGCAGGCCGCTGGCCTGCTGCGCGGCAAGGGCAAGCCGACCTACGCACCCCACGTCGATGGTGGCGATTTCGTCATCATCATCAACGCGGAAAAGGTTGCCATCTCCGGCAACAAGAAGAACGACAAGCTCATCCACCACCACAGCGGACACCCGGGCGGCCTCAAGTCGCGCACTGTCGGCGAGGTGTTGGCGACCCGTCCCGATCGTCTGGTGGAGAAGGCCGTCAAGGGCATGATCCCGAAGAACAAGCTGGGTAACGCGATCGCGGGCAAGCTGAAGGTCTACGCAGGCCCGAACCACCCCCACGCCGCGCAGCAGCCGGTTCCGTTCGAGATCAAGCAGGTGGCCCAGTGACCGCTCCTGAAGAGTTCGCAGCCGAAGAGTTCGACGCCACCGATGAGGTCGTAGTCGAGATCGTCGAAGACGGCGAAGCCTACGACGACGGCGAGTACGTCGAGGAAGAGCTCGCTTTCGAGCCGCTCTCCATCGACCGCCCGGTGCAGACCGTCGGCCGTCGTAAGGAAGCCGTCGTTCGCGTTCGCATGGTGCCCGGCACCGGCAAGTTCGAACTGAACGGCCGCACCATCGAGGATTACTTCCCGAACAAGGTGCACCAGCAGCTCGTGAAGTCCCCGCTGGTCCTGGTCGAGCGTGTCGAGAACTTCGACATCTTCGCTCGCCTGGTCGGTGGCGGCCCGTCGGGTCAGGCAGGCGCCCTGCGTCTTGGTATCGCCCGTGCGCTGATCGTGGTCACCCCGGACGACCGTCCTGCCCTCAAGAAGGCCGGCTTCCTGACTCGTGACCCGCGTGCCACCGAGCGTAAGAAGTACGGCCTGAAGAAGGCCCGTAAGGCGCCTCAGTACTCGAAGCGCTGATTTACGCACTGTCGGTCATCGGCTTTCGCATACGCTAGGTATGCTCCCCGCGCGAGTGGGGATGAGCCTGATCGGCGGAGCGTGTGTGCGAGGGCAGGCTTCCAGCACCGCTGGTTGCCTGCTCTCGTGCTGTATTCGGGGACCTACGACTGGTAGAGGGTTTTTATGGGACGGCTATTCGGCACAGACGGTGTTCGCGGGCTCGCCAACGAGTCGCTGAGCCCGGAACTGGCGATGCGCGTCGCCGCCGCGGCGGCACAGGTGCTCTCGCGCGGCAGGAAGCGCCCGGTAGCGGTGCTCGGTCGCGATCCGCGCGCCAGCGGCGAGATGCTCGAGGCCGCGGTCACCGCGGGCCTGACCTCCGTCGGCGTCGATGTCCTCTCCGTCGGTGTGCTGCCCACCCCGGCCGTGGCATACCTGACCGGTCTGTACGACGCGTGCTTCGGCGTGATGATCTCCGCCTCGCACAACCCCATGCCCGACAACGGCATCAAGATCTTCGCGGCGGGCGGGCACAAGCTCGACGACGTCATCGAGGCACGGATCGAAGCCCTGATCGCCGAAGGCGTCACCGTGCGCCCGACCGGCGCGGGCATCGGCCGGGTCCGTGGCGACTACACCGTCGAGGGCACCCACGAACGCTATGTCGAGCATCTGCTCGAATCCACCAGCCAGGACCTGTCCTCGCTGACCGTCGTTGTCGACTGCGCGCACGGCGCGGGTGCCGAAGTGGCGCCGCAGGTGTATCGCGAAGCGGGCGCGACGGTGATCGCGATCAACGCCGAACCCAACGGGCTCAACATCAATGACGGTTGCGGCTCGACACATCTGGACGCTGTGCGGCGCGCGGTCCTCGCGCACGGCGCCGACCTCGGCATCGCTCTCGACGGTGATGCCGATCGTTGCCTCGCGGTGGACGCGTCGGGTGCTGTCGTCGACGGTGACGCGATCATGGCCGTGCTCGCGCTGGCGATGCGTGAGGCGGGCGAGTTGGTCGACAACACGCTCGTCGCGACCGTGATGAGCAACCTGGGCCTGCACATCGCGATGCGTGCGGCCGAGATCACCGTGATCACCGCCGCGGTCGGCGATCGGTACGTGCTCGAGGAGCTGCGGCGCGGCGGGTTCAGCCTCGGTGGCGAACAGTCCGGGCACGTGGTGTTCCCGCGGTTCGGAACCACCGGCGACGGTGTGCTCACCGGTCTGCGATTGATGGCGCGGATGGCGCAGACCAAGTCCTCGCTGGCCGCCCTCGCCTCGGTGATGACCACGGTGCCGCAGGTACTGATCAATGTCGCGGTGTCGGACAAGGGCGCTGTCGCGGCCGCTCCCGAGGTGCTCGACGCGGTGGCCGAGGCCGAGCGGATCCTGGGGGAGACCGGACGGGTTCTGTTGCGGCCCAGCGGGACCGAGCAGTTGGTGCGGGTGATGGTGGAGGCCACCGATCCCGCGCAGGCGCGGCAGTTGGCCGACGATCTGGCGAAGCGGGTCGCGGCGGTCTAGTCACCTGGCGGGTTCGGGTTCGGTACAACTAGAATCGGGATACGCCGTAAGGACCCTGTGTGCCCCTGGCGCGTGTGTGCTGCTCGGCGCAGGCGGTTATCTCGGCGCGCAGCACGATTCGAAGGGGGCCGATCATGGTTCCGCCGCTGCCTGCCCGCAACTACCAGGAGCAGTACCCGTACGAGTACGGCGAACCCGACCAGCCGCACCGCTGTGGTGGGGCCTGTGGACGACCGGGGTGCCGCGAAGTGCCGCAAGGGTATTCGCCCACGGTGCCGATTCGCGACGAAGGCTACGGCCAATACGAACCGGTCGCCGAGGCGCCTCGCACGCGCCCGTTCGCGGCGCCACGGGTGCCACGCTCACGCTCGCTCATCGCGGTGGTCGCGGTGCTCGGCGTCACCGTGGGCGCCGGATTGATCGGGGCGAAATTCGGTTCCGATATCGAACTGTTCGGCGCTTCGCAACCTGTCGTGGTGCAGCCGTTCTAGAACTGCCCGGCGACGAAACCACTGAACAGCACCGAGAATCCACCGATCTCGCCCGCGATCAGCCCATACATCGACAGCCGTAGTTCGGTGGGGATCTGCCCGTCGAACTGGTTGGTGGTGTCACGGCGCAGCCCGTGCAGGGCGTAGCTGGCGATCGCGCCCGCGAAGAACGCGAGCACGACCAGGTCGGCGGTCAGGTTGACGATCGTCGGCCAAGCGCTGAGCTCGGTGAACACCGCGAGCAGGATTCCCGCGAAGGAATACATAAGCGCGGCGCGATGCGCGATGTCGACATAGACGTGCGCCGCGCCGTGCGCCCGGATGCCGTGGTATTTCCAGACCCCGAGCAACAACGCGCTCAGAAAGATTAATCCGCTGATGAGCAGGGTGATTCGGGTATCGATACCTAATAAGTCCATGCGCCTATTCTTCGGTGAGTAGCCCACCGGACATGTGCCAACGACGGGTCGCACGAACAGAATCCAGCATTCGGCGATCGTGTGTCACCAGAATCAAAGTGCCGGTGAAGGATTCGACCGCCTGCTCGAGCTGTTCGATGGCGGCCAGGTCGAGGTGGTTGGTCGGTTCGTCGAGGACCAGCAGGTTCACACCGCGCGCCTGGAGCAGGGCGAGTGCGGCGCGGGTGCGTTCACCGGGGGACAGGGTGTCGCAGGCGCGGGTCACGTGCGGCCCGCGCAGGCCGAATTTGGCCAGCAGCGTGCGGACTTCGGCGTCGGGCCAGTCGGGCATCGCCGCGGCGAAGGTGTCGGCCAGCGCGTCGTCGCCGCGGAACAGCCCGCGGGCCTGGTCGACCTCGCCGATCTCGACACCGGAACCCAGTGCGGCGGAACCGGAATCGGGTGCGATCTTGCCGAGCAGCAGTCCGAGCAGGGTCGACTTGCCCGAACCGTTGGCGCCGGTGAGCACGATCCGGTCGGCCCAGTCGATCTGGGTGGTGATCGGGCCGAGCGTGAACTCACCGCGCGAGACCGTGGCGTTGTTGGCGGTGGCGACCACCGCGCCGCTGCGTGGGGCCGTGGCGATCTCCATCCGCAGCTCCCACTCCTTACGCGGCTCATCGACCACGTCGAGGCGTTCGATCCGGCGCTGGGTCTGGCGGGCCTTGGCGGCCTGCTTCTCGGTGGATTCCGCGCGGGTCTTGCGGCCCATCTTGTCGGAGTCGTTCTTGCCCTTGCGGCGGGCGTTGCGCACGCCGTGCTCGAGCCAGTTGCGCTGCATCTGCGCACGCGACTCCAGACCCGATTTCGTGTCGGCGAATTCGTCGTAGGCCTCGCGGGCGTGCTTGCGGGCGATCTCGCGTTCGGCGAGGTAGGCGTCGTAGCCGCCGTCGTAGAAGCCCGTTTGCTGCTGCGCCAGATCGAGTTCGAGGACGCTGTTGACGGTGCGCGCCAAGAACTCTCGATCGTGGCTGATCACCATCAGCGGTACTCGTACACCGGTGACGAACCGTTCCAGCCGGTCGAGGCCGTCGAGATCGAGGTCGTTGGTCGGCTCGTCGAGCAGCAGAATGTCGAAGCGCGACAACAACACCGAGGCCAGACCCGCGCGTGCGGCCTGACCGCCGGACAGGCCGGTCATCGGAGTATCCAGGCCGCTGGCCAAGCCTTTGGTGAGGCCAAGGTCGGCGGCGACCTCTTCGGCACGCTGATCGAGATCCGCGCCGCCCAACGCCAGCCAATGTTCCAGCGCGGGAGAATAATCGTCGTCGCCACCATCACCGAGACGTTCCGCCGCCGCGTCCATCACCTGCTGCGCGTGCGCGACTCCGGTTCGGCGCGAAAGGAATTCGAGCACCGTCTCGCCCTCGACGCGCTCCGGTTCCTGCGTCAGATAGCCGACGGTCGCGTCGGGCGGGCTCAACGCGATGGTGCCCTCGCCCGGCTCGCGCTCGGCCAGCATCCGCAGCAGCGTCGACTTGCCCGCGCCGTTCACCCCGACCAGCCCGATCACATCGCCGGGGGCGAGAGTGAAATCGAGGTCGGCGAACAGGGTCCGTTCGGCGTGCCCCGCGGACAGGCCGCTGGCGTGCAATGTCGTGCTCACCTCGACAATTGTGCCCGTCTCGGGGTCTGACCCTGAGGTCGGGGCCCGGCGAAATCAGGGTGCGGATAGGTCTGTGGACCGATGCGGGTGGGGTCCTCGGGCGGCACAGTGGAGATATCACCGCTCCACAGGAAGGCAACACCATGACCGCCCCCGCCCGCCGCATCACCCGTTCGACCAGCAACAAGTGGATCGCAGGCGTCTGCGGTGGCCTCGCCGAGCGCTACGGCTGGAACCCCAGCGTTGTCCGCCTGGTCTTCGTGGTCTCCTGCCTGCTCCCCGGCCCGCAGTTCCTGATCTACCTGGCGATGTGGATCCTCATCCCCCAGAAGTAGCCCCGAACCCCGTGCCTCCCACTCGCGGATGACAAGATGGTGGCCAACCCCGCCACGTCGTCATCCGCGAGTTTTTACGTTGGAGGAGCAGTCATGGTCACTTCGGGCGAGTTCTCCGGCCTCGGCCTACCCGACATCGACGCCCACTCATCCCTGGGCGGCCTCGGCGCCGTGGAACTGAACAACCCATCCCTCGACCTGGACCAGGACGGCGTCGCCGACTCCCTCTCCACCGGCGACACCGACTCGACCAGCATCTGGTCCGACTACGACCACGACGGTCTGGCCGACCACGTCACAGTCGTCGAGGAAGACGGCGACTACGCCGCCTGGGAGTACCACCGCCATCCGGACGGCACGTCGGAGTGGCGCAAGACCGACCAGGGGAATCTGGAGAAGTAGGCAAGCCGCCCGCGCGTTGCCGATTTGCCGATTGATGGAACCAGTCGGGCTCGGGGCGCGTCAGACTAGGTAGGGCGCCGGCCGGCGCACACGGCGATGGAGGTGGGGGAATGACCGGTGTGAACGCTTCGGGCGGCTTTACGTTGGATAATGCTGCGGTACAGCGGGCAGTCGGCGAGCTGAACGGCACTGTTACCGAACTCCGGACGGCCGGGCGAGCCGTCGATGCGAATATTTGGGGGAACGGCAAGAGCGGGGCGAACTGCGAGGCAGGTCGCGGGTATGAAACCGAGGGCGCGGCCATCGCCGCTGCGCTCCAGCGGACCGTCACGTGGGTGAAGGTGTGGGCCACTGCCACCGAGGTGACTGCCGGTGTCACCGGTGGAGCAGCGATCTCGCTCACCGAGGTCGACGGCGCCAACGCGCGCGATCTCAACGGCAAAGCCGCGGCTCTGCCGTCGAGCTGACCGCAGTACTGGCGAAGGAGTTCCGCGATGGTCAATGCTGTGGATGATCTGCTCACCAAGGGCGCGAGAGCCCTCAACTACTTCTGGCATCTCACACCCGTCTATATTCGCGCGTTCGGTACCGACGATGGTTGGCCGCGCGAGAAGTTCGGGGAAATTTACAACGCCGAGCAAGGCATGAACACGGAAAAGCTCACCGGCGCAACCTGGAATGCGACAAGCGGCCTTCTCGCGGCGGCCGGCGCGCAGCGCGACGTGCAGAGGCAAGCAGTGACTGCGCTGAAAGGTAATTGGCAAGGCGAGGCAGGCACGCAGGGCACGGATCTGCTGACGAGGATGATCCAGGAGGCCAACGACGACATCGAGCACTTCAAGCAGCTCTCCGATGCGATATTCACAGCCGGGATCGAGTTGCCCACCGTCGTGAGTGCGAAGGTCGATGCGATTCTTCGTCTGATGCCGGAGTCTGGGTTGGTCGAGGTAGCAGGTATGTCGGACGGCGATATCGAGGCGATCCTGACGGCGCGTGACAGCGGCGAACTCAGCGAGACCGTGTGGTCGAAGCTCCTTCGGACGCCTTTCGGTGCGGGGCAGTCGACCGAGCGGACGCAGCAGGCAACCAAGGACCTCTGCGACCAGTGGATCAACACAATTTTCCGGCCGGACTACGTTGACAAGCGGACCAAATTCGTGCAGATCTGCGAGGAATACAAAGGCAAGGTCCAAGCGATCTATCAGAAGATCATCGAGGCGGGAAAGTTGCTGCCCGAGGATCCGAAGTATCCGATGGCCTCGGGGGCTGTGCCGGTCGAAACGAAGCCCGAAGGTGACCCGGCCAAATCGACCGAGGACCCGTCGAAGGCGACCGGCGACAAGTCTCAGGACAACGGCGCGGCCGCAACCGGCGGGAGCAAGACCGACGGCAACGGCGGAGGAACCACGGCGGCCGCGACCAAAACCGAGGACGCTTCGGCGTCGGCTGGGTCGCCCGCAAAGACCGCAACGCCTGACACCGACACCGACACCGACACCGACACTACGACCGATGACACCAGCACCGATGACGACACGGACGCAAGCAGTGCACTGAGTACCCTCACCTCGGCGATCAGCGAGTTGGGCACCACCTTGTCGAGTGCGTTGACCGGCGACCTCGGCGACACCCTCACTTCGGCTGCCGAATCGGTGGGCACCTCGATCAGCGACGGTATCGAGCAGATGACCGAACAGGCGAGCAGTCTGTTGTCGGGCGAGCACGAGGCGTCGTTCCAGCTCGGCGACACCAAGGTGAGTATCGAGGCCGGCGAGAACGGGTTGTCATTGACGACCACCGACGCCAACGGCGACAGCCAGCAATACCGGCTGACGTTGGACGACAACGGATTGCCGGTCCTCGAGCAGGAGTCGAGTTCTGCCGATCCTGCCGCGACTGATGACGATTCCAACGGCGCGTCGGGTTCGGGCACACCGGAATCCGGCACCGAACAAGGCGAAGCGGGCCTTGCCGAATCCGCGCCGGGTGCGGAGGGGGCCACTCCGCCCACTGCCGAAACTCCAGATCCGACCAACGCGCCTGTCACCGATGGGACCGGCGATGACGCTCCGTCGTCAGGCCCCGGTGCCGGCGGGGTACCGGCCGCACCGCGCTCATCCCAGCAGGAAACCGATGGCGAGCACACCCCGAGCATCGACGACCATGAGCCGAGCAACCCGGGCGACTCGGGCGCGGTCCTGTCCGAGGCAGGCCCCTTGTGACAACGGCGGCACTTGGCGTTCCACGATCGACGGCCGGAGAATGATCGACCGTGGACTACGCAGCAGAGATTGAACAGATCGCCTTCGAAGCGCGTCGTCGGTCGGCGGTGCTGATGGAGGAGATCGACGAGATCAACCGCCAAACCACAATCCGTGCCGAGGAGTTCGCGATCGAAGCGGGCAATCGGCTTCGGGAACTGGCTGAACAGGACGACAGGGACGACAGCGAAGCCCAGCCCGACCCGGCCGTGCAGCCCTCGACTCGCGAGGAATGGACTCAACCCGCAGCGCGCCAACAGGTTCCGCCGCCGACTACGGTGGAACCCGACCCCCGCTGGACTCCAGAACAACTGCAGCAAGCCGAGATTCGGGCGGCGGTCGCCCGCGCGAAAGCCGCCCGACAAGCCCAGTCGACAGTCGCCCCGTCGGACGGTGACTTCGACTCTGAATCCGAGTACTACCGCCGCTCGACCTGGTTGGACTGAACTGGGCCGATCGCCTGCCGACTGTCGATTGAATGTCGGCCGTGCGTTGGGGCGAGAGAGCCGAGCTAGGGCACGATGACGTGGCGGCCGTCAGGATGGACCCGCCGATCTGGGATGACGAAGGGGGCGGCATGACCGTGGGCACATCGGTCGCCGGATACCAACTGGAGAGCGTGCTCGGTCGAGGCGGCATGGGGACCGTGTATCTTGCCAGGCATCCTAGATTGCCTAGGTCGGTGGCGCTGAAACTGCTGGGCGAGAGCATGTTCGGTGATATGGAAGCCCGAGCGCGGTTTGCGCGCGAGGCCGATCTCGCTGCACGCTTGGATCATCCGAATATTGTCGCCGTGTACGACCGAGGCGTTGAGGATCGGCGGCCGTGGATCGCCATGCAGTACGTGCAGGGCACAGATGCGGGGGCCCTGGGTCTGCTAGAGACGACACGGGCTGTCCGTATCGTCTCTGAGGTCGCCGCAGCGCTCGACTTTGCGCACGGTCACGGTGTACTACATCGAGATGTCAAGCCGGCGAACATACTGCTCGGCGTATCCGAACCCGAGCACACGGAAAGAGTGATGCTCGCGGATTTCGGAATCGCGCGGTTGCATCTCGATCAGAACCGGCTCACGCAGACCGGATCGTTCACCGCCACATTGGCTTATGCGGCGCCTGAGCAGTTGTCGGGATCAGCGCTTGACCCGCGCTGCGATCAATATTCGCTTGCTTGTACGTTATTCGCTCTACTCACAGGATCGGTTCCATTCGCAGCGACGAACCCAGTCTCGGTGATTCAGGCGCACATGTCCGCTGCTCCGCCGTCGATCTCGGCGATGCGGTCAGGGCTGCCGGTGGGCTTGGACGCAGTGGTGTGGCAAGCGATGTCGAAGGAGCCGGACAACAGATTCGCTTCATGCAGCGAGTTCGCGGCTGCCGTGACTCGAGTGTTCAGCGGGTCTCGTGTCAGCGCGGCCGCGGCGTGGGCGACAGTTCCGGCGAGTCGGGTACAGCCGACGTTGGTTGTGCCGGTCGGAGGAGCTCTGGCCCCGCGACCATCGCTTCACCGATCACGTCTCGCAACGTCCGACCCTGACCCGGTGACTATGTCGAGGGCGGATCCCGAGACCGCAAACGAATCGTCCAGGTCAATTCGGCCACGTCGCCGATTGCTTCGGACCGCGGCGCTCGCGGGGGTCGTCCTGTGTGCGGCCGGCGTGATCGTCACCTATGTCAATAGTGCTGCGACGTCGAGGGAGGCCGAGAGCGCTCAGTCGCAGACCGTAGAGGGGAAGTTTCCCGGGCTGGTCGGTGCGGAGGGCAGTCCCTTGGGCTCCGGGTATCGCGATGCGACATGTGCGGCGCATGAAGCGACATGGCCGATCAAGACTTCGGTGCGCTGCACGTCAGAAAACCGGATGGTCTACGTCGTCTCGGAATATGTCGATTCATGGAATGCCCAAGCCAGCCTGATCCAAATCGCGGGGTCGACCAAACGCGAATCCCATCAGGGGTGCCAACAGAGCGTAGCGGTCGCAGTATCCACACTGCGCGGGGCTCCACCCCTGCACGCCACGTCGTTCCCTGATGACCCTGACATGTCTCGATACGCCATCACGGTCAATCTCGGAGTCGAGACTGAAGACCCGGTGCGGCAGGTCGAAGAATTCCAAGCGGATTGGTGGGCGAACGCGCCCCTGTGCAGCTGAAACCGTCCGTGGGAAGTCGCGCTGATCACCGCAGTTGCGACCTGTCGGGACTCAGCCGCGGATGAGTTTGGCGACTGTGCCGATGGACAGTTTTGGTGCTTCGACTTCGATCTCGGCGTGCGGGTCGACCACCTTCGTGTGGGGGATCTCGGCTGTCGGGTCGGCGAAGGCCGCGTACTTCTTGTCGGCGAGGAGCGTGGCGAGGAGGTAGCCGGTGACCAGTGCTCGGGTGTTCTTGTCGGTTTTGTGTTCGTAGCGGCCTGCGCCGAGGGCGGCGAAGAGGCGACGGCCTTCGATGATGCCGTTGTGGGAGGCGCCGTCGATGGTGCGCAGGATCGAGGGGCCCGACCAGGCGGCGGCGAGGGGGCGGGCGTTGGAGCTGACCGAGTCGAGGTCGTCGCCGGTCAGGATCAGGCCGGGAGTATCGAGTTCGGGGGCGAGGCTCTCCGCGGTGGGGGAGGTGGGGGCGGGGAAGAGGGCGGCGATGGCGGCTACGCGGCGTTGGGCTGCGGCGATCACGGCGGCACCGGCGCCCATGCCGTGGCCGGCGAGGGCGAGGCGGTCGGGGTGGACGCTGATGGTGCCGTCGCCGAGGCGAACCTTGCTGACGATGTCGAGCGTGGTGAGCAAGTCGGTGCCGAGGTCGAGATGTGACGGGATCGGGCCGCGTTCGGTGTCGGGCGCGGCGACCACGAAACCCCACGACGCGAGGTGTTCGAGCAGGCTCTTGTAGTTCTCGGCGCTGGTCAGCCAGCCGTGCGCGAACGCGACAGCAGGCAGGTTCAGTCCGGACTCGGGCGTGTACACCACACCCGGCTGCCCCGCGATCCCCAGATTCCCGCGCAACACCCGGTGGGGGCCGCGAATGGACAGGGCGCTCAGGAGCGATTTCACAGTGGCCGACACGGCCAGAACACTATCCGATCAGTAGGGTGGTGGACCATGTGCGGAATCGTGGGGTACGTCGGATACCGGGATGCGCTCGGCGTTGTCGTCGACGCGCTGCGACGCATGGAGTATCGCGGATACGACTCGGCGGGGGTCGCGATCCTCGACGGAAACGGTGCTCTCGCGGTCGAACGGAAGGCCGGGCGGCTGGCCAATCTCGAAGCCGAACTGGGCGAGAAGGGGACCGAGCGGTTCGCCGGGTCGACCGGGATGGGGCACACCCGCTGGGCCACCCACGGTGCGCCGACCGACCGCAACGCGCACCCGCATCGCGATATTTCCGGCAAGCTCGCTGTCGTTCACAACGGCATCATCGAGAACTTCGCCCCGCTGCGCCGCGAGCTCGAGGACGTGGGTGTGGAGCTGCTCAGCGACACCGATACCGAGGTCACGGTGCATCTGGTGTCGCGTGCGTACGCCGAAGGGCCCACCGCGGGTGACTTCACCGCGAGTGCGCTGGCCGTGGTGCAGCGGCTGGAGGGCGCGTTCACGCTGGTGTTCACCCATGCCGATCATCCCGGCACGATCGTGGCGGCTCGCCGGTCGACGCCGCTGGTCGTCGGGGTCGGCGAAGGCGAGATGTTCATCGCCTCCGATGTCACCGCGTTCATCGAGCACACCCGCGAGGCGGTGGAGCTCGGTCAGGACCAGGCCGTCGTGATCACCAAGGACGGGTACACCGTCACCGACTTCGCGGGCAACACCGAGGGGGTGGTGAGCAGGCCGTTCACCATCGACTGGGACCTCGCCGCCGCCGAGAAGGGTGGCCACGACTACTTCATGCTCAAGGAGATCGAGGAGCAGCCGACCGCCGTCGCCGACACCCTGATGGGGCATTTCGTCATCGACGAGAACGGCGGCCGGATCGTCCTCGACGAACAGCGCCTCGCCGATCAGGAGCTGCGCGAATTCGACAAGGTGTTCGTCGTCGCCTGCGGCAGTTCGTATCACGCGGGGCTGCTCGCCAAGTACGCGATCGAGCACTGGACCCGGGTGCCGGTGGAGGTGGAGCTCGCCAGCGAATTCCGTTACCGCGACCCGGTTCTCGACCGGTCGACGCTGGTCGTCGCGATCTCACAGTCCGGTGAAACCGCCGACACCTTGGAAGCGGTGCGGCACGCCAAGGAGCAGAAGGCGCGCGTGCTCGCCATCTGCAACACCAACGGGGCGCAGATCCCGCGCGAATCCGACGCGGTGATCTACACGCGGACCGGGCCCGAGATCGGTGTCGCGTCGACCAAGGCCTTCCTCGCGCAGGTGGCTGCCAATTACCTGGTCGGTCTGGCGCTGGCCCAGGCGCGCGGGACCAAGTACCCCGACGAGGTGGCTCGTGAGTTCGCCGAACTCGAGTCGATGCCGAAGCTGATCTCGCGGGTGCTCGAGACGGCGCCGCAGGTGCGGGCCATCGCGCGTGAGCTGGCCCATGTGCCGACGGTGCTGTTCCTCGGTCGCCACGTGGGCTACCCGGTGGCGCTGGAAGGTGCGCTCAAGCTCAAGGAACTTGCCTACATGCACGCCGAGGGCTTCGCCGCGGGCGAGCTCAAGCACGGGCCGATCGCGCTGATCGAAGAAGGTCTGCCGGTGATCGTGGTGATGCCATCGCCGAAGGGGCGCGCGGTGCTGCATTCCAAGCTGCTCAGCAACATTCGCGAGATCCAGGCGCGCGGGGCCCGCACGATCGTGATCGCCGAAGAGGGCGACGACACGGTGCGCCCGTTCGCCGACGACCTGATCGAGATCCCGGTCGCCCCGACGCTCTACCAGCCGTTGCTGTCGACGGTGCCGCTGCAGATCTTCGCCGCCGAGGTGGCGCAGACGCTGGGCTACGACGTGGACAAGCCCCGCAACCTGGCCAAATCGGTCACCGTCGAATAGGGCTCGACGCCGGCCTCGCTACGAGGTCGGCGCTCACTTGACCGTGATGGATCCGCGCATTTCCGGGTGCAGGGTGCACATGTAGCGGTAGGTGCCGGGTTGGGTGAAGGTGTAGGACCATTCACCCTTGTCGATGATGGGGCTGTTGAGGCCCATCGCCTTGTCGCCGATGCCCTGCACGTTGTGCGGGACCTTGTCGGAGAACTTCCAGGTGACGGTTTCGCCGACCTTGACGGTGGCGTCGGCGGGGGCGTATTTCATGCTGCCGACCTCGACCGTGAGGTTGGTCGGGGGGTGCTGCTGGGTGGTGGTCGTGGTGGTGACCGGGCGGGGTTTGCGGGTTGTGGTGGTGGCGGCGTTTCCCGAGTCGCCGGAACAGCCGGCGGAGAACAGGGCGGCGGCCACGACTGATCCGGCGATAAACCGGGCGGATGCGGCGCGGTGACGAACCATCGACATGGGTGTGGAGCGTAGTCTGCGAGCGATCCCGGGCCGGTCGGCGGCCCGTTCGGGTGGCTGGGAGGCGACTATGTCGGATCGGCGTGGCTACTACACCGTCGACGAGGTTCGGGCTGCGGAAGCCGAGCTGTTCACGCGGGTGCCTGCGGGAATGCCGATGCGACGTGCCGCTTTCGGGCTGGCGGGGGTGGTTGTCAACGAATTGCGTTCGCGGACTGGGGGAGTGGTCGGGCGAACGGTGGGTTTGCTTGTGGGGTCTGGGGATAACGGTGGGGATGCGTTGTGGGCGGGGGTGTTTCTGCGGCGGCGAGGGGTGCGGGTATCGGCGGTTCTGTTGAATCCTGAACGGGCGCATAGGGAGGGGCTCGCCGCGTTGCGGGCGGCCGGTGGGCGGGTGGTTGATCGGCTCGCGGCGGTCGACCTGGTGATCGACGGGATCGTGGGCATTTCCGGGCGGGGGCCGTTGCGGGCGGAGGCCGCGGAACTGGTTGCTGCCGTGCGTGTTCCGATCGTTTCGGTTGACCTGCCCAGTGGGGTTGATCCTGATACGGGTTCGGTGGACGGGCCCGCGGTCACGGCGGATGTGACGGTGGCGTTCGGTGCGTACAAGCCGGTGCACGCACTGGCTGTGCCGCGCTGTGGACGAATCGTGTTGGTGCCGATCGGGTTACGGTTGGGCGAGCCCGGATTGGCGCAACTCGAGCCCGCGGCGGTGGGGGCCGGGTGGCCGGTGCCGGGGCCAACGGATGACAAATACAGTCAGGGCGTGACCGGAGTTTGCGCTGGGAGCGCGAAGTATCCGGGGGCGGGAGTTTTGTGCACGGGTGGGGCGGTGGCGGCGACGTCGGGGATGGTTCGTTATGTGGGTTCCGATACCGAGGTGCTGGAGAAATTCCCCGAAATTGTTGCCAGTGCATCGATTTCGGAGACCGGGCGGGTGCAGGCCTGGGTGGTCGGGCCGGGGGGCGGGACTGATTCGGCGGCTCGGGATCGGTTGGCCGAGGTGCTGGCCACCGATCTGCCGGTGCTCGTCGATGCTGATGGCTTGACGATTCTCGCCGAGGAACCAGGGTTGGTTCGGGGGCGTCCGGCTGCGACGGTGCTCACGCCGCACGCGGGGGAGTTCGCTCGATTGACGGGGGCGGCGGTGGGGGGTGATCGGGTGCGGGCGGTGCGGGGGCTGGCCGAGCAGTGGGGTGTGACCGTTCTGCTCAAGGGGCGGGCGACGGTTATCGCTTCGCCGGGAGAGGCCACGCTGGTCAATGACGCCGGCGGGGATTGGGCCGCTACGCCGGGGTCGGGGGACGTGCTGTCGGGGATCATCGGGGCGTTGCTCGCCGCGGGGCGCGAGCCGGGGTGGGCTGCTGCGGCCGGCGCTCGGGTGCACGCGTTGGCGGCGAATTCGGCTGCCTACGCGGGGCAGGATGCGGGGGCGCCGATTTCAGCGACGCCTTTGCTGGGGCATGTTCGGGGTGCTGTGCGGATGTTGCGGGAGATGGGTGGGAACGCAGCGCAGGGTCGGTAGTCGCGACTCAGGTCGGGTGCGATGCGCCCCAGGTCGCGCGAATTCTCGCGGCCCTGGCACGATCGGGGGTGTGAATGCGCAAGTGGAGACGGTCGTCGACTTGGATGCCATTGCTCATAACGTGCGGGTGTTGCGGGAGTACGCGCAGGGGGCCGCTGTGATGGCAGTGGTCAAGGCTGACGGGTACAACCATGGGGCGGTGGAGGTGGCTCGGGCGGCATTGGGGGCGGGGGCTCGGGAGCTGGGGGTGACCACTGTCGGGGAGGGACTTGCGTTGCGCGCGGCGGGGATCACCGCGCCGATTCTCTGCTGGCTCAATACCGTTGACGCTGATTACGCGGGTGCCGTCGCGGGAGATCTCGAGATCGGGGTGTCTTCGCTGGCGCAGTTGCGGGCGGTGGAGCGGGCCGCGGTGGCGATGGGGCAGACCGCGACGGTGACGGTGAAGGTTGACACAGGACTCAATCGCAACGGGGTGTCGGTGACGGAGTACCCGCAGGTCCTGAAGGCCTTACGGGGGCTCGTCGACGGGCAGGTGACGCGGCTGCGGGCGATCTTTTCCCACCTCGCGCATGCCGACGAGCCGGGGCATCCGATGCTGGATCGGCAGCGGGAGCGGTTCATCGAGGCGATCGCCTTGGCCAAGGAGTACGGACTCGAACCCGAGCTCGTGCATCTGTCGAACTCGGCGGCCACTTTGACCAGGCCCGATCTGCATTTCGACATGGTTCGGCCCGGCATCTCGGTGTACGGGCACTCGCCCATTCCGGAGCTCGGGCAATTCGGGTTGAAGCCCGCGATGACGTTCCAGGCGGAGGTCGCACTGGTGAAAAAGGTGGCGGCGGGGGAGGGCGTGTCGTACGGGCATCGCTGGGTGGCACCGCGCGACACCACGATCGCGCTGGTGCCCGCGGGGTACGCCGACGGGGTGTTCCGGTCGCTCAGTGGACGTTTCGAGGTGTGGTTGGGCGGGGCTCGACACCGTAATGTCGGGCGGGTGTGCATGGACCAGTTCATGGTTGACCTCGGCGACAACGCGGGTGGTGTGCGCGAAGGTGATCGCGCGGTCCTGTTCGGCGGCGGCGCGGGACAGCCACACGCGCTCGACTGGGCGCGGGCGCTGGACACGATCGACTACGAGGTCGTCTGCGCGCCGCGTGGTCGTGTGGTCCGCCGCTACGTAGGCACCGGCCGATGACCCGGCGCACGGTGATCCGCCGCGGCGGCCTCGCGACCGCGGGGCTGCTCGCCGGACTCGCCATCGCCCACACCTTGCGCCA
This sequence comes from Nocardia sp. A7, assembly GCF_046549215.1. NCBI lineage: Bacteria > Bacillati > Actinomycetota > Actinomycetes > Mycobacteriales > Nocardiaceae > Nocardia > Nocardia sp. A7. Next base: position 220,910 of record NZ_JAJPWE010000003.1, on the reverse strand, counting down.
GATCGGCGCGCGCGTGATGTGGCCCGCCGAACGCGACGAATATCGCGAAGAGAACTTCGCCCTCATCGACACCGACGAGCCGGGCTCGGTACTGGCCGACGACGGCGTATCGCTGGCCACCCGTACCTTCGGCGACGACTCCGCCGAGGTCACGGTCGTTTTCGTGCACGGATTCTGCAACAGCATGGAGTCCTTCCATTTCCAGCGCCGCGATCTCGCGCAGGAGTGGGGTTCGCGGATCCGGCTGGTGTTCTTCGATCTGCGCGGGCACGGACGTTCCGGCACGCCGAGCACCGAGAGCTGCACGGTCGCACAGCTGGGCCGCGACATCGCCGGCGTGATCCGGGAGTGCGCGCCAACGGGACCGGTGGTGCTGGTCGGGCATTCGCTCGGCGGAATGGGTGTGCTCGCGGCGGCCGCGCAGTTCCCCGAACTGTTCGCGACGCGGGTGCGCGCGGTCGGCCTGTTCAGCACGGCGGCCGCGGAAGTGACCGCCACCGGGATCTCGCAATTGATTCGCCACCCCGCGGTCGACGGGTTCCGGCTGGCGGCGCGGACGGCGCCGACGCTGGTGCAGTTCAGCCGCAGCGCGAGCAAGCAGGTGGTCACGCCGATCCTGCACGTCAGCTCGTTCCACGGCACGGTGAGTCCGACGCTGTCGCGGTTCACCACGATGATGATCGACCGCACACCGGTCGGCACCATCGAGAAGTTCCTGAAAGCGATTGAGTTGCACGATGAATCGGCCGCGCTGGCGGTCCTGGACGCAATGCCGGTCCTGATCCTCGGCGGTGCTCACGATGTGGTGATCCCGTTCCGCAACTCCCGCGCACTGGCGGCCGCACTGCCGAGCAGCGAGCTGGTCCGGGTGCGTGCGGCGGCGCACATGCCGCACCTGCAGTTCCCTGAGGTGAGCTTGGCCGCGCTCGACCGGCTGCTGGCGCGCGCGGGGATCACCGCACGGGGCGAGGAGGCCGTCGGTGGCTGAACAACGCGTCCTGGCGACCGTCGAGGACACCGAAGCCTTCGGCCGCGAGCTGGCGGCCACCCTGCGCCCGGGCGACCTGGTCGTCCTCGACGGACCGCTCGGTGCCGGCAAAACCGCGTTGACCAGAGGGATCGCCGCCGGCCTCGGTGTCGCGGGCCGGGTCAGCTCGCCGACGTTCATCATCGCGCGAGCTCACAAAGCCGGGGTGCGGCCGGACGGCACGCCCGGGGTGGCGATGGTGCATGTCGACGCCTACCGACTCGCTGGCGACCTCGACGAACTGGACTCCCTCGACCTCGACACCGACCTGCACCACGCGGTCGTCGTCGTGGAATGGGGCAAGGGGGTGGTCGAACACCTCGCCGACCGGCATTTGCGCGTGCAACTCGCCCGGGAGCCGGAATCCGATGTGCGCACGGCGATCTGGGAATGGATCGAATAACGCGCGATCACCCGCGCACCGGTGCGCGCCGAGCGGCGAAACCACCCGGTATTGTTGAGACAATCATGCTCGTACTAGCAGTCGACACCGCGACACCCGCCGTTACAGCGGGATTGGTGCACCTGTCACCTGCCGGTGAATCCGGCACCCGGCCCGCCGTGGCGACGCTCGCTGCCCGCGTGAAGGTCGACGCCCGCGCGCACGCCGAGGTCCTCACCCCGCAGATCCTGGAATGCCTGGCCGAAGCGGGGGTGAGTCGCGGCGAACTCGACGCGGTCGTCGTCGGGCTCGGACCGGGACCGTTCACGGGGCTGCGCGTCGGGATGGCCACCGCGGCCGCCTTCGGTGACGCGCTCGGGTTACCCGTGCACGGGGTGTGCAGCCTGGACGCGATCGCCGCCGACACCGTCGGTGAGCAGCGCGATCCCGGCGAACTGCTGGTGGTCACCGATGCGCGCAGGCGCGAGGTGTACTGGGCCAAGTATCTGAACGGGGCGCGGGTCGCCGGTCCCGAGGTGAACAAGGCTGTCGACGTGCCGGTCGGTGATGCCGCGGCGGTCGCCGGGTCGGCCGCGCACGTGGATTATTTCGATCTGCCGGTGCTGCCCGCCGAGACGCCCTCGCCCGCCGGGCTGGTCGCCGTCGCCGCGTCGGCGCTGCTGGCCGGGGAGGTGCCGGCGGCGCTGGTGCCGTTGTATCTGCGCAGGCCCGATGCGGTGGAGAACAGCTTCCGCACCCTCGACCGGACCGGGGCGTGAGTGCCGTGACCGAGTACCTGATTGCTCCCATGACGCTGCCCGATATCGACCGCTGCGTCGAACTCGAGCACCTGCTGTTCCCTGAGGACGACCCGTGGCAGGCGGTGTCGTTCCGGTCCGAGCTGGCCGGTGGGCACAACCGCTACATCACCGCTCGCGATGCCGACGGGGTGATGGTCGGCTACGCGGGCATCGCGCTGCTCGGTGACGACGCGCATCCCGAGGCCGAGGTGCACACGATCGGCGTCGACCCCCAATGTCATCGGGGCGGTATCGGGACGCTGCTGCTCGAAGCGCTGCTGGCCACGGCGGCCGAACGCGGTGGGCCGGTGTTCCTCGAGGTGCGCACCGACAACGCGCCCGCGATCGCGATGTACGCCAAGCACGGGTTTCACATCATCGGACTGCGCAAGAACTACTACCACCCCAGCGGTGCCGACGCGTACACGATGCGACGCCCCGAACTGACCGCCGCGGCCGACGAGTGGGCGGCGCGTGGACGGCAGGACGAGGTGCTGTCGTGATCGTCATGGGGATCGAGAGCTCGTGCGACGAAACGGGAGTCGGCATCGTGCGCCGACATGCCGACGGGTCTGTCGAACTGCTCGCCGATGAGGTGGCCTCGAGCGTCGATCAGCACGCGCGGTTCGGTGGCGTGGTGCCCGAGATCGCCTCGCGGGCGCATCTCGAGGCGATCGTGCCCGCGATGCGTCGTGCGCTGGCGACCGCGGGGATCAGCAAGCCCGACGCGCTCGCCGTCACCATCGGGCCGGGGCTGGCCGGCGCGCTGCTGGTGGGGGTGGCCGCGGCGAAGGCTTATGCGGCGGCCTGGGATGTGTCGTTCTACGCGCTCAACCACCTCGGTGGGCATGTGGCGGTCGATACGCTCGAGCACGGGCCGATGCCGCCCGCGGTGGCGCTGCTGGTTTCCGGCGGGCATACGCATCTGTTGCAGGTGACGGATCTGGGCGAGCCGATCACCGAGCTCGGTAGCACCGTCGATGATGCCGCGGGGGAGGCGTTCGACAAGGTCGCGCGGTTGCTCGGTCTCGGGTATCCCGGTGGGCCCTACCTGGATGCGGCTGCCGCCGACGGTGATCCGCGGGCGATCGCTTTTCCGCGCGGTATGACGGGGCCTCGTGACGCGCGCTACGACTTCTCGTTCTCGGGCCTCAAGACCGCGGTGGCTCGCTATGTCGAGGCTGCTCAGCGTCAGGGGATCACCGCTGATCAGCTACCCATTCCTGATATCGCCGCCTCTTTTCAAGAGGCTGTCGCCGACGTGCTGACCATGAAAGCCGTGCGGGCAGCGCAAGACGTCGGGGTCGACACGATCGTGCTCGGCGGGGGTGCCACTGCCAACTCTCGGATTCGGTCGCTGGCCGAAGAACGTTGTACCGCAGCGGGTTTGACGTTGCGTGTGCCCAAGCCCCGGCTGTGTACGGACAACGGGGTGATGATCGCGGCGTTGGGGGCGCATGTGATCGCGGCGGGGGCTCAGCCTGCGGCGTTGACTGTCGCCACGGATCCGGGGTTGCCGGTTTCGGTGAGCGCGCTGCGGGGTTAGCGGCTCCGGCGGGGGCTGGGTGGGGACCCGGCTAGCCCTGCGGTGTCGGCAGCTGACCGGCTGGTTGTCGCGGGACGCCGTCCGTTGCGGTGGCCGGGGGGATCGGGAGGGTGCTGTTGGCGGGGGCCTGGGTGGGGGAGGTGTTGGGGGTGCTGGGGCGTTGTTGTCTGCCGGCGCCGGAGCCGCTGTCCATGGGGCCGAGGGGGGACTCGGGGTAGGGGATCTGCGGGAGGTTCGGATCGGGGCGCAGGGTGGGTGCCGTTGTCGAGGCGGGCGCTGCGGGGGCACTGGGGCTTGTCGTCGGCGTGTTGGCAGGCTGTTGATTGGTGGTGGCCGCGGGGGACTCGGACGCGGGTGGGGCGACGGTGGCGCCGGTGCTCTCGCGGCCGACGGGGGTGGGTGCCGGGCCTGGCCCCAACGGTAAGGGGGATTGACGAACGGTGCTGCTCGTGCCCGCCGGGGTGACATCGGGGGAGTCGGGGGTGACCGCCTGCACGCCGTAGCCGATCACCAGGCCGACGACGACCACCGCGCCGACCAGGGTGCCGACCACCTTGGCGAAGGTGGCGCTCGGTGCGTCGGTGTGCACGCCGCCCGCCGACCCGGCGGGTGCCTCGGCATCGGCGACCAGTGCGGCACCCTTGGCGATCACGGCTTCGGGGTCGGGCACGGTCAGCACGGGCACGTCGAGGCGGGTGTCGAGAATGTCGACGACGCACGGGATATTGGCACAGCCGCCGATCACGGCGACCGCGTCGGGGTACTTCGGCGCGCGGGTGAACACCGACGACGAGAACAGCGCGATATTGCGCAGCAGGCCGCCGATGAGCTCCTCGAAATCGGGACGGGTGAGCTCGAGCCCTTGTCCCGCAACATGATCGATGGTGACCACGGGCGCCAGCGACAGGTGTTCCTTGGCGGCGCGGCCGCGGTTGGTCAGGGTGGTGCGGTTGGGGCGGGTGCCGCGACGGGCGTAGTGCAGGTCGACGAGGTGGTGGTAGATCAACTCGTCGATCGCGTTGCCGCTCAGCGTCGGTGTGCGTTCGGTGTGTAAGACCACGCTGTCGGCGTAGTCGGCCACGGTGACGGTGAGTCCGGTGGCGCCGAGGTCGATCACGGCCACGGTGGCGTAGCGGTCGAGCAGGCCGGTGTGGTGCAGGAAGGCGAGGGCGGCGGCGCCCTCGGTGACCAACCGCAGATCGCGATGGCGGGAGGTGGCGGCCCGAATGGCCTGTGCCTGTTCCTTGTTGCGGTAGGCGACGGCGACACTCGACGGGCGCGAACGGGATTCGGCGCGACTGTACCCACCGGAATAGCGCCCGAAAGGTTCGCCCATCATCCCCGCCGACACCGGCAGCTGGGTCGACACGGGTAGCTGGGTGGTCATCAACTCGATCGAGGACGACACGAGATCACCGAGGTCGGAATGTGCCTCATCGGCGGAAACGACCCGGTAGTCGAAATTCTGCTCGCCCGCCGAACCGGTCGCGACCAGTGCCGAGCACACCACCTCGTTCCCGGCCGAGATGCCGAGGGATGTTCGCATGTTCACCTCCCTTCACGCCGATGGTTCTCGATGGTTCTCTCCGAGCGAATAGCGCCTTCCTTGTGCTATGTCACAGCCTGTTATGCGAACGTTACAGATTGTTGCAGGCGATGTGAAGATCACTGGCCAGTGTGGGCGTGTCGAGAATGCGACATCGGCAGAACCCGACCTTGAGTGCTGGCACTCTCGCGTATAGAGTGCTAGTTGGCACTACCGGTTGGGCATTGCTCAGCTACTCGTGCCAGCCGACTTCTGAGCTTGGCTCCGGCACCCGCGACGACGGGGCTGCGCGCAGGGTCGCGAGCTGACCGAAACCCGGTCCGGAACACCAGTTCCGGACAACTGAAATTTCCCCTGAAAGTGGAGGGCTCAACGTGGCGAGCGTGAACATCAAGCCGCTCGAGGACAAGATCCTCGTCCAGGCCAACGAGGCCGAGACGACGACGGCCTCCGGCCTGGTCATCCCGGACACGGCCAAGGAGAAGCCCCAGGAGGGCACCGTCATCGCCGTCGGCGCGGGTCGCGTCACCGACAAGGGTGACCGCATCCCGGTCGATGTCAAAGAAGGCGACGTCGTCATCTACAGCAAGTACGGCGGCACCGAGATCAAGTACCAGGGTGGGGAATACCTCATCCTCTCGGCGCGCGACATCCTGGCCGTCGTCACCAAGTAAGGCCAACGCCGCATCAGCGTTCCGCCCCGGCGTCTTCACAGGCCCGGGGCGGATTGCGTTCACAAACAGGAGCTGAATCCTCTATGCCCAAGCAGATCGAGTTCGACGAAAAGGCTCGCCGGGCTCTGGAACGCGGTGTCGACAAGCTGGCCGACGCCGTCAAGGTGACCCTCGGCCCCCGTGGCCGGCATGTGGTGCTGGCCAAGGCTTTCGGTGGCCCGACCGTCACCAACGACGGTGTCACCATCGCGCGTGAGATCGACCTCGAGGACCCCTTCGAGAACCTTGGCGCACAGCTCGTCAAGAGCGTCGCCACCAAGACCAACGATGTCGCGGGCGACGGTACGACCACCGCCACCGTGCTGGCCCAGGCGTTCGTGCGCGCCGGCCTGAAAAACGTTGCCGCGGGCGCCAACCCGATCACCCTCGGCCAGGGCATCGCCGCTGCCGCCGAGAAGGTGTCGGAGGTGCTGCTCGCGCTGGCCACCCCCGTCTCCGGCGAGAAGGCCATCGCTCAGGTCGCCACCGTTTCCTCGCGTGATGAGGAAATCGGCGAGATGGTCGGCAAGGCACTCACCACGGTCGGCAAGGACGGCGTCGTGACTGTCGAGGAATCCTCGACCACGAACACCGAACTCGTCATCACCGAGGGCGTGCAGTTCGACAAGGGCTACCTCTCGCCCTACTTCCAGACCGATCCCGAGACCCAGCAGGCCGTGCTCGAGGACACCTACGTCCTGCTGCACCGCGACAAGATCAGCTCGCTGCCCGATCTGCTGCCGCTGCTGGAGAAGATCGCCGAGTCCGGCAAGAGCGTGCTGATCGTGGCCGAGGACGTCGACGGCGAAGCGCTGTCGACCCTGGTCGTGAACTCGATCCGCAAGACCATCAAGGCCGTCGCGGTCAAGGCGCCGTTCTTCGGTGACCGTCGCAAGGCGTTCCTCGACGACCTGGCCGTCGTCACCGGTGGCACCGTGATCAACCCCGATCTCGGCGTCACCCTGCGCGAGGCCACCATCGAGCAGCTGGGTCAGGCGCGTCGCGTCGTCGTCACCAAGGACGAGACCGTGCTGATCGACGGCGCGGGCTCCGACGAGGACATCAAGGGCCGTAGCGCGCAGCTGCGTCGCGAGATCGAGGCCTCGGACTCCGACTGGGATCGCGAGAAGCTCGAAGAGCGCCTGGCGAAGCTGGCCGGTGGCGTCGCGGTGATCAAGGTCGGCGCTGCCACCGAGACCGCGCTCAAGGAGCGCAAGTACCGCGTCGACGACGCGGTCGCCGCCGCCAAGGCCGCGGTCGAGGAGGGCATCGTCCCCGGTGGTGGTTCGGCGCTCGTGATCGCCGCTGCCGCGCTGGTCGAGCTGCGTGACTCGTTCACCGGCGACAAGGCCGTCGGTGTCGAGGTGGTTCGCAAGGGCCTCGAGGCGCCGCTGTACTGGATCGCCAGCAACGCCGGTCTCGACGGTGCGGTTGTCGTCGCCAAGGTCTCCGAGGGCAAGGACGGCTTCAACGCCGCCACCCTGACCTACGGCGACCTGCTCGCCGACGGTGTCGTCGACCCGGTCAAGGTGACCCGCTCCGCCGTGGTGAACGCCGCCTCGGTCGCGCGGATGATCCTGACCACCGAGAGTGCCATCGTGGAGAAGCCGGCCGACGCCGACAACGACCACGGCCATCACGGTCACGCGCACTGAGATAGACAAACGAAGGCCCCCGGATCGCTGACGCGGTCTAGGGGCCTTTCGTTGTCCGCTAGCTAGCTGGCTACCGGCGGATCTTCGGCATCGAGCGCGGCCAGTAAACGGTCGCGTAGCGACGGGGGCGGTGCGGTGGGGGTTGCGGACGCGAGCTGGGCGAGCGCTTCGCGGGTACAGCGAAGCTCTCGCAGGAACTCGGTACACAGGGTTGGATCTTCGGTATCGATGATGGTCTGGATCGCGTGATGGTCTTCGTCGTCGATCAATCCGAGCGCGACGGCGTGCGCGAGATCGATCTGGGCTTCGTTCATCTCACGTCACCCCCAAACTTTTCTTCAGTCGTGTCAATCCGTCCCGAATTCGGGACTTAACGGTCGGTAACCCGATGCCGAGGTGTTGTGCCACCTCCGCGTAGGTCCGCCCGCCGTAGTAGGCGAGCGAGATCGCCTCGCGTTGGGTCTCGGTGAGTGTCGAGAGCCCGCGCCGGACGGCCTGTTGTTCCAGTCTGCGTTCCACCTCCTCGGTGACCTCGTCGAATTCGTGGCCGAGCACCCGGATCCCGTACGCGACCTCGCGCTGGGTGTGGGCTTGCTCGGCGCGAACTCGGTCGACCGCGCGCCGGTGGGCCAGCGTCATGAGCCAGGTCACCGCCGACCCCTTGGCGGAGTCGAAACTCGTGGCGGTGCGCCAGATCTGGAGGTAGACCTCCTGAGTGGTCTCCTCGGCGTACCCGGGGTCGTGGAGCACCCGCAGGACCAGGCCATAAACGCGCGCCGATGTTCGGTCGTACAGTTCGGCAAAGGCCTGCTGGTCGGACAGCGCACATCGTTGCAGCAGTGCAGCTAGCTCGACTCCTTCGGCCGCGCGTGCGGTAACCGCAGAATCCACGATCGGTGGAAAGGCTTCGCTTCGGAACCCATTCTGTGTCATCGGTCACGAATGTAGCCCGAGGCTATGACCTCCCCGTGACCGGGGGTGCCTTTGATTCGGGTGCCAGCTGTTTGCTAGGGATTCGGCGCGCCACGGCCAGCGGATTGGAATAGATTTGCCAACCGGGCCAGACGGGGCTCGGCTGCGTTTCAGACGGCCATCCGGCGCCGGTTGCGGCGGGCGTGCATCTCGCGTTCGGTCTCGGACATGCCGCCCCAGATGCCGTAGGGCTCGCTGACCTTGAGGGCATGGGTACGGCACTGCATGAGGACGGGGCAGGCCCGGCAGATCTCCTTGGCGCGCATCTCGCGCGCCGTGCGGGCACGGCCGCGTTCGCCGTCGGGATGGAAGAAGACCGCGGAGTCCTGACCGCGGCACAGGCCACGCATCTGCCAGTCCCAGACATCGGCGTTCGGTCCGGGGAGGTGGGTGGGCATGGGCATAAGAACTCCTTGTGGCGCGAGCTCGTCAGCGTTGTCGAGCGAGTGGTGCGGCAGGTCTTCGCGCCACCCGCTGTGGGGTGGCCGGCTCGACGGTGCCTGACGGTGCCGCTCGGAGGTCGCTGCGATTTCGCGCGGCGCCAACCGTGGCGATGAGCTACGTTAGGTGCAGGCGGGAATTTACGTCAATAGTTCGGCGCATGAGTTCGGTAAATCTGCAACGCTGAAATTTAACCTACTCACTATTTACATTTCACACCCGATCCCTCCATACTGTTTGGTTGGCTATGGATCGGGTGTCTTCTTGTCTCCGAAGCATCCCATGTTTTCCCAGGTCGCGCCGGTAGAGGCCCGGTTCGGGTAGGTGCCACCGAGGGTGGGTGGGTGTGCTGGATCACAACGACCTCCACGGGCGAAGTGCGTGTAGATGGCGAAAACGGGGCGCGAAGGTTAATTGCGCGAAACGCATGTGAATTCGAGACTTTCCAGTTGCGGCATCGGGGAGCGGAGATTTACCTGATGGCAACATCGGTGCTCGAGGGAAATGCTGACTGTTTGCTGAATGGTGCTCGACGGGCCATAACACGCGAACTGCCGAGGACCGGTGGCGGCTAGAGTCTCGCCGTGCAGACAACGCCTTCACCCGCGGATATCGGTTTCGAAATACTCGCTTCGACTGCTTTCGGGCCCACTCCGGGCCGCGCCGCTACGGAGTTGCCGGAGCCGTCGGACCCGGTGTCGCGGTGGTACCGCGCGGTTGCGCTCGCTGGCCAGGGTCGCTACGCCGCCGCCCGTTCCGACCTGCGGATATCGGCCCGAACCGCGACGGATCCCGGCCTGAGATCCCTCGTCGAGAGCACCCGGGGTTCATTGCTGCGCCAGCTCGGCAGCCACGCGGCCGCGGCGGCGTTCGACGGACGCGCCGCGACGCTGGCACTCGGCGCGACGGGAGTGGCCCGCGCCGAGGCGCTCGCCGACGCGTACACGGGTCTGGCCGCTGACGCGCTCGGCACCGGTCGACTGGCCCTGGCCCGCACCCTGCTCGACCGCGTGCGACCACTGCTCACCGACGCACCCCCGCGTGCCGAGGTGCGCTGGCATTGGGTGCGTGCCGAGACCGCGCTCGCCGGCGGCCGGGCAAGCGAAGCGCTGCGCGACGCGGGCAGAGCTGTCGAGCTCGCCGCGGCCCTTCCGTCAGTGCGCCACCGGGTGAAATCGGCGCTGCTCCTCGCGGCCGCGACAGCCGCGAACGGTGACCTGGCGAAGTCCGCGGAACTGGCCCGCCGAGTCGACGTGGACTGCCGCGAAAACGCCCTTCTCCCACTGCGATGGGCCACCGCGATGCTGCTCGCGGGTGTCGCCGCACCGGCTCGGGCGCGCGCCGCGGCGGACGAAGCCGCAGATCATGGCGCCCGGCTCCGGGCCTGGGGCGGGGACATCGCCCCGCTGGGTGCCTGATTCGCTCCGGATGATCTTTCTGTGAGCACGGTTAGAAGCGACCATGCCCGCTGGCGGCCGATCCGGGGGTCGCTATTGTTAGTCCCGTTCCGCCTTTTCGGTGGAAGCTCGGTCACATTCGACCGCGCCACTCGTAACGCCAGGAAAATCTCTGACGATGACGCATATGGGCGAAGAGTTGGACCTCGCCGTCGCTGCGGCTGCGCAGGGCGACAGGACCGCTTTAGCTCGGGTATTGGAACTGGTCCGTCCCTTGGTAGTTCGCTACTGCAGGGCGCGGATCGGAGCCGCGGAGCGCGGACAGCTCTCCGCGGACGACGTTGCGCAAGAGGTCTGTATGGCTGTGATGACCGCCCTGCCCCGCTATCAGGATCAGGGTCGGCCCTTCATGGCCTTCGTGTACGGGATCGCTTCACACAAGGTCGCCGACGCCCATCGCAACGCCGCCCGTAACAAGGCGGAGGCGATGGCCGAAGTACCAGATGTCATATCCACCGACCAAGGTCCGGAACAGCGGGCTCTCGACTCGGAGACGAGCAGGCAGATGAACACTCTGCTGGCAACGCTCCCCGAGAAGCATCGAGAAATCCTGATCCTGCGTTTGGTCATGGGTCTGTCAGCAGAGGAAACCGCAGTCGCCGTGGGCAGCACGGCGGGGGCGATACGGGTTGCCCAGCACAGGGCACTCGCGAAACTGAAGTCACAAGTGGCGAGGGCAGGTGAAATGTATGGCTAGGGATGGCGAGCGCGGTCCAGGCGACCGGAAAGCGTGGCAACGCGGATCGCACAACAGCGGTCCCTACGCCGCCGAGGATGCCGGTGACTCCGGACCGGTCGACATCGCGGCGGTGCGCAGCGATGATGCGCTGATCGACGCGATCTCCAGCGATGGTCCGGTACGTACCGACAGCCCTGAAGAGTTCCAGCTGGCGTCGTTACTCGCGGATTGGCGGGCCGACCTACTGGCCGAGCCGATGCCGGCGGGACCTGATCTGGACACCGTGTTCGCGGCGGTCAATCAGGAGATCGGCGCTCGGCAGGTTCGAGTCGGAGCTTCCTCGCGCGGACGTCTGCGACTGGTCCGCCCGATCTTCGGAGCAGCAGCGGCCTTGTCGCTGGTGTTCGGTGGTATCACGGCTTTCGCGTACAGCGCGGCCCCCGGCGATCCGCTGTGGCGGGTCAAGGAGGTCGTGTTCAGCGAGCAGGCCCAATCGACCGTAGTGCAGTACGCCGACGAAGATCTACTGGCCGCGCAGAATCTGCTCACCGCGGGCAATCCGGAACAGGCGAAGGCCAGGCTGGAACAGGCCTCGGCCAACGCGGGCCAGGTCGACGATCCGGCCAAGCGCGAAGATCTGATCGCGCGCTGGAACCTGCTGCGGGATCAGCTGCTCAAGGTCGCGCCTGAAATCGGCGCGCAGCTGGCGCCGACGACGACCAATCCGACGACCAAGCCGAGTTCGCCCGTGCAGGTCGCCCCGACGACGAACCCGGGCACCACCGCTCCGGTGGCGCCGACCGGTCCGGGGGCGGGCACCACCGATCCGTCGTCCGAGCCGCCGGTCATCATGCAGTCGCCCGGTCCGGAGACCAAGCCGCTGGTTCCGCCGGTCGAGCCGACACAACCGTCCGTGACCACCCCGCCGGTGACTCAGGAACCGCCGGTCATCGTCGACCCGACGACTCCGCCGACAACCATCGCCGAACCACCGCCGGTCGTGACCGTTCCGACGGTGGTTCCGACTACGCGTCAGCTGCCGCCCACGCTGCAGGCGCCGCCCGCTGCGACGTTCCTGCCCACACAGGTGGTGCCGTCGCCCTGAGTGGTGATTTACCGCGCAACGTTGAATGTGAACCAATGACGAAGGCCCCGAACAGGTTCGGGGCCTTCGTCATTGGTGTGGGCGCTGTCCGACCGCCCCTACGCGTGCGTGTGCGCGAAGGGAGCGGGGTCTCGCGACAGGCTCAGCTGGGCTGAACTCAGTTGTCGAACCCGTCGAACCCGTCGCCGTGGAACGCCTCGTTCATCGACGCGTCCGCATAGCCGCGGCAGTAGTCCCACGTGACGTAAGCCTCGGGGGTGGGATCGTAGGCGGGCTCGTGTGGACGGACGGTGCCGTCGACGAGTAGCTGTAGGAGGTTCGCCCGCAGCATGTCCCAGTCGTGGTAGTGATCTTGCCGACAATCCTCACAGCTGACGACCAGTCCGCGAATTCCGCGGTGAGCCAGCAGGGCTTCGTATACGGCGAGGTCGGCGAGATCTTCCTCGACCGCGAGGCGCTCATGAGGATCCAACGGCTCACCGGGCTCGATCGCATCGAGCGCGGCAGACGGGTCGGAGGGGTCTCCGGCGAAGGGATCCGGCGGCAGGCCAGGTGGTAGATGGTCACGCACATCCCCACGGTACGCAGTACTTGGTGCATCGCGCCAGCGATGCACCGGGCAAGTTTTGCCGAAGGGCTCACTTCACAGCCGTCTCCGGGCGCCGGATACCATGGAATACAGGCGTCGGCGACTTTGTTCTTGCCGACCATCCGAAAGCTTTTTCCGCTCGAGCACCGATGCGCCGTGTCACTGCGTCGGTTGCTATGACGACCAGGAGGGGTCGATCCGAATGAGTAATCCCGTGTCGGGCGAACGAATCGCGGTGCGCCCTCCTACGGGGGGCGACGATCCGACCAAGATCGCCATGCTCGGCCTCACGTTCGACGACGTGCTGTTGCTGCCTGCCGCTTCGGATCTCATCCCCAGCTCTGTCGAGACATCCAGCCGACTGACCCGCGACATAACCCTGCGCACGCCGCTGGTGAGCTCGGCCATGGACACCGTCACCGAGGCGCGTATGGCCATCGCCATGGCGCGTGCGGGCGGTATGGGTGTGCTGCACCGCAACCTCTCGGCCGTCGATCAGGCCGCCCAGGTGGAGACGGTGAAGCGCTCCGAGGCGGGCATGGTGACCGACCCGGTCACCTGTCGTCCCACCGATACCCTCGCCGAGGTCGACGCCATGTGCGCCCGCTTCCGCATCTCGGGTCTGCCGGTGGTGGACGAGACCGGTGCGCTGGTCGGCATCATCACCAACCGCGACATGCGCTTCGAGGTCGATCAGGATCGTCGCGTGGACGAGGTGATGACCAAGGCGCCGCTGATCACCGCGCGTGAGGGTGTCACCGCCGAGGCCGCGCTGGGCCTTCTGCGCCGCCACAAGATCGAGAAGCTACCCATCGTCGACGGCAACGGCAGGCTGCGCGGACTGATCACGGTCAAGGACTTCGTCAAGACCGATCAGTACCCCAACGCCACCAAGGACCGCGACGGCCGCCTGCTGGTCGGTGCCGCGATCGGTGTCGGCGAGGACTCCTGGTCGCGGGCGATGACGCTGGGCGAGGCCGGGGTCGACGTGCTGATCGTCGACACCGCGCACGGCCACCAGTCGCAGGTGCTGCAGATGGTCGCCAAGGTCAAGGCCGAGGTCGGTGACCGGATCCAGATCGTCGGCGGCAATGTCGCCACGCGTGCGGGTGCCGCCGCGCTCGTCGAGGCGGGCGTCGACGCGGTGAAGGTGGGTGTGGGCCCCGGCTCCATCTGCACCACCCGTGTCGTCGCCGGTGTCGGCGCGCCGCAGATCACCGCGATCCTCGAGGCCGTCGCCGCCTGCAAGGCCGCCGGTGTGCCGGTGATCGCCGACGGTGGCGTGCAGTACTCCGGCGACGTCGCCAAGGCCATCGCCGCGGGCGCGTCCACCGTGATGCTCGGCTCGCTGCTCGCGGGCACCGCCGAGTCGCCCGGCGACCTGGTGCTGGTCAACGGCAAGCAGTTCAAGGCCTACCGGGGCATGGGCTCGCTCGGTGCCATGCAGGGTCGCGGGCAGGCCAAGTCGTACTCGAAGGACCGCTACTTCCAGGACGACGTGCTCGCCGAGGACAAGCTCGTCCCCGAAGGCATCGAAGGCCGCGTCCCGTTCCGCGGCCCGGTCAACCAGGTGATCCACCAGCTCGTGGGTGGCCTGCGCGCCGCGATGGGCTACACCGGTTCGCAGAACATCGAGCACCTCCAGGGCGCGCAGTTCGTGCAGATCACCGCGGCGGGCCTCAAGGAGAGCCACCCGCACGACATCACGATGACCGTCGAGGCCCCGAACTACACCGGGCGCGGCTGAGTACAATAGAAGCGTTTGCGCTCCGGGAGATAAGCTCCCGGAGCACAAGGCAACGCAGGCTTGGCCCCGAGTCTCGCCGTAACCGCACTCCCAGCCCCGCACGACCCGACCTCGAGGAGGGTCCCGCCGCGAAGCGGCGGTTCGCGGCCGGGTCGCCGGTCAGGCGCCGCTGCGTAGGCGACGAAGGAGCAAGCAGCGGTGACTGACCGGCGGCCCGTGGTGGCCGCGAACTCGAGCGCGCCAGCGCTCCAAAAACACAGGAGCAACTGTGCGTGACATGGTCGAAATCGGTATGGGACGGGTCGCCCGTCGGACCTATGAGCTCGATGACGTCGATATCGTCCCCTCGCGGCGGACGCGCTCGTCGAAGCTGGTCTCGTTGGCCTGGCAGCTCGACGCCTACCGTTTCGAGATCCCGGTGCTCGCACACCCCACCGACGCGCTGGTCTCGCCCGAGTTCGCGATCGAGCTGGGTCGCCAGGGTGGCCTCGGGGTGATCAACGGCGAAGGCCTCTGGGCCCGCCACACCGACGTGCAGTCCAAGATCGACCAGCTGATCGATCTGGTTGACAAGGGGGGTTACGAAAAGGCCATCTCGCTGCTGCAGGAACTGCACGCCGCGCCGATGCAGCCCGACCTCCTCGCCGCCGCCGTCGCCCAGGTCCGGGCGGCCGGGGTGACCACCTCGGTGCGCCTGAGCCCGCAGAACGCCCGCGTGTTCACTCCCGCGCTGGTGCAGGCGGGCATCGACCTGCTGGTCGTGCAGGGCACCATCATCTCCGCCGAGCACGTCGGTGGCGATGAGCCGCTCAACCTCAAGACCTTCATCTCCGAACTGGATGTGCCGGTAGTGGCCGGTGGCGTGAGCGATCACCGCACCGCGCTGCACCTGATGCGCACCGGTGCGGCCGGCGTCATCGTCGGCTACGGCTCGTTCCCCGGTGCCACCACCACCGGCGAGGTGCTCGGCATCGGTGTCCCGATGGCCACCGCGATCGCCGACGCCGCCGCGGCCCGTCGCGACTACCTCGACGAGACCGGCGGCCGGTACGTGCACGTGATCGCCGACGGTGACGTGGCCACCTCGGGTCAGCTGGCCAAGGCCATCGCCTGTGGCGCCGACGCCGTGATGCTCGGTGTGCCGCTGTCGGCCTCGGCGCAGGCGCCCGGTCGCGGCTGGTACTGGCCCTCGGCGACCGCGCACCCCTCGGTGCCGCGCGGTTCGTTCCTGCCGGTCGACGAGGCCTGGCTCGACGGCCCCGACGGCGCGGTGGCCCGCCCGAGCCTCGAGCGGGTGCTCTACGGCCCCTCCGACGACCCGTTCGGCTCGCTGAACCTGGTCGGTGGCCTTCGTCGTTCGATGGCCAAGGCCGGTTACTCCGACCTCAAGGAATTCCAGAAGGTCGGGCTCAGCGTTCGCTGAAAAGCGGTTCGCTAACGCACGTGGGTCAGTGAGACCCGATCCCGCAGGAACCGCGAGATAGCGGTATTGACCGGTTCCGGGTGGGTCATCGTGACGGCCAGGCGGGCGCCATCGATCTCCACGAAGGTGGAGGCGGTGAGCCCGTCGGCCAGCGTCCGGGCCCGATCGCCCGCGATGCCGCTGCGATTGGCGTGGATGATCAGCGCCGGGCAGGTGATCTCGCGCAACCGGTCGAGTACCGAATCGCGCCCGAGCAGGCAGCCGACGGCGGCGTCGAGGCCGCTGTGCGCGTCGCCGACCCAGCGGCGGGTCCAGATGTCGCGGTACCAGGTGTCGTCGCCGATGAGCCAGTCCGCCAGGCGGCCCGCGGCTTCCTCACGGGAGCTGTGGTCGTGCCACTCGTCGAGGAATCGTTGGGTGGCGGTGGACTGGCCAAGGGTCGGCCCGTGCGCCTCGGTGCTGATCAAGATCAACGCGGCGACCCGTTCCGGTGCCACCAACGCGGTCCGCAAAGCTGTGAAGCCCCCTTGCGCGGTGCCACCGACGATGGCGCGCTCGACGCCGATCGAGTCGAGCACGGTCAGCGCGTCGCGGGCCGCGGTCCAGTAGGTGAACGGCAACCGCTGATCTCGGGTGCGGCCGTGGCCGCGCGCGTCCCAGGCGACGATCCTGAGTTCGGGTGCGAGTGCGGCCTGTTGCGAGGCGAACATCGTGCGGTCCATGAAGAATTCGTGGGCGAGCAACACCACCGGACCCGTGCCACCGCTGTCCTCGTAGTAGATTTCGGCATCGATCGCGCGGGCGAATGGCACGAGCACGAGGATAGCCAGCCCCACCGCGCCACGCCCAAAAACGAGGGCGCGTCGTGCTCGGTCACTACGGCGCGTCCGGCTCTGGCGATGCCCGCTGCTTGCTCGTCGTACACCGTCACTAAACTGTGGCGGTGGCAGATACTCAGAGACCGGTCCTCGTCGTCGACTTCGGCGCGCAGTACGCCCAGCTGATCGCCCGACGGGTGCGGGAGGCGCGGGTGTTCTCCGAGGTGATTCCCCACACGATGACAGTGGAAGAGATCGCCGACAAGCAGCCGCTGGCCGTGATCCTGTCCGGTGGTCCGTCGAGCGTATATGCCGAGGGCGCACCGCAACTCGACGCGCGGCTGTTCGATCTCGGTATCCCCGTTTTCGGCATCTGCTACGGCTTCCAGGCGATGGCGCAGGCGCTGGGCGGCACGGTCTCACACACCGGAACCCGCGAATACGGCCGCACCGAACTGAACATCGACGGCGGTGTGCTGCACGGCGGCCTGCCGACCATCCAGCCGGTGTGGATGTCGCACGGTGACGCGGTGACCGATGCCCCCGCGGGCTTCGAGGTCACCGGTACCACCGCGGGCGCCCCCGTCGCCGCGTTCGAGGATCGCGCGCGTCGCCTGGCCGGTGTCCAGTACCACCCCGAGGTGCTGCATTCCCCGCACGGCCAGCAGGTGCTCAGCCGCTTCCTGCACGAGCTCGCCGGCATTCCGCCGCAGTGGACTCCGGCCAATATCGCCGAGTCGCTGATCGAGAGTGTGCGCGAGCAGATCGGTGACGGGCACGCCATCTGTGGTCTGTCCGGCGGTGTCGACTCCGCGGTGGCTGCCGCGCTGGTGCAGCGCGCGATCGGTGACAAGCTCACCTGTGTGTTCGTCGACCACGGTCTGCTGCGGGCCGGTGAACGCGAGCAGGTCCAGCACGACTTCGTCGCCGCGACCGGTGCCAAGCTGGTGACTGTGGACGCGGTGGACAAGTTCCTCGGTGAGCTGAAGGGCGTCTCCGATCCCGAGGAGAAGCGCAAGATCATCGGCCGCGAGTTCATCCGCTCCTTCGAGGACGCGGTGGCCGGCATCGTTGTCGAACAGGGCGACGGTGTCGCTCCGAAGGTCGAGTTCCTGGTCCAGGGCACCCTGTACCCGGACGTCGTCGAATCCGGCGGCGGCACCGGTACCGCGAACATCAAGAGCCACCACAATGTCGGTGGCCTGCCCGACGACCTCGAGTTCGACCTGGTCGAGCCGCTGCGCCTGCTGTTCAAGGACGAGGTCCGCGCGGTCGGTCGCGAACTCGGCCTGCCCGAGGAAATCGTTGCGCGCCAGCCCTTCCCGGGTCCCGGGCTCGCGATTCGCATCGTCGGCGAGGTGACCGCCGACCGGCTCGAGCTGCTCCGCCAGGCCGACGCCATCGCCCGCGAAGAACTCACCGCTGCCGGTCTGGACAAGCAGATCTGGCAGTGCCCGGTCGTGCTGTTGGCCGACGTGCGCTCGGTCGGTGTGCAGGGCGACGGCCGCACCTACGGTCATCCGATCGTGCTGCGTCCGGTGTCGAGCGAGGACGCGATGACCGCGGACTGGACGCGCCTGCCCTACGACGTGCTGGAGCGGATCTCCACGCGCATCACCAACGAGGTGGCCGAGGTCAACCGCGTGGTGCTCGACGTGACGAGCAAGCCGCCGGGCACCATCGAGTGGGAGTGATGCGTTAAGCCGGTCGCGGTGGCAGCGCCGACTGGGTGAGCAGGAGCCTGCCGAGGAGGAAGCCGCCGGTGCGCGGTCGGTGGATGGCCGGTGGTAGGACTTTCGCCAGTGGGGTTTCCGGTCGCTTCTCGGATTCGTCCATTGCCCTTGTCTTTCAACTGGTTCCGACAGCAATGGCCCGTCACGATGACGGGCCATTGCTGGTTTCTCGGGTGGTCCCTGGCGTCAGTGGTGTTTGCGGCTCGGTGCCAGCGTGAGCAGCAGGCCGATGACGATGGCCGCGATCACCACGCCCCAGCCGATGGGCAGGATGCCGTCGTCGGGGGTGGGCGCGCCGAGCAGGGCCCAGACGCTCACGGCGAGTGCGATCAGGCCGGTGGTCAGCAGGGTGAAGGCCGGCCGGCGCGCGGGCTCGGTGCTGGTCGGATCAGCCACGGGACACCACCGCGTCACCCAGGTGCATCGTGATGCGCAGGTCGAGGACCGGTGCGCCGGGAGCGTTCGGTCCGCTCAGCCCGTCCTGGCAGGCCGAGTTGGAATCGGCCACGCGGATGTCACATGTCGTTTTCACTGTCATCCCTTCGGGCAGTTGCACTTGCACCTCACCGACGTTCACCGCGACTTCGACGCTGCGCGACTCGGTGAGGTCCAGACCGCGCAGATCCAGCGTGCCCGAACCGATGTCGAGGGCGTAGCGGGGCTGCAACTCGGTCACCGAGGTCGGTGCCCAGACACGCTCGCCGATGGCGGTTTCGTCGAAGTCGATCGGCCCGATCAGCGAGGCCAGTATCACGAATCCGGCCAGGGGAGCGGCGAGTACCAGCAGGCCGTATCCGCGCCGCAGGAACGCGCCGACGACGAGTCCGAGGCCGACCACTGCCAACGCGAAGGCCGCGATCCGGGCGGGGGTCATCCATTCCACACCCGATGCCGCCGCGGCACCCGCCAGCGCCGCGGCGAGGATCGCCAGGCCGATGGTGACCGGAGTGAGCCGGGAGCGTGGACGTTTGGGTACTGGGGGCGCCACCGGCGCGAAGCGGGGTGCCGCCTCCGGGAATTCCCAGGCCAGCGGCGCGACGGCGAGCGGGTCCCAGCCGTTGGGTACCTGCGCGTTGATGCGCGGGGGCTCCGGTGCGGGAGATATCGTGCCGGGGAGGGTCTTGTGCAGCACCGCGGTGGTCTCCGCCGCATGGCGTTGCTCGACGAGCGAGGTTGTCGCGGCCGGCAGCACCTCGGCTTTCGAGCTGTTCGCCCGCTTGTCGAGATTTACGGGTGAGTCCGAATCAGCTACCGGACGAACCGAATCCGCCGTTTGCTCGCTCGACTGCGCTTGCTCGGCGGCTTCGGGTGTGGCGGGGTCCGGCTCGGCCGCGGTCACGCTGATCCGCACAGTGTCGACCGAATCCGTAGTGGTGCTGCCTGTTTCGTCGATGTCCTTGCGCAGGACGACCGTCTCGGTCGCGTCGACACGGAGCAGCGGGGTGGATTCCGCTGTGGCCGTGCGGGTGCGCGCCGGATCGGGGACGTAGGCGTCGGGGAGTTTGGTGTAGGGCGTGTACATCCCCGTCGGTGGCACCTCCGGGTTGTACGGATAGCCACGCACCGGGACACCGGTCGGGTAGCCCGCTCCCGGGTAGCCGGTGGTGCCGAGGGGCGAGCGGTAGGCATCGAAACCCGCGGGCAGTTCGGGATGACGCAGATACAGCATCCACCAGCCCGCGAGCATCAGCCCCAGGCTGACCACCCCGCCCCCGCCCATCCCCAGCCCGATCGGCCCCATGGTCGACACGGCGATCGCCAGCGCGACGATCAACACGATCGTCTTGGTCTGCGAATGCGACCCCCGATCGTGGGCCGACAGGGCCTGCGCCGCCGACACCTCGTTGCCCGCCGACCCCAGCACCAGCCAGGCCAGCAGGTACAGCACGATCCCGGCCCCGCCGAAGATGGTCGACACGACGAAGGCCACCCGCACGAGCACCGGGTCCACCCCGTACCGCAACCCGAAACCCGCCGCCACCCCGGCGATCGGCCCCTGCCGAGGCAGCCGGACGGGCCGCGTCTGCCACATCTGGTGAACCTGGTCGGCGAAGCTCGTTCTGCTCATGCCATCCATGGTGTGCCGAGCCACCCCTTTCGCACATCGGGGGTAACCCTGAGAATGTCCCGGGTTCACGCGGCTCACAGGAACATGGTGTCGCCGAAGACCGAGATCGACGGACCGATATCGGCAGGCACATCCGGATTGGATGAGCCGAACCCGACGGTGGCTCCGCGTCGACCGAGATGCCGCTGTCGAGCCCGACCGACAGGGGTGAAGATGTTCACGTATTCCTCCGCTGAAGCGGCGGCCGCAGTTCCGGCCTGCCATCAACGTTGGAAAGCCTCTGTGGCCGGGCTTTCGGCGTGACTACGCATCGGCTTAAAGGCCTGCTGAGGCCTGCGCGGCCGAGTTTCCGCCGGATCGCCGACATCCGGGTGGGAGATCAGGGGCTTACCTGATGTCAGCACCCCGCCCCGCGTGCCACTATCGAGAGCATGGATCCGTCTGTTTCCGCCCGCACTGCCGCCGAGGGGCCTGCCACGCCACCCGGGTCCGGCGGCGCCGCCGGAAACAACGCTCCCGACTACCCGACCTCCGCGCCCGGCTACCGGCCTGCGGGCGGCAACCGAGCGAACGTCGGCAACGGTGCCGTGCCCTATGGCGCGAGTACCGCCCACAGCCCGGGCGCCCCCCGCAACTCCGCGCCGGGTCATCAGCCCGGGATCGGCACGGGGGCGGCCGCTGTCGGGCATGCGCCGATGGCTGCGAATCGGCCGCATGGGTCGGCGGGATCGTCCGATGGGCCGGGGGCTGCGGCGAATCCGCGGTTCGGGGGGCATCGGCTGCGCGACCGTTTCGTAGGGCGTGAGCCGGTCGTCTATGGGGCACCGCAGCCCTACATTCCGCCGCAGCGATACCTGCCGCCGCAGCAGTACCGGACCGCGCCGGGTTACCAGCAGTATCCACAGGGCTACGGCGTGCCTCGCGGTTATCGCCCCATGCTGCCGACTCCCGGCCCGGAGCCGATGGGTGCGCCGGTGCCCGAGACTCCGCGGTTGGTCCGCCGCAGCGGTGGGCGGGTGGTCGGTGGTGTCGCGGGTGGTCTGGCCGATCATCTCGGTGTCGACGTGGTCAAGGTGCGGTTGGCGTTCGTGCTGCTGTCCGCGCTGGTCGGTGCGGGTCTGGTGGCGTACGGGTTGCTCTGGATCTTCACCCCCGGCGGCGCGGATGCCGTGAAACCGACCGGTGACGAGCGCAGGCAGGCGATCGGGCTGGCCTTGCTCGGGCTCGGGCTCACGGTGACGGTGGGGTGGCTGTTCCAGGGGACCGCGGCGCAGGTGATCGTGCCGATCGTGGTGGTCGCGGTCGGCGCCGCACTGGTGTGGCGCGAATACGACGTCGCCGCGCCGGGCCCACGGGCCCTGTTCGGGCTGCCCGCACGACCCTCGGTGGTGACCTGGTCGCGCATCGTGGCCGGGGCGACGCTGATCGTGGTCGGGCTCGGTGTGGTGGTGCTGGCCAGGATCGATCTCAGTTCGCTCGGGTCGGCGCTGATCGCGGTGGCCGTCACGCTCGTCGGCGCTGGTCTGCTCACGGTGCCGCTGTGGTTGCGCATGGTCCGTGCGCTCAATGCCGAGCGCGGCGCCCGCATCCGCAACGAGGAACGCGAGGAGATCGCCTCCCACCTGCACGATTCGGTGCTGCAGACGCTCGCGCTGATCCAACGTCAGGCCGAAGACCCCCAGGAGGTGCTTCGCCTGGCCCGCAGCCAGGAGCGCGAACTGCGCAAGTGGCTCTTCGACGACACCGCACCCGCCCAGTCCAGCCTGGCCACCGCACTGCGCACCATCGCGGGCGAGGTGGAGGACCAGCACGGCGTGAAGGTCACCCCGGTCGTCGTCGGCGATGTCGCGATGGACCCCGGCGACACCGGCGCCGGTCTGCCCAAGGAACATTTCACCGCCCTGCTCGGCGCCACCCGCGAGGCACTGGTCAACGCCGCCAAGCACGCCGACGTCCCCGAGATCGACCTGTTCGCCGAAACCGAACCCCACCAGGTGAGCATCTTCGTCCGCGACCGCGGCGCCGGTTTCGACGTGTCCGCGGTCCCTGCCGACCGCCGCGGGGTGGCGAAGTCCATCTGCGCCAGAATCGAGCGCCGCGGCGGCACCGCCGAGATCGACTCGACCATCGGGCGCGGCACCGAGGTGCGCATCGTGATGCCACGCACCGACTCAGGATCCTCCGAGCCGGACCAGGCCGAGAGCGACGACGTCACAGCGGGTGGTGCGGGTCCTGTCGACTCCGAGACCCGGATCGACCCTCCCGTCGACGCGCCGACGACGCGAGACCAGCCCACCGATCGCTGAGCGCGCGATCGCGGCGAACCCGAGCCGATTTCGGCGCCGGGACACCGCGGTGTGGTACCGATGACAGCAGGTCGATCGACACGGTTCGAATGAGGAGTCTTGTAGTGAGTGTGCGGGTTTTCCTGGTCGACGACCATGCGGTCTTCCGGTCGGGGGTGCGGGCGGAGCTGAGCCGCGAGACCGATATGGAGGTCGTCGGTGAGGCCGGTGCGGTGGCCGAGGCGGTCGCCGGGATCGATGCCGCGAAGCCGGACGTGGTGCTGCTGGATGTGCACATGCCCGATGGCGGTGGGGTGGCGGTGCTGGCCGGGATCGCCACCGGGCCGGTGTGTTTGGCGTTGAGCGTGTCCGATGCGGCCGAGGACGTGATCGCGGTGATCCGGGCGGGGGCGCGCGGATACGTGACCAAGACGATTTCCGGTGCCGAGCTGGCCGACGGTATCCGCCGGGTCGCGGGCGGTGACGCGGTGTTCAGTCCGCGGTTGGCCGGGTTCGTGCTCGACTCGTTCACCGGGCGCTCGCCGGTCCCCGAGCCGCCGCTCGATCCCGAATTGGACTCACTCACCCCGCGCGAGCTGGAGGTGTTGCGCTTGCTGGCGCGTGGTTACACCTATCGGGAGATCGCCGAATCCTTGTTCATCTCGGTGAAGACCGTGGAGACGCACGCGTCGAATGTGCTTCGTAAGACACAACAGTCGAACCGGAACGCGCTGACTCGATGGGCTCATCGCCGGCGCATCGAGTGAAGCTCGGCTCTACATCACGGCGATGATGATCGCGATCAGGATGACCAGGCCGATCAGCACGCCAGCGCCGATGGCGAGGGGGGCGCCGTTGGGGAGGTTGTCGATGAAGCTGCCGGTGCGCTGTTGGGGTGCGGCGGCGGTGGCGGCGAGGGGAGCGCGGTGCGGGCGCGGCAGCGGGGCGGAATTGGCGCTGCGCAGGCCGCTGGCGGAGTTTCGGGTGGACCAGGCGGGAATGGTGCTGTCCTCGGTGCGTAGCGGCACACCGAGGATGTAGGCGCCGGTGCCAGGCCCGAAGGCGGCGGTGAGGATTTCGTCGCGGGCCTCGGCCATGGTCGGGCGACGCTGGGGAGCGGGCTCGAGCATGTGCAGCAGCGGCTGGGTGAGGACGCCGCTGCGGGTGGGCGGGATGATCCGGCCCATCGCGGCCTTGGCGACGACGTCGTTCTCGTCGGACTCGAAACCGAACGGCGGCTGGCCCTCCAGCGCGGTGTAGAGGGTGGCGCCGAGAGAGAACACGTCGCTGGCCTCGGTGGGCCGGGCGCCGCGCGCGACCTCGGGCGGGAGGTAGGCGGGGGTGCCGGTGATCACACCGTCGGGTTCGTCACCGTGCGTGTCGCCTGCGCCGCGCGAGATGCCGAAGTCGCTGAGTTTGGCCAGGCCCACACTGTTGCCGCGGTCGGCGACGAGGATGTTGCCCGGCTTGATATCGCGGTGCACGATGCCCGCGGCATGCGCGGCGGCGAGCGCGTCGGCCACCTGCGCGCCGATCTGGGCGACCTCTACCGCGGGCAGCGTGTCGACCAGCGCGAGCGCCTTGGCCAGGCTGCGCGAGGGTAAGTACTCCATGACGAGCCAGGGCTCGCCCGCTTCGATCACCACGTCGTGCACGGCCACGGCGTGCATGTGCGACAGCTTGGCGGCCACCCGGCCCTCGTGCACGATGCTGCTGCGAACCTGTTCGGCCTCGGCCGCGCTCAGTCCCGCGGTGGACAGCACCTGCTTGATCGCGACTTCGCGGTTCAGCAATCGATCGGTCGCGAGCCAGACCGCGCCCATGCCACCCCCGCCCAGCTTGGACTGCAGGCGGTAGCGACCCGCGACCAGGTAGTCGGGGCCGATATGGGGACGAGCACGTTCGGTCACGGGTGCGAGGGTAGCCGAATATGGCGCTGACTGGCCGGGATCCTGGCCACAGTTCGTCGGCGGGAGTAGCTGGAACCCTCTTCGCGGGGTGTCGCCGGAGCCGGGCGGGTTCGGCCGTACCCGCGGTGGACATGGGTAGGGGTGGGTGTCACGCTGGTCGCTATCGAACGTATATTCGAATACGATCGATAGCTGAAACGGTGCTGCCGTTTCAGCGCAGGGCGGTTTTCCGCTCGCGGGTCCATCGTGGAAGTAGGTGGTGTTGATGGGTTCGGAAGCGTTGTCGCCCGATCCGGGCATGCTCGACGAGCTGCGCAGGCAAATGGCCGCAGTGCCGGGGCGTGGTGAGTCCGCGACCGGGCATATACCGCGTGAGCAGCCATTACGTCGTGATCTTTTGCCGGTGCCGCCGCCACTGGCCGATCTGCTGCCCGATGGTGGGTTGCCCAAGGGCGCGGTGGTCGCCTATACCGGCGCGCACTCCCTGCTGACCGGGCTGCTCGCCGCGGTCACCGGAAACGGCGGTCACGCGGCGGTGGTCGGTCTGCCCCGGCTGGGTTTGCTGGCCGCCGCGGAAATGGGTGCCCAGCTGTCCCGCCTGGCGGTGATCGCCGACCCCGGCCCCGACCCTGCCGAAGTGGCCGCGGTTCTGCTCGACGGCCTCGACCTGGTGGTCCTCGGTCTGGGCGGTCTCGCCGTCCCGCCCGCCCGCTGCCGCGTCCTCGCCGCCCGCGCCCGCAACCGCGGCGCCACCCTGGTCGTCGCGGGCGAATGGGCCAACCCCACCCTGCGCCTCGACTCCCGGGTCACCGGCTACCGCGGCCTCGGCCCCGGCCGCGGCCGCCTGCGCTCGGTCTGCCTCGACGTGCGGGTCAGCGCCAAAGCTGGCCAGACCCGACACGGCCACATGGACCTGTGCGCCAAGGCAGGCCGCACCGAATGGCTGCCCCGCGAAACCATCACCCGCACAACCGAAGTCACCGCCTTGCACGGGGCTGTGTCGTGACCGCCGGTCCGTTATCCGGTTCTGTTCGATGGACGTGAGTGAGTCCACCGTCCGCCCGGCGTCCGCGCGGCCGGGCGCACATCGCAGTCGGGGTGGGTGTCGTGGCGCGCGTTGATCGGGTGCTGGCGGTGTGGTGTCCGGACTGGCCCGCGGTGGCGGCGGCCGCGGTGGAGGGGGTGGGAGCGGATCGGCCTGTCGCGGTGTTGCGGGGGAGTTCGGTGGTGGCGTGTTCGGCGATCGCGCGGGCCGAGGGGGTGCGGCGGGGGATGCGTAGACGGGATGCGCAGGGGCGTTGCCCGGGACTTGTCGTCGTGCAGGATGATCCGGATCGGGACGCGCGATTGTTCGAGCCGGTGGTCGGCGCTGTCGACGCGACGGTGCCGGGGGTGGAGGTGTTGCGGCCCGGCCTCGTCGTGCTCGGGGCGCGTGGTGCCGCACGGTATTTCGGTTCCGAGGAGGCCGCGGTGGTGCGGTTGATCGATGCGGTCGCCGCGGCGGGAGCAGAGGCGCAGATCGGGATCGCCGACGCCATGTCGACGGCGGTGATCGCGGCCAAGCGCGGCGCGATCGTGCTGCCGGGGGAGGGTGCGCGCTACCTTGCTCCGCTCCGGGTCTCCGAACTCGCGATGGAACCGAGCCTGGCCGCACCCGAGCGCAAGGAACTGGTAGACCTGCTGCGCCGCTTGGGTTTACGCCGCATCGGTGATTTCGCGCGGCTGTCTCCCGCCGAGGTGGCCTCCCGGTTCGGCGCAGACGCCGTGCTCGCCCATCGCACCGCCCGCGCACTCCAGGAACGTCCGCCGTCGGCACGGCGCCCCGCTCCGGAACTGACCGTCGAACTGGCCTGCGATCCACCCATCGACCGGGTCGACGCGGCCGCGTTCGCGGGCAGGCAGCTGTCCACTCGGCTGCACGCGGTGCTGTCGGCGGCGGGCGTGGCCTGCACCCGGCTGGCCGTGACCGCGCGCACCGAGGCGGGCGAGGAGCTGACCAGGATCTGGCGCTGCGCCCGCCCGCTCACCCCCGCCGACACCGCCGACCGTGTCCGCTGGCAACTCGACGGCTGGCTCACCCGTCGAGCCCGCCCCACCGGCCCGATCGTCGCGCTCACGCTGGAACCGGTCGAGGTGGTCGCCGCCGGTGCCCTGCAACTGGGTCTGTGGGGCGGCGAGGGCGAGGAAACCGAACGTGCCCGCCGCGCTCTCGTTCGCGTGCAGGGACTGCTCGGCGGCGAAGCGGTCCGCATCGGTGTGCTCAGCGGCGGCCGCGGCCCCGCCGAACGCATCACGATGATCGCCCTCGGCGACGAACTCACCCCCGCCACCGACCCCACCCAGCCCTGGCCCGGCCGCCTCCCCGAACCCGCCCCCACCCTGCTCCTGCTGCACCGCCCGGTCGTCGACCTGACCGCCGCCGACGGCGCCCACGTCCTGATCACCGACCGCGGCCTGTTCACCGCCACCCCCACCCGCCTGCGCTGGGGTCGCAGGGAATGGGCCCTGCTCGGCTGGGCGGGCCCTTGGCCGGTCATCGAACGATGGTGGTCCACCGCCGAACCCACCTCCCTGGCCGTGCGCGTCCAGGTCCAACTCGATGCCGACCCCACCGAGATCCGCGCCGTCCTGCTCGTCTACGACGCGACGCTGTGGCACGCCGAGGGCGTCTACGAGTAGCCCGCCGCGATCGGCGGCGCGGGTGCGCGTCGACGCGGTTCGCGCGCCCGGTCCTAGAGTGAAACGACGCTTGTCCGGGACGGCCCCGGACGGCGCGGTCGCGGGAGGAGCGCTGTGAACCCATTCGAGGGCATGTTGTGTACGGCGGCCGCTGCCGACATTCCGCTTCTCGGTACCGCGGGACACTTCACCGGATGGCTGTGTATCGAGCATCCCGGCGCGTGGGGCGGTGATGTGATCGGTGACGAGGTGCTCGGTCCGGAGATCACCGCCGAACTGGCGGCGCGTACGTCGGCGGCGCGGGTGCGGCCGACACTGATCCGCCGCCCCGGCCGCAACGAGTTCACCGGTACCCGCACTGTGCTGCTGGTCAGTTCGCGACCCGAGGGTTCCTGGTGTGAGCGGTTCGAGATCACCGACCTGCGCCGGCTCTTCGACATAGACCTGCGTCTCGTCGACGGCCCGGCCCCGGGAATCGGTGTGCGAGTGGATGATCCGGTGGTCCTGGTCTGCGCCCACGGCAAGCGCGACCAGTGCTGTGCCCGGTTGGGTCGCCCGATCGCCGCTGCGATGGCCGCCGATCACCCGGGCCGGGTGTGGGAGGCCTCGCACACCGGTGGTCACCGCTTCGCCCCCGCGGTGGTCCTGCTTCCCTCCGGCCTCACCTATGGCCGCGTCGACGCCGCTGCCGCCGATGCGATGCTCGAAGCGGCCGACGCCGGCGAGGTCTCCCTGACCGGTCTCCGCGGACGCAGCTGCTACCCCCCGATCTCCCAGCTCGCCGAAGTGGCTGTGCGTGAACAGATCCCGGCGAACGCCACCGACCTCACCGTCCACCCCGACCCGGTTCCCACACCCGACCAGACAATAGCGGGCGCCGCCATCGTCACCCACCGCGACGGCCGCCGCTGGCGCGTCACCGCCCGCACCGTCCCCGCCGCCTCCCGCCAAGCCAGCTGCGGCGCCGCCCCCAAACCGGCTACCTACCTGGAACCCGCTGCGGTAGAACAACTCCCCGCATTGTCCACAGTGGTTTAGCCGAACGATGGTGACCCCGATGTCGCCGGGTTACCAGTGGGTGCCTGGAACCCAGCGGGCCGCGCGGCGTAAGGCAGTGCCGGTGGCTTTGCGGGCGGCTGACGGAGTCTTCGGGGTAGCCGGAGTCGGAGCCGGTGCCTCGGTGGGCTCGACCGATTCCCCTTTGGCCGCAGGGGAATCCGGCAGCGCGCGGTAGTAGCGGTGCAGGATGCGGTCGCGGAGTTTGGGGGTGAGGATGCCGCCGTATTCGGCGAGGGTGCCGAGGGGGACGTCGATGCGTTTGGGGCGTTCGGCGAGGGCTCGCACGATCGTGCCCGCGGCCCACTCGGGGGATTCGGAGGGGCCCTGGTCGCCGCTGGGGGCGATCATCGGGGTGCGCACCAACGGCATGTGGATGGTGGTGAAAGTGACGCCGTCGGCCAGGGTTTCGACCGAGGCGACCTCCGTGAACTTGTCCAGGGCCGCCTTGCTGGCGAGGTAGGCGGCGAAGCGGGGGGTGGCCACCTGCACGCCGGCGCTGGAGATGTTGACGATGTGGCCGAAACCGCGTTCGCGCATCTGCGGCAGCAGCGCGAGGGTCATCCGCAGTGCGCCGAAGTAGTTGACCGCCATGGTGCGTTCGAAGTCGTGCAGGCGGTCGGTGGAGCGGTGGATGGCGCGACGGATGGACCGGCCCGCGTTGTTGACCAGCATGTCGACGTGGCCGTGCTGTTCGAGAATGGCCTTGACGGCCGCATCCACGGACTCGGAATCGGTGACATCGCACGGATAGCCGTAGGCCTGACCGCCGGCGTCGACGATCTCGGCGACCACCTCGGCCAGTTCGTCGGCGCGGCGCGCGAGCAGGAACACGACACCGCCCTTGTCGGCGACCGCGAGCGCGGCGGCCCGCCCGATCCCGGACGACGCGCCGGTGATCACGACCTGCCTGCCGGTGAGATCGCGCCGTCGACGGCCCTTTTCGCCTGGAGAAACCTGAGACATCACTGCTCCTTTGCAGTTCGTTCCGTCTAACTTACTCCAAAGTAAGTTCGGGAGCCAGGCTCTTCGAGGAACTCGAAAATATGTTCGAATACCTCTCGCCATTATTCGAACGTATGTGCGATACTGGTGCGCATGGCGGACGATCGGATGGCGGACATCTATGCCGCGGTGCGGCTCGGCGGTGGCGACCCGGATGCGGCGCGCGCGGCGCTGACCAGGCTGTGGAGCGAAATAGGGGAAGGCGGCGACCCGTTGCATCGCTGCGTGGTGGCACACCACCTGGCGGATGTGCAGGAGTTGCCGGAGGGCGCGTTGCTCTGGGACCAGCGGGCGCTGGCCGCGGTGTTCGGGCCGGGCATTCCGCTCGATGAGGGGCTGCGCGGGTTCCTGCCCTCGCTGTATCTGAACCTGGCCGACAGTCATCGCCGCGTCGGTGACTTCGAGATGGCGCGGATGCAGTTGGCCATCGCGCGCGGGCACCTGGATGTGCTCGCCAACGATGCCTACGGCGCGGTGATCCGCTCGGGTCTGGGGCATGTGGAGGCCGCGTTGGAGTCGCGGTCGATGGAGCGCTTGCCCGCGAGTTGAGTTGTCTACCGACAGAAAAGGGTGTGGTGATGCGGGGGTCGTGAGAGGAGTGGGTGCATGGGCTGGAGCAACGGTCCGCCGACCTGGTCGGAGCTGGAACGAGTGCTTTCGGGCAAGCCGAGCGGCAGGCCCGCGCACGACATGCACCCCGGCGACGGCGGCGACAGTCCGGCCTGGTCACGCAAACGCGGCGAGTATCACGCCGCCGAGCTCGACCGGCCGACCGGCCCGACGGTGCCCTACGCGGAGCTGCACACCCACTCCGCCTACAGCTTCCTCGACGGCGCGAGTCAGCCGGAGGAGCTGGTGGAGGAGGCGGTGCGGCTCGGTCTGGAAGCGCTCGCGCTCACCGACCACAACGGGTTCTACGGGACGGTCCGGTTCGCCGAGGCGGCCAGGGAATGGGGAATGCCAACGGTTTTCGGTGCCGAACTGTCACTGGGAACCGATGCGGAGGCGGCGCCGGGCCGAGGGGATGCGGTCCGGCGCCGTTCTGTACCTCGGGGCGGAGTGCGTTTCACGCCGGAGCGAGGGCATGTGTCCGCACCGGACTCGGTGCCGCGCACGGGTTCTCCCGACCCGAACGGCCCGCACCTGCTGATCCTCGCCAGGGGGCAGGAGGGGTATCGGCGGCTGTCGAGGCAGATGGCGGCGGCGCACATGGCCGCGGGGGAGAAGGGGGTGCTGCGGTACGACCTGGATACGCTCGCCGCGGCGGCGGGTGGGCACTGGCATGTGCTCACCGGTTGCCGAAAAGGGCACCTGCGCACCGCGCTCGAGCACGACCTGAGTGCGGGCGACACGAGGTTACCGAAAGCTGAAGCGGCACTGCGAGAGCTGATCGAGCGCTTCGGCGACGGCCGGGTGAGTGTGGAGCTCACCCATCACGGCATCGCCACCGATGACGAGCGCAACGCACTGCTGGTCACACTGGCCGATCGCCTCGATGTGCCCGTACTCGCCACCACCGGCGCGCATTTCGCCTCCCCGGCGCAGCGTCGTCGGGCGATGGCGCTGGCCGCGATCCGTGCCAGGAGCAGTCTCGACGAGATGGCGGGCTGGCTCGCGCCCACCGGTGGTGCGCATCTGCGGTCGGGGGCGGAGATGGCGCAGCTGTTCGCCGAGTACCCGCATGCGGTGGCGAACGCGGCGGTGCTGGCTCGCGAATGCGCGTTCGACCTGCGGTTGATCGCCCCGAAGCTCCCTCCGTTCGACGTGCCGGCAGGCCATGACGAGAACTCGTGGCTGCGCCACCTCGCGCTGCGCGGTGCCGCCGAGCGCTACGGCCCACCGGAACGAAACCCGAAGGCGCACCGGCAGATCGAGCACGAGCTCGCGGTGATCGAGAAGATGGAGTTCCCCGGTTACTTCCTGGTGGTGCACGACATCGTCGAGTTCTGCAAGCAGAGCGATATCCTGTGCCAGGGCAGAGGTTCGGCCGCCAACTCAGCGGTCTGCTACGCCATCGGCATCACCAATGTCGATCCGGTCGGCAACGAATTGCTGTTCGAACGGTTCCTCTCGCCCGAGCGGGACGGGCCGCCCGATATCGATGTCGACATCGAATCCGACCGGCGCGAGGAGGCCATCCAGCACGTCTACGCCAAGTACGGTCGCGACTATGCCGCGCAGGTGGCGAACGTGATCACCTATCGCGGTAAGTCCTCGGTGCGCGATGCCGCACGGGCGCTTGGCTTTTCACCAGGACAGCAGGACGCGTGGAGCAAGCAGGTGAGCCGCTGGTCCGGCGTGGCCGCCGAGACGGGCACCGACATCCCGGACGCGGTGCTCGAACTCGCCGGCGAACTCGACGGTCTGCCACGGCATCTGGGCATTCACTCCGGCGGCATGGTGATCTGTGATCGGCCGATCGCTGACGTGTGTCCGGTGGAGTGGGCGCGAATGGCCGGGCGCAGCGTGCTGCAGTGGGACAAAGACGACTGCGCCGCGGTCGGTTTGGTGAAGTTCGACCTGCTCGGTCTCGGCATGCTCTCGGCACTGCACTACATGATCGACCTGGTGCGCGAGCACAAGGGCGAGGCAGTGGAACTACACGCGCTCGACCTCACCGAAGCGGGCGTCTACGAGATGCTGCAACGTGCGGACTCGATCGGGGTGTTCCAGGTGGAGTCGCGCGCGCAGATGGCGACGCTGCCCCGGCTCAAGCCGCGTAATTTCTACGATCTGGTCGTCGAGGTGGCGCTGATCCGCCCCGGACCGATTCAGGGTGGCTCGGTGCACCCCTATATCCGCAGGCGTAACGGCAAGGAGCCGGTGGTGTTCGACCATCCCTCGCTGGAGCGCTCGCTCACTCGCACGCTCGGCATCCCGCTGTTCCAGGAACAGCTGATGCAGGTAGCGGTCGATGTCGCCGGTTTCAGTGCGGCCGAAGCCGATCAACTGCGCCGTGCGATGGGGTCCAAACGTTCGCCGGAGAAGATGGAACGGTTGAAGGCCAGGCTCTACGAGGGGATGCGGGAGCTACACGGCATCACCGACGAGGTCGCCGACCGTATCTACGAGAAGCTCTACGCCTTCGCCAATTTTGGTTTCCCCGAAAGCCATTCGCAGAGTTTCGCCTCGATCGTGTTCTATTCGTCGTGGTTCAAGCTGCACCATCCGGCCGCGTTCTGCGCCGGGTTGTTGCGCGCGCAGCCGATGGGTTTCTACTCACCGCAGTCGTTGGTCGCCGACGCCCGCCGCCACGGCGTGCGGGTGCACGCCCCCGATATCAACGCCAGCCGCGCCGAACCCACCCTCGAGAACACGGGCACCGAGATCCGGCTCGGCCTGTCGGGTGTGCGCCACATCGGCACCGACCTCGCCGACCGCATCGTCGCCACCCGCACCGAACACGGCCCCTTCACCTCGATGCTCGACCTCACCGGTCGCGTGGAACTCACTGTCGCCCAATCGGAATCGCTGGCCACCGCAGGTGCCCTCGATGTCCTGGTCGATACCGAAAGGTCGGAGTCTGTTGATCCGCAACGGGATTCGCGCGGTAGCAGCGTGCGCAGGGCTGCATTATGGGCAGCGGGAGCGGCGGCCGTGGAGCGCCATGACCGACTGCCCGGCACCGGGCCTGCGACCGTCGCCCCGTCCCTGCCCGGCATGAGCGCACTCGAACTCGCCGCCGCCGATGTCTGGGCCACCGGCATCTCACCGGGCTCCTATCCCACCGAATTCCTTCGCGCCCATCTGAATTCGCTCGGCGTGGTCCCCGCGGGCAATCTCCTGCTCGTCGAAGACGGTGCCCGCATCCTGGTGGCAGGTGCCGTCACCCACCGTCAGCGACCCGCCACCGCCGCGGGCGTCACCTTCCTCAATCTCGAAGACGAAACCGGCATGGTCAACGTCGTCTGCTCGGTCGGCCTGTGGACCCGCTACCGCCGCCTCGCCCAGAGCGCCACCGCCCTGCTCATCCGCGGCCGCATCCAAAACGCCGAGGGCGCGGCCAGTGTCGTCGCCGACCACCTCGAACACCTCGACCTGACCATCGTCGCCCGCTCCCGCGACTTCCGCTGACCAGCGCCCCGAACCGACCGGCTCCGAGTAGAACGCGGGCCTTGACCGCACTCACGCACTACGCTGCGAACATGCGCAAGCTTGTCGTGGTGATGATCGCGTTGCTCGGACTCGTGTTTCTGGTCGGGTGCGGCGCCGACAACAGCGAGGACCAGGCCGGTAAGGCGTCCGCGCCCACCGTCATGGGCGGGCCAGCCCCCGCTGTGGCGCCCGGGTTCCGGGAGGGTGCGCCGGAGCGGGACAGTCCGGCGCCGACGGAACAGTCGAATCGTAAAGAGGTGATCACCGGGTCGGTGGATGTCACCTCGGGCGATCCGATCGCCGCCGCCGGGACTGTCACCGAGCAGGTCCGCGCCGTGGACGGCCGCATCGACAGCCGCACCGAACAGCCCGGCACCGACAAGCGGACCGCGCGCGCCGTGCTCAGCGTTCGGGTGCCCGCCGACAGGACCGACGCCTTCATCACCGGGCTCGGTGGGGTCGGCACGGTCACCCGGGTCAGCACCAACCGTGACGATGTCACCATGCAGTGGCAGGACCTCGACGCCCGCATCCGCGCCCTGCAAGCCTCCGTCGACCGGCTCAAAGCACTGATCACGGCCGCGACCAACACCGCCGATCTGATCGACGCGGAGGAGGCGCTGTCGAGCAGGCAGGGTGAACTCGACAGCCTCACCGCGCAGAAACGCAGCCTCGACGATCAGGTCGCGCTGTCGACGCTGACCATCACCCTCACCGCCGACGACGAGAGCGCGCCAGGCGACCCGGACAACTTCTGGGACGGCATCGCCGCGGGCTGGCATTCGCTGATCGACTGGCTGCAGGACGCGATCGTCTTCGTCGGCAAGGCCCTCCCGTGGCTCGGCTTCCTCGCGGTGATCGGCGGATTGCTGTACGCCGCACTGCGATTGCTGCGCAGGCGTCGCACCGGAGCGCACGCGACCACGG
Organism: Nocardia sp. A7; assembly: GCF_046549215.1. NCBI lineage: Bacteria > Bacillati > Actinomycetota > Actinomycetes > Mycobacteriales > Nocardiaceae > Nocardia > Nocardia sp. A7. The sequence continues at coordinate 186,252 of NZ_JAJPWE010000003.1, read as the reverse complement.
CACCGGCAGCCACGACTCCGCCCGCCGCACCAGCAACCACCGCGGGCGACGACCAAACCGAACAACGGTAAGGCCCACTGGTCGAAGACGGCGCAGGGTCAGACCGCGCCCGGAAAACCCAGCTGCCGCCACGCCTCGTACACCGACACCGCCGCGGCGTTCGACAGGTTCATCGAACGCCGCCCCGGCAGCATCGGGATGCGCACCTGCTCGGTGATCTGCGGATCGGCCAGCACTTCCGCCGGCAGCCCCGTTGGCTCGGTGCCGAACAGCAGCGCGTCGTTGTCCTGATAGGCGACATCGGTGAAGCGGGTGGTCGCCTGCGTGGTGAAGGCGAACACGCGCCCCGGCTGGATCGCCGCGAACGCCGTCGCCAGATCGGGATGCACCGTCACCACCGCGAGGTCGTGATAGTCCAGTCCGGCCCGGCGCAGCTTGGCTTCCGAGAGGTCGAAGCCGAGCGGTTCGACCAGGTGTAGCGCGCAGCCGGTCCCCGCGGCCAACCGGATCGCATTGCCGGTATTGGGCGGAATCACGGGCTCGTGAAAGATCAGGTGCAGCACAGCCGACCACTCTGTCATGCGGCGCCCTGTCCGCGCGCAGGTGGTATCTGGAACAATCGGGCTCGTGAACGAGGCGGAGACGACCGGCAAGCACCGGGTCGCGCGGTTGAGCGCGGGGGAGCAGTACCTGCGCAGTCATCTGCCGATGACCGTGGTGACCGCGCTGATCGTGATCGCGGTCGGCTTCGTCGCGTGGGATCGGTGGCGTCGCGGCGCGCTGATCTTCGGCAGCGCCGCGCTGGTGGCCGCCGCGTTCCGGTTGTGTCTGCCGACCGTGCAGGTGGGGTTGCTCGCCGTGCGCAGCCGCCCGTTCGACGTGGCCGCGCTGACCGCGCTCGGCAGCGCCATCGTTTTCCTGGCCGCCACCATCAACACCCTCGGTGTCAGCTGAGGAGAACCGGCCGCGGCGCCGTTGACGCGGCCGGTCGCACACCCTCGATCACGGTGTCGTTCAGGCGGTTTCGGTGACGGCGTCCCACAGGCTGCGACTGCCGCGGCTGCCGTAGAGCTCGCGGGCCGCGTGCGGGGTGATGGTCGAAAGCTGTTGCGGCGGCGTGGAATCGGCATGTGCGGCGAAGATCTGTCCGGTCATCGGCGCGATGAACGGCGCCGCGTGGATGAGCGCCCAGTTGTCCCGGCGGGCGGCGGCCCAGGCGATCATCTTCGCGGGAATGCGTACCGACACATCGACAATGCGCGGCAGGTCGAACCGGCCGAGCTTGCGCATCCACCTGGGCAGGGTGGGAATCGTCGCCAGTGACAGCAGCCTGGCGCCGATCGCGAACGCCAAGCCCTTGTTCGGCGGTGTCCACAGCAGGTAGTGCATGGCCTGCACCGCCCGCTCGGTGACGCACAACTGAGGCCGGACCCGTGCGAAGTAGGCACGCACTTCCTCGCGATCGCGCGGCACGTCCGACGGTTTGCAGGTCTGTAGTTCGGCGGCGATCACGCACTCGGCCCAGTACCGATCCTCCTCGGCCGGGCTCAGCGGACCGGGGCCGTACATCTCGTAGGCCTTCAGTACCGAATGCCACCCGGTGACGTGGATCCACAGCTGTGCATCGGGGCTGTTGGCGCTGTAGCGCTTGCCGCTGACCGGCTCGATGCCCGTCATCGGCGCGTGCACCGTCATCAGGTGCTCGGAGGCCTGGATGGCGGTGCGGCCGTCACCGAGCGCGACCAGCACGAAATAGGCCAGCGTGTGGTCCAGCCGGACCGCCGGGTTGTCGTAGATGCCCTGCGAATCGGCGACCGCGGCGGTCAGGAACGGATCGAAGTGTTCGAGGGTGACGGCGCGCTGGAAGCCGATCAGCGCGGTCGGCGACCCCCACACCTTCCAGCTGGGGGAACCTGGCCCGAAGAAGCCGTAGTCGTCGCGGCGCAGGGTGAACGACCGCGACGCCGCTATGCCCCGCGCCTGCCGCCACAGGAGCGGCGCGCGCAGCTGCTCGACGCCGCGTTCGCCGTGCTGGGCCGGATGGAACTGCACGAGTTGAGCATGGAGGCCGTCGCGCAGGCGGCCGGTGTCGGAAAACCGGTGCTGTACACCGTGTTCAAGACACGCGCCGAACTCGTCGAAGCGCTGCTGGAACGCGAACGCGAACGCGGACTCGAGCAGATCGCCGACACGCTGCCGCGGGACCTGCTCGACACCGATCCGTTGACCGCCGCCTCGGCGACTGTCGAAGCGTTCGTCGGTGTGGCACTGGAGAACCCGACTCGCTGGCGACTGATCCTCGCCACGCCCGCCAGCGCCCCCGACGAATACCGCGCGGCCCTTCGTGCTTCGCGAACCGACATCTTGGAGCGCGCGGAATCGCTTGTCCGCATGGGCATCTCACTGTCGCCACGCTGGTCGGACATGGATGCCCAGCTGCTCGCGAACTCGACCCTCACCGTCGCGGAAATGCTCGGCCGACTGGCCGTCAGCGAGCCGAAAGAGTATCCGCGCGAACGACTTCAGGCTTACGTTCGCTCGATCGTCACTCTGCTCACCGGGTCGTGACGCTCAGCGGTTCTCCCGCGCCAGGCGCATCGTCTCGGTGAGCAACTTCGACACGTCGGCGGCCTCGGTGAGGAACCCGTCGTGCCCGTCGCGCGAATGCACGATCTCGAGACCCGCGCAGCCCGGCAGACCCTCGGCCAGTTCGGCCTGAGTGTTCAACGGGTACAGGCGATCCGAGTCGACCCCGCCGACCACGCACGGCACCGGCGTCGACGCGAGCGCGGCCGCGATCCCACCGCGCCCACGCCCCACATCGTGGCGGTTCATGGCCTCGCTGAGCAGCACATAGGTGGCTGGATCGAAGCGCTGACAGAGCTTGTCGGCCTGGTGCTCGAGGTAGCTCTGCACCGCGTACCGTCCACCGGTCCACGGGTTCTCGTCATCCTGGGCCCTGTTGGCGAACCGGTGGTCGAGTTCGCCGTCGGTGCGGTAGGTCAGGTGCGCGATGCGCCGGGCCAGCCCCATGCCGGTCATCGGCGCGCGACCGGTGCCGTGATAGTTGCCGCCCTGCCAGTCGGGATCGGCGGTGATCACGGCCATCTGGGTGGTCTGGGTGCCGATCTGGTCGGCGGTGGCCCTGGCCCCGACGGCCAGCACGAGCGCGGCCGAAACCCGCTCGGGCAGGCCGATCATCCACTCGAGCACCCGCATGCCACCCATCGAGCCACCGACCACCGCGCCGAGCCGCTCGATGCCGAGCACGTCGAACAACCGCGCCTCGGCGGTGACCTGATCGCGGATGGTCAGCTCGGGAAAGCGTGCGCCCCAAGGCTTTCCGTCGGGCCCGAGAGAGGAAGGCCCGGTACTGCCCTTGCAGCCGCCGAGCACATTGGTGGCGATCACGCACCACTCGTCGGTGTCGATCGGCGCGCCGGGCCCGACCATGCCTTCCCACCAGCCGGGCGCCCCGTCGGGCCCACCGACGACATGGGAGTCGCCGGTGAGCGCGTGTTCGACGAGCACCACATTGTCCAGCGCGGGCGAGAGCTCGCCCCAGCGTTGCACCGCCAGCCGCACATCCTCGACCACGGCGCCGTTCTCCAGCGCCACATCCCCGATGGCGACCAGACCGACTCGCCCGTCCGGCGGTGGCAGCAGGGCCACCCCGGTTCCGGGTCGGGCGATCGGCGATTCGGTGCTCACAGTCACGTCGTCGCCGCCGCGAACCCGGCCCGCAGATCGGCCAGAATGTCGTCGATTCCCTCGATGCCCACCGCGAGCCGGACCAGGCCGGGAGTGACGCCGGCCGCCAACTGCTCGTCGGGCGTCAACTGCGAGTGCGTGGTCGACGCCGGGTGGATCACGAGAGAACGCACATCACCGATGTTAGCTACATGGCTGTGCAGGCTGAGCGCGTCCACGAACTTCTTGCCCGCATCGACACCACCTGCCAGTTCGAACGACACGATCGCGCCCACGCCCTTTGGCGCCAGCTGCTTGGCCCGCGCGTACCAGGGTGAGGACTCGAGGCCCGCGTAGAACACGGCGTCGACACCCGGCTGCTCGGCGACGAACTTCGCGACCGTCTCGGCATTGCTGACGTGGCGTTCGACGCGCAAGCTGAGCGTTTCGATGCCCTGGGCGATGAGGAAGGCGTTGAACGGCGACACCGCCGCGCCCAGATCGCGCAGCAACTGCACGCGCGCCTTCAAAGCGAACGCGGGCGCACCCAGATCGGCGAACACCGCACCGTGGTAGCTGGGATCGGGCTCGGTGAAACCGGGGAAGCGCGCGTTGCCGTCGGCGTCGCGCACGGTCCAGTCGAAGGTGCCGCCGTCGACGATCACGCCCGCCACGGCCGTGCCGTGCCCACCCAGGTACTTCGTCGCCGAATGCACGACGATGTCGGCGCCGTGGGCCAGCGGCTGGATCAGGTAGGGGGTGGCGACGGTGTTGTCGACGATCAGCGGAAGGCCGTTCGCGTGCGCGACACCGGCGATGCCGGGAATGTCGAACACCGCGCTGCTCGGGTTGGCGATGGTCTCGCCGTAGAACGCCTTGGTGTTGGGCCCGATCGCCGCTGCCCACTGCGCGAGGTCATCGGGATCCTCGACGAACGAGACCGTGATGCCCAACTTGGGCAGCGAGTAGTGGAAGAGGTTGTAGGTGCCGCCGTAGAGGTGCGGGCTGGACACGATGTGGTCGCCCGCGCTTGCCAGGTTCAGGATGGCGTAGGTCTCCGCGGCCTGGCCCGAGGCCAGCAGCAGTGCCGCGACACCACCTTCGAGGGCGGCTACGCGCTGCTCCACCGCGTCCTGGGTGGGGTTCATGATCCGGGTGTAGATGTTGCCCGGTTCGGCGAGACCGAACAGCGCGGCGGCGTGATCGGTGTCGCGGAATGCGTAGGAGGTGGTCTGGTAGATCGGCAGTGCCCGCGCGCCGGTGGCGGCGTCGGGGGCCTGGCCCGCGTGGACCTGCTTGGTCTCGAAGGACCAGTTCTCGGGCAGGGAAGAGTCGGTCATGTCGTGCTCCAGAGGGGTGTCAGCCGGGGGATCTCGTCAACTGGGTCGGATCGACGGGTAACAACACATGGGGGCCTCCTGCAATGCGCGCTTGCTCTCGACTTTCGAGAGCCCGGTCATCACCCGGAGCACCCCACCGCAGCTGGAGGGTTGCCGACCAGCGAGCCGGGGCTTGGCGCTGGTACTCATGACCTTGTCGTCATGTTAACCGGAGATCTCTCTCCCGCGGAAACTTCCCCCGCATTTCCCGCCGAAGATCACTCCGTCGGCGGTGTGGCAGGCCTCGGCGTGTCGTCGCGCGTCGCGGATGTGTCGTGATCCGGTCGCGGTCTGAACTGGTCGTCCGGGCCCGCGCCGCCGTTGTGGGGGTGCGAGCGCCGCCGTGTTACTGCTCAGTAGCCGGTCAGGGCCCGATTGGGTGCCGCGGGGCAGGAGCGGCGGGATAGCTCCGATCAGTCCCGCACAGTGGGGCCTGCCGTCGCGGTGAGGTGGGGGACAGCAGTACGCTCGTCTTGTTTGCACCACACGTCCCGCAGACAACGCGGGGCATATACGTTGTCTGTTGGAACTGCTGGGGTCCGCTCACAAGCGTGTTCGCCTAGCCGTGCAATAAGGGCACCCACCGAGGAGGACACGAAGATCCATGTCCAAGATCAAGGTTGAAGGCACCGTTGTAGAACTCGACGGCGACGAGATGACCCGGATCATCTGGCAGTTCATCAAGGACAAGCTGGTTCATCCCTATCTCGACGTGAATCTCGAGTACTACGACCTCGGCATCGAGTACCGCGACAAGACTGACGACCAGGTCACCGTCGACGCGGCCAATGCCATCAAGAAGCACGGCGTCGGCGTCAAGTGCGCCACCATCACCCCGGACGAAGATCGGGTGAAGGAATTCGGTCTCAAGAAGATGTGGCGCTCGCCCAACGGCACCATCCGAAACATTCTGGGTGGCACCATCTTCCGCGCGCCGATCATCATCTCCAACGTGCCCCGCCTGGTGCCCGGCTGGACCAAGCCGATCATCATCGGCCGTCACGCCTTCGGCGACCAGTATCGCGCCACCGACTTCAAGGTCTACGAGGCGGGCACCGTCACGCTGACCTTCACCCCGGAGGACGGCAGCGAGCCGATCATCCACGAGGTCGTGAAGATGCCCGAAGACGGCGGCGTCGTCATGGGTATGTACAACTTCAAGAAGTCGATCGAAGACTTCGCGCGGGCCTCGTTCAACTACGGCCTGCAGCAGAACTACCCGGTGTACCTCTCCACGAAGAACACCATTCTCAAGGCCTACGACGGCATGTTCAAAGACACCTTCCAGGAAGTCTTCGACGCCGAGTTCAAGGCCGAGTTCGACGCGGCGGGCCTCACCTACGAGCACCGCCTGATCGACGACATGGTCGCCTCCTCCATGAAATGGGAGGGCGGTTACGTCTGGGCCTGCAAGAACTACGACGGCGACGTGCAGTCCGACACCGTGGCCCAGGGCTTCGGTTCGCTCGGCCTGATGACCTCGGTGCTGCTCACCCCGGACGGCAAGACCTGTGAGGCCGAGGCCGCGCACGGCACGGTCACCCGGCACTACCGCCAGCACCAGCAGGGCAAGCCGACCTCGACCAACCCGATCGCGTCGATCTTCGCCTGGACCCGTGGCCTCGAACACCGCGGCAAGCTGGACAACACCCCCGAGGTAATCGGTTTCGCGCAGGCGCTCGAGGATGTGGTCATCAAGACCGTCGAGGGCGGTCAGATGACGAAGGACCTCGCCGCGCTCGTCGGCGGCGACCAGGGTTACCTGAGCACCGAGGAATTCCTCGGCGCGCTCGACATGAACCTGGCTCGCGCACTGAAGTGAGATAGCTCTGGGGTCGCAACCGCGAACCTGCCTGGCTATGAAAGCGCTCGCATCGAATCCGATGCGAGCGCTTTTGCGTATGTACCCGGCGGTTGTTCCCCTCGGTGGGCTATCTCACGCTCTGCTCGGGTAGCGGATGGGTACCTGTGCCCGTTGCATGGAAGCGTGACTTCTTCCATTGCAGCCCCTGATCGCCTCGACGAGCCACGCACCAGCTGGCATGTCCCGGCGATGCTCGCGTTGGCGCTGGGTGGATTCGGGATCGGGACCACCGAGTTCGTGACCATGGGGTTGCTGCCCGATATCGCGCGGGCCTTCGATATCTCCGAGCCGTCGGCCGGGCATGCGGTGTCGGCGTACGCGCTGGGGGTCGTTGTCGGGGCGCCGCTGATCGCCGCGTTGTGTGCGCGGGTGGCGCGCAAGAAGTTGCTCATCGTGTTGATGGTCGCGTTCACCGTCGGCAATATCGGGACCGTGCTCGCGCCGACCTTCGGCACGCTGGTGCTCGCCCGCTTCGTGTCCGGGCTTCCGCACGGCGCGTACTTCGGTGTCGCTTCGCTGGCCGCCGCCACGCTCGCGCCGGTTGGGCAGCGGGCCAAGGCCGTGGCGGCGGTGATGCTCGGGCTCAGCGTGGCGAATGTGGTCGGTGTGCCGGGCGCGACCTGGCTCGGTCAGCACTTCGGCTGGCGGGACGCCTATGTGGTCGTCGCCGTGATCGGGATGGCGACGGTAGCCGCCCTTTGGCGCTACGTACCCGCCCTGACCAGCATGAAGATCACCAACCCGATGACCGAACTCGGTGCGCTGCGCCGTCCGCAGGTACTGCTCACCCTGGCTGTCGGCGCGATCGGCTTCGGCGGCATGTTCGCCGTCTACACCTACATCGCCACCACCATGACCGACGTCGCCGGCATGCCCATCGGCGCGGTCCCGATCGTGCTCGCTCTGTTCGGCCTCGGCATGATCGCCGGCAATATCGGCGGCGGCATCCTCGCCGACCGCGGCGTGGACCGCTCGATCTTCGTCGCCATGATCGCGATGGTCGTCATCCTCGCCGGCTTCGTCCTGGCCGCCCACAACCCCATCACCGCCGCGATCGGCGCCTTCCTCGTCGGAGCCGCCGGCGCCGCCCTGGCCCCCGGCCTCCAAACCCGCCTGATGGACGTAGCCGCCGACGCCCAAACCCTCGCCGCCGCCCTCAACCACGCCGCCTTGAACATGGCCAACGCCGCGGGAGCCTGGCTGGGCGGCCTCGTCATCGCCGCGGGCATGGGCTACACCGCCCCGGCCATGATCGGCGCGATCCTCGCCGTAGCCGGCGTCCTCCTGTTCACCGTTACGGTTTGGCTCGCCCGCCGCGTTTCCCCCGCCACGCCGCAACCGAATTCGTGATCCCGCTGCACCCCCCATACGGTGCAGCGCATGCCGAGCTACCTACACGAAGGTTTGCTTGATCTATTCCGCACGGCGGTCTCCCTGGCACCGACACTGCTGGTCGAGAAGTTCGACGTGCCACTACCAGACGTGGCCGAGATGCGCGCCGAGCCGTGCGACTTCACTGACATGGGACCCAAGGAATACCGCGGGGACCTGGCACTGAGTACGCATGACGATCGTAATCAGCCCATTCTCGGTGTGTGCGTCGAGGTGCAGCTGAACAAGAAGGATGATCGGCGATGGAAATGGCCGGTCTATGTGGCGACATTGCGATCCCGGTTGGGCTGCCCAGCCGTGCTGCTTGTCGTGACGCCGAGCAGGCAAGTCGCTGAATGGGCGGCGAAGCCGATCGAACTGGGCCCCTGCGGTTCGGTGATACATCCGTTGGTTCTCGGTCCCGATCGCTTTCCTCTGGTGACCGATCCCGACGAGGCTCGCTGTTGTCCTGAACGGGCAACGCTGTCCGCGATCGCGCATGGGGCGGGCCCCTATATGGATGAGGTCCTGCCAGCTTTCCTGGCCGGGCTGATGAAAATCGACGACGAACGTGTGAAATGTATCTGGATCTGGTCGACGACGCGTTGACCCTCGCGGCTAGCCGACGTTTGGAGGAACTGATGAAGAGCACTCCTGAATACCGCGGCCGCATTGCCACCAAGTACGTGGCCAAGGGTCGAGAGGAAGGCCGAGAAGAAGGGCGCGCCGAGCAAGCAGCTCGTGCGGTGCTCACGGTTCTGACCGCTCGTGGACTCGAGTTGTCTGCGGCACAGCGCACTCAGCTTGCTGCGTGTACCGATCTCGGTCAGCTCGACGCATGGTTGACGCAAGCCGTAACCGCCACTCGCACCGACGAGCTCTTCAGCTGACACGTATCCAGCCACCGCTTCCTCGGCGGTTCTAGTCGGCCGGGCGGGCCCAGCCGACGCTGAGTTGGACGGCTCGTTGCCAGCGTTCGTATTCGTCGTCGCGGATTCGGCGGTTCGCGGAGGGTGTCCATTGAGCGGCTACCTTCCAATTGCGGCGTAGCCCTTGGAGGTCGGGCCAGTAGCCGACGGCCAGTCCTGCCGCGTAGGCGGCGCCGAGGGAGACGGTTTCGGTGACCAGCGGGCGCATCACGGGGGTGTCGAGGACGTCGGCGATTATTTGCATGAGCAGGTTGTTGGAGGCCATGCCGCCCGCTACGCGCAGGGATTGAGCTTGTAGGCCCGCGTCGGCGTTCATGGCTGCCACCACATCGCGGGTCTGCCAGGCGGTGGCCTCCAGGACGGCGCGGGCCAGGTGGCCTTTGGTGACGTAGGAGGTCAGGCCGATGAGCAGGCCTCGGGCGTCGCTGCGCCAGTGGGGGGCGTAGAGGCCGGAGAAGGCGGGAACCAGGTAGCAGCCGCCGTTGTCGTCGACTGTGTTCGCGAGAGTTTCGATTTCGGGGGCGGTGGCGATCAGGCCGACGATGTCGCGCAGCCATTGGACCAGCGAACCGGTGACCGCGATCGGGCCTTCCAGGGCGTAGACCGGTTCGGGGCCGACCTGGTAGCCGATGGTGGTGAGCAGGCCGTGTCGGGAGCGGATCAGTTCGGTGCCGGTGTTCATCATGAGAAAGCCGCCGGTGCCGTAGGTGCATTCGGTTTCGCCTGGGGCGAAGCAGGTTTGGCCGAACAGGGCCGCGTGCTGGTCGCCGAGGGCGGCACCGATCCGCACGCCGGGGACGACGGTACGGGCGGTGCCGAAATCGCCGGTCGACGGTTCGATGCGGGGGAGCATGGCGGGCGGAATGTCGAAGAACCGCAACAGTTCCGCGTCCCACTGGCGGGTGGCGAGGTTCATCAGCAGGGTGCGGCCCGCGTTGGTGACGTCGGTGACGTGCTCGCCGGTGAGGTTCCAGATGAGCCAGGATTCCATGGTGCCGAACAGGACGTCGCCGCGTTCGGCGCGGGCCCGCAGGCCGTCGACATCGTCGAGCAGCCAGCGCAGGCGTGGTGCGGCGAAGTAGGTGGCCAATGGCAGCCCGCTCAACTCGGGAATGCGCTGTGCTCCAGGCAATTCCTTCATTCGATCGACCAACTCTTCGGTGCGTACGTCCTGCCAGACGATGGCCAGCCGCACCGGCAACCCGGTGTGCCGATCCCACACCACGGTGGTCTCGCGCTGATTGGCGATCCCGATCGCGGCCACCTGCTCGACGGTGATCCCGGCATCGCGCAGCGCCGCGGGCACGATCCGCTCGACCGTCCGCCAGATCTCGAGCGCGTCCTGCTCCACCCACCCCGACCTGGGGTAATGCTGGCGATGGGTCCGTTGCGCCATTCCCACCAGGCGTGCGTGCTGGTCGAAGACGATGCAGCGGCTCGAGGTGGTGCCCTGATCGATGGCGAGCACGAAACGTTGCGTCATCGTCTGCTCCCGTTGTCGGCGCGTACCCGGTTCATTGTGCTGCCGTCAGATCACGGTGCACGGCGAGCGCGGCGGCGCGCACCTGTTCGATCGCGGCCGGACGCACCTGTAAACGGTTGTCGCACAACCGATCTGTCGGCCCGGTGATACCGATGGCCGCGACGACGAGCCCACCTCTGGCTCGAATGGGCGCGGCGACCCCCGCTTCGCCCGCGCGATGCTCCTCGACCTCATCAGCCCACCCTTGCCGCCGAACCACGGCGATCGCACGGTCGAGCCCGGCGCGGTCGGTGATCGTTCTTCGGGTGAAGCCTTGCAGCGCAACGGCTTCCGCAGCGGCGTCGTAGGCCAGTAGCACCTTGCCCAGCGCGGTCGCATGAGCGGGGAGTATCTCGCCGACCGCCAGTGACTGTGCGCTGTTGTCAGGCCGGAAGACGTGGTGGATCACCGTGATCGCGTGTTCCCTCGCTACCGCGATGCGGACCGATTCCCCCGAACGCGAGGCGAGTGCGTCGGCCCGGTGGATCGCCCGCGAACGCAATTCGTTCACATCGAGCCGATCGGTCCCGAGTTCGCCGATGGCGGGGCCGAGCAGGTACTTGCCGGTGCGCGCGTCCTGGCCGACGAACCCGACCCCGAGCAGCGTTCGCAGGATGCCGTGCGCGGTGGGTTTGGCCAGGTCGAGCGCGGCGGCGATCTCGCCGACACCCAGCGGTCCCGATCCGCGCGCGAGCAGACGCAGCACGGCGGCGGCGCGTTCGATCGACTGGATCGGGCCAGGCATGGCCCCGAACCTACCACCGTTCAGCATTGTCGAACGGTGCGTGTGGTGTCCGCGTCCGCGCGTTCCTAGCGTGGGTTTCGGGCCGAGGTGCCCGACGGCGGACTCGATGCTGAGGTCCGGGAAGGACGACACATGAACCGGTACGTGGGCGCGATCGACCAGGGCACCACCTCGACGCGATTCATGGTCTTCGACCACCACGGCACCGTCGTGGCCCGCCATCAGCTCGAACACTCGCAGATCATGCCGCGCCCGGGCTGGGTCGAGCACGATCCGGACGAGATCTGGGAACGCACCCGCACCGTCGTCAAGACCGCCCTCTCGCTCGCCGATCTCACGGCCGACGACCTCGCCGCCATCGGCGTCACCAACCAGCGCGAGACCACCGTCGTGTGGAACCGCCGCACCGGCCGCCCCTACGGCAACGCCATCGTCTGGCAGGACACCCGCACCGACCGCATCATCGCCGACCTCGACGCCGCCGGACACAGCGCGCTCATCCGCGAGAAGACCGGCCTGCCGCCCGCGCCGTACTTCTCCGGCGGCAAGCTGAAGTGGATCCTGGACAACATCGCGGGCGTGCGCGCCGATGCCGAGCGTGGTGAGGCCCTGTTCGGGACCCTCGACAGCTGGCTGATCTGGAATCTCACCGGTGGTGTGCACGTCACCGACCCGACCAATGCCTCGCGCACCATGCTGATGGATCTCGAAACCCTCGCCTGGGACGACGAACTCCTCGCGATCTTCGACATCCCGCGCGCCATGCTGCCCACCATCGCGCCATCGGCGAACCCGGAACTGTTCGGGACGACCGAACCCGACGGCCCCTTCAAAGGTTCGGTGCCCATCGCGGGCGTGCTCGGCGATCAGCAGGCCGCCGGCGTCGGGCAGGTGTGCTTTCAGCCCGGCGAGGCCAAAAATACTTACGGCACAGGCAATTTCCTGATGCTCAACACCGGCACGGAGATCGTGCGTTCGAACCACGGGCTGATCACCACCGTCGCGTATCAGTTCGGCGGCGACAAGCCCGCCTACGCGCTGGAGGGTTCGATCGCGGTCACCGGCTCCGCGGTGCAGTGGTTACGTGACCAGATGGGCATCATCGCGGGCGCCGCGCAGATCGAAGATCTCGCAGGTCAGGTGCAGGATTCCGGTGGCGTGTACTTCGTGCCCGCCTTCTCCGGTCTGTTCGCGCCGTACTGGCGACCCGATGCGCGTGGCGCGGTCGTCGGCCTGTCGCGCTACAGCAACAACGCCCACTTGGCCAGGGCCACACTGGAATCCATCGCCTACCAGACCCGCGACGTGGTCGAGGCCATGCAGCGCGACGCCGGGGTGCGACTGGCGACGCTGCGGGTGGACGGCGGCGTCACCGTGAACCAGCTGGCCATGCAGATCCAAGCCGACCTGCTCGGCGTCCCGGTGTCGCGACCGGTCGTCGCCGAGACCACCGCGCTCGGCGCCGCCTACGCCGCCGGACTGGCCGTCGGCTTCTGGAGTGGCACCGACGAACTGCTCGACAACTGGTCCGAAGACGTCCGCTGGTACCCGAGCTGGTCCGATGAGCAACGCGAACACGGCTACCGTCGCTGGCTCAAAGCCGTCGAGCGCACCCTCGACTGGGCCGAAATCTGAGTCACGCCACTACTTTCGAGAAGGAGATCATCGTGTCTGTGCGACTGGACCCCACCTACCGTGAGCAGGCTGTCGGCACGCTCGACACCGCCGAGGTCGATGTGCTGGTCATCGGTGGTGGCGTCACCGGCGCCGGTGCCGCGCTCGACGCCGCGTCGCGCGGTCTGTCCGTCACCCTGGTCGAAGCACGCGATTTCGCCGCGGGCACCTCGAGCCGCTCGTCCAAGCTGATCCACGGCGGCCTTCGTTACCTGGAGCAGCTGGACTTCGCGTTGGTCCGGGAGGCACTCAAAGAGCGTGGGCTGCTGCTGAATACGCTCGCACCGCACCTGGTGCACCCGGTGCCGTTCCTGTTCCCGCTGCGGCACCGCGTGTGGGAGCGCGCCTACATCGGCGCAGGCATCGCCCTCTACGACACGCTCGGCGGCGCGCGCACGGTCCCGATGCACAAGCACCTGACCCGTTCCGGCGCACTGGAACTGGCGCCCGGACTGCGCGACGACGCGATGACCGGCGCCATCCGCTATTACGACGCGCAGGTCGACGATGCCCGCCACACGATGATGGTCGCCAGGACCGCCGCCGAACACGGTGCCACGGTACTGACCCGCACCAAGGTGATCGGCCTGGAACGTGACGGCGAGAAGGTCGTCGGTGCGCGCGTGGAAGACCTGGAAACCGTTCGCACACATACGATTCGGGCGCGCACCGTGATCAGCGCGACCGGCGTGTGGACCGACGACATGATCAAGATGACCGGCGTCGACTTCCCCTTCCACGTCCAGATGTCGAAGGGCGTGCACATCCTCGTGCCGCGCGAGCGGCTGAACCTGCACACCGGCATGATCATGCGCACCGAGAAGTCGGTCCTGTTCGTGATCCCGTGGGCCGAGCACTGGATCATCGGCACCACCGACACCGCGTGGGCACTGGACAAGAACCACCCGACCGCTACCGCCGCCGACGTGCAATACATCCTCGACCACGTCAACTCGCTGCTGCGCGAGCCGCTGAGCAGGGCCGACATCGTCGGCACCTACGCGGGCCTTCGCCCGCTGATGACCGGCGCGACGAAGGAGACCGCGAAGCTCTCGCGCGAGCACGCCGTCGCCGAACCCGCGCCGGGCCTGTTCGTGATCGCCGGGGGTAAGTACACGACCTACCGGGTGATGGCCGCCGATGTTGTCGACGCCGCCGTCGCCCGCCTCGGCGGCGACATCCCCGCCTCGTCGACCGCGCAGCTGCCCATCGCCGGCGCGAAAGGCTACTTCGACATGCTCGCCGAAGTGAACACCCTGGCGGTGTCGCAGCGACTGCCCGTCGACGTCGTCGAACACCTGCTCGGCCGCTACGGCTCGCTGAGCACCGACATCTTCGGCCTCATCGCCGCTGACCCCGCCCTGCGCCACCCGATTCCGGGAGCCTCGAACTACATCGCCGCCGAGATCGTCTACGCCGTCACCCACGAGGGCGCCCTGCACCTCGACGACATCCTCACCCGCCGCACCCGCATCTCCATCGAGATCGCCGACCGCGGCCTCGCCGCCGCACCGGAGGTCGCCCGCCTGATCGCGCCCCTGCTCGGCTGGAACGAGGAGACCACCGACACCGAGATCAACCGCTATTACGACCGAGTCCACGCGGAGCTCGCCGCCAACGCGGCGGGCGACGACGCCGCCGCCAACGCCGCCAGGCTGGTCGCGGCCCGCTGACCTCCGCCAACAGCGCCGCGGGTTTTCACGCGAGCGAACGAAACGCCACGGCAGTGCGGTCGGCGAATCAGCTCGGAGATGGCACGATCGCGGGCGGATCAAGGCATAGGTGGTGCCCGCAACGCGGTGTAGGACTACCGTAGCGCCTCCGTAGCTCAGGGCGTAACCTAGCAACATGGCCGTCCCCGCAGAGCTGCCCGAGATTCCGCAGCGCGAACTTCGAAACGACGCTAGCCGGGTGCTGCGCGAGGTTCGGGCCGGGCAGTCCTACACGATCACCGTCGACGGTGCGCCCGTCGCGGACCTCGTTCCGCATAGAAACGCGCACCGCCGAGCGGCAGTGCCGCGTGCGGAGGTGATCGCCGCCTTTGCCGGCTTGTCGGCTCCCGACACGCGACCGCAGGCTGATGATCTGGTCGACGACTCGCTCTACGACCCCTATGACCGGGCCTACCGACGCGGTGAGTTCGCAGGAGACGGCTCCGAGTGACCGCCGCTACGGTCAGAGGCATCGTCGATACGAATGTGGTGATCCTCCTCGATGAACTGGACCCGGCGGAGTTGCCGGACGAGATCATGATCAGTGCGGTGACGATGGCCGAACTCGCCGCCGGACCGCATTACGCCGCAGATCCGGGCGAACGAGCTCGTCGGATCGAACGGGTGCAGAATGCCGAGGCATTGTTCGAGCCGATCCCCTTCGATACCAGGGCAGCGCGCCGATTCGGGCACGTTGTGGCGGCGGTTCTGGCAAGCGGCCGCAACCCGCGACCTCGCCGGATCGACCTGATGATCGCCTCGATCGCTTCGGTCAACCGGCTCCCGTTGTTCACTGTCAATCCCCAGGACTTCGCCGGTCTGAGCGACCTGCTGGCTGTGATGCCCGTGACGCACCCGATCGGTTCCATGGCAGGCGTCGGCTGGTTAGCGTGAGGGCATGAAATCGCTGATCGACCACCGGCTACGTGCCGCGGACGTGCTGTCGTGAGCCGGGGCACCATCCTGATCACCGGTGCCAGCTCCGGGCTGGGCGCCGAGATGGCTCGCCAGTTCGCGGCGCTCGGGTACGACCTCGGCCTGTGTGCTCGCCGGACCGAGCGCCTCGACGAACTGCGCACGCGGATCCTCGCCGAACACCCCGACCGCGTCGTCTCGGTGAAGCAACTCGATGTCACCGATGACGCGGCGGTGTTCACCGTCTTCGACGAGTTCGCCGCCGAATTCGGCACCATCGACCGGGTGATCGTCAATGCGGGCCTCGGTAAGGGCGCCCCGCTTGGCACCGGCCACCACCGGGCCAACCGCGAGACCGCGGTGGTGAATTTCCTTGCCGCCCTTGCCCAGAGCGAGGCGGCATTGCAGATCTTCCGCGCGCAGGGCCGGGGCCACCTGGTGATGATCTCCTCGATCTCGGGCCTGCGCGGCATGCCCAAGACCCTCACCACCTACGCGGCTACCAAAGCGGGTGTCGCTGCGCTGGCCGAAGGTGTTCGCGCGGAAGCGATTCCGGGCGTCGACGTGTCGGTGATCTACCCCGGATACATCCGCTCGGAGATGAACGACCGCGTCGAGCATCAGCCGAAGCTGATGGTGGACACCGAAACCGGCGTCCGTGCCATGGTCGCCGCGATCGAGAAGCGTCGTGCGAATGCCTACGTTCCCGGTTGGCCGTGGGTGCCGCTGGGTTTCGCGCTGCGGATCCTGCCCCTGCCGATTGTCCGCAAACTGGTCTGAACACGACGAAGGCCGCGCCCATCGGGCGCGGCCTTCGCGTGGGATCTCAGTCCTGACGTGGCAGTAGGTGCTTGCCGTCCTTGTCTGTGGACAGCGCCAGCGAGCTGATGTACTGGATCTCACCTTCGGGACCGGGCACCGCCGAAGCGATCATGTCGGGGCGCTCGAATTCCATGCCGGTGACGTGGCAGGGGAGCAGGTCGGCCGCGGGGTTGCCGTGCTCGTCGAACATCGGGACGTCGATGCCGTCGTCGGTGCGCCGCAGGTAGTACTTGCCCTTGGTGGCGATCGCGGTGAGTGGGGTGGCGAGGAAGGCGACCAGCACCGCGACCAGCGGCGAGTAGGGCTTCAGCAGCTCACCGAAGAGCCCGAAGAAGGTCATGATCGACAGCACCGCCGACAGCCCGAAGCCGACCAGGACGACCGGGTTGAAGTCGTAGAGCATGCCGCGCCGGAACTCCGGCACCTTCGGCGAGATCTTCAGCAGGTACTTGTTCACCGCGATATCGGTGGCCACGGTGACGATCCAGGCGATGCCGCAGTTGGCGTAGAAGCCGAGGATGCTGTTGAGGAAGTCGAACATGTTCGCTTCCATCAGGATCAGCGCCACCACCAGGTTCACCACCAGGAAGACCAGGCGACCCGGGTAGGTCTTGGTGACGCGGGTGTAGGAGTTGGTCCAGGCCAGCGAGCCCGAGTAGGCGTTGGTCACGTTGATCTTGACCTGGCTGATGACCACCAGCACCACGGCGAGGGTCATGGCCAGCCAACCCGGCACCATGTCCTGGTAGATCTCCAGGAACTGGTGCACCGGCTGGTTCGCGATGCCCTGCGCCGCAGGCAGATTCGCGATCAGGTACACCGCGAGGAACAGGCCCACGACCTGTTTTGCCGCGCCGAACAGCACCCAACCGGGACCGGCGAGCAGCATCCAGCCCCACCACTTGGCCCGGTTCTGCGGCGTACGCGGCGGCATGAAGCGCAGGTAGTCGATCTGCTCGGCGATCTGGGCGATCAGCGACAGACACACACCGGCGGCCAGCAGCGCACCGGACACGCTCACGCCCTGGCCGTCCTTACCGCCGTAGGCGAAGAACGAACCGACCGAATCGGGGTGGTTGAGCAGCAGGAACCCGAACGGCGCCACCATCAGCAGCAGCCACAGCGGAGTGGTCCACACCTGCAGTTTGGCCAGGGTGTTCATCCCGTAGATGACCAGCGGGAAGATGATGATCGTGGAGGCGAGATAGCCCAGCCACAACGGAATTCCGAGGCCCAATAACAGGCCCTGGGCCATGATCGAACCTTCGAGCGCGAAGAAGATGAACGTGAACGACGCGAACACGATATTGGTGACCACGGAGCCGTAGTAACCGAATCCGCTACCGCGCGTGATCAGGTCGAGATCGATGTTGTAGCGCGCCGCGTAATAAGCGAGCGGGAATCCGGTGAGCATCACCACCACGGCGAAGATACCGATGCCGATCAGGGCGTTTCCGGTGCCGTGGGCGATGCCGATATTCGCGCCGATCGCGAAATCGGCCAGATAGGCGATGCCGCCGAGGGCGGAGATACCGACGACCGCGGGGCTCCATTTGCGGTAGCTCCGTGGGGCGAAACGCAGCGTGTAGTCCTCGAGTGTTTCTTTGGCGGCGGTATCTGCTCCGGCCATTTCTCTCTCTCCTTCATCCGCTGCCGCCCGTAACCGGCGACTCACAGACGGTCCTGCATGGATGTAGACACGAATTTTCCGATCCGTTACGCCGCTGTTACGCGGGCGGATCGTGATCGGGGTCACCGAAACCTCCGCACAAAAACAAGCACGCGTGTATGTTTTTGGGCGGAAGCGAGCGTCAGGAGACGAGAGTGTTCGAATGGTCCGAGACCGATCTGATGATCCGCGACGCCGTACGGGCGTTCATCGACAAGGAGGTCCGGCCGAATCTGGATGCCCTCGACAGCGGTGAGATGCTGCCGTATCCCATCCTGCGAAAGCTGTTCAGCCAGTTCGGGATCGATGCGATGGGCGAGGACGCCGTCGCGAAGATGCTCGCCAAGGAGGCGGCGGGACCGAGCGAGGGCGAGAAGAAGCCAGGTAGTCCGTTCGGCGATCAGCAGTCGATGATGGCGGTGCTGATCAGCGAATTGTCCGGCGTCTGTATGGGTTTGGTGTCCGCGCTCGGGGTGAGCATCGGGCTCGGTGCCACCACCATCATGTCGCGCGGCACCCTCGCTCAGAAGCAGCGCTGGCTGGCCGACATCGTCACCCTGCGCAAGGTGGCGTCCTGGGCGATCACCGAACCCGATTCGGGCTCGGATGCCTTCGGCGGCATGAAGACTCGCGTCGAACGTGACGGCGAGGACTACATCCTCAACGGTCAGAAGACCTTCATCACCAACGGCCCGTGTGCCGACGTGATGATCGTCTACGCCAAGCTCGACGAACGCGACGGCGTCGACAAGCGCGACCGCAAGGTGCTCACCTTCGTGCTCGACAAGGGCATGGAAGGCCTCACCCAGGGCAAACCGTTCAAGAAGATGGGCCTGCACTCCTCACCGACCGGCGAGTTGTTCTTCGACAACGTCCGGCTCGGCAGGGATCGGCTGCTCGGCGAGACCGAGGAGCACAAGGGTGGTGACGGAAGAGAAAGCGCCAGAGCGAGTTTCACCGCGGAGCGGATCGGCGTCGGGTTCATGGCGCTTGGCGTGATCGATGAATGTCACCGGCTCTGTGTCGATTACGCGCGTAACCGCACGCTGTGGGGTCAGGAGATCGGGCGCTTCCAGCTGATCCAGCTCAAGCTGGCCAAGATGGAAGTCGCGCGAATCAATGTGCAGAACATGGTGTTCAACGTGCTCGAGCGTGGCCGCGCGGGTAAGCCGCCGAGCCTGGCTGAGGCGTCGGCGATGAAGCTGTACTGCTCCGAGGCCGCGACCGAGGTGGCGATGGAGGCCGTGCAGTTGTTCGGCGGCAACGGCTACATGAGCGAGTACCGGGTCGAGCAGCTGGCCCGCGACGCGAAATCGCTGATGATCTACGCGGGCAGCAACGAGATCCAGGTGACCCATATCGCGAAGGGTCTGCTCGGGAAGTAGTGCTCACCCGGCCGCGAACAGTGTTGTCGCGGCCGGGTTCTCACACCGCGCGCAGGTGTCCGCGGCTGGCGTAGATGTGCTCGGCGATCAGCGTGGCGATCCGATCCGGTGCCTCCAGCATCGGCACATGCCCCACCCCGTGCACCAGGATCCGGTCCGCCGACTCGGGCAGTTCGCGCAGGTAGCGGGTGGCGTACACGCTGTTGGGGATGATCCGGTCGTATTCGGCGAGCAGCATCCGCACCGGCGTGCTCAGCTCGCCGAGATCGTCCATGCCCGGCGCGCGCAGGCTGCCGAGGATCAGTGGGAGCATGGCGTCGCAGTGCAGCACCGCGGTGAGCGTGGCCGCGAGATCACGGCGGGCGACGGCGCTGGTGCGCTTGGTGATCAGCAGCGCGGCCACCTGCTGCACGAGTGTGTTGTCGACCGCGGCATTGCCGAGCCGCTTGCCGATTTCGATGAACGGAATCAACGAGGCGAACTTGATGCCGATCCTGACCTGGCTCAACGATGGCGAAGCCCACCCGCCCGCCGCCGCGATCGTGGTGAGCGTGCGTGCCCGGCCCCGGCGCGCCAACTCGAGCCCCACCCAGCCGCCGAGCGAATTGCCCGCGATGTGACAGGTGCGCCAGCCCAGCTCATCGAGCTGATCTTCGATCTGATCGGCAAGGGCGTACACATCCAGCGCCCAGCCCTCGACCTTCGGACCACCCCAGTGCCCGGCGAACGCGGGTGCGTACACCTCGCAGTTGGCCGACATCCGCTGCGCGACCTGTTCCCAGCAGTGCGGCGAAAGCAGGAACCCGTGCAGGAGCAGCACCGGGTCGCCGGACCCGATATGCAGCGCCGCGACGGGCACGGGGCGGGCGGTGGACTTGGCGGTGCGTGACGTCATCGTCGTCACCCCTTCCTGGACGGCAGTGTCCGGGGGAGCATCCCTGCCTGCATTGTACGGTCGTACGGTGCCGACAATCCTCTCCACTGTGAACGTTAACGGGGTCCGTGCCGCTTCGACCAAGGGCATGTTGGCCTGGTTGGCGGCGACCGAAGCCGACATCGTCTGCCTACAGGAGACCAGGGCGACCGACGCGCAGACCGCGGCGGCGCTGGCCCCGGCCCTCGACGCGGGTTGGGTACTTTCACATGCCGAGCCGGAATCCAAGGGCCGCGCGGGCGTGGGAATTCTGTCCCGGCGCGTCCCCGATGCCGTGCGTATCGGCTTCGGTAGCACCGAGTTCGCGGAGTCGGGCCGCTATCTCGAGGCCGATTTCGACGGCATCACCGCGGCCAGCGTCTACGTGCACTCGGGCGAGGAGAACACCCCCAAGCAGGACGAGAAGTACCGGTTCATGGCCGAGCTCGGCGCCTACCTGAAGTCGCGCACCGGCGAGTTCGTGGTCAGTGGCGACTGGAACATCGCCCCCGCCGAGGTCGACCTGAAGAACTGGAAGGGCAACCAGAAATCGGCGGGCTTCCTGCCCGAGGAGCGCGCCTGGATCGCCGAACTGCTCGCCGCGGGCTACGTCGACGTGGTCCGCGCCCTGCACCCCGACGTCGCGGGCCCGTACAGCTGGTGGTCCTACCGCGGCCGCGCCTTCGACAACGACTCCGGCTGGCGGATCGATTACCAGCTGGCCCTCGGCGAGTTGACCGGTCGCGCCAAGCAGGCCGTCGTCGAACGCGCTGACGCCTACGACCAGCGGTGGTCCGACCACGCGCCGGTTACTGTGCAATATCGATGACACTCTCACGCAAGACTCTCAGCCTGCTCGGTGGACTCGTCCTCGTCCTGGCGGCCATCGGCCTCACCGTGTTCGGTGGTCGCGGTACCGACAGCACCACCGTCACGACCACCACGCGGGCCGTCGCCGGGATCACCTCCACCGCCAGCGCACCGAAACCGGTTCCGCCCGCGGGGAATTCGTCGGCGTCGCCCGTGACCAAGACCGCGGGGGTGCCCGACCGCGCCTACGTCACCCTCGTCGAAATCGATGCCGGTCGTTGGCCGGGCTCGGCCAACGCGCAGGGCACCAAGGGCGGCGAGCAGTTCATGAACCGCGGAACCAAACTGCCGCCCAAGGATTCGGCGGGCAAAGCGGTGAAATACCAGGAGTGGGATGTGAATCCCAAGCAACCCAATCGCGGTCGTGACGCCGAACGCATCGTCACCGGCAGCGACGGTTCGGCCTGGTACACCGGCGACCACTACGAGACCTTCACAAGGATGCGCTGATGACTTCGCCGATAACGCTGTCGCAGTTCCTTGCTCGTCCCACCGCCGAAGCGCCTGCCGCCACCACGGCGCCGGTGCTCGGTGCGTTGCCGGTGGATGCCAACCAGTTCAGCGGCGTCCGCTACGACGCCCCCGCCGACTACCGGGTGCGCGAACTACGCGGCACCAAGATGCGCACCATGGCGGAACTGTTCGACGAATTCGCCGCGGCCTTCCAGTTCCCGTACTACTTCGGCGCCAACAAGGACGCCTTCGACGAATGTCTGCGTGACCTGGACGATTTCGTCGGCGACGCCCCCGGTTACGTGGTGATGGTGCGCACCGCGGACGACCTGCTCGCCGACGACCCCACCGAACGTGCCTGGTTCGACAGCGCCATGCGCGACTGCGCCGCCTACTGGACCCGCCGTGACGTCGCCTTTCGTGTTGTCCTGCAAGGCGATTCGGAGACTTTCGCCGCCATACCTCTCACGGACTGATCGGCCGGACGTTCCGATGGCCCCCGGAATTCGCGGCTGCCGCAACGTGATCAGGCCGCCTAGCGTCTTCGATTGTGCGGCCATCCAGGGCCTCACGGCGAGGAGACACGATGAAGCGAGTACTGGTCGGCGCGGGTATTTTCACCGCGATCATGGCGGCGGCCACCGGCATGGGCGCGGCCGATGCGGGCCCGGCACAGCAAACCTATGCCAAGCAGGTGAATGTGGGACTGATCGCGGAACCGGCTTCGGGATCGAGCGCGATCATCGACGGGATTCTTCTCGACATCGTCGAGATAGCCTCCGGCTCCTCCACACAGTGCAACAACATCCCGCCCTACCTCTGCGCGCGGTAACCGACGTCAACTGCACAGGTGCAGCCGATCGCGGTGGGTCGGGGTCGGACTGCCCTGAGTTCGGTGCTCGGGCCGAACTCAGGGTCCCGCGCTCGGCTCGTTCGTTCTTCTCTGGTTGTGGCGTGGCCGCGGCGATCGGCGCTAGTGCTTGTGAAGCTGCTCGAAGGCGGCGGTGAACAGGGACGCGCAGGTGGCGGTGAGTTCGTCGGGATCCTGCTGTCTACCCGCCATCAGCCAATAGACGAGCAGGTGGTTGACGGCGCCGACGAGCGCGACCGCGGTGAGGTGGTGGTCTTGTGGTGGCACTTCGGTGTCCAGCGACGACCAGACGTTCATCACGATGTCGGCGAAGTCGCGCAGGACACCGTGTCGCCGTTGTTCCATGGCCGGTGAGACGCCGACGACCTCGACGAGCACCACCCGCGCACGGCGAGGGTCGTCGGTGAGGTATTCGATGAATCCGGCCAAGCCGCTGCGGACGATCGTGGGGAGATCCGTCGATCCGGTCTCGGCCATCGCCGCCCGGGTCGCCGAGCGCATGTCGTGCACGAGTCCGTCATAGAGCGCGGCCAGGCATTCCTCGCGGTCACCGAAGGATTCGTAGAAGTAGCGCTCGGTGAGGGCGGCCTGCTGACAGAGCCGTTTGACGGGAGTCGCTTGATACCCGTCGATCCCGTACAGCTCCAGCGCGGCTTCGAGTAGCGCGATCCGGCGCTGCCGGGTGCGCTCCACCGGTGCGAGACCGTTGTACCGCCGCCTGACTGTCGCTTCGCTCATGCCGCTCCTTTCACTCCTGAGAAGGGTACCCACGTCACTTTTGACATGTTATCGTGTCAAAAATGCGAACAGGAGAAGCATGCGCACTCGTGCCGGGCATTCAGCAGCACTGAACGGTCAGGTCGTGGCGGTCACCGGGGCCGCCAAGGGCATCGGCCGCGAGATCGCCCGTTCGCTGGCGCTGGCCGGTGCCCACGTCGGCCTCGGCGACCTGGACGGCGACGCGGCCCGCGCGACGGCGGCGGCGCTGAACAGCGAGATCGCCGGACTGTCGGCGGGTGCGGTCGAGGCATTCGAGCTCGACGTGACCGACACGGCATCCTTCGCCGCGTTCCTCGCCGACGTCGAGTCCAGGTGGGGGCCGATCGGGGTGCTGGTGAACAACGCGGGCGTGATGTGGGTCGGCAGTTTCGACGCCGAACCCGAGGACGCGACCCGGCGCCAACTCGAGGTCACCCTGCCCGCCTACGTCGGCCCGCTCACCCGCTTGGCCGAGGTCCTGCCGCAGCGTGCGCGCGACTTCCTGTACCGCGCGATGCTGCCCGACCAGGTCGCCGCCGTCGCGGGAACCACCGCCCGCGACACCTATGAAGCACGCCTTCTCAGCGACAACAGCCCCACCCCAGGAGAATCATGACCGCCGCAACCCCTTCGCCGCTCGACACCGTGCGTCCCATCCCGGAATTCGACGGCGTACACGAGATCTGGCCACGCGGTGCGCGATTGGCCGCGGTACGCAGTGCCGCCGAGCGGTATCGTGCGCGATTCCTGTCCCAGGGTCAGGTCACCGCGATCAAGAGCTTCGACATCGCGGCGGCGCCGTATCCGGCGCGATTCGCGTTCCAGGGGTACTCGATCAATCTCAACCCGATGATCTCGATCATCAACCGGATGTTCGTGATCCAGTTCGAAGGATTCGACGGCACCCTCAAGACATTGGTGTGGGAACCCACCGTCGCGGCGGGCTCGGCGGAAGCACCCTTCTACGGCAAGCTCCAGAAGCTCTCGAGGACCCTGCGAGCCGAGAAGCTGTTCGTCACCTACTACAACGATCCCGACAGCGTGCTCCCCCGGCTGGGACTGCGCAATTCCGACGTCGACTACCTCAGCTTCGACCATCTCCATGTGCAGGACGTGCGCATGATCCTGGGGTCCGACACCCTGATCGAGGGTGAAACCGAACCGCGAAAGCCGTTGTTCCCCAACGCCAAACTGCTGGTGCACCGCAAGGAGCTCGGCACCTTCGAGTCCATGCACCCGATGCAGTGGGCGTGGTACGTCGAGCACGGGATGGACGGTGTGCCCGCCGACCGGCTCGAGGTCTTCGACGGTGATGTCGAACTCGGTGTCGGCGTGAGCCTGCTGTGGACCCCCGGACACACCGACGGCAATCACTCGCTGGTCGTCAACACCCCCGACGGTGTGTGGGTGTCCTCCGAGAACGGGATGGCCGCCGACAGTTGGCAGCCCGAGTTGTCGAAGATCCCCGGCGTCAAGCAGCAGGCCGACTTCTACGGTCGCGAGGTGGTGCTCAACAGCAACACACTCGAGGATTCCCTCGACCAATACGACTCGATGGTCAAGGAGAAGACCCTGGCCTCGCCGTCGCCCCGGGATCCGAAGTGGCTACAGATCATCCCGTCGTCGGAGTGCGCACCGTGGAAGCGGCAGTGGCCGCTGGTTCCCACTCACAGCCACGGCGGACTCGACTACGGCACCATCGTCGTCCCCGAACGGTGACACCGCACTTCCACTGCGGCTGGTGTGAGGTTGTTGAGGCGGTCGAGTTGGGTGGTGCTCCTGCAAAGGTTGCCATGTACGCGGCAATGTCAACCCTCTGAGTCAGCGT
Organism: Nocardia sp. A7; assembly: GCF_046549215.1. Taxonomy (NCBI): domain Bacteria; kingdom Bacillati; phylum Actinomycetota; class Actinomycetes; order Mycobacteriales; family Nocardiaceae; genus Nocardia; species Nocardia sp. A7. The sequence goes on along the minus strand of NZ_JAJPWE010000003.1, from coordinate 160,881 downwards.
CGCCGCCGATAGTCGCACACTTCGATGCCACCGGAATTGGTGGCTGCTACCGCGCTGTCGACCCGCTTAACGTTCTCGCCGAGCGGCCGCGCAGGCCGCCGAACGAGGAGAACACGATGAAGCGAGTATTGGTGGGCGCGAGCATTCTCGTCGCGTGCATGACCACCGCGACGGGGATGGCCGCGGCTGACACCCAGCCGAGCAACCGGGTCTCGGGTGTGGAGATCGCCGGTACGACCGGGTCGAGCCAGGACCTGGAGGTGTTGCTCTGGCAGTTGGGCCTCGGATCCTCGAATCCGTGGTGCGACAACCCGATGCACTGCATGCCGCCCACGGACGTGAACGCGCCCATCGTCGGCAGCGGATCGGCGGCACCGGTTGCCGGCACGTCGACCGGTTCGGCGGACTTGGCGTCGGTCATCGGCACCTACGGTGGCCTGATCGGCTGGATGCAGGGTGGGTCGTCGTCGCGGCCCCGCTGCGGCGGTATGTGCGGGATCGGCTAGGAGCCGGGTGCTCTCATCGGTAGCGATCGGCCAGGTCGTCGCCGAGTAGCACGAAGACCTCGGTGATCTGGTCGATCAGTTCTTCGCGGGTGAGGTCGAGGTCGCCGGCCAGCCAGGTCGTGAGGGCCTGGGTCAATCCGCCGACCAGGTAGATCGCGCGGAAATCGATCAGGTTCTGTGGGACGTCGCCGCCGTAGAAGCCGGTGCCTTCGGTGGCGACGAGGCGGGCGAAGGCGCGCACCGTCCGTGCGGTGCGCGCACGCAGTTCCGGTGTCGCCATCCCGGCGATCAGGGCGGCGTGTGCCTTGCGTGGATCGTCGGTGAGCACCGAGATGCCCGCGTCGATCGCGGCATGAGCCTGGGCGCGGCTGTCGGAGGCGGCAGTCGCCAGTGCCGTCGCGATCGCCGCGGCGAGTTCCTCGGCGATGCGGTCGAGCAGGGCTTCCAGCACTCCGTCGCGTGTTTCGAAACTCTCGTAGTAGTAGCGCTCGTTGAGGCCGGCGCGGGCGCACAGCCCGGCGACGGTGAGTTTGGCCTGCCCGTCCTCGGCGACGATGTCGAGCGCCGCGTCGAGCAGCGCGGTGCGCCGCTGAGCCTGCCGCTGCTGCGCCGAGATGCCGCCGTATGTCCGCTGTGCTGCCACGGGTCCCATTGTGCGTGCCGCCGTCCGCTGATGCTGCTTTGGTAGGGGCTCTTGCCAGAATAACAAATCTGGGGGATTCTATTGCCAGATGCACTCTTGCCTCGACCAAGAAGAGGAGGCGCAGCATGGCTGTACGACAGGGCGAACCCGGATACTTCGCCGAAGATTCGATGATCCGGCGGGTGATGAGCAAGCGCGCGGTCGGTCTGACCTACGGCGTGCGGGCGCTGGTGATCGGCGCGGTGCACCCGCTGCTGTTCGTCGGCACCAGCGAACACACCGCGCACCGCGAAACGCCGTATACCCGCCTCGCCATCACCGGCGGCCTGTTCGAAGCGGTTTTCCTCGGCAGCAAGGCCGAGGCCGATCGCGCGCTGGCTTTCACCCGGCGCAAGCACGAGAAAGTGGTCGGCACCCTGCCCGAAGACGCGGGCGCCCACCACCCGGCGGGCACCGCCTACGCGGCCCATGATCCGCACCTGATGTTCATGACCATGGCCTTCACCTTCGATTCGGCCGAGGTGATGTACGACCGCCTGGTCCGCGAGCTCACCACCACTGAGCGCGAGGACCTCTACCAGGACTACGTCCGCTGGGGCGAGCTGTTCGGCATGCCACGCGACGCCGCGCCTGCCGACTACCCGGCCTTCCGCCGCTACTTCGACAGCTATCTGAACTCGACCGAGCTGTTCCTCACCGACGAAGCGGATCTGGTCGGTTCCTACCTGGTGGGCCACCGCAAGGCCTATCGGCAGCGCCCAGGTCTCGAACAGCTCGGCTCGGCGTTGTATCTGCTGGTGCAGGGCAGCCTCCCGGCCCGGATTCGGCAGATGTACGGCATCGAGTGGGGCATCGCCGACGAACTCGCCCACCGCGCGCTGTGCCGCAGCATCCGCACCGCCCATTTCGCACCGCCCCTGGCACCCCGGGTACTGGCGGGCACCCTCGCCGGGCCGAGCGCCCCCTCCTACCAGCTGCTGGCTCGTCGCGAACAGAAGATGGTGAAGACCGGCCACCCGAGCATGCCCGGTGTCGATCCGCGCAACTGGGTGCAGCGAAATACCGCTTGATAGGCATGGAAAGATTCGGGGCATGTCCAGTCCTGCCCCGGCCGCGACGGCCGAACGTAAGCAGCGGGTGCTGTCGGGCATCCAGCCCACCAGCGACTCCTTCCACCTCGGCAACTACCTGGGTGCGCTGCAGTACTGGGTGACGATGCAGGACGAGTACGACGCGCTGTACTTCATCCCGGATATGCACGCGATCACCGTCAGCCAGGATCCCAAGGCACTGCGCGCGCGCACCAAGTCCGCCGCCGCCCAGCTGCTCGCGCTCGGTATCGACCCCGCCAAGTCCACCCTGTTCGTGCAGAGCCAGGTGCCCGAGCACGCCGAGCTGTCGTGGGTACTGAGCTGTATCACCGGTTTCGGTGAGGCGGGCCGGATGACCCAGTTCAAGGACAAGTCGGTCAAGCAGGGCGCCGACAACGCGACCGTCGGTCTGTTCACCTACCCCGTTCTGATGGCCGCCGACATCCTGCTCTACCGCCCGCACCAGGTACCGGTCGGCGAGGATCAGCGTCAGCATCTCGAGCTGACCCGAAATCTGGCCCAGCGCTTCAACACTCGCTACAAGAAGACCTTCGTCGTGCCGGAGCCGCACATCGTCAAGGGCACCGCGAAGATCTTCGATCTGCAGGACCCGACCGCGAAGATGAGCAAGTCGGCATCCAGCGACGCCGGGCTGATCAACCTGCTCGACGACCCGAAGATCACCGCCAAGCGGGTGCGTTCGGCGGTCACCGACACCGAGCGCGAGATCCGCTACGACCCGGCGAACAAGGCGGGCGTGAGCAACCTGCTGGTGATCTTGAGTTCGCTGCGCGAAACCCCGATCGTCGACCTCGAGGTGAATTTCGAGGGTAAGGGCTACGGTGATCTCAAGGCCGAGGTGGCCGACGCGCTGGTCGAATTCGTCACGCCCGTGCAGAAGAAGGTGCAGGAATACCTGTCTGATCAGGCAGAACTGGACCGGATCCTGGCCGCGGGTGCCGAGCGAGCGCGTGAGATCGCAGGCAACACACTTGCTCAGGTGTACGACCGGGTTGGTTTCCTCGCTCGCTGACCCGTTGCGCACCTGAGGTTTTCGAAGGGGCGCGTGTCATGCAGTTGATCGACAACATCTCGGCAACCGTCGAGAAGCACATCGGGCGCAGGCCCTGGCTGGATCATCTGGTCAGGGCCGGTGGGCGATTCCAGAGCCAGCGCGGTGACTTCTACGCCGCGGGGATCACGTATTTCACTGTGCTGTCGCTGTTTCCGCTGCTGATGGTGGCGTTCTCGGTAGCCGGTTTCATTCTGGCAGGCCACCCGGAGCTGTTGACCGAACTGCAGGCCAAGGTCATCGAGAACATTCCCGGTTCCTTCGGCACGCAGATCAACGACCTCATCGATCAGGCCATGAACTCCCGCGGCACGGTCGGCATCATCGGCCTGCTGGTCGGCTTCTACACCGGGCTGGGCTGGATCGCGAACCTGCGGGCCGCGCTCACCGAGCAGTGGGCGAGTCAAAGCCCCGAAAAGCCTTGGTGGCAGGCCAAATTGTCGGACCTGGGCGCGCTGATCGGCCTCGGCCTGGCTTTTGTGGTGTCGCTGGGTTTGTCGGCGGTCGGCGCGAGTGGGCTGGGCAAACGGGTGCTCGAACTGCTCGGGACGGATCATCTGCCCGGGGCGTCGCTGGTGCTGCGGCTGGTGTCGATCGCCGTCGCGTTTCTCGCATCGTGGGCGGTGTTCGCGTGGATGATCGCGCGACTGCCACGCGAGCCGGTGTCGTTGCGCAGCGCGGCGCGGGCGGCGGTGCTCGGGGCGGTCGGTTTCGAGATCTTCAAGATCATCGGTGCGATCTACCTGCGGATGGTGCTGTCGAGCCCCGCGGGGGCCACGTTCGGGTCGATCATCGGTCTGATGGTGTTCAGCTATATGACCTATCGAATCCTGCTGTTCGCGACGGCGTGGGCGGCGACATCGTCGGACAACGAGCACGCCGCCGCCATCCCGCCACCGGATGCGGTGGTCATCCGGCCGCGGGTGGTCGAGCACGGAATGTCCACCGGGGCAGGCGCCGCCTACTTCGGCGCGGGGGCGGTCGCGGCGCTCGCCCTGATCCTGGTCGGTAAACGCCGCTAGTGGTGTCAGCCCCTGCGGCGGAAGGCTTTGCGCGCCCAGAGCAGTAGCGCGACGACCAGCAGCGGGCCGCCGATCAGGGTTGCGATGCGGGCGCCCTGGTGCGCTGGTCGTTCGGGCTCGGCCTGGGAACCGTCGGCGCGCGGGGGCGGTGTCGCGAGGGGGACGCTGGGTTGTACTGCCTCGCTTCCTGATTCGGGGAGCTTGCCGATCCTGGCGTCGGTGTCGAGAGCGAAACCGTAGTCCAGCAGGCGTGCGGCCTGCTCCCACGGGCGGATGGGGCGGACGTCGGCCTTGAGCAGGGTCACCACCAGGCGGTGTCCGTCGCGTTCGGCGGCGGCGACGAAGGTCTGGCGGGCGTCGTCGGTGAAACCGGTCTTGCCGCCGATCGCGCCCTCGTAGTTGTAGAGGAGCTGGTTGTCGTTGGCGATCGGGTAGCCAGGGCGATCCTTGTCGCCGGGGATCGTGGGGTCGGCGGGGAAACCGGGGAAGTCGACCTGTTCGGTGTGGATCAGTTCGGCGAACAGCGGGATGTTCATCGCCTCGCGGAACAGCACCGACAGGTCGTAGGCGGAGGTGCTCATGCCGGGGCCGTCGAGGCCGGAGGGCGTCGCGGCGCGAGTGTCCATCGCGCGCAACGTTTTCGCCACCTCGTTCATCTTCGCGACGGCTCGCTTGTCGCCGCCGAGTTGGGTGGCGATCGCGTGGGCGGCGTCGTTGCCCGAACACATGATCAGGGCCTGCATGAGCTGGCGGTTGGTGTAGCGCCCGCCGGGTCCGATGCCGACCCGGGTGCCGTCGACGTCGGCGTCGGCCTGTGTGCCGATCACCACCTTGTCCAGGTCGAGGCTGCGTAGCGCGACGATGGCCAGGGCGACCTTGATGGTGCTGGCGGGACGGTAGCGACCGTGCGGATCCTTGGCGGCGAGCACGCGCCCGGTATCGAGGTCGGAGACCATCCACGAGGTGGCCGAGATCTCGGCGGGGACCGGCGGTGCGCCGTCGGGCAGGACAACGCCGCAGTCGCCCATCCGCTGGCCGCCGATGGCAGGGGAGGGGACGGGTAGTGGGCTCGGTGTCGGCTCGCCCGGCGCCGGGACCTCCGAGGTGTCGACCGGGGCAGGCGGCTGCGTCTTCTGTGGGCAGTTGTCGGTGTTCGGGGTGGTGAACGGGGGTGTGGTGCTCGGGCCGCTGGACGGTGGTGTCGTGTTTCCCGGTGTCGGCGGGGCGCCCGGTGCGGGTGCGCTGGTCGACGGCCCGCCGGGAGCGGGTTGGGCAACGGCGGGAGCGCCGGCGAGCGCGGCGACGGTGACGGCAGCGCCGAGACAGCATGCGGCGCGCACGCCGACTTCACGAATCCTCATCGCCCAGCAGCGTAATGAGCGCAGACGCGCGTGCGCTCCTCGGCCGGAGCGAAAGCGGCGGTATGCCCAGCCGGTCGACACGCCCGGGCGCTGTCCGAGCCGACAAGATATTGACATCCTCTAGTAAATGAAAGCTACTATCAAATGATAGTTACTGTCATTATTTTGGAGGAGATATGCGGACCGAAGACACTCGCCGCTGGCTCGCGCTCGGTGCGCTCGCCTTGGCGATGCTCACCATCGGACTCGACGTCACCGTGCTCACCGTCGCAATTCCGACCCTCGCGATCGATCTGGACGCGAATACCGCTGCGCTGCAATGGTTCAGCAGCGCCTACACCCTGGCGCTGGCCGCGCTGATGTTGCCGGCGGGCGCGCTCGGTGACCGCTACGGCCGAAAGAAGGTGCTGCTCGCGGCGCTGGTGCTGTTCGGTGTGGCCTCGCTGGCCTGCGCGTTCGCCGGCTCGTCGGGTCAGCTCATCGCGGCCCGAGTGGTGCTCGGCATCGCCGCCGCCGCGCTGGTGCCGCTGTCGATGTCGGTGCTGCCGGTGCTGTTCACCGACCCCGCCGAGCGGCAACGCGCGCTGACGATCTGGGTCACCTCGACCGCCATCGGCCTGCCACTCGGCCCGATCCTCGGTGGCTGGCTGCTACAGCACTTCTGGTGGGGTTCGGTGTTCCTGATCAATGTGCCGCTGGTCGTCATCGGCGCGTTGGCCGTCGCCACTCTGGTGCCGGAATCCCGCAGCGACAACGTTTTTCGCGTCGATGTCCTCGGCGCACTGCTCTCGGCGGCAGGCATGCTCGGGCTGACCTACGGCTTCATCCGGATCGGCGAACGCGGCTGGGACGATCCGGTCGGCTGGCTCATCGTCGGGGCCGGGGCGGCGACGCTGGCCGTGTTCCTCTGGTGGCAGCGCCGGACCGAGTATCCGCTGATCGATCTCGCGCTGTTCGCCGCGCCCGGCTTCCGGTGGGGCACCGCGATCTCGATCCTGGTCAGCTTCGCCATGTTCGGCATGTTCTTCACCGTCCCGCAGTACTTCCAGGCCGTGCTCGAAGTCGACGCGCTCGGTAGCGGGCTGCGACTGCTGCCGTTGATCGGTGGACTCGTCATCGGCAGCAGAGTGGTCGACCTGCTGCTGCCCCGGCTCGGCGTGCGGGTGGTGATCACCGCCGGACTGCTCGTGCTCGCGGGTGGCCTCGGACTCGGCGCGTTCACCACCGTAGACAGCGGGTACGGGCTGACCGCGCTGTGGACGACGGTGCTCGGCGCCGGTCTCGGCATGGTGATGCCCGCCGCGGTCGGCCTGGGGATGGGTGAACTCACCGCCGAGCGTTCCGGCTCGGGTTCGGCACTGCTGCAAGCACTTCGACAGGCGGGCGGCACCATCGGCGTCGCCGTCCTCGGCACCGTGCTGGCCACCCGGTACCGGGCCGATCTCGGCGCGCTCGACCGTGCGCCGATCTCCGATGGTGTCAACGCGGGCGTCGCGGTAGCCAAGGAGACCGGTGATCCGGCGATACTGGCGGAGGTGCAGCAGGCCTTCGTCGCGGGCATGGACACCATGCTCGGGCTGTGCGCGGCGCTGTGTCTGGTCGCCGGACTCGTGACCGCGCTGTGGCTGCGGCGACCGACGGCGCCGGTTACCGACGCCGATGCGGCAGAATCGATACATGTCGGTTGAGATGTCGCTGCGCGAGCGGAAGAAGGAGCGGACCCGCCGAACCATCAGGGTCGAGGCGTTCCGGCTGTTCCGGGAACAGGGCTACACCGAGACGACGGTGGAGCAGATCGCGGCGGCGGCCGAGGTGTCCCCGAGTACCTTCTTCCGCTACTTCCCGACCAAGGAACAGCTGGTGATCGCCGACGACCAGGATCCGGTGATGATCGAGGAATTGGCCACGCTCCCGCGCGGCCTTGATCCGATCACTGCCATCCGCACCGCGACCGCGGCGGTCTTCGGCAGGATGTCGCCCGCCGACCTCGCTTTCGAGCAGGAACGGCAGGCGCTGCTGTTCCATGTGCCGGAACTGCGCTCGGCGATCGGCTTGGAATTCCTGCGCAGTATCGAACTCGCCGCCCAGATGCTGGCCGACTACACCGGCCGGTCCGCCGACGATTTCGAGGTGCGGGTGGCCGCGGGCGCGATGATCGGCTCCATGCTCGCCATCGCGCCCGCGACCCCGATGAATGTCACCAACGTCAGTAACGCCCTGGCATTCCTGCAGGCAGGCCTGCCGTTCGACGATCAGGCCTGATTACTCCGACTTGCTGTGCTGCACAGGGCAGCCGTGTGCCAGCGGGCCCAGCAGTTGGTTGTTGTCGTAGAAGTGTTCCAGCTCGAGGATGCGCAGATCTTCGCTGACGCGGGCGATGGTCACACCGAACATCTCGATCTGTTCACCGGTGGGCTGGTGGCCCTTGTACTCGCCCTCGAACTTGCCCCAGTGTCGCCAGCGGAAGCTCACCGACGGCGGGCCCGACAGCACTTCCTGGACCTCCCAGAAGAACCCGCCGGGGAAGGCGGTGTGGAAGATGTGGTGCGAGGAATCGAAGGTCTCGTTCGCGGCGTCGTAATACGGGTTGTCGCCGATCAGGATGTTGTAGCTGCCGATGCGAGCGAACTCCTCGGCGTCCTGCCACGTCCCACCGTTGACCCGGCCGCGGTACTGATCGGCCACCACCGACAGCCAGGTGGCGGGGTCGGCCTTGTGCGAGACCTCCATCTCGAAGACCTTCACCAGGTCCTCGACGATCGCCTCGAGTGAACCGGGCGCATGCTCGACGCTGCGCTCGCGCGGGATCACCTCGTGGCTCAGTTCATAGTCAGGAACGTTGCCGCGCCAATCTTGCGGCGCCGCGGCGGCGATCACGGCTTCCCGGCCCTGCAGCCACAGCGGCGCTTCCGGTTCCGGGTTCTGCTCGGCCTGCGTATTCGTCACGTCCACAGTCATATTCGGTCTACCCGACCCTCTCAAAGCTCGAAGAACGGGTCGAAAGTAACAGCTCTCGCGTGGCAAGTCTCCGCAAGTGGCAAACGCGAGATCTCGAACTGTGTTCTGTCACAAGGTTTTCGGAGTTAGCTACGGCACCGGCTGGCTGGGGTGGCAGAGTCGGGTCGGCGTCTCGTCATCCATGGTCGCGAAGAATTCGCCGAGCACGCCGACGATCTGATCCACCGAATCCGCGCAGAACAGCACCGGTTGGTAATGGGTGATGTCGTAGGCGATGGTGCCCATCTCCGCGACATCGAGCGGACGTAGTCGCGCGTGCCGGAATTCGTCGATCTCGCCGTAGGACGACAGCAGCCCGGCACCGTAGCAACGAATCTCGTCGTCCTCGCGGACCACGCCGAATTCGAGCGAGAACCAGAAGACATCGGCGAGGAATTTCAGCGCGCTGTCGGTCTCCAGCCGGGCCACCGCGGCGCCGACCGATTCGTACAGTGCCGCGAACCGCGGGCTGGCGATCTGCGTGGCGTGGCCGATGATCTCGTGGATCGCATCGGGTTCCGGCGTGTAGAGCGGGGCCGAATGGTGGCGGATGTACTGGGTCGAATGGAAGGTGCGCTCGGCGAAGGAACCGAAGAACTCACGCAGCGGAACCAGACCGGCAGCGGGCACGTACCGGAAGCCGGACAGGGGGATGAGCAGCCGCGATACCTCGTCGAGCTGCGGGATGTGATCGTGCGGCAGGGCGAGGTCGCGCGCGGCCGCACGGACCTCGCGGCAGGCGTAGACCTCGTGCTTGCGAGCCAGTTCCGCCGAGGCGATCCGCCACACCCGCTGTTCGTCGTCGGTGTAGTCGATGTGTGGTGGCCGGGTGCCGGGGGAGTAGTCGAGTGCGAGTGCGGCGATGGCGTTGCGGCGCGCGCGGTAGTGCTCGTCGCGGCTGCCGGGATGGTCATTGCTGAGATGCACCGTCACATCGCCGTCACGCTCGCGCGTCACCGGCGAGTACAGCTGGGCTTCGGTGAACATGACTCCAGGCAAGCACCGCGGTGGCGTCGCGACAACAACCACTGCGACAACTACGCAAACTGCACAGTTGCAGGGTTGGTCGCTCGCGGATTCCGGCGGTGAACTGTGTTTTCTGTGTGCTTGCTGACCGATGTCAGCGGTCGCTGTGCGGACTTGCGAACGCGAGGGTTCGGTAACGACGCGGTGAATTAGCCGACGAGTCCGGTGGTCATCACGCAAGATTGCGTTCGTAGATGAGGAGGATGTGTGCGCACCCTGCGAATAGATCTCGATCAGCGACTGCTGGCCGCTGCCGCCGACATCATGGGCACCGCCGACAGCAACGCCACCGTCAACGAGGCGCTGCGCCGCATCGTCGTGCACGAACGCCAGCTACGCAATCTGGAACGGTTGATGGCTGATTCCGTATTCAGCACGGATTCGACTGCCGATCGGGGCAGTGCCCTTGATTCCGATTCGGGCCTCAGTCCAGAGCCTATTACCTAGCGGGGCAGATCCAGGTTCGGGTTTTGTCACCCACGTGGTGGCCGAGGGGTAGCCCGGACTTGTCGGTACCCCCTGCGATTATCGGAGTAGTCACCGATCCGCAGGGGGAAACGATGTCGGTTCCGATCGCGAGTTTGCCTGTCGCCCAACGTCCGCGCGAGCGCCTGCTCATGCTCGGCGCGCACGCGCTCAGCGACGGCGAGCTACTCGCGCTGCTGCTCGGCCAGGGTACCCGCGGCAAATCCGCGCTGGAGGTCGCGGCCCAATTGATCGCCGACTACGGCGGATTGGCCGAGCTCGCCTCCGCCCGCCCCGAAGAACTGGCCGCCCGTGCGGGCATCGGCCCGGCCAAAGCCGCCACGGTCGTCGCCGCCTTCCACCTCGGCACCCGCTCGCGCACCCCCACCGATGCGCTGGCGCAGCTGGCCAGCCCCGAAGACATCGCGGCGGTGGCGCTCCCACTGTTCGCCGGTGCCCGGGTAGAGCGTCTTCTCGTCCTCATCTGCGATACCCAGAACCGCCTGCGCCATCGCGCTTTCGTCGCCGAAGGCGCCATTGACCACGTGGCGGTCCCCGTCCGGGAAATCCTCAATGCCGTCCTGCGCCACGACGGTCGAGCTTTCGCCGTGGTCCACAACCACCCCTCCGGCGACCCGACCCCCAGCCCTGACGACCGCCGAGCCAGCACTCTGCTGCACCAGGCCGCCCGCACAGTGGGGCTGCGCTACCTCGATCACATCGTGGTCGCGGGCGAAACCTGGTCAACCGCAACGCCTTTCCCATGACCGGCGTTCTCAGTCGGCGAAACCGGTGGTGCGGGCCAGGTCGGCGAGCATGGCGTCGAACATGATCTCCGGGTCGGCCAGCGGGATCGGGTAGTTGCCGAACACCTCGAGGGTGACGTGGCCGAACAGGCGGGCCCAGATCTGCACCATCAGGTAGGTGACACCGAGGTCGAGCTTCTCGGCGGGGAACTTCTGGCCGGACTCCGAGAGCATGGCGAGCAGGTCGACCTGGAAACCGATGAGGTCCTCGCGTAGCTCGGCCGGGATGATTTCCTCCGGTGGGGTGGCGATCTCGAAGTTCGCCAGCAGCCTGCCCGCGGCGGCGAGGAAGATCCGGCCGAAGGGTTCGTCGAAGCGGCGCATCATCGACGGTTGCGCGGTGGGCGAGGCGAACACCAGGGTGAATTCCCTGGGGTTCGCCAGCGCCCAGTGCCGGAAACCCCGGCAGATGGCCAGGAACTGCACCGCGCCGTCGTCGGGCAGCGGCTCGATCTCGGTCGAGAGGAACTCGGCCAGATCGGCGCAGAACTCCACCCGCATCCGCTCGAGCAGTTCGTCGCGCGAGGAATAGTGCCGGTACAGCGCGGGTGCGGTGACACCGAGTTCGCGGGCGATCGCTCGCAGGGTGACCGACTCGGGGCCGTGCCCGGCCAGCAGCGCCCGCGTGACCCGCCGGATATCGGCATCGGTCACCGTCGGCGTACGGCCACGCGCCTTGCCCGTCACTCGGCCACCCCCTCGATCACGTGTCGATTCAAGCGTATTCGACCTCCCAGCGCTTGATGCCGTTCAGCCAGCCGCTGCGCAGGCGTACCGGCTCGGCGACCTGGCGCAGGTTCGGCATGGCGTCGGCAATGGCATTGAACATCAGGTCGATTTCCAGGCGGGCCAGATTCGCCCCGACACAGTAGTGCGTTCCGGTACCGCCGAAGCCGACGTGCGGGTTGGGATCGCGCTGGACGTCGAACCGGAACGGGTCGGCGAAGGCGTCCTCGTCGAAATTGGCCGAGCTGTAGAACAATCCGATCCGCTGGCCTTTCTTTATCTGCTGCCCGCCGAGCTCCAGGTCGCGCGTCGCGGTGCGCTGGAACGCGGTCACCGGGGTCGCCCAGCGCACGATCTCGTCCGGCGCGGTGCGCGGGCGCTGCTGCTTGTAGAGCTCCCACTGGTCCGGGTTGTCGACGAAGGCCTTCATCCCGTGGGTGATCGAATTGCGGGTGGTCTCGTTACCCGCCACCGCGAGCAGGATGACGAAGAACGCGAACTCGTCCGAACCGAGGTGCTCGCCGTCGACATCGGCGTTGACCAGCTGGGTCACGATGTCGGCCGCCGGGCAGCCGCGGCGCTGCTCGGCCATGTTCCAGGCGTAGCCCATCACCTCGGCGGTCGCGGTGTGGTGGTTGCCCTCGAACTCCGGATCGTCGTAGGAGATCATCTGGTTGGTCCAGTCGAACAGCTTCATGCGGTCCTCCTGCGGCACGCCGATCAGCTCGGCGATGGCCTGCAGCGGCAGTTCGCACGCGATCTGCTCGACGAAGTCGCCGCGACCGGACTTCTTGGCTTCCCACACGATCTTCTCGGCCCGCTCGGTGAGCGCGGCCCGCAGGTTCTCCACCGCGCGCGGGGTGAAGCCTTTCGACACGATGCGGCGAATCTTGGTGTGCTGCGGCGGATCCAGGTTCAGCATCAGCATGTTGCCGAGCATGTCGATCTGCTCGCGGGTGGTCTCCTCGTTGAATCGGATGATCGCGGTGTTCTCGTGCGAGGAGAAGTCCTCCGGATTCTTCGAGATCTCCTTGATGTCGGCCAGCTTGGACACCACCCAGTACCCGCCGTCGTCGAACCCGCTGGCGCGGTCGGACTGCGCGCACCACCAAACGGGCGAGGTCCGCCGCAGCTGCGCGAACTCTTCGATCGGCAATCGACTCGCGAGCAGATCTGGATCGGTGAAATCGAACCCCGCGGGAATGTTTGTGCTGGTCACAGCTGTCTCCTTCGGTCCGGGTGCGCGGACGTCACGACGTGATGTGGAACACGTTCGAGGACATGAAACCACGCCGATGGCATTTATGAACAGCGTTTAGTAATACCTGTTCACAAAGTAGTCCGGTCTCATTCGGGTGAGCGGCGCACGCCGTGGATCTTCCGATTCGCCGACCGTCACCGGCCGCACATGGGCAAGATGGCGACGTGGACTTGCCGTTTCTGCGTGCGAACCCGCACCTGCTGCCGACCTTCCTCGCTCATCAGCGGCTGCGGACTACGCCCGTCGCGGGTGGGTCCATCAGCGTCGCCGAGCGGATCGCGCTCGATGACGGGACGCACCTGTTTCTGAAGACCTGGCCCGGTGGGATATCCGCCGCACCGACCGCCGAGCCCGTGCCCGCTCCACCCGGCCTTTTCGCGGCGGAGGCAGCTGGGCTGCGTTGGCTACGGGAAGCCGAGGGAGTGGCGGTGCCGCAGTTGTACGCGCAGACCGATGAACTGCTGCTAATGGAGTGGGTCGACCATGCCGAGCCGACCGCCGCGGCGGCGGAACGGTTCGGTGCCGGATTGGCGGTCACCCACGACGCGGGCGCACCCGAATTCGGCGCTGCCACCGAGGGTTTCCTCGCCGGCCTGCCCCTCGACAACACCCCCGGCGACGACTGGCCGACCTGGTACCGCGAGCACCGAATCCAGCCGTACCTGAAACTCGCCGTCGACGCGGGTGCCCTCGACCCCGCCGACGCCGACTACCTCGAATCGATCCACATCGAAGCCCCCACCGAACCCCCCGCCCGAATCCACGGCGACCTCTGGCCGGGCAACATCCTCTGGGGCCCCTCCGACACCCCCTGGCTGATCGACCCCGCCGCCCACGGAGGCCACCCCGAAACAGACCTATCCACCCTGTCCCTCTTCGGCGGCGCCCCCTACCTTCCCCGAATCATCGCCGCCTACAACGAAGTCCACCCCCTGGCCCCCGACTGGCAAACCCGCATCCCCCTGCATCAACTCCACCTCCTACTGGCCCACGCCGTCCTCTTCGGCCGCTCCTACCGAACCGCAGTCCTGGACGCGGCGGCCCGCTACGGCTAGCTCATCGGAGAGAGAGCTGTCTACTCGGCCGGTTCGGGTCGGTGATCCTGGAACTTCGGCTGCTGCCATGAGCCCACAAGGGCGGTGGTGAGCCCGCCGACGAGGATCAGCAGGCAGGGGTTGAACGTGATGGAGGTGGAGGCTGGATAGTCCAGGGTTGCGAAGGTGATCGTGAATCCGACGCTCAGCGCGATCAGGATGCCGAGGGCTTCGGCGACCGCAAGGCAGGACAGCAACGCTCTCGGAATGTGTCGGCGGTATGTGACGAAACCCGCAACGACCAGCAGGGCCGCGCCGAAGACCAGTAGTGGTACGCCGGGGGCGCCGACTTCGCGTAGGTCCCACAATGAGTAGGTTCGTCGGCCTCGTCTGCGGTCGATCTCGAAGAGCGGGAGCCGGAGCGTCATAAGGATAGCTATGGACCCGCAGATCAGCATTCCGCTGGCAGGGACGACCTTGTTGTTGTAACCGAATACCGGCATCCATGTCTGCGACATTTGGCAATCGTAGTGAATGGCAAAGGCGGCCTGCGTCTTTCGATGGGCGCGCTGCTAGCGGAACGTGCTCAGACTGTCGACGGTTCACGCCGCCGCCACGCGGGCGCCACACGGGGTGCTGATCGGGTGGCCCACACGGCGAAGCTGATATACAGCACCTGCTCCGGGATTCGCTGCCACAGTGGCGATGCCGGCTCTCCCGCGAAGGGGATGTCATTGAGGGCGGCGTAGATGTTGGCGGGCAGTAGCAGGAGGAACAGGGGGACCAGGGCCCAGCCTGCCAGCCAGCGGGTGCGGGTGAGGATCAGGCCGACGGCCGCGAGCAGTTCCAGGACGCCGCTGGCGAGGACCATGAAGCCGGGGAACGGGAAGAACGGCGGGATCATCGCGACCATGTCGGCGTAGTTCGGCATCACGGTGACGCTGGAGGGCATGAAGTGCGCGGTTCCCGTCATCACCAGCATGACGGCCAGTGCGTGGGCGGCGCTGACGGACGA
This sequence comes from Nocardia sp. A7, assembly GCF_046549215.1. Classification (NCBI taxonomy): domain Bacteria; kingdom Bacillati; phylum Actinomycetota; class Actinomycetes; order Mycobacteriales; family Nocardiaceae; genus Nocardia; species Nocardia sp. A7. The sequence continues at coordinate 145,856 of NZ_JAJPWE010000003.1, read as the reverse complement.
CGAGGCGAATCGGGTCACGCCGAGTGTTCCGAGCGTCCGGAAGACGACGAGCGAGCCGATCAGAGCTACGAGGGTGATCATAGGTACTCCCAGAATGAATACTGATACTATCTACTATGGATAGTAACACTATCCACTCTGCTGGCATTCCCGCGCGTACCGATGAACGACAAAGGCCGCCAACACCTTTCGGTGTAGACGGCCTGTGCCGAGCGGGAAAGATCAGCGGGTGAAGAGTAGGGCTCGCTTGACTTCCTGGATCGCTTTGGTGACCTCGATGCCACGGGGGCACGCGTCGGTGCAGTTGAAGGTGGTGCGGCAGCGCCAGACACCTTCGACGTCGTTGAGGATGTCGAGGCGCTCGCGGGCGCCTTCGTCACGGCTGTCGAAGATGAAGCGGTGCGCGTTCACGATCGCGGCGGGGCCGAAGTAGCTGCCGTCGGTCCAGTAGACGGGGCACGACGTGGTGCAGCAGGCGCACAGGATGCACTTGGTTGTGTCATCGAAGCGGGCCCGGTCGGCCTGGCTCTGGATCTGTTCGCGGGTGGGCTCGTTACCCGAGGTCATCAGGTAGGGCTTCACCGCGCGGAACGCGTCGAAGAACGGCTCCATGTCGACCACGAGGTCCTTCTCCACGGGCAGGCCGCGGATCGGCTCGACGGTCATGGTGAGGGTCTTGTCGCCCTTGGGCAGCAGGTCCTTCATCAGCACCTTGCACGCCAGGCGGTTCACATTGTTGATCCGCATGGCGTCGGAACCACACACACCGTGGGCGCAGGAGCGCCGGAAGGTGAGGGTGCCGTCCAGGTAGGACTTGATGTAGATGAGCACGTTGAGAAAGCGGTCGGTCGGCAGGACCGGCACCTGGAACGAATCCCAGTAGGCGCCCTGGCCGTTCTCCGGGTTGAAGCGGGCCACCTTGACGGTGACCATGACCGAGCCCTCGGGCACGGGCGCCGGCTTCTGCTTGGCGGTATCGACTGCAGCAGTCATCAGTACTTACGCTCCATCGGCTCGTAGCGGGTCTGCACCACCGGCTTGAAGTCGAGGCGGATCTCGGAGATGAGCTCCGGCCCCTCCTTGTACGCCATCGTGTGCCGCATGAAGTTCACGTCGTCGCGGTCCGGGTAGTCCTCGCGAGCGTGGCCGCCACGCGATTCCTTGCGGTTGAGCGCGCCGACGACGGTGACCTCGGCCAGCTCGAGCAGGAAGCCGAGCTCGACGGCCTCGAGCAGGTCGCTGTTGTAGCGCTTGCCCTTGTCCTGCACCGTGATCCGGGTGTAGCGCTCCTTGAGCGTGTGGATGTCGGTGAGGACCTTCTTGAGGGTTTCCTCGGTGCGGAACACGCCCGCGTTGGCATCCATCGTGGCCTGCAGCTCGGTGCGGATGTCGGCCACGCGCTCGTTGCCGTGGTCGGACAGGATCAGCTCGAGCCAGTCCATCACCATCTGCGACGGGTTCTCCGGCATCTCGACGAACTCGGTGCGGTTGGCGTACTCGGCGGCCGCGATGCCGGCGCGACGGCCGAACACGTTGATGTCGAGCAGCGAGTTGGTGCCGAGACGGTTCGCGCCGTGGACCGACACACACGCGCACTCACCGGCGGCGTACAGGCCGGGGACCACGTCGGTGTTGTTGCGCAGCACCTCGCCACGGATCTTGGTCGGGATACCGCCCATGACGTAGTGGCAGGTCGGCATGACCGGCACCAGCTCGGTCACCGGGTCGACGCCGAGGTAGGTGCGCGCGAACTCGGTGATGTCGGGCAGCTTCTCCTCGAGCACGTCGGCACCCAGGTGGGTCACGTCGATGTAGACGTAATCCTTGTTCGGGCCCGCACCACGGCCCTCGGCCACCTCGAGCACCATCGAGCGGGCGACGATGTCGCGCGGCGCGAGGTCCTTGATGGTGGGGGCGTAGCGCTCCATGAAGCGCTCACCGGAGGCATTGCGCAGGATGCCACCCTCACCACGCACCGCCTCGGAGATGAGGATGCCGAGGCCCGCGAGGCCTGTCGGGTGGAACTGGTGGAACTCCATGTCCTCGAGCGGCAGGCCCTTGCGGAACACGATCGCCATGCCGTCACCGGTCAGTGTGTGCGCGTTCGAGGTGGTCTTGTACATGCGGCCCGAGCCACCGGTGGCGAACACGATCGACTTCGCGTGGAAGATGTGGATCTGGCCGGTCGACAGCTCGTAGGCGACGACGCCGGTGGCGACGGGGCCACGATCGGAGTCGGTCATCACCAGGTCGAGCACGTAGAACTCGTTGTAGAACTCGACGTCGTGCTTGACACAGTTCTGGTAGAGCGTCTGCAGGATCATGTGACCGGTGCGGTCGGCGGCATAACACGCGCGACGCACGGGCGCCTTGCCGTGGTCACGGGTGTGGCCACCGAAACGACGCTGGTCGATCTTGCCCTCGGGCGTGCGGTTGAACGGCAGGCCCATCTTCTCCAGGTCCATGACCGCGTCGATGGCCTCTTTGGCCATGATCTCCGCGGCATCCTGGTCGACGAGGTAGTCGCCACCCTTGACGGTGTCGAAGGTGTGCCATTCCCAGTTGTCTTCTTCGACGTTGGCCAGCGCGGCGCACATGCCACCCTGGGCCGCGCCGGTGTGGCTGCGGGTCGGGTACAGCTTGGTCAGGACCGCGGTGCGGGCGCGTGGGCCGGCCTCGATCGCCGCGCGCATGCCCGCGCCACCGGCGCCGACGATGACCACGTCATAGCGATGCTCCTGAATCGGACGGGATTCACTCATGCGAGGTGGCCTGTTCCTAACCTGTGATGTTGGGGTCGAAGGTGAAGATGACGTACGTGCCGACTGCCATGACCAGGATCATCGACAGCACGAGGATGACCTTCAGCCAGAACCGGGTGGAGTCCTTGCGCGAGTAGTCGTCGATGATCACGCGCAGACCGTTGCCGCCGTGCAGCTGAGCCAGCCACAGCATGGACAGGTCCCAGAACTGCCAGAACGGGCTGGACCAGCGACCGGCCACGAACGCGAAGTTCAGTCGGTTCACGCCACCGTCGATCATCAACATGATGAACATGTGGCCGAGCACCAGGATGATCAGGAACAGGCCGGAGATGCGCATGAACAGCCATGCGTACTTCTCGAAGTTGCCGTTCGACTTGCCACGCGGCGAGCGGGGGGAGTCGAGGCTGGCCGGGCGATCGTAGGACTTGCCGAGGACAGGTGCGGACATATCAGTGCTCCGTCAGCAGGTAGAAGAACTGGCGGCCGACGCCGGCGGCGGAGACCAGAATCCAGATGGTGGCGACAACCCACAGCATCTGCTTCTGGTATCGCGGACCCTGAGACCAGAAGTCGACGAGAATGACCCGCACACCGTTGAGGGCGTGGAACAGGACGGCGACGACGAGACCCATCTCCATCAGCGCGACGACGGGGTTCTTGTAGAGCTCGATCGCCTGGTCGTAGGTGTCCGGGTTGACCCGGACCAGTGCCGTGTCCAACACATGCGCGAAGAGGAAGAAGAACAGGGTGACACCGGTGATCCGGTGCAGCGCCCAGGACCACATGCCGGGGTCGCCGCGGTACAGCGTCTTCCGCTTCGGCTGGGCCGGAGCCGGAGCTTCTATCGTGGTCATAGAGTGCGGTGCCTCCAACGTCGTTGATGGACCCGGTCACAGATCCGACGCCGACATGCGTGGAGAGGCAAATGCCCAGGTGGCTGCGCTGTATTCGGAGCGCTGGCCCGCCGCCGGGAACCTGAACCGATCTTCGCTGAACTCTAATCCCCTCTGTTTCGCGGAACTAATTCGGCGTGCGGCGCGTTGCGCGTAAAACAGCAGAGTTAGGTTTACCTTTCTCGATGCCGGATACTGGTGTTTCGGCCCCTGTTTCCCGGTGTTCGACGGGATCCGCTGGAGGTTTTCGATGCCCGAAATTGACTGGAATACGTTGCATGACATGGCAATTCGGGCAATGGGGGCGGCGTATGCGCCGTACTCGGGTTTCCCGGTCGGCGCCGCTGCTCTCAGTGCGGATGGCCGAATTGTGAGCGGATGCAATGTGGAAAATGTCTCATATGGGCTAACCCTGTGTGCCGAATGCGTACTCGTCGGTAACTTATTCGCGACGGGTGGCGGGCGTCTCGTGGCGGTCTCCGTGACCGATTCCCGGGGTGAGATCTTGATGCCGTGCGGGCGGTGTCGTCAGCTGCTGTTCGAACACGGCGGGGGCGAACTGCTGGTGGATCACGCCGAGGGCCCGAAGCCGCTGTCCGAATTGCTGCCCTACGCCTTCGGGCCGGATGATCTGGCCGCCGGACGGCAATAGTCGGACCTCAGTGCCAGACTTGGGCCATGACGGCACTGGATGCGGTTTCGATCATTACCTGTAAGCGCGACGGCGGTGAGCTGTCGGATGCTCAGATCGACTGGGTGGTCGACGGGTTCACCCGGGGGATCGTGGCCGACGAGCAGATGTCGGCGCTGGCCATGGCGATCGTGTGGCGCGGGATGACCCGGCGCGAGACCGCGCGGTGGACGGCGGCGATGATCGGCTCCGGCAGCCGGATGGATTTCACCGACCTGCCCCGGCCCACCGTCGACAAGCACTCCACCGGCGGCGTCGGTGACAAGATCACCCTGCCGCTGGCCCCACTGGTGGCAGCCTGTGGCGCCGCGGTACCCCAGCTGTCGGGCCGTGGACTCGGTCATACCGGCGGCACGCTGGACAAACTCGAATCGATTCCCGGCTGGCAGGCCGATGTCACCGGGTCGCGCATGCGCGAGATCCTGGCCGACCCCGCGATCGGCGCGGTGGTGTGCGCGGCGGGCGCCGATCTGGCCCCGGCCGACAAGCGGCTCTACGCACTGCGCGATGTCACCGGCACGGTCGAGTCGATCCCGCTGATCGCGAGCTCGATCATGAGCAAGAAGATCGCCGAGGGGACATCGGCCCTGGTGCTGGACGTGAAGGTCGGGTCAGGCGCGTTCCTCAAGACCATCGACGGCGCCCGCGAACTGGCGACCGCGATGGTCGAGCTCGGCCGCGACGCCGGAGTGAACACGGTCGCCCTGCTCACCGCGATGGACACACCGCTGGGCCGGACCGCGGGCAACGCGCTCGAGGTCGCCGAGTCGGTAGAGGTTCTCGCCGGTGGGGGACCTGCTGACGTGGTCGAACTGACGCTGACGCTCGCTCGCGAAATGGTCGCCCAAGCGGGGCTGCACGTCGACCCCGCCGATGTGCTCGCCGACGGCAGAGCCATGGATCACTGGCGCGCGATGATCCAGGCGCAGGGCGGTGACCCGGCCGCGCCGCTGCCGGTCGCGCGTCATACCGAGATCGTCCGCGCCGAATCCACCGGCGTCCTCACCCGGCTCGACGCGATGGGCGTCGGGATCGCCGCCTGGCGCCTCGGTGCGGGCCGGGCACGCCAGGGTGAGCGGGTGCAGGCGGGCGCCGGTATCGAAATGCATGCCAAACCGGGGGATTCGGTGGTGGCCGGCCAGCCGCTGCTCTCCTTGCATACCGATACGCCGGATGCCTTCGCCGGAGCTCTGGCTGCGCTCGCGGACGCGGTGGATGTCGAACCCGCTTCCGAGGCGAAGCCGGGGGAGCTGGTCCTCGGCCGGATCGGCTGAGGCTGCGCGATTGTGCCCAGGTGTGGATCGTGGCGGCGAAGACACAGCGCCCCACTACGGTGAGGAAGACGGTTCGGGAGGATCAATGGGGCGGTGGGGAAACCGAGACGACGGTGGGCGGACGGCTGCGGTGGCGCAGATACTCGCCGTTGTCACCGGCCTGAGCGCGGTCGCGATCGCCGGGTGGGCTTGCTACGGCGCCTTCGCGGCGCTCGACAAGCCACACGAGCCGAACAGCGTTGACTTCAGGCTCGTCAGCTTCGCGATCCTGCTGATAATCGCGGTCGGCACGGGGGTGATCGGTGCGATGAATCTGCGTGGCGCTGCTCTGCTGGTCAACCGAAAGCGGTCAGGGCGGACATGGGTGGTCGCCGGGTCGTCGCTGGGTATCGTGGCGACGATCATGTTCGGGGGGCTCGAAGTACCGCTGTTCGCGCTGGCGCTGATCGTGCTGCTCATCGCCACGCTGGTCACCGCCGTGCTGCCGGGCACCAACCGCTGGATCCGGGCCGGGTCTGCGGTGCGCGAGCCGGAATGGCCGACCCGGTGACGGCGTCGCGCGGGCAGGCCGGGGCACCGTGGGGGAGCTCGTGCGGCGCGGGCAGCGTGCGTGGATGGCCCGCAATAGTCTTTCGCAGGTCAGATAATCAACGAGACGATGGCCACGGGGGAAGTTCGCTGCCGGGATCGGCGAGTGCGGCTACCGTCAGTACATGACTGGACCGGCGCCCCTTGACCTCGCTTCGATCCGACGCGCACCGAAGGCCCTGCTGCATGATCACCTCGATGGTGGTCTGCGGCCCTCGACGGTGCTAGAGCTGGCCGCTGACTGCGGCTATGACGAATTACCCGCTTCCGATGCCGAGAGTTTGGGGGCGTGGTTTCGCGACGCCGCCGACAGTGGGTCGTTGGAGCGGTATCTGGAGACGTTCGCGCACACGGTCGCGGTGATGCAGACCCCCGAGGGGCTGCGCAGGGTGGCGCGGGAGTGCGCTGTCGACCTCGCCGCTGATGGGGTCGTGTACGCGGAGGTGCGGTTCGCGCCCGAGCAGCATCTCGAGAAGGGCCTCACACTCGACGAGGTCGTCGAGCACACCCTTGCCGGGTTCCGGGAGGGGGAGGCGATCGCGGCGGAGCAGGGCAATGTCATCCGGGTGACATGTCTGCTCACGGCGATGCGGCACGCGGCCAGGTCGCGCGAGATCGCGGAGCTGACCGTTCGGTTCCGTGATGCCGGAGTGGGCGGGTTCGACATCGCGGGCGCCGAGGCGGGATTCCCACCCACCCGGCACCTGGACGCGTTCGAATACCTGCGAGCCAACCACGCGCACTTCACGATTCACGCGGGCGAGGCGTTCGGCCTGCCCTCGATCCACGAGGCGCTCGCGTTCTGCGGCTGTGATCGGCTCGGCCACGGGGTGCGCATCACCGACGACATCAGCGTTCCTGGCGAAATCGAAGACGCGCAGCTCGGGCTGGTCGCGAACTACGTGCGCGATATGCGGGTGCCGCTGGAACTGTGTCCCTCGTCGAACGTGCAGACCGGCGCGGTGCCCTCGCTGGACAAGCATCCGTTCGACCTGCTCGCCCGCCTGCGCTTCCGGGTCACGGTCAACACCGACAACCGCCTGATGAGCGACACCTCCATGAGCGAGGAGATGTCCAAGCTGGTCGACACCTTCGGCTACGGCTGGAGCGACCTGGAACGCTTCACCATCAACGCCATGAAATCGGCCTTCATCCCGTTCCCGGACCGGCTGAAGATCATCGACGAAGTGATCAAACCGGGCTACGCGGTGCTTCTCGGGTGACATGGATCAGGGGTGGCACCGACTCGGTGCCACCCCTGATCTCATCGAAACCTATTCGCTGACGAGCCGCGCTTCGAACGCACGCTGCAGATCGCGGAACTGCTGGGCCTCCGTCGCGTACGGCGGGTTCGGCGCCATCCGGTTCGGATCCGGGTTGAGCAGGTACGAGACGTACCAGCCGAGCGGATTCGACGGTGCGAGAGCCGTTTCCACACTGTCGTCATCGGCGTAGTCGGCCGCGTCGCTGAACAGTTCGACAGCGAGATCGAGCTGTTCGACGTCGACCGCCTCGGGGCCCTCGGCCAGATCGTCGACCAGACCGGTGAGCACGTAGACGTTCTCGTCGGTCACCTCGACCTCGAGCGAACCGTCCACGGCCGCGGTCTGCACCTCGGCGAAGGTCGAGACCCGGGCCAGCTCGTGCTCGTGATCGTCGGCCAGGTAGCGGGCCAGTGCGCGCTCGGAAGCGAAGACGGTGATGGTGTGGCCGTCACCGAGGAAGATCGGCTCGTCGTCGAGGTAGCAGCGCAGGGTGAACTGCTCGCCGTCGGAGTTGACGATCTTGACGGGGTCGATGCCGACCTCGTCCCAGAAGGACTCCTCTTCGTCCTCGTCGGCGGCGGTGAGATCGACGCTCTCGAACTCCTCTTCCTCCTCCGCGGCATCGTCGGCGTCGACGACGTTCTCCTCGGCCGCCAGCAGCTCCGCCTCGGCGACGGCGACCGCGGCCGCGTCGACCTCGGGCGTGCTGACGACACTGTCGATCGCGTCGAGCACGTCGTCCCAGCCCTTGACGATCGCGGCACCGACCTGATCCCACAGCTCTTCGCCGTCGCGGCCGACGAACGTGCTCGCCCCGCTGGCCAGTGCGCCGAGCACCGGGTTGTTGCCGAAGAACTTGGTGACCACGTCGAGTTCGCACACCTCGGCGATATTGCGCACCATCGCCAGGGTGTCCTCGAGCTCGCCGACGACGTCGACGTCGGGCTCGCCCGCCGCCAGTTCCGGCACGGAGACCAGATCGAAGCTGAAGTTCTCCTCCGGCTCCAGCTCAGCGGCCGAAAGACCGGCGATGACCGCCCAGGACGGGTGGTCGACGAGGTCGTTGTCGGAGTTGGTGCGGATGAACGCCGCCAGTTCCGCAACGGACTCGAAACCGTAGAGGTCGTCCTCGTGACCGAGGAACGCCTCCCACTCGTCGTCACCGTCGCGCCAGCGCGGTGCCCACAGGGTGACGAGATCGCCATCGGTCAGACCGAGCTCGATCGGGACGATGTCTCCAGAAGCCATGACGCGAAGCCTAGCTAGCTCGAGCGCCGGGCACTATCCGGCCCGGGTGCTAAGTGCCCGGCGGGCTGTGTACTCGGTCCGGCGAGCGATTCGTTCAGTGTCGCAATGATGTTGGAACGGGCCTCACCGGCGGTCTCGGTGGCCTGTTTGCAGGCCGCCAGGATGAGCGCGGCGGCCTCGGTGGGCGCCAGCGTGGTGATGCCTTCGTCCAGCCGCAGGGCGACGAGGGCGCCGTCGCTGTTCACCTCTGCGGTGACCAGCCCGTCCTCGGTGGTGAACCGCCCGTTGACCTGCTTCAACCCGTACAGCGCCGCCTCGAGCGCCTCGAGCTTTCCGGTGACGCCCGCGACCAGGGCATCCATCTCCGCACTCACAGTGGCCTCATCCAACTCGTCTGACCGGTGTCGGCATCGTCGATGCGATCGAGCTCCTCGACCGCCTGACGCCGGGTGGGCAGGTTCATCTTGTCGAGCAGCTCATCGGGGATCTGCGCCTGCTCGCTGTAGACCTCGCGCAGGCGGGCGGCGGCGGCGATGGTCGAGCGTCGGGTCAGGCGCAGGATCTCGTCGGCCAGTGCCTGTGCGCCGAACTGGTATTCGCTGCGCTCGAACTTGAGCGCGATCGGCAGACCCATGCTGGTCGCGCGGACCGAGATCGTGCCCGACCGGTTGGTGCTGACCGCGGACTCCACATTGGGCACCTCGGGGATCGGCGTGCCGGTCATGAGGTGGGCCTGTAGAAGCCGTAGAACTCCATGCCACTGTTCTCCGTTCGGATGGAACTGATCGAAACCGGATCGCCGGCCTCGACGAGCTGCCCGTTGCCGACCACCATCGCGACATGGCCGTCCCACACGGCCAGGTCGCCCGGCATCAGGTCACCGGGGGACACCTGGGGATTACCGATGTGCTGTTCCTGCGCCAGACGCGGCAGTTCGACCCCGGCCTCGCCGTAGGCGTACTGGGTGAGCCCGCTGCAGTCGATGCCCGATTGGGGGTCGTTGCCGCCCCAGACGTACGGGGTGCCGACCGCGCCGATGGCGGAGCGAACCGCGGTGGCGGCCTGCTCGTTGGGTGCCTCGACCGTGCTGCCGTCGGGCAGGGTGACCTTGACCCCGGTGCCGGGCTCCGTCGCCGACCCTGCCGAGGACCCGGTCGACCCGCCTGTGCCGCCGGAGGTCCCGCCGGTGGAGGTCTTCGAGCCGCTGCTGTTGCTGCCGCCCATCGCCGTCGACATCGCCGAGCCCACGGAGCTGAGCACCGTGCTGCCCGCACTCGCCGCGGTCGACAGCAGGCCGGAACTCGACGCCGAGGACGCGAGGCTGGACGCGCCGGAGGTGACGCCCGCCAGCGACGTGCTCGACGGTGCGGGGGTGAGCTCCTGGATCGCGGCGGTCTGGGTGCCCAGTTCGTCCTGCACCCGGCCGACGACGCCCATGCCCTGCCCGATGTGGTCGATCGCCGAGCTCACCACGGCGGTCAGACCGGCGGGTGTGGCGAGGGTGGGGCTGAGCGCGGACACCTGGGACAGGAACGAGTTGACGATCCCGTCGAGCTCCTTCTGCCCGGTCTGCACATAGGCCGCGGCCTGGTCGACGACGGTTGCCATCTCGGTGCCGTTGTCGGACAGGGTGGCCGAGGAGTTCTGCACGCGCAGCGCCTTGGCGGTGGTCGCGTCGACGGCCTGGCCGTCCCACGCGGTGTTCACATTGTTGATGCTGGTGCGACCCTGTTGATAGATCTGGTCGAGGTTGGTCGAGGTGGAGCGCAAGCCGTCGGACGCGCCGCCGGTGCCGAGTACGCCGGTGCCGAAGCTCGACAGCAGATCGAGGAGGGGCTGAGCCAGCCCGCTGAGGTCGATCATGCGTCGGTACCGATATCGCCCGCGGCCGCGGTGAGCGGGGCGGCGTTGTTCAGATCGGTCTCGACCAGGGTGGTCGCGGCGCCGGCGGTGGCCACCCCCATGCTGCCCATGACGGCCGAGAGCTGGGCGATCGACGCGACGTGACCGGCGTGGGCGGCGGAGTAGGCGGCGGTGAAATCGCCGCCGATGAGACCCATGATGGGCCCGAGCAGGGTGGGGTCGGAGGCAGCCGAACCAGCCGCCGCCGTGGCCAGTTCCGTGGCCATCACCTCGGCAGCCGCGCTGTAGGCGATGATGCCCTCGGCATCGGCCGACATCTTTTTCGTCATCGAACTTCCCCCAATCCTCGAGTTCCCGGGCAGAGTACGTCACTCACAGTCTTGGACGCACCGACTCCGCATTCGGTTCCCTGATACCGCGAAAATTTCCCCAGTGGTCGTAGGCGCGAACCGCCAAGCGACCCTATCGTCTTTTCATGCGCACCGACACCGTCGACCATCCGCTGGCCGCGACCCTGCTGAGCACCATGCGGGACGTTCGCACCGACAACGCCACCTTCCGCAATGCTCTGGCCGATCTCACCGGCATCCTCATGTACGAGGCGCTGCGCGACGCGCCGGTGGTGCGCGAGCCGATCGACACGCCGGTCGCGGTCACCGACGGCGTCCGATTGGCGGCGCCCCCGCTGCTGGTTCCGGTCCTGCGGGCCGGCCTCGGCATGGTCTACGCCGCAGCCGAACTCGTGCCGCAAGCCCGCGTCGGCTTCGTCGGCATCGCCCGCGACGAGCAGACCCACGAGCCGGTGCCGTACCTCGAATCCCTGCCCGCCGACCTCACCGGCCTGCCCGTCTTCGTCCTCGACCCGATGCTGGCCACCGGCGGCTCGATGCGTCACACCATCGAACTGCTCGTCGCCCGCGGCGCCACCGACATCACCGCCGTCTGCGTCGTCTCGGCCCCCGAAGGTGTTGCCGCCCTCGCGGCCTCGGGCCTGCCGGTCCGCTTGGTCACCGCCGCCATCGACGAAAAACTCAACGAGCACGCCTACATCGTCCCAGGCCTCGGCGACGCGGGCGACCGCCAGTTCGGTCCACGCTGAACTCAGCGCGGGCGGGCTATTCCCTGCCCGCTGCCAGCGTTCGACAGAACGTGGCGAGTTCAGAGAGTCGCTGGGCGGCAGCCTGTCTCGCGTTGTTCAGGTCTTCTCGGTCGGCTACCTGGGCGAATACTTCCAGGTAGCACTTGAGTTTCGGCTCGGTGCCCGAAGGACGGACGACGATGCGGAAGTCGTCGGCGTCGAAGATCAGTGCGTCGGTGCGTAACCGGCCACGGACCAGTGACTGATCGGTGAATTTGACCGGGGTACCGGCGATTTCGCTGGGTGGGTTCGCTCGGAGCGCGGCGGCCAGCAGGGTCGCGGCGGCCTGATCGGGTAGGCGCAGGGAGACCTGGCCGCCTGCGTGCAGGCCGAATTCGACCGCGTAGGAGTCGAGTTCGGCCTGCAGCGTGCTGCCATTAGCCTTCAGCAGGGCGACGAGATCAGCGGCAGCCACCGCAGCCGAGATGCCGTCCTTGTCGCGGACCTTCGAGGGATCGACGCAGTGTCCGATGGCTTCTTCATAGGCGTAGACGAGTCCGTCGCCCGCTCTGGCCAGCCATTTGAAGCCGGTCAGGGTCTCGGCGTAGCGCGCCGAACGCGCGTCCGCCAGCTTCGACAGCAGACGCGAGGAAACGATGGTTGTGGCGACCAGCGGATCGGTCGGCGAGGTGCGCAGCACGTAATCGGCCAGCAGCACGCCGGTTTCGTCACCGCGCAACATGTGCCAACCAGCCGGACCCGGCACACCGAGCGCGCAGCGATCGGCGTCGGGATCGAGCGCGATCGCCACGTCGGCGTCGATCCGCTCGGCCAGCGCGAGCAACAGATCGGCCGCACCCGGCTCTTCCGGGTTGGGGAAGGCGACGGTGGGGAAATCGGGGTCGGGGGCGAACTGTTCGTCGACCACGTGCACGTCGGCGAACCCCGCCGCGGCCAGCGCACGCACCGCGAGCTCACCGCCGACACCGTGCAGCGCGGTGAGCGCGATCCGCACATCCGCCCGCTCGCCGGGACCGCCGAGCAGGCCGGGCAATTCCGCGACGCGCGCGAGATAGCGATCGACCAGATCGGCACCGGAAACCGAGACAGGCTCCCGCGCAACAGGTTCGACAACCGCCTCGATGCACTTCTCGATCTCGCTGTCGGCAGGCGCGAGCAACTGCGACCCGCCGTCGAGATACACCTTGTAACCGTTGTCGGCGGGCGGATTGTGCGAGGCGGTGATCTGCACCCCCGCCACCGCACCCAGCTCGCGGACCGCGAACGCCACCACCGGGGTGGGTACCGGATCCGGCAGCACTGTCACGGGAAAGCCCGCGGCAGTGAAGATCTCGGCGGTTGCCGTGGCGAACTCCGCCGACCCGTGTCGTGCGTCCCGCCCGACCACCACGGCCCCACCGCCGAGGCACCGCTCACGCAACCAGTCGGCCAGCCCGGCCGTGGCCCGCGACACCGTGGTCACGTTCATCCCGTCCGGGCCATCGCGCAACGGTCCACGCAGGCCTGCGGTCCCGAAGCGCAGCATCTACACGCGCTCCAGAATGCCGCGCAGCAGCTTGCCGAGCCGCGGCGCCGCGGCCTGTCCCTCGGCCAGCACCTCGGCATGCGAAAGGTGTTCTCCGGTCACGCCCGCGGCCATATTGGTGACCAGCGAGATGCCGAGCACCTTCGCGCCGAGCGAACGCGCCTCGATCGCCTCGAGCACCGTCGACATGCCGACCAGATCGGCGCCGATGGTCGCGAGCATGCGGATCTCGGCAGGCGTCTCGTACTGCGGACCGGTGAGTCCGGCGTACACACCCTCGGTCAGGCTCGGGTCGATTTCCCTTGTCAGCGCGCGCAATTCGGGATCCCAGGCATCGACCAGATCGACGAACCGCGCACCGACAAGTGGGGTACGCGCGGTGAGGTTGATGTGGTCGGCGATCAGCACCGGCTCGCCGACCTGCAGCCCCGCCCGCAGCCCGCCCGCGGCATTGGTGAGCAGCACGATCTCGGCGCCCGCCGCGATCGCCGCGGTCACCGGATGCACCACCTGCTGCGGCGTATAGCCCTCGTACAGATGCTGACGCCCCATCAGCAGCAGCACTTCGTTGTCGTTCACGGTGACCGAATGCACCATGCCGCCGTGGCCCTGCGCACTGGGTTTTCCGAAGCCGGGTAGCTCCGTCATGGGGATCGAGGCATGTGGCGCGCCGATCTCGGCCGCTGCCTCCTGCCACCCCGATCCCAACACCACGGCCACGCGATGACGCGGCACTCCCGTACGTTCGGCAATCGCCGCAGCGGCCTGTTCGGCAGTCATGAGCAGAGTTTATTGGAGCGCTGGCGCGCTCGAGTTCGCGGCCACGTGTGTCCCGACGATCAGGCACCGTTGCTTGCTCCTTCGTCGCCTACGCAACGGCACCTGATCGTCGGGACGGCCGCGAACCGCCGCTGCGCGGCGAACCCTCCTCGGGGTCGGGTCGTGCGGGGCTGAGTAGGTGCCTACCCACGAGTAGGGCAGGGTTCAGGTGCAGACTATTCTCCCTGCATGCCGTATTTGGAGCGCTCTGGTGATGTTTTCGTCCTGTACCTCGGCAACGAGGGCGAGACCGATAACGAGAACCGTTTTTCGCCGGACTGGATCGACGCCTTCCACGGCGCACTCGACAAGGTCGAGGCGTCCGAGGGTGCTGCCGCGCTGGTCACCGTCGCGACCGGCAAGTACTACAGCAACGGCCTCGACACCGACTACGTCTTCGGCAACCTCGACAAGATCCACGGCTACCTCGACCGGGTGCACTCCCTCTACACCCGCCTGCTGACCTTCCCGATGCCGACGGTCGCCGCGGTCAACGGCCACGCGTTCGGCGCGGGCGCCATGCTGGCCACCTCCCACGACTTCCGCGTGATGCGCGGTGACCGCGGCTTCTGGTCGCTGCCCGAGGTGCACCTCGGCATGCCGTTCACGATCGGCATGAACGGCTTGCTGAAGGGTCGCCTGAGCAACCAGGTGTGCGTCCAGGCGATGACCACCGGCCACCGCTTCGGCGCCGACGAGGCCCTCGCCGCGGGCATCGCCGATGCCAAGGCCGACGCCGACGAGGTGCTGCCCACCGCGATCGCCCGCGCCGCCGCGCTGACCGCCCTGCGCAAGCCGATCACCCCGATCATCAAGACCGCGCTGCACGCCGAAACCCTCGCCGCGCTGGCCACCCCGGTCACCCCGGAGAACCTCCCCTTCGGCAACTGACCACGCTCGCCGGTGCGCCGCTGTCGGGCACTGATGCAAGACTGGTGCCATGGCACCCTCGCGCACCGGCGAACTCACAGCCACCGCCTCCGACACCGCGATTGTGGCTGCCTCCGACGAGCTGATCGGGCTCTCGCACGCGATCCACGCCGAACCCGAGCTGGCCTTCGCCGAAATGCGTAGCGTCGCCAAGGTCCTCGCGCCGCTGGTCGAGCGCGGATTCGCCGTCACCACCGGTATCGCCGGACTGTCGACGGCCTTTCGCGCCGTCTACGGCAGCGGCCCGCTGACCGTCGGCATCTGCGCCGAATACGACGCGCTACCCGAGATCGGGCACGCCTGCGGACACAACATCATCGCCGCGTCCGCTGTCGGCGCCGCCCTCGGATTGGCCGCCGTGGCCGACGCGCTCGGGCTGACCGTGGTCGTGCTCGGTACACCCGCGGAGGAGAGCGGCGGCGGCAAGGTGCTCATGCTGGAAGCGGGCGCCTTCGACGACATCGCGATGGCGATGATGGTCCACCCCGGACCCGCCGATATCGTCGGCGCGCGATCACTGGCACTGGCCGACCTCGCCATCGTCTTCCACGGCCGTGAGGCGCATGCCAGCGCCGCGCCGGAACTGGGCCGCAACGCGGGCGACGCGGTCACCGTGACCCAGGTTGCCGTCGGCTTGCTACGCCAGCATCTACGGCCTGGTCAGCAGCTGCACGGTATAGTGTCCGACGGTGGTGTTGCCCCCAATATCGTGCCCGGACGCGCGGAGTTGCTGTACTACCTCCGTGCGGCCGATTTCGGCTCACTCGACGACCTGATGCGGCGAGCGAAGGCGTGTTTCGAAGCGGGCGCCCTGGCGACCGGCTGCACCCACGACATCCGGACGCTCGCGCCCACCTATACCGAGCTCACCCCCGATCCGGTTCTCTCCGCTGCCTACCGCGCGCAGATCACCGGACTGGGACGGGTGCCGATCGCGCCCGAGCTCGAGGTGCTGCGGCCGCTCGGGAGTACCGACATGGGCAACGTCACCAACGTGATCCCCGGTATCCACCCGGTGATCGGCATCGATGCCGGTGGCGCGGCGACCCATCAGCCGGAGTTCGCCGCCGCCGCCGTGAACGCCTCGGCGGACCGCGCGGTGCTCGACGGCGCGCTGGCGTTGGCGCGTACCGCTGTCGCGATAGCGGGCGATGAAGTACACAGGGACAGGTTGTTGCAACGGCTGATCGACCGACAGGAGGATATTCGGTGACCATTTCCGGCCATCCGGGCACCGCACGCGCAGGCTCCGACGCGCTATCGGTGGGTGTGGGTACCCACTCGATCGCGCGGGAGAACGCAGCGTGTCCGACCATGCCGGACACCGAACCAACGCTGATGTCGGGAACCGAGATCGTCGACGCATGGCTGGCCGAGCACACCGGTGACCTGGTGCAATGGCGCAGACACATCCACGCCAACCCCGAGTTGTCCCGTGCGGAGTTCGCCACCACCGAGTTCGTGTCGGGCTGGCTCACCAAGGCCGGGCTGAGCTGGGAGGTGCTGCCGGGCGGCACCGGTCTGCTCTGCGACTTCGGCCCCACCGACCGTCCGCGCATCGCCTTGCGCGCCGACATGGACGCGCTGCCGATGCAGGAATTCACCGGTCTGACCTTCGCCTCGACGGTGCCCGGTGTATCGCATGCCTGCGGGCACGACGCGCACACCACGGTGCTGCTCGGTGCCGCGCTCGCGCTCGCCGAGGCCGAGGACAGGCTGCCGGTGGGAGTGCGGTTGGTGTTCCAGCCCGCCGAGGAAGTGATGCCGGGCGGTGCGCTGGATGTGGTCGCGGCCGGTGGGATGATCGGGGTGGACCGGATCTTCGCGTTGCACTGCGATCCGCGTCTGGAAGTCGGCAAGGTCGGTGTGCGGACCGGTGCGATCACCTCCGCGGCCGACACCGTCGAGCTGGTGCTCGATTCACCGGGTGGGCATACCTCGCGGCCGCACCTGACCAGCGATCTGGTCTATGCGATCGGGACTGTCATCACGGGCTTGCCCGGTCTGCTGAGCCGACGTGTCGATCCTCGAACCAGCACGGTCATGGTCTGGGGTGCGGTGAGTGCGGGCAAGGCGCCCAACGCGATTCCGCAGACGGGCATGCTCACGGGCACCGTGCGAACCGGCGATCACGCCACCTGGCTGCTGCTGGAACCGCTGGTCCGCGAGATCATCGACGGGTTGCTCGCGCCGACCGGTGTGCGCTATCAGCTCAACTACAAGCGCGGTGTGCCGCCGGTGGTCAACGATCCGACCTCGGCGTTGATGTTCGAGAACGCGATCCTGGGAATGGGCGAGGCCGCGCTGGCCGACACTTCCCAGTCGGGCGGTGGCGAGGACTTCTCCTGGTACCTGGAGGAAGTGCCCGGCGCCATGGCCAGGCTCGGCGTGTGGTCGGGCGTCGGCGAGCAGTTGGACCTGCACCAGCCGACTTTCGACATCGACGAGCGTGCTCTGGCTGTGGGTGTCCGGACGCTGACGAACATCATCCTGCAAGCACACTGAACGGTCCCGTGCCGGTCACGTGACCGGCACGGGTCTCGCTCAAGCTCCAGGTCCGACGTTCTTGCTGTTGCGGGTGCGCAGCGAGTGGACGTAGTCCTCTGGGGCGCCTGCTTTTTCGGCCGCGTCGGCGATCACGCCGATGTAGCGGGCCGAGGGGAGGCCGCCTTCGTAGGCGTCGAGGACGTAGAGCCAGGCCAGGCGGGATTCGCCCTGGGTGCCGGTGACCCGGATTCGGATCTTCTTGTGGATGCCGAAGTCCGAGCCCTCCCAGCGGTCGAGGCTGTCCTCGTCTTCGGGGGACACGTCGTAGAGGACGACGAACACCCGGGAGCCGGGGTCCTCGACGACGGTGGCCAACGGGCCTTCCCAGCCGATGTCGTCACCGGCGAAGGTCAGGCGCCAACCCTCCAGCCACCCGGTCCCGGACATGGGCGAATGCGGGCAGCGTTCCAGCATCTGCGTCGAGTCCATGTTGGACCCGTAGGCGGCATAGATCGGCACCATGGAACTGTAGCCAATAACCACGGCGGAATTCCCCTCTCCCACCCAGATCGGCTGACAGTCACATTGACGGTGGCGCCGTAACAACCCGCCGGCGCCCCCGAGGGCCCTGCGTGGTGACGCTTCGCTACCGACTCAGGGGCCCGCTGGTCACGCCGAGAACGTGGCACAGAACACGCGCACCGTTGTTCACCGATCCGACCCGGGCATGTCACATCGCACCTGAAATGATGAGTCGACAGCACGGACGAGCCCTCACAAGGGGCAGGTCCGATCAGGCGAGCACAAGGAGCGTGACTGGTGGCACGGATTGCGATCATCGGTGGTGGACCGGCCGGATACGAGGCGGCACTGGTAGCCGCCCAGCACGGGGCCACGGTGACCCTGGTCGACGCCGACGGCATCGGTGGCGCCTGCGTGCTGTGGGATTGTGTGCCCTCGAAGACCTTTATCGCCTCGACGGGCCTGCGTACAGATCTGCGCCGCGCGCGCGACCTCGGCATCAATATCGATGCCGACCAGGCGAAGGTGCATCTGCCCGAGGTGAACGCGCGCGTCAAGGCGCTCGCACTGGTGCAGTCCTCCGATATCCGCACCAAACTGCAGGCCGCGGGCGTGCAGCTACTGCCGGGCTATGGCGAATTGGTCGGGCCCGCACCGGGTTTGGCGCATCGCGTGCGTGCGAATCTGGTGGACGGCAGCTCCGAGGAGTTCGAAGCCGAGGTCGTGCTGATCGCGACCGGCGCGAGTCCGCGGGTGCTCGTCGGCGCCGAGCCCGACGGTGAGCGCATCCTGAACTGGCGTCAGCTCTACGACCTGCCGGAACTGCCCGAGACGCTCGTCGTCGTCGGATCCGGTGTCACCGGCGCCGAATTCGTGTCCGCGTACACCGAGATGGGTGTGCGGGTGAAGCTCGTGTCGAGCCGTGATCGGGTACTGCCCGGCGAGGACGCCGACGCGGCCCTCGTGCTCGAGGAAGCCCTCGCCGAACGCGGCGTCGAGTTGGTCAAGCACGCCCGCGCCGACGCCGTGGAGCGCACCGCCGACGGCATCGTGGTGAAGCTGTCCGACGGCCGCACCGTCACCGGCTCGCACGCGCTGATGACCGTCGGATCCACCCCGAACACCGACAACCTCGGTCTCGACCGGGTCGGCATCGAGCTCGATCGTGGCGGATACCTGCGCGTTGACCGGGTGTCGCGCACGTCGGTGCCCGGCATCTACGCCGCGGGCGACTGCACGGGCCTGCTGCCGCTGGCTTCGGTCGCCGCCATGCAGGGCCGGATCGCGATGTACCACGCACTCGGCGAGGGCGTGAGTCCGATCAGGTTGAAGACGGTGGCCTCGGCGGTGTTCACCCGCCCGGAGATCGCGACCGTCGGCGTCAGCCAGACCGCCATCGACAACGGTGAAGTGCCCGCGCGCACGGTGATGTTGCCGCTCAACACCAACCCGCGCGCGAAGATGTCGGGGCTGCGGCGTGGCTTCGTCAAGATCTTCTGCCGCCCGGCGACCGGTGTGGTGATCGGCGGTGTGGTGGTCGCGCCGATCGCCTCGGAACTGATCCTGCCGATCGCGCTGGCGGTGCAGAACAACCTGACGGTCACCGACCTGGCGCAGACGTTCTCGGTGTACCCCTCGCTCACCGGTTCACTGACCGAAGCCGGACGTTTGCTGATGCGCCACGACGACCTGGACTGAGCCCGTGACACGCCGAATGTGAAGCGAATCACAGGGGCCTCCAGGTTTCGAATTGTGTTGGTCGCCAACGCTGCTCGTCGATTCCCGGCGACCGTCACACCCGGTGTTTGCGCAGGCGGAGCCAGGGGAAAGTGAAACCTGTTGCCGCGTTGCCTGTCCCGCGCTCATGTGGTTGACTCACGGCCGAGGCGTGATCAGATTTGATCGCGTGGTGGAGCAGTGGGGGATTCCCTCCGGGAAAGGGACTACGAAAAGTGAAGCATCGTAAGCCGAGTCGGGCGCAGCGAGCGATGGCAAGCACGTCGTTGCCGCTGGCTGCCGCGGCAGCAGTGGCGACCCTCCTCGCGGCGCCGGCCGGCGCGGTCCCCAGCGACCAGCCGACCACGCCCGCCACTCCGGCTCCTGCGCAGCCGGGCCAGCCTTCGGGTGAAGTCGAGACCCCGGACACCCCGGAGAGCGTCAAGCCGGGCGAGACCAAGCCGACGCCGGCCCAGCCGGGCGTCACCAGTCCCGCGCCGGGTCAGCCGGAACAGGGCACCCCCGCCAAGCCGACGCCGAGCCAGCCGGGTGTCACCAAGCCCCGTACCGCACCGCTGCCGGTGCCGGGACAGGCCCAGCCCGCGGTCCAGCCCGAGCTGGAAGGCGCGACGCCGGACCAGCCGGGCACCACCACGCCCGAGACGGGCACCACGCCGACCCAGCCCACCACGCCGAGCCAGCCCACCACGCCGCGTCAGCAGACGCAGCCCACCGTGCCGTCCGATCAGGGCACCGGGACCGGCACCCAGGCCGAGGTCGAGTCCCCGGACACCCTCGTCCAGGAGCCGAAGGAGCCGACCTGGCAGGCACCACGCCTGGCCAACGCGCCTGCCGCCCCTGTCGTCGAGATGGAGGGCCCGCGTCAGGAAGTCGGCGTCACCGTCGACGGCGCCGGGATCCTGGCCAACACCCACCACTACAACAACGCCTCGGGCTACGTCGGCACCGTCGGCTACCGGGCGCCCGGTGGCGGTTTCGGTGACGCCGGTGTCTCGGTGGAGTACGTCGGCGCGAACGAGGTGAAGGTCACCACCTTCACCGGTGGCGACGGCCGTGCCGACAACACCACGGTGACCGTGCTCGACACCACGCAGGCCAACCTGGCCAAGGCCGCGGTGGAGAACTGGATCAAGGCGCAGCCGGGCGGAACCGCCGCGCTCGATGCGGCCGCGAAGGCTACACTGCCCGTGCCGGGGGAGCTGCTTCAGACGTTGAACGTCGCGGGTGTGAACACCCAGTGGGGTGGCTCGCTCCAGTACTGACACGCAGTATGTCGTGTGGGGCGGTCGCCTTCGACCGCCCCACACGTGTGTCCTGGGGAAAGGATAGGTCTTGGGCACCGAGGGCGACGACAACGAACGCGGCGATCAACGACCTGCCGCGGAATTCGGTCCTCCCGTAAGCGATTTCGGGCCGCCGGTCGACGACGCCGGTTTCGGCGGGCCGGTGCCGGCCACGCCGCCGCCTGCGCCGACCGGGGTCCCGGAGCGGGGTTGGAGCCCGGCCGGTACGCCCGCGCCCGGCCCGTTCGGACCGCCTGCCGGTGCGCCCGCGCAGAGTCCGTTCGGTGGGCCCGTTGCCGGTCAGCCGCCTGTTGCCCCGCCGCCCGGCGGTCCGTTCGGCGGATCGGTGCCGGGCAGCGGTCAAGCGCCGCCTCGGCTGCCCGAGGGTCGTCGTTCCGCGCCAACCTCTGTCTTCGGTGACGCCGTCGCGACGCCGCCGCCCGTCCCTCGCCTCGGTCCGCCCACACCGTTCGGTGGTCCTACCCCGGGTGGTCTGCCTGCTGCCGACCCGACTGTGCGCTTCGGTGTCGAGCCCCCGCGCAGCGAGGGTTCGGTGTTCGGCGATTCCGTGCCGGTGACGTCCGGTCGTGAGCTCACCGAGGTGATCCGGCGCGGTCGTCCCGGGTCGAAAGACCCTGTACCGCAGGCGAAGCCGACCGAGGTCAAGCCGCTGGAACTGGAACGGCCACCCGAGGGCTCCCGCACCCCCCTTCGGCCCGATCCGCCCCGGCCCGCGGGCGACAGGTGGTGGGACGCTCCGGACGACGACGGCGCGATCCCGAAGCCGCCCTCGGAGCCGGGCCTGTCGTGGGCAGACGACCCGATCGCGCGCCGCCTCGCACCGAAGAATCCGCTCACCCCCGCACCGGTGGAGCAGGAACCCGACAACAAGCGTCTGCGCTGGATCATCGGCGGGGTGGCCGCGGCGGTGCTGCTCGTGGTGGCGCTTGTCCTGACGATCGGTCTGGTCAAGCGCGGCGGCGGGGCCGATCCCGGCGTCACGGCCGCGCCGGTGCCCTCGGTCGCCTCGGCCACCGAATGCCAGTCTGTCGCAGAACAATCCGTCACTGTCGGCAACGGCCCGGGCGACACCGCCTCCGGCGCCAGAGCCATCCTCGGCTTCCAGTACGCCTTCTACACCGATCGTTCCGGGGCGAAGGTGCGCGAATTCGTGGCGCCCGACGCCGAGAACATCTCACCCGCCGAGACGATCCAGCAGGCGATCGACGGCCAGATCCCCGCGGGCACCACGCACTGCGTGAAGATGCGCGAAACCAGCGTGGGCCACTATGACGTCGAACTGCGCGAAATGCACCCCGACGGCTCGGCGGTGGTCTACAAACAGGAAATCATCACCACCAACACCGACGGAAAGTGGCAGGTCAAGTCCATCACCGCTCGGTAGAGTCTCACTCTATGAGACCACAATTTCATATTCTGGCGGACGATATGCAATCGTAGGATGATTGCTTCCCTTGGCGTCCCCGGAGGTTCCCATGTCGCTGACCACCCCCGCATTGGCGGGCAAGCTCGCAGGTCTGCAGAGCTCGGCGATCAGGGACCTGCTGAAACTGACGGCCCGTGACGACGTCATCAGCCTCGCGGGCGGCCTTCCCGACGCCGCCCTGATGCCGCGCGAACGCATTGCCGTCGCCGCCGAGGTCGCTCTGCGCGATCCCGCCGTCCTGCAGTACACCGAGTCCGCCGGCTGGCCCGCGTTGCGCGAGGTGATCGCGGCCCGCGAATCGGCCAAGATCGGCCGCGCGGTGCCGGTCGCGGAAGTCTTCATCACCCATGGCTCCCAGCAAGCGCTCTCGCTCCTGGCCGAAGTCCTCCTCGACTTCGGCGCCCTGGTGATCGTGGAAGATCCCGCGTATGTCGGTGCGCTGCAAGTGTTTCGAGCAGCAGGTGCCCGCATCGTCGCCGTCCCCCTGGATGGCGAAGGCATGCGCATCGACCTCCTCGAAGACCTCCTCGCGGCGGGCGAACGCCCCGCCGTCGTCCATACCGTCTCCACCTTCCACAACCCCGGCGGCGTCACCCTCGCCCCCCAACGCCGTCGCCGCCTCGCGGAACTCGCACAGGCTCATGGCTTCTGGGTGATCGAAGACGACCCCTACGGCGAACTCTGGTTCGACGCCCCGGTCCCGGCGCCGGTGGCGTCGTACTCGCCCCAGGTGATCCGACTCTCCAGCGTCTCCAAAATCCTGTCCCCCGCGCTCCGGGTCGGCTGGCTGATCGCCCCCGAAAAAGTCTGTCGCGCAGTGGAACTGCTCAAGCAAGGCGCCGACCTCTGTGGCTCGGCCCTCACCCAGCAGATCACCGCCACTCTGCTGACAGACACCGATTGGCTGGCCACCCACGTCGATTCGATCCGTACCACCTACGGAACCAGGGCCCGCGCCCTGACCACCGCCCTTCGCACCACCTTCGCCGACCGACTCCACTGCACCGATCCCACCGGCGGCATGTTCATCTGGGCCGAATTCCTCGACAACACAGACACTTCCACGCTCCTGCCCACCGCCCTGGAATCCGGTGTCGCCTACGTCCCCGGCGCGGCCTTCGCCTTCGCCGACACCACCCCCAACACCCTCCGCCTCTGCTTCACCACCTCCGACGAGGCCACCCTGGCCGAAGCGGTCGCCCGTTTGGTCAAGGCGGCGTCGGCCTGAGCGGGCCGTTGCCCCGGGCGGCCGCGGGCGGTTCATTCAGACCCAGTTGTAGGTGCGTTCGACGGCCTTGTTCCATTCGGCGTAGCGGCGGGTGCGTTCGTCTTCGGGCATGGTGGGGGTCCAGGTCTGGTCCGCTGTCCAGTTGGCTCGCAGGTCTTCCAGGTCGGACCAGTAGCCGACGGCCAGGCCCGCGGCGTAGGCGGCGCCCAGCGCGGTGGTTTCGCGGACTACCGGGCGGACCACGGGGACGTCGAGGATGTCGGCTTGGAACTGCATGAGCAGGTTGTTGCCGGTCATGCCGCCGTCGACTTTGAGGGTGGTCAGTTCCAGGTCCAGGTGTTGGGCGGTGGCGTCGGCGCGCATGGCGTCCACCACCTCGCGGGTTTGGAAGGCGGTGGATTCCAGTGCGGCCCTTGCCAAGTGGGCTTTGGTGACGAAGCGGGTCAGGCCGGCGATGACGCCGCGGGCATCGGGGCGCCAGCGGGGAGCGAACAGGCCGGAGAAGGCGGGGACGAAGTGGGCACCGCCGTTGTCTTCGACGGTGCGGGCCAGGGGTTCCACTTCCTCGGCGGAGGAGATGATGCCGAGGTTGTCGCGCAGCCACTGGACCAGCGAGCCGGTGACGGCGATGGACCCTTCCAGCGCGTACACCGCCGGGGTGTCGCCGAGTTGGTAGCAGGCGGTGGTGAGGAGGCCGTGCTTGCTGAACACCGGCGTGGTGCCGGTGTTGAGGAGCATGAAATTGCCTGTGCCGTAGGTGTTCTTGGCTTCGCCGGGGGACAGGCAGGCTTGGCCGAAGGTCGCGGCTTGCTGGTCGCCGAGGATTCCGGCCACCGGGATGCCTTCGAACGGACCGGAGGTGATGTCGGCGTAGACCTCCGACGAGCTGCGGATCTGCGGTAGCAGCGACATCGGTATGTCGAAGTCGGTGCAGATCTGCGCATCCCATCGCAGGGTACGAAGATCCATCAGCATGGTGCGTGAGGCGTTGGTGACGTCGGTGAGGTGTTCGCCGGTGAGCTTCCACAGCACCCAGCTGTCCATGGTGCCGAAACACAGGTCACCGGCTTCGGCGCGGTCTCGGACGCCGTCGACATTGTCGAGGATCCAGCGCAACTTCGGGCCCGCGAAATAGGTGGACAGCGGCAGACCGGTACGGTCCGCATAACGTTGCGGCCCTTGCTCACCCGCGAGTTCGGTGCACAGCCGGTCGGTGCGGGTGTCCTGCCAGACGATCGCGTTGTACACGGGCTCGCCGGTGGCCCGATCCCACACCACGGTGGTCTCGCGCTGATTGGTGATCCCGACCGCGGCCAGATCCCCGGCCGAACACCGACTCGTGCCCAGCGCCGCACCGAGCACCGCCTCGGTATTGCGCCACACCTCCGCCGGATCGTGCTCCACCCAGCCGGGCTTCGGGAAGATCTGCCGATGCTCGCGCTGCGCGGTCCCGACGATCCGACCCTGCCGATCGAAGATGATGCACCGACTCGAAGTCGTGCCCTGATCGATGGCAGCCACATAGCGACGCATTGCTGCAGGTTACCGAAAGCGGGGCCCGCTGCCACCAGCTTTGTCGTCGGCGATGAGCGCGGCGGCGGATCGCTCGTGCTTCGGTGTACGCGCCGAATTTTCGCTCACACGCCTCGCCGGACCCGTCACGAGGGCCCAGCGGGCACTAGGTTTAGCGTGTACGCAGCGGCGCCGCCGAACGCGGCGTTTGCCCCCACTGTCGACTGGGACCGGCCGGAATCGGTCGGCGGCGAGGAGTCGAGGATGTCGCAGACACCGGAGTTTCCGTACTTGCACCCGGGTGAGCTGGTCGCGGGTGGGAAGCGGGACCGGCTCGGGCCTGGTGATCTGGGGCCCGAGCATCGGCGCACCGCCTGGGAGCGGCTGGGTAAGGATCAGTTCGACGTCCTGGTCGTCGGTGGTGGCGTTGTCGGTGCCGGTATCGCACTCGATGCCGCGACACGCGGGCTGTCGGTCGCGCTGGTCGAGGCCCGTGATCTCGCGTCGGGCACGTCGAGCCGGTCGTCGAAGATGTTCCACGGCGGCCTGCGCTACCTCGAACAGCTCGAATTCGGTCTGGTCAGGGAGGCGCTGAAGGAACGCGAGCTGGCACTGTCGATACTGGCGCCCCATCTCGTGAAGCCGCTGCGATTCCTCTACCCGCTGACCCATCGTGGGTGGGAGCGGCCCTACGTGGCCGCTGGCCTGACCCTGTACGACACCATGGGTGGCGCGAAATCTGTTCCGGGACAGCATCATCTGACCCGTCATGGCGCGCTGCGGCTGGCCCCCGGATTGCGCCGGAATTCGATGATCGGCGGCGTCACCTACTACGACACCGTCGTCGACGACGCCCGCCACACCATGACCGTCGCCCGTACCGCCGCCCACTACGGCGCCGTCATCCGCACCTCCACGCAGGTCGTCGGATTCCTGCGGGAAGCCGACCGGGTCGTCGGGGTGAAACTGCGTGACACCGAGGACGGGCGTACCGGCGAGGCGCGCGCGAGTGTGGTGATCAACGCGACGGGCGTGTGGACCGATGAGGTGCAGAGTCTGTCGCGGCAACGCGGCCGATTCCATGTGCGAGCGTCCAAAGGCGTGCACATCGTGGTGCCGCGCGATCGGATCGTCAGCGACGCCGCGATCATCCTGCGCACCACCACCTCGGTGTTGTTCATCATCCCGTGGGGCGCGCACTGGATCGTCGGCACCACCGACACCGACTGGAATCTCGACCTCGCCCATCCCGCGGCGACCAAGGCCGATATCGACTACCTGCTCGACCGGGTCAACGAGGTGCTGGTCACCCCGCTCACCCACGCCGACATCGACGGTGTCTACGCGGGCCTGCGCCCGCTGCTGGCGGGGGAGAACGACGAAACGTCCAAGCTCTCGCGCGAGCACGCCGTCGCCAGGGTCGCCCCCGGGCTGGTGAGCATCGCGGGCGGCAAGTACACCACCTATCGGGTGATGGCCGCCGACGCGATGGACGAAGCGGCACAGGACATTCCGGCGCGTGTCTCGCCCTCGATCACCGAGAAGGTCGCGCTGCTCGGCGCCGACGGTTACTTCGCCTTGGTCAATCAGACCGTGCAGCTCGCCGAGCACTACGGCATCCACCCCTACCGGATGACGCATCTGCTCGACCGTTACGGCTCGCTGGTCGACGAGGTGCTCGCCATGGCCGAGGGCAGACCCGAACTGCTGCAACCGATTACCGACGCACCGTCCTATCTGCAGGTCGAGGCGGTCTACGCGGCCGCCGCGGAGGGCGCGCTGCACCTCGACGACATCCTGGCGCGCCGCACCCGCATTTCGATCGAGTACTCCGATCGCGGCGCCAACAGTGCCGAACAGGTCGCCCACCTCATCGCACCCGTACTCGGCTGGGACACCGACGATATCGACCGCGAGGTATCCACCTACCAGGCCCGCGTACGCGCCGAGATCGAATCGCAGACCCAACCCGACGACAAGTCGGCCGACGCACTGCGGGCGGCGGCTCCCGAGCCGCGCCCGCAGCTACTGGAGCCGGTGCCGCAGGACCGCTGAGGCTCAGACTGGGTCGATGCGCGCCTTCAACAGGCAGAACTCGTTGCCTTCGGGGTCGGACAGGACGTGCCACGACTCCTGCCCCGTCTGGCCGATATCGGCCGGGCGCGCGCCGAGCTTCAGCAGGCGTTCGAGCTCGGCGTCCTGATCGCGATCGGTGGGGTTGACGTCGATGTGCAGGCGGGATTTCCCGTGCTCGGGCTCTTCGGTGGTGCTGAGGATGATGGTCGCCTGCGGACCGCCGAACCCTTCGCGCGGGCCGATCTCCACTGTGCCGTCGTCTTCTCGATCGAGGACGACGAAGTCGAGGACCTCACACCAGAATTTGGCGAGCGTCTCTGGGTCGCGACAACCGAGTACGAGCTCACTGATTCGACATGCCATTACGAAACCTGCTCTCTACCTGGGGAAACGGGCGGGGGTTGGCAGCGCGGGCAGAAGAAGATGCCACGCTCGTACCGGGTGATGCGATCGGCGGTGTCGTCTTCGCCGAGGAGTTGGGAGGCGATGGGGGTGCCGCAGCGGGGGCAGGAACGGCGAGTACGTCCGTAGACCATGGCGCGCCAAGGTGGTTGGTGTGCGGCTTTGCCGAGGACGCGATGAGCTTCGTCGACGAGGGCCACGAGATCGGGGATGTCGCCGACGGGGGTAACGGGGTGGACTTTGCGCAGGAAGCAGATCTCGCTGCGATAGATGTTGCCGATGCCCGCCAGATTGCGTTGGTCGAGCAGGGCGAGACCGATCGCGCGGCGGGGGTACTCGGTGAGCCTGCGCAAGGCCTCGGCCGCATCCCAGTCCGGGCCGAGGAGATCGGGGCCGAGGTGGTCGATGACAGTGTGTTCGTCGGCGCGCAGCAGCACTTGCACCTTGCCGAGCGAGAAGCCGACGGCCTCGACCTCGTCGTTGGCGAGCACCAGTCGCGCGGTGACGGCGGGTTTGGTCCAGCGTTGACCACGGTGGAACACCCGCCACACACCTTCCATCTTCAGGTGGGTGTGGATGCTCACCCGGTCGGTGCGGATGAACAGGTGCTTGCCGTAGCTGGCGACCTCCTCGACGCGCTCACCGACCAGATCCACGGTGGCGTATCGCGGAACCCGGAAATCGCTGCGGGTCAGCGTTCTACCGACCAGCGCCGTGCGCAGGCGCTGCGCGGCGCGGAAGACAGTGTCGCCCTCTGGCATTCGACTACACCTGCCTGCGCAGCCGCAGACCGCTTGGGGTCATCGAGAAACCGGCCTCGACGAGGACTTCGGCGAACAGGTTGCCGTGCACGGTCTCTCCATTGATCTTGTCGATCACCAAGCTGTCGACCCTGCGGTCGCGGACCAGTCCGGCCAGCGCGATCGCCGCCGCCCGGCGCAGACCGACGTCCTCGGTGAAGCTGAGCAGCGTTTTGCCGCCGCGCTCCGAGTAGAGCACCAGTTCGCCACCGACCAGCACCACCACGGCGCCCGCTTTGCGGCCCGGTCGATGCCCGCCTTCGGCGTCGCTCTTCGGCCATGGGAGGGCGGCGCCGAAGGGGTTGGCCGGGTCGCACGCCGCGAGGGCGAGCGCGACGCCCGCTCTGGTGTTGTCACGGTCGGTGTCGAACGAGCGCAGGCGGTCGACGGTGTCGGTGGTGGAGAACTGGGCGCCGCCGAGCGTGTCGACGAAATAGCCGCGCCTGCACCGGCCGCGATCCTCGAACTCGGTGAGTACCCGATACATCAGCTGGAAACCGCCTGCTGTTCCTTCGTTCTGCACCGAACCGCGAGTCAGCACGCCGTAACGTTCGATCAGCTGATCGGCGGTGGCGTGGGCACGCACGGTGTTGTCCTGCACGCGTTCCGGCAGAATCGACCAGCGGCCTGCCAGCGTCGGCGGGCCCGAGCGGGTCGGCATCGAGGGTCTCGGCAGGTACGCGCGGCCGCGGGGAGCGCGGCGTGGGGTGCGGTGCGCGGTGGCGGCGCGGGCGGTGCCGGACAGTAGGGCGCGCACCGGGGTGAAGGTGTCGCCGGAGACGTAGCCGGCCCAGACCAGCTGCCACAGTGCGTCACCGACTGCTTTGTCGTCGAGCAGACCGGTGGCATCGGAGAGTTGGCGGAAGAAGTAGGCGCCGCCGCCGGTCACGGTGGGTGGCATTTGTGTGGCACCACCGGAAGGGGGCCAAGGCTCCAGCGTCGCGCCGAGTGCGGCAAGGAGGCCGAGCTGGATATCGGTGGGGTCGATCTCGTCGGCGGGAGGCAGCGTGAAGGGGGCTTGGTCGGTCAGGTGCAGGGCGATCCAGCCGTCGCGGGCGGTGATGGCGCCGTGGCCCGACCACACCACTTCGCCGGTCGCCATCAGTTCGTCCAGCATGGCGGGGGAGTAGTCGCGGACTCGCATGGGCAGGATCAGCGACTCCCAGGCTGATGCCGGAATCGGCACGCCCGCCAGCTGTTCCACCACTGTCGCCACGCCGTCGACACCGCGTAGCTCGCCGGATCCGACGTGTTGCCAGGACGGCAGGAACCGAGCGAACGCGGCGGTGGACACCGGCTCGACTTCGTGCCGAGCGGCAGCAAGGGAACGGCGGCGCAACCGGCGAAGGACCTGTGCGTCACACCACTCGCCGCCGGCGGTGCCCGGCGTGAATTCGCCTTCCACCACGCGTTTTTCCGCGAGCAAGCGGTGCAGCGCCGTCGCGGCGACGGCCGTTCCCAGGCCGAAGCGGTCGGCGACCGCGGCGGTGGTGAACGGCGCGTGGGTGCGCGCGTAGCGCCCGACGAGGTCACCGAGCGGATCGGGCACCGGTTCGATGAACGCCGCGGGCACGCCGATCGGCAATGGCACGCCGAGCGCGTCCCGCAGACGAGCGGCGTCCTCCACCGCCACCCACCAGGTACGTCCCGCGAACGAAACCTCCAGTGCCCGTCGCGCATCCAGCAGTTCCGCGAACCAGGCGGGCGCGTCGGAATCGTCGAGCCGGTCGTGGTCGGCTCGACCGGAATCGAGACCACCATCCGCCCTGTCGCCGGCGGGGTCAGCATCCGCTGGGGTCGCTCGGCCTTCCATCGCCTCGGCGTGGCGAGCGGCGGACGCGGTGCCAGGGCGGGGGACGCAGCGGGCCGCGGCTTCGGTGGGGGTGAGGGGGCCGAGGAGGCGGAGAAGATCGGCCAGGCCCTCGGGGTCGCGGGCTCGGCGTTCGGGGGTGCGGCGTTGGAGTTCTTGTTCGGTCAGGGTGATGACAGCGGGGTCGAGGAGTTCGCGGAGTTCGACGCGGCCGAGGAGTTCGGCGAGCAGGCTGGAGTCCAAAGCCAGTGCGGCGGCCCGGCGTTCGGCCAGTGGGTTGTCGCCGTCGTAGAGGAATTGGCCGATGTAGGAGAACAGCAGAGCGCCCGCGAAGGGTGACGGGCTCGCGGTTTCGACTTCGATCAGGCGGATTTCGCGGCGGGCGACCTTGGTGAGCAGGTCGCGCAGGGCGGGCAGGTCGTAGACGTCGCGCAGGCATTCACGCACGGTTTCCAGCAGGATCGGGAACTGCGGGAATTTGCGTGCCACGTCCAGCAATTGGGCCGAGCGCTGCCGTTGCTGCCACAGCGGTGCGCGCTTGCCGGGGTCGCGGCGGGGGAGCAGCAGCGCCCTGGCGGCGCATTCGCGGAAGCGGGACGCGAACAGCGCTGAGCCACCGACCTGTTCGGTGACGATGTCGTCGATCTCGTCGGGCTCGAAGGCGAACAGTTCCGCGCCGGGCGGCTGGTCGGTGGTGTCGGGCAGGCGCACCACGATGCCGTCGTCGGAGGCGGTCGGGGCGGCGTCGATGCCGAACTGTTCCTGCAGGCGCGCGCCCACCGCCAGCGCCCACGGTGCGTGCACCGGGGTGCCGTAGGGGGAGTGCAGCACCAGCCGCCAATCGCCGAGTTCGTCGCGGAACCGCTCCACGATCAGCGTGCGGTCGGTCGGCAATTGACCGGTGGCGCTGCGCTGTTCCTCGACCAGGCTGACGAGATTCGCTGCCGCGTTCTGATCGAGCCCAGCTGTGCGCATCAACTGTTCGAGCCGTGCCGCGGACCTGCCCTGCGCGGCCGGCGATGGCGCGACGACTTCACCCGCCTCGGCGCCCATGTTCGCCACGATCCGGCTCAGCTCATCGGCAGGTACCTGGCCCGCCGTACGCACGAATTCGCCCAGCGCAGCACCCAACTCGGCCGGGCGCCCCAATCCGTCACCGTGCCAGAACGGCAACCTGCCCGGCAGCCCGAACGCCGGTGAGACCAGCACCCGATCGAAGGTGATCTCCTCGATCCGCCAACTCGTCGCACCGAGCGCGAACACATCACCGACGCGGGATTCGTAGACCATCTCCTCATCGAGTTCGCCCACCCGAGAAGCCTTTTCGCCCACCATGAACACCGCGAACATCCCACGGTCGGGAATGGCGCCGCCCGAGGTGACCGCCAGTCGCTGTGCGCCGGGGCGGCCGGTGATGGTGCCCGCGTCGCGGTCCCACACCAAGCGCGGACGCAGTTCGGCGAACTCGTCGGACGGGTAGCGCCCGGCCAGCAGGTCGAGCACCGATTCGTAGGCCGAACGGGGCAGGTTCGCGTAGCTGCCGGTGGAGCGGACGATATCGAACCAGACGTCCACGTCGATGGATTCGAGCGCGCAGGCCGCCACCGTCTGCTGAGCGAGGATGTCGAGCGGGTGCGCGGGGATCTGGAGTTGCTCGATCTCACCCGCGAGCATGCGCTGGGCGGCGACGGTGCAGTGGATCACGTCGGTGCGGTGTTTGGGGAACAGCACGCCCCGCGAGATCTCGCCGACCTGGTGCCCGGCGCGTCCGACCCGTTGCAGCCCACTGGCCACCGAAGGCGGCGCCTCCACCTGCACCACCAGATCCACCGCGCCCATATCGATGCCGAGTTCGAGACTGCTGGTGGCCACCACACAGCGCAGGCGACCGGTCTTGAGATCGTCTTCGATGATCGCCCGCTGTTCCTTGCTGACCGACCCGTGATGGGCGCGCGCCAATAGGTGATCGGCCCCGTGGATCACCTCGGTGGACGGGCCGAGCTGGGCGGGCGGCTTGTGCTCGGTCGCCACCGGCTCGCCCAGCCGAGCGGAGTAGGTCTCGTTGAGGCGCGCTGTCAGCCGCTCGGAGAGCCGCCGCGAATTGGCGAACACGATCGAGGACCGATGCTCGAGCACCAGGTCGACGATGGCCTCGTCGACATGCGGCCAGATCGACCCCGGTTGATCGGAATCGCTCCCGGGATCGGTCATATCGGCCACCGGCACCCGCACCGACAGGTCGAAGGTCTTCGGCGCGGGCGGTCGCACAATGGTGATCGGCGCGTTCCCGACCAGGAACCGCCCCACCGCCTCGGGTGGGCGCACCGTCGCCGACAACCCGATCCGCTGCGCGGGCTTGTCGGTGAGCTGATCCAGCCGCGCCAGTGACAACGCCAGATGCGCACCACGCTTTGACCCGGCGATGGCGTGAACTTCGTCGACGATCACCGTGTTGACCTGGGCGAGCGTCGCGCGAGCCGCCGAAGTCAATAGCAAGAACAGTGACTCGGGCGTGGTGATGAGAATGTCCGGCGGCGTGCGCAACATCGCCCGTCGCGCTGCGGGCGGAGTGTCGCCGGAGCGCACCCCTACCGAGATATCCGGCGGGTCGAGCCCCAATCGTTTCGCCGTCTGCGTCACTCCCACCAGCGGCGCTCGCAGATTGCGCTCCACGTCCACGGCCAGCGCCTTCAACGGCGACACATAGAGCACGGACGTGCCCCGAGTCGCCCCCTTCTCGGGTGGCTCCCGCTGGGCCAGCTGATCGATGGCCCACAAGAACGCCGACAAGGTCTTGCCCGAACCCGTCGGCGCGATCACCAGCGTGTTCTCGCCGGCGGCGATCGCGTCCCACGCGCCGAGCTGGGCCGACGTCGCGCCGGGGAAGGCGCCGTCGAACCACTGGGCAGTCGCGGGGGAGAACCGATCCATAGCACCAAGTGTGCACCGACCCACTGACAACTTCGCCGACAGCGCGCACCCCGACCTGCGCCGACGTGGGCGATGACCGGGGCGCGCGCAGCCCGGAGTGTGGCGTGGGTCGCACTCGTGGCTACCCTCGACTCTCGTGCAAACGGTGCTGAGAGTCGACCTTGTCGGCCATGGCCTTACCGAGGCGGTACGTAAGGCGCGTTTTCCTGTCGATGAACCCCTCGACGAGTCGGGGCGGGCCGCGGTGCGGGCCTGTGTGCCGCTCGGTGAAGCGCTGGTGCGCACGGGGCCGGAGCGGCGGGCTCGGGAGACGGCGGAGGAATTGGGCCTGGTCGGTGAACAGGACGTCCGACTACGAGATCTCGACGCCGGGTCGTGGCGGGGCAGCGAGATGGGTAAACTCGCGCAGGATCAGTTGTTCGCCTGGCTGACCGATCCCGAATTCCGTGGGCACGGTGGGGAATCCATCAGTGATCTCGTCGATCGGGTGCGCTTCTGGTTGGCCGAGATCGCGTCGTCGCGGCGCGACACCGTGGCCGTGACGCATCCGGCCGTGGTGCGGGCGGCGCTGCTCGTGGTGCTCGACGCACCGACGAAGTCGTTCTGGCGCATGGATGTTCCGCCCGCGAGTGTCACTCGACTGCACTACCGGGGGAACTGGACGCTGCGGCTCGGCAACGGATAGCAAAGAAGACCCCGGAACCAAGGTTCCGGGGTCTTCTTTGTAGTAGCGGGAACAGGATTTGAACCTGCGACCTCTGGGTTATGAGCCCAGCGAGCTACCGAGCTGCTCCATCCCGCGTTGCAAATACCACTTTACACGGGGTGGGTCAGAAGGCGAAATCGCTGCCCTGATCAGCCGAAATGGATGCCCTGCGCCAGTGGGAGTTCGGTGGAGTAGTTGACCGTATTGGTCGCCCGGCGCATGTAGGCCTTCCACGAATCCGAGCCCGACTCGCGACCGCCGCCGGTGTTCTTCTCCCCACCGAACGCGCCGCCGATCTCCGCGCCCGATGTCCCGATATTGACATTGGCGATACCGCAGTCGGATCCGGCGAGGAACTGTTCGGCCTCGCGCTGGTCGAGGGTGAAGATCGACGAGGAAAGGCCCTGGGTCACACCGTTGTTCAGTGCGATGGCCTCGTCGAGGTCGTCGTAGGTCAGCACGTACAGAATCGGCGCGAAGGTCTCCTCGCGCACCAGTTCGGTCTGCGCGGGCATGCGGACCAGCGCTGGCCGCACGTAGTAGGCGTCGGGTCCGAGCAGCTCGACTCGCTCACCGCCACAGATGATCTCGCCGCCGTCGGACACCGCACCGACCAGCGCCTTCTGCATCGCCGCGAAGGCGTGCTCGTTGATCAGTGGCCCGACCAGCACCCCGTCATCGAGTGGATTGCCAACGGGTAGTTGGCGATACGCCGCGGCGAGCCGTTCGACCAGCTGATCGGCGATCGAGCGATGCGCGATCAACCGCCGCAGACTCGTACACCGCTGCCCCGCCGTCCCCGCCGCGGAGAAGACGATGCCACGCACCGCCAGCTCCAGATCCGCACTCGACGCCACGATCGCGGCATTGTTGCCACCCAGCTCGAGCAGGCACCGGCCGAACCTCCCGGCCACCCGCGGGGCGACGACGGCGCCCATCCGCACCGAACCGGTCGCACTCACCAGCGCGACCCGGGCATCGTCGACCAACGCCGAGCCGACGGCCGAATCGCCTTGAATCAGTTGGTGCACTTCGGGATCCGCCCCCACATCGACCGCGGCACGCCGCAGCAGCGTGTGACAGGCCAATGCCGTCAACGGCGTGGTCTCCGACGGCTTCCACACCACCGTGTCCCCGCACACCAGTGCGATCGCCGTGTTCCAAGCCCACACCGCGACAGGGAAATTGAACGCCGAGATCACCCCGACCACACCGAGCGGATGCCACGTCTCCATGAGCCGATGGCCGGGGCGCTCGGAAGGCATGGTGGCGCCGTACAGTTGGCGCGACAGCCCGATCGCGAACTCGCAGACGTCGATCATCTCCTGCACTTCGCCCAGTGCCTCCGGGCCGATCTTGCCCGCCTCCAGCGTCACCAGTTCGGCCAGCTCGTCCTGATGGGCCACCAGCAATTGGGCCAGCCTGCGCACCAACGCCGCTCGCACGGGGGCCGGGACCGTGCGCCACGCCTCGAAGGCGGTCGCGGCGCGGCCGATCGCGGCGTCGACGTCGGCGGGAGTGTCGGTGGTCAGCGGCAACAGGACGCCGCCGGAGATCGGTGTCCGAGCGAGCAGCGGGCCGGGTTCTGGCACCGCGGCGTCGAGGGTGTGCAGCAGCGCCCTGGCTCGGAGCGACAGCTGCTCGGAGAAGTTCACGGTCTGGGTCATCGGTAGTCTGCTCACCTTCTGCTGATTGGTACGACTCACGGAAAAGTTCGGGAGAATTCGGTGGGGAACGGAAAGAAGTTTTCCCCGCGCGAGCCCCGCGCTGAGTTAGCCTTCGCTGATGGCGGAAACACCGGCTCGACCCCAGCTCGACGACATCGATCGACTACTGATCAAAGAACTGATGGCCGACGGGCGCGCCACATTGTCGAATCTGGCGGAGAAGGCCAGCCTCTCGGTCTCCGCGGTGCAATCGCGGGTGCGCAGACTCGAAGCGCGCGGCGTGATCCGCGGATACGCGGCGCAGGTCGACCCCGAAGCGCTCGGGCACTTGTTGTCGGCGTTCGTCGCGATCACTCCTCTCGATCCGTCCCAGCCCGATGACGCACCCGCCTTGTTGCAGCACATCCCCGGCATCGAGGGGTGCCACTCGGTGGCGGGCGAGGAGAGCTACGTGCTGCTCGTGCGGGTGGCCTCGCCTCGGCATCTGGAACATCTGCTGCAGGAGATCAGAGCCACGGCCAACGTGCACACCCGCAGCACGATCATCCTGCAGACATTCTATGACAGGTAGCGATCCTTCGTAATTTGATTCGTCATACCGTGGAATTTCCGTAAATATTTGCGTATCGTCGGTTTTGTGACCATCGAACTGGAGCGCCCCGGCGCGGCGGTCATCCCCGCCAACCGGGTCAACGAAATCCTGTCATCGCACATCCTCGCGGACGGCTTCGAGCTCGTGCTCGACCTCCACCAGTCGCACGGCCGCATGCTCGTCGACGAACGTGACGGCACCAGCTATCTCGACATGTTCGGCTTCTTCGCCTCCAATGCGCTCGGGATGAACCATCCCGCGCTGGCAGGCGACGAACAATTTCTCGCCGAACTGCGCACCGCCGCGCTGAACAAGCCGAGCAACTCCGACATCTACACCGTCGAGATGGCCCGCTTCGTCGACACTTTCGCCCGTGTTCTCGGTGATCCCCACTTGCCGCATCTGTTCTTCGTCGACGGTGGTGCGCTCGCGGTGGAGAACGCGCTGAAAGTCGCTTTCGACTGGAAGAGTCGGCACAACGAATTGCACGGCCGCGCATCCGAACTCGGCACCAAGGTGCTGCACCTGACCGGTGCCTTCCACGGGCGCAGCGGCTATACGATGTCGCTCACCAATACCGATCCGGTCAAGACCGCGCGATTCCCGAAATTCGATTGGCCGCGCATCGACACCCCGCACACCTTCGCCGGGCCCGATATCGAGCCACTCGAAGCCCATGCGCTGGCCCAGGCCGAACAGGCCTTCGCCGACAACCCGCACGACATCGCCTGCTTCATCGCCGAGCCGATCCAGGGCGAGGGCGGTGACCGGCACCTGCGCCCGCAATTCCTCGCGGCCGTGCAGCGGCTCTGCCACGCCAACGACGCGCTGTTCGTCCTCGACGAGGTCCAAACCGGCGTCGGTCTGACCGGAACCACCTGGGCCTTCCAGCAATTGGGCCTGCGGCCCGATGTGGTGGCCTTCGGTAAGAAGACTCAGGTCTGCGGGATCATGGCAGGTGGGCGGGTCGACGAGGTGGCCGACAATGTCTTCCATGTGAGCTCACGGCTCAACTCCACCTGGGGCGGCAACCTCACCGACATGGTCAGAAGCCGCCGCATTCTCGAAGTGCTGGAACAGGATCGGCTGATCGACGGCGCGTTGCCGCTCGGCGCGTTCCTGCTCGACCGGCTCGGCGAGCTCGCCGCCGCGCACCCGGACACGGTGAGCGAGGCGCGTGGACGTGGGCTGATGTGCGCGATCACCCTGGCGACACCGGAGCTGCGCGATCGGTTGGTGACGGAACTGCGCGAACGCGAGCATGTGCTGCTGCTCGGCACGGGAGAACGCGGCATCCGGTTCCGTCCGCCGCTGACGGTTACCGAGGCGGAACTGAGTCAGGCCGTCAATGCACTCGACGCGGTGCTCGCACGAGAACGCCGGTAACTCACCGGATCCCGGACTGGGCCGACGGCACGATTGCCGTCGGCCCACTTCCTTCTCGGTCGAACGCCCGCGATCGCACTCTCCGCAGGTTGCTCGGTGCAGGCGACAGGTGATCAGGCCGACACGGTAATCAATCCGAGTGCGCCTGCAACGAATCGGTGGACCGAGGCCAGACCGGCGGCCAGCGCCTCGTCCTCACCGGGCCGAGCCCACCCGGTGACGGTCGCGGTGTCGTCGGGACCCGGCGTCACGCCGATCTCGGCGACCATCTCAGCCGTCGTCGGAACACAGACCGCCCAGGAGAAGTGCGACTCATCGGCCCACTGCGCCGATCGGGTGGCCACGTACTCGGGATCGGTGATGCCGCCATCGGCCAGCGCGGGGCGATCGTCGATGCGCTCGTCGGCGCGCAGCGCGCGCAGATACCAGGACCCTGCGTTGATCTCGATCGGTTCCACGTGCGCAGCCTAGTGGCCCGGTCGGTGTGTCAGGCCGTGCGGAGTACGCCGCCGCCGAGGATCGAGTGCACCGCCGTGCGGCCGATGTCGAGGGCGCGGGTGAGCAGGTCGGTATCGCGGGCCGCGCTGTCGATGGCGGGCGAACCGGCCGGGGGGTGGACCTGGAGGACCTGATCGCCGAGGCCGTCGAGGTAGGTGTCCTCCATCGCCTGCTGACCGGGCCGCTTGTTCCACGCCCGGAACGCACCGGGCGCGATGGCCCGCATGTAGCCGCCGCCGACCACCCGGTGCAGCAGGGGAGCGGGCGGGCGGAGTTCATCGGTGCGGCGGGTCCGCAGAACCAGGGCGTGGGTGGTGCCCGCGGCCACGGCGGTGCGGATCGGGACGGTCTCGGTGAGCCCGCCGTCGAAGTAGCTGCCACCCGCGAGGGCGACCGGTGGCCCTGCCAGCAGCGGCAGGCCCGCGGAGGCCCGCAGCGCGGTCATGAGGGTCTGTTTGTCGGTGATGTAGGGCCCGAGGTCCACCGACTGCCCGGTGCGGATATCGGTCGCGATCGGGTGGAAGGTGGTGGGGTTGGCCAGAATCGCGGGGAAGTCCATCGGCTCGATGCCGTCGTACACGCGATGCACGAGATAGTGCAGATCGAAGACGGGGCGACCGCGGAAGATGCGCACCGGATCGACCACGCGGCGCATGATCGCCGGATCGGTCCACGATCGCATCCCCGTCGCCGCACGCCCACACAGCAACCACGCGCCATTGATCGCGCCGGCCGACGTGCCGTAGACGGTGTCGAACACCTTCGCCAGGCCCAATTCCTCGAGCGCCTGCACCATGCCGCTGGAGTACACCCCGCGACTGCCACCGCCCTCGATGACGAGCGCGAGCCGATTACCGTCGCCGCGATGCCCGGATGCCCGGCGAGCCTCGATGACCTCGGCCACCGTTGCCGAACCCGGCGTCGAGAGCGGGTCCAGATCGGTGTGCGGAGTAATGGTCACCCGAACCACGATACGACAGAACATGGGCACTCATCCTGCGGAGACAGGTGATTTTCGTCCTGCGTTCACCCCGGCGAACGACAACGGGCGCCGGTCATGAAGACCCGGCGCCCGTTGGTGAGCTTTTACTACTTGATCTCCGCCAGGACCGTGCCCTGGGTGATCGCCGCACCCGCCGCGACGGCCAGACCGGTGACGACACCGGCCTTGTGCGCGTTGACCGGGTTCTCCATCTTCATGGCCTCTAGCACCACGATCAGGTCGCCGACCTCGACGGTCTGGCCCTCTTCGACCGCGACCTTCACGACGGTGCCCTGCATCGGCGCGGTCACCGCGTCACCCGACGCGGCACCGGCACCGGCGCCACCACGCTTGCGCGCCTTCGGCTTCTTGCGGACCACACCGTTGCCCGCCGAACCGGCAGCACCGCCACCGAGGGTGAACTGACCGGGCAGCGACACCTCGACGCGACGCCCACCGACCTCGACGACAACCTTCTGCCGGGGCAGATCGTCGTCGTCATCGTCGGAAGCACCCTCGGCGGTGTACGGCTCGACGGTGTTCTTCCACTCGTTCTCGATCCACTTGGTGTAGATGTCGAACTTCTGGCCGTCGCCGATGAAGGCCGGATCCTCGATCACCGCGCGGTGGAACGGGATCACCGTCGCCAGGCCATCGACCTCGAACTCGGCCAGCGCGCGGCGGGCCCGCTGCAGCGCCTGCTCGCGGTTCTCGCCGGTGACGATCAGCTTGGCAAGCATCGAGTCGAACTGACCGCCGATGACGCTGCCCTGGACCACACCGGAGTCGACGCGCACACCGGGGCCCGAGGGCTCGCGG
Organism: Nocardia sp. A7; assembly: GCF_046549215.1. Classification (NCBI taxonomy): domain Bacteria; kingdom Bacillati; phylum Actinomycetota; class Actinomycetes; order Mycobacteriales; family Nocardiaceae; genus Nocardia; species Nocardia sp. A7. The sequence goes on along the minus strand of NZ_JAJPWE010000003.1, from coordinate 106,011 downwards.
TAGACGGTCACCGGGCCGGGGGCGGGCAGGAAGCCGCGACCGGCGTCCTCACCGTTGATCCGGAACTCGAACGAGTGCCCACGCGGAGTGGGGTCCTCGGTGATCGACAGTTCCTCGCCGTTGGCGATGCGGAACTGCTGACGCACCAGGTCGATGCCCGCGGTCTCCTCGGTGACCGGGTGCTCCACCTGCAGGCGGGTGTTCACCTCGAGGAACGACACGGTCTCGCCCTGCACCAGGTACTCCACGGTGCCCGCACCGTAGTAGCCCGCCTCGCGGCAGATCGCTTTGGCCGATTCGTGGATGGCGGCGCGGACCTCGTCGGACAGGAACGGCGCCGGCGCCTCCTCGACGAGCTTCTGGAACCGGCGCTGCAGCGAGCAGTCGCGGGTACCTGCGACGACCACGTTGCCGTGCTGGTCGGCGATGACCTGGGCTTCGACGTGGCGGGCCTTGTCGAGGTACTGCTCGACGAAGCACTCGCCGCGACCGAAGGCGGCGATGGCCTCACGGGTGGCCGACTCGAACAGCTCGGGGATCTCTTCGATGGTGTGGGCGACCTTCATGCCGCGGCCACCGCCACCGAAGGCGGCCTTGATGGCCACCGGGACGCCGTATTCCTTGGCGAACGCGACGACCTCGTCGGCGTTCTTGACCGGGTCCTTGGTGCCCGCGGCCATCGGCGCCTTCGCCTTCTCGGCGATGTGGCGCGCGGTGACCTTGTCACCCAGGTCGCGGATGGACTGCGGCGACGGGCCGATCCAGATCAGCCCGGCGTCGATGACGGCCTGGGCGAAGTCGGCGTTCTCGGAGAGGAAACCGTAGCCGGGGTGGATCGCGTCGGCGCCGGACTTGGCCGCGGCGTCGAGGATCTTGTCGAACACGAGGTACGACTCGGCGGAGGTCTGACCGCCGAGGGCGAACGCCTCGTCGGCGAGCTTCACGAAGGGAGCGTCGGCATCGGGCTCGGCGTACACCGCGACGCTGGTGATTCCCGCGTCCTTGGCAGCCCGGATCACGCGAACCGCGATCTCGCCGCGGTTAGCTACGAGTACCTTTGTGATCCGTGCGCTGGCATGGCTGGGCACTGAGCCTCCTGTGTGCAATCTTTGGTCGCGTCGGGGAACGGGTCGCCGGTTAGGCCCCGTGCCCGGTATCGACAACTTTCGTCTCGGGCGAGTCTAGGCAGTGTGCCAACCCCGCTCGAACTCGGCTAGCCCTACTGCCCAGTAGGTCGCAGGTCACACTACGCGGCGTCCGATGATGTGAACATGTTTCAAATGATCTGATTCGCGACACCGGGTTCGGGGCCCGTGGCGATCGGCACCCGCACCGAGTTGCCCCATTCGATCCACGAACCGTCGTAATTACGCACCGACCTGCGACCGAGCAGGAATGTCAGGACGAACCAGGTGTGGCTGGATCGCTCGCCTACCCGGCTGTACACGACCAGGTCGTCGGCGGGAAGTGCGCCGTAGACCTCGTCGAGTTCGGCGCGCGAGCGGAAGCGGCCGTCGATCGTGGCGGCCTCGGTCCACGGGATGTTCACCGCGGTCGGCACGTGTCCGCCACGGAGAGCGGCGTACTCCTGGTTCAGTGGCTTGTCCTCGAGCTCGCCGGAGTACTCCTGCGTCGAGCGCACGTCGACCAGCGGTTTGCCGAGCCTGCCGAGCACCTCCTCGCGGAACGCGCGCGCGGCCGAGTCGTCGCGCACGACCTCGGGGTAGTCGCTGGGTGTGGGGTAGGGCTGGTCGAACGTGGTGTCGCGTTCCTCGGAGATCCAGGCGTCGCGGCCGCCGTCGAGCAGGCGCACGTCCTCGTGGCCGAAGAGCGTGAAGATCCAGGCGGTGTGCGCGGCCTGGGCATTGCCGCGATCGCCGTAGATCACGACGGTGTCGTCGCGCTCGATGCCCTTGGCTCGCATCAGCTCGGTGAAGCGCTTGCCGTCGATGTAATCGCGGGTCACCGGGTCGCTCAGGTCGCCGCGCCAGTCGATCTTGACCGCGCCCGGGACATGGCCGATGTCGTAGAGCAGGATGTCATCGTTGGACTCGATGATTCGTAAACCACCCACACCGATGTTTGCGGACAGCCATTCTGTGGTTACCAATCGATGCGGGACTGCGTAGGAACCGAAGGCGGGGTGCGGATCCGGGGCGACGGGCACGGTGTGGTCCTTCACGCGAGTTGGGCGGGTGCGAGCACGGTGTGGTCGCAGCCGATGGTAAGTGTGTGGTGGCACATCACGAATCGACACAATGGGCGAATAAAGCGCACGGATGTCCGATAAAGTCTCTGGAGAGGAGGGGTGAGCTATGTCCGATTCTTGGCCGCGACGGCGACTGCTCGCGATCCTACGTGGCGCCACCGAGCCCCTCGATGCCCAGGAACTGGCCCGCATCACCGGACAGCACGTCACCACCGTTCGATTCCACCTCGACGTCCTCACCCGCGAATCGCTGGTTCGCCAGTTCCAGCAGCCCCCACGCGGCCGCGGTCGCCCGCGCATCGGCTATCGCGCGGTGCAGCGCTCGGTGGGATACCAGGAGCTCGCCCAGGTACTCGCCGACCACCTCGGTCCCGATCCGGTCGCCCGATCCGCCGCCGCCGTGGCCGCGGGCCGCGCGTGGGGCGCGCGGATGGACATCGGCACACAGCCGGTGGAAACCCTCGCCGATGCCAGGGACATCACCATGTCGCTGATGTCGGAACTCGGGTTCGCGCCCGAGAAGGAGCCGGCAGGCGAGACACCGGAGCACGTCCAGATCAACCTCACCGCCTGCCCGCTGCGAGAACTCGCCCGCTCACACGCCGAGGTGGTGTGCGGGGTGCACATGGGCCTCATGCGGGAGGTGCTCGAACGCAACGGCGCCCGTGGCCGGGTGGACGTGCAGCTGCATCCGTTCATCGAGCCCGAACTGTGCACGGCCAGGCTCGACCTGACGATGAGCGCGACCGATCGCACCCCGGCCAAGGAGCCGGGCGATCAGCACGTGATCGCGCCGTCAGCCCCGCGGATCCCGCCACAGCTGCGTGACACCGACGCCGACGTCTTCGAGCAGCCTGCGCAACAGCGGTAAGCCGATCCCGATGACGCTGGACGGGTCGCCTTCGATCCGGTCGACGAACCAGCCGCCCAGCCCGTCCAACGTGAACGCGCCCGCGACCTTCAGCGGTTCACCGGACGCGATGTAGGTATCGAGCTCGTCCGGCGTCGGCTTCGCGAAATGCACTGTGGTACTGCTGCATTCGGCCGACTCGGCGACGATCTCGCCGTCGCGTAACCGCAGCACGCAGTGCCCGGTGATCAGGTCCGCGCTGCGGCCCGCCATCGTGGCCCAGCGCTCGCGCGCCACCTCGGGGGTGTGCGGTTTGCCCTGCAGCTGCCCGTCGACGAGCAGCATCGAATCACAGCCGACGACGACACAGTCGGCGCTGAGCTCGGGAATCGACGCGGCGACGTCGGCCGCCTTGGCACGGGCCAAGGCGACGACGACATCGTGTGCGGAGGTACCGGCGGGCAGTGCCGCCGACACCGCGTCCTCGTCCACGCCCGAGACCCGCACCACGGGGTCGATGCCCGCGGTGCGCAGGATCCCGAGCCGGGCAGGCGAAGCGGACGCCAAGATCAGCTTTGTCACCCGCTCCGGCACCTCAGCGCAGATGCGACAGCATCGGGTACACGTACGGCGAGAACGGGTTGACGCCCCGATGCATCATCGTCGATGCGCCCCACGCGTCGGCCGGTCCGTTCGACCCACCGGTGGGCGCGTTGGCGGCCGCCGCGCTCAGGACGGCGACCAGAGCCGCGATGTCCTGATCGGTGGGCGAACCCTTGATAACGCGGAACAGCGGCTCGCCCGCGGCGTCGACGGGGGCCTGCGCCACCGTGTCCACTGAAAGTTCGGCCTCTTCGACGAGTGGTTCGACGACGAGCTCGAGCTCGGCGACTGTCAGCACGTCTTCTTCTGCCACAGTTGTCACAGTGCCAGATCCTTCCTGCACTTACTTCGCTTCACAGCGCGGTTGACGCGATCATTCCCGGTGTAGCCGCGCCGATCAATAGTTGTTTTCCACAACAAGTGTGCGCGGCCTATCCGGGATATCGCGTTTTCAGAGCGGAATGTTGCCGTGTTTCTTCGGCGGCATGGTCACCATTTTGCGCTCGAGCAGCCGCAGCGCCGACACGATTTGGCCACGGGTGTGCGAGGGCGGGATGACCGCGTCGACGTAGCCACGCTCGGCGGCGACGTACGGGTTCACCAGAGTGTCCTCGTACTCGTTCTGCAGCTCGAGGCGCAGTGCGTCGACATCGTCGCCGTTCTTGGCGGCGTCGGCCAGCTGCTTGCGGTAGACGAACCCGACGGCGCCCGAGGCACCCATCACGGCGATCTGGGCGGTGGGCCACGCCAGGTTCACATCGGCGCCCATGTGCTTGGAACCCATGACGTCGTAGGCGCCGCCGTAAGCCTTGCGAGTGATGATCGTGATCTTTCCCACAGTGGCCTCACCGTAGGCGTAGAGCAGCTTCGCGCCACGGCGGATGATGCCGTTGTATTCCTGGCCGGTGCCGGGCAGGAAGCCGGGCACATCCACCAGGGTGATGATCGGGATGTTGAAGGCGTCGCAGGTGCGCACGAAGCGCGCGGCCTTCTCCGAGGCGTCGATGTCGAGGCAACCGGCGAACTGGGTCGGCTGGTTGGCGACGATGCCGACGCTGCGGCCGTCCACGCGACCGAAGCAGCAGATGATGTTCATCGCGCGCTCGGCCTGGACCTCGAGGAATTCGTCGTCGTCGAGCAGACGGCGGATGACCTCGTGCATGTCGTAGGGCTGGTTCGGCGAGTCGGGGATGATCGTGTCGAGCTCGATATCCTCATCGGTGAGCGACTCTTCGATCGCGCCGTTGATCGGGTCGGTGGGCGCGTGGCGCGGGGCCTCGGCGCGGTTGTTGCTCGGCAGGTAGCTCAGCAGGTCCTTGACGTAGTCGAGGGCGTCCTGCTCGCCGGAGGCGACGTAGTGGGCGACACCGGACTTCACCATGTGGGTGTGCGCGCCACCCAGGTCCTCCATGGAGACCTCTTCACCGGTGACGGTCTTGATCACGTCGGGTCCGGTGACGAACATCTGCGAGGTCTGATCGACCATCACCACGAAGTCGGTGAGGGCGGGGGAGTACACGTGACCACCCGCGGCTGCGCCCATGATCAGCGAGATCTGCGGGATCACGCCGGAGGCCTGCACATTGCGGTGGAAGATCTCGCCGTAGAGCCCGAGGGAGACGACGCCCTCCTGGATCCGCGCGCCCGCGCCTTCGTTGATGCCGACCAGCGGACGGCCGGTCTTGATCGCCAGGTCCATCACCTTGACGATCTTCTCGCCGTAGACCTCGCCGAGGGAACCACCGAACACGGTGACGTCCTGGGAGAAGATGCACACGTCGCGACCGTCGATGGTGCCGTAACCGGTGACGACGCCGTCGCCGAGCGGGCGGTTGTGCTCCAGACCGAAATTCACACTGCGGTGCTTGGCGAGGGCGTCGAGCTCTACGAAGGAGCCCTCGTCGACCAGAGCCAGGATGCGCTCACGCGCGGTCATCTTGCCCTTGGCGTGCACCTTGTCGATCGCGGTCTCACCCATCGGGTGTTGCGCTTCTTCCAGCCGATTCCGCAGATCAGCCAGCTTCCCGGCGGTGGTGTGGATATCGGGGGTGCCCGCCGATTCCGATGCGGGCTGCTGCTGGACACTCGTCATGGGTTGCGAGTGTAACGAGTGACACCGTCACGCACTACGGCAGTCTCGCTTACCGGTCAGTAGAGAAACCCCAGCTAGGTATGGTCGTGACCATTAACAGAAGACTCCAGTAACGTGCCGAGAATGAACCGGGCACCCTTGGATGTACAGCGTCTGCGCAGCTCGCCGGGAGTGTTGTTCTTCGACCGGATCGATGTGGTCGAGTCGACCGGATCGACCAACGCCGATCTGGTCGCCCGCGCCGCCGACCCGTCCGTCGACCGCCAGGCTCTGCTCGCCGAGGAACAGGTGAGCGGTCGCGGCAGGCACGCCCGCGCCTGGGTGAGTCCGCCGCGTGCGCAGATCTCGCTGTCGATCCTGGTGCGCCTGCCCGGCATCGACCCCGCCGCGCTCGGCTGGTTGCCGTTGCTCACCGGCATCTCGGTGGTCGACGCGCTGCGTGGCGCGGCCGGGGTCGCGCCGGCCTTGAAGTGGCCCAACGATGTGCTGCTCGACGGCCGCAAGCTCGCGGGCATCCTGGCCGAGGTCGCCGCGACCGGGAGCTCGCCCGCGGTGGTGGTCGGCATCGGCATGAATGTCGACCTCGACGAGTCGGAACTGCCTGTCGCCCATGCGACTTCGCTGTCCTTGGCCGGTGCGCGCGACATCGACCGCACCGCCTTGGTCGCCGCGATCCTGGCCGAGTTCGCGCGCCGCTTCACCGCGTGGGAGCGGTCGGGCTGGGACAGCATCGAACTCGCGGCCGCCTATCGCGAACGCTGCGCCACCATCGGCATCGACGTGCGCGCCGAACTCCCCGGCGGAAAGGTCATCACCGGCGTCGCGACCGGTATCGACGACACCGGCCGACTGCTCATCGGCGGCGAAGCGGTATCCGCGGGCGACGTCTCCCACCTGCGCGGACAGTACTGAGGACGGGCCCGCGCACGCCGGGCCCGTCCTCAGAGATCACAGTGCGGCCACACCGGTGGTCGCACGCTCGGCCACCACGCGCTCGCGCGCCAGCAGCCGGTCGCGCTGCTCCTCGAAGCGCAGCACGTCCTTCTCCAGCGTGTCGATGAACAGCGCGAGTTCATCGCGCGCTGCCTCGCCCCGCGCACCGAAGTCGTTGCGCTCGAAGATGTTCCACTGCTTGAGCACCGGCCGCACCACCTCGTCGAGGTGCTGGCGCAGGTCGTAGATGCCGTGCTTGGCCATCAGCACGCCGTTGCGCCGCCAGTTGGGCATGCCCGCGCCCGGCATCTGGAAGTTGGTGAGCACCTTGGTGATCGCGGGCATCGCCTGGTTGGGCGCGAGGTCGAGCGCCGCCGCGCACAGGTTGCGGTAGAAGATCATGTGCAGGTTCTCGTCGGTGGCGACGCGGGCCAGCATCTTGTCGGCGATCGGGTCGTCGCAGACGCGACCGGTGTTGCGGTGGCTCACCCGGGTGGCCAGCTCCTGGAATGTCACATACGCGACGTTGACCAGGAAGCCACCCCAGTTCGCCGGCGCGTGCGCACCCTGGGTCATGTGGATCATCCGCGCTTCTTCCAGCGCCACCGGGTCGACGCCACGGGTGACGACGAGGTAATCGCGGATCACGATGCCGTGGCGGTTCTCCTCGGCGGTCCAGCGGCCCACCCAGGTGCCCCACGCGCCGTCGAGAGAGAAATTCTCTGCGATCTCCCGGTGATAGGACGGCAGATTGTCCTCGGTGAGCAGATTGGTGATCATCGCCGCCTTGGCGACATCGGTGAGCTTGGATTGCGAAGGTTCCCAATCGGTTCCGCCCATCGCGGCGAAATTGCGGCCTTCGTCCCACGGCACGTAATCGTGCGGATTCCAGTCCTTGGCGATGGAAAGGTGCCGGTTGAGGTTCTGTTCGGCCACTGGTTCGAGGGCCGTGAGGATTTCGAGCTGAGTCAGATCTTCGGTCACGCGTGCCTCCACTGTCGGTGTCGAGCAAGCAGATAAGGACAAAACCTGGCATCTAGCGTGTAATCCACAGTATCGCCTCAGTCGTGGCATCGAGAAATGCGGTGTGCCGTCGCGGTACTGTTCGAGCATGGGTTACCCGGAGGATGTCCTCGCGCCCGACGAGCAGCTGATCCTGCACCGCCACCCACATTGGAAAATGCTGGTCTGGCCCATCGTCTTTCTCATCGCCGTGACCGCGCTCGCCGGTTTCCTCGGCGGGCTGGCCTACCGCAACGCCACCGGCCACGTGCGCACGGTGCTGCTGCTGCTGATCGGTCTGATCTGGCTCGGGCTGGTCGCCTGGCGGGTGGTCGCCCGCGTGATCGCCTGGAAGTCCACGCATTTCATCGTCACCGGGCGACGGGTGCTGGTGCGCCAGGGCGTGCTCACCCACACCGGCATCGATATCCCGCTCAGCCGCATATCCAGTGTCCAGTTCCGCCACGGTCTCTGGGACCGGGTACTGGGCACCGGCACATTGATCATCGGTTCCTCCTCGGAGGAGCCGCTCGAATACGACGACGTGCCCCAGGTGCAGCAGGTCCACTCGCTGCTCTACCACCAGGTGTTCGAGGCGGGTCGCTCCGCCAACGAGCAACACTGGGGTGGCGGCTACCGGTGAGCTGCCCGTCCCTGCTGATCGGAAACATTTAACCTGTGCACATGACCGCAGTACTGCTGGCCGAAGACGACGAGGCGATCGCCGCACCCCTGTCGCGCGCACTGGGGCGTGAGGGCTACACCGTCACCGTCGAACGCTTCGGCCCCGCCGTGTTGCGCCGTGCCCTCGAGGGCAATCACGACCTGCTGATCCTCGACCTCGGGCTGCCCGGTATGGACGGGCTAGAGGTGTGTCGGCAGGTGCGGGCCAGCGGCGCCGATCTGGCGGTGCTGATGCTCACCGCCCGCACCGACGAGGTCGACTTCGTCGTCGGCCTCGACGCGGGCGCCGACGACTATGTCGGCAAACCGTTCCGGCTGGCCGAACTTCTCGCTCGCGTGCGAGCTCTGTTGCGACGCAGCGGAATCGGTGACGACGCGGTGGAGGTCGGCGCGATCCGCCTCGAACCGGCGGCGCGGCGCGTCCTGGTCAACGGGGCCGAGGTGAACCTGGCCAACAAGGAATACGAGCTGCTCAAGGTCCTCATCGACCGCGCCGGTCAGGTGGTGGCGCGCGAGACCATCCTGCGCGAGGTCTGGGGCGACGCCGACCTGCGCGGTTCCAAGACCCTCGACATGCACATGTCCTGGTTGCGCCGCAAGATCGGTGACGAGGGCCCGATGGCCGAGCGCCGGATTGTCACCGTGCGCGGTGTCGGATTCCGGCTCAACACCGACGGTCCCACCTCACACCGAGGCTGACGGGTGCGCCGCCGCATCCTGCGTTCGATCCTGACCGTGCTGACCATCACCACGGTGGTGCTCGGCGTGCCCCTGATCTACACCGCCTGGCTGTGGGTCGAGGACATCACCCGCAACGACCTGCAGAGTCGCCTCGAACGGATCTCGACCGAGGTGATCGCCCAGGAAGGCGGCGACGGGACCGTCCATGACGGCCTCGACGTGCGCGCCATGAGCGCGCTGGTCCCCGAGGGCGGCAAGCTCACGATCGTCTATCCGGCCCCGCACGACAATGCCGCGCGTACCGATATCGGCGTCGGCGAGGTGGCGGATCCGCTGGTCGAATCGCTGTCGATGGGCACGTCCGGTTCGCTGCGGCTCGAGGTGCCCGCCGGGCCGATGCATTCGCGGCAGGAGCAAGCGGTGGCCGCGGTGGCGTTGGCCGTGCTCGCCTCGCTCGGTGCGGCGTTCTCGGTCGCCGTGGTGACCGCGCGCCGGGTGGCCGACCCGCTGCGCGATGTGGCAGCGCGAGCGGCCCGGTTGGCGATGGGCGACTTCCGACCCGATCCCCGCCGCCACGGCATCGCCGAACTGGACCGGGTCTCCGACGTGCTCGATTCGGCGACCGTCGAGATCGCGGGCCGCCTGCAACGCGAGCACGCGCTGGTCGCCGACGTTTCCCACCAGCTACGCAGCCGCCTGACCGCCGTTCGCTTGCGCCTTGACGAGTTGTCCACCCACGCCGACCCCGAGGTGGTACACGAGGCCGAGGAGGCGATGGCGCAGGTCGACCGGCTCACCGACGCCATCGACGACCTGGTTCGCGCCTCCCGCGACGAAGACGCCACCGACCGCGATCCGGTCCCGGTGATGGCGGAACTGCGCGGCGTCGTCACCGAGTGGACCCACCCGTTCCACGAGGCCGGGCGTGAACTGCTCCTACTCGGCGACGAATCCCTGCAGGCCCCGATCAGCGGTTCGCGGCTGCGTGAGGCCGTCGCGGTGCTGGTCGACAATGCCCTGATGCACGGCGGCGGCGCTTGCACGGTCTCGGTCCGCACCGTCCCGACGATGAGTTCGCGCGATCCGCTGATCTGTGTGGAGGTGTCCGACGAGGGCGAGGGCGTGCGCGATGAACTCGCACCGCACATCTTCGATCGTGGTTTCTCCGCGGGTGGGTCGACCGGTGTCGGTCTCGCGCTGGCCCGCGCGCTGGTCGAGGCCGACGGTGGCAGGCTCGAGCTGCAGCGGCGGCGGCCTGCCCTGTTCGCGGTGTTCCTCGGCTCCAAGCTCAACCGACCGCAGAACGCGACGCTGACCGAGCCGCGCTGACCTCAGCTGCGGCCGTTCGGTCAGCTGTGGCCGAGGTGCTCTTGTTCCTCTTCGATCAGGTCCTCGAGCTCGGCGACGATCTCGTCCATCTCGTCGGGGAACACCCAGCGCCGCATCGCCCAGAACCGGAACGCCATCTGCAAGAGGTTGCCGATGATGAACGCGCTGAAGAAGTCGGCCAGGTTCTCGACCAGGAAGCTCACATGGGGTTCGCGCAGATCGAGCACATAGATCGAGATCCACAGCGGGATATTGGCCAGGACCACCCCGATCCCGCTCACCCCGAAGAACAGCATCGCCTCGTGATGTTTATCCCGGCCGCCCCTGTTCTTGAACGACCATTCCCGGTTGAGGACGTAGGACGCGATCACCGCCACCACGCCCGAGATGATCTTGGCGGTAATCGGCTTCTCCGCGAGAACCGTCCATTTCAGGAGGTAGAACAGGCCGCTGTCGATCACGAACGTCGTCGCTCCGACGATGGCGAACTTGATCAGCTCTTTATGCTTGATCGCAGTCGCACGCATGCGCGGGGGTAGGACGTTGACCACGTCGTCGACGATTGACACGAGTTCTGAGTGTACCGGTCGCGAACATTCGCATTCGACATGACAACATTGCACGACGTGAGTGCACGTTCATTCGATCCGTCAGCCATGCCCACCGTCACGATGGTCGGTGGGGGCCAACTCGCGCGCATGACGCACCAGGCTGCGATTGCCCTGGGACAGCGTCTACGGGTGCTCGCCGAGCGGCCCGACGACCCGGCCGCCCAGGTCAGTCCCGACGTCGTGTTCGGCAGCCACGACGACCTGTCCGCGCTGCGCAGAGCCGCCAAGGGCTCGCACGCGCTGACCTTCGACCACGAGCACGTGCCGACCGAGCACCTCGACGTGCTGGTCGCCGAGGGCGTGAACGTTTCCCCGCCGCCGCAGGCGTTGATCTTCGCCCAGGACAAGCTGGCGATGCGCAACAAGCTGTCCGCGCTGGGTCTGCCGGTGCCCGCGTTCGTCGAGGTCACCGCGCCCGCCGACGCTGTCGCCTTCGGTGACGAGCACGGCTGGCCCTTCGTGTTGAAGGCGGTGCGCGGCGGTTACGACGGTCGCGGGGTGTGGATGCCCACCGATGCGGCCGAGGCCACGCAATTGGTCACCGACCAGCTCGCGCACGGCGTGCAGTTGCTGGCGGAGTCGAAGGTCGCGTTGAAGCGTGAGCTGTCGGCGATGGTCGCGCGGTCCCCGTTCGGGCAGGCCGCGACCTGGCCGGTCGTGGAGACCGTGCAGCGCAACGGTCAGTGCGCCGTGGTGATCGCCCCGGCCCAGGACCTGGACGAGGACCTGGCCGCGCGCGCCGAGACCATGGCGCTGGAGCTCGCCGCGGGACTCGGTGTGGTGGGAGTCATGGCCGTCGAGCTGTTCGAGACCCACGACGGCGAACTGCTGGTGAACGAGCTCGCGATGCGCCCGCACAATTCCGGCCACTGGGGCATGGACGGTGCCCGCACCGGCCAGTTCGAGCAGCACCTGCGCGCGGTCCTGGACTATCCGCTCGGCGACACCAGCCCCCTCGCGGCGGTGACGGTGATGTCGAACATCCTCGGTGCCGCGCAGACTCCCGAGATGTCGATGGACGAACGCCTGCACCACCTGTTCGCCCGCCTGCCCGAGGCCAAGGTGCACCTCTACGGCAAGGGCGAGCGCCCCGACCGCAAGATCGGCCACATCAACATTCTCGGTGACGACGCCACCGAGGTCCGCGAAAAGGCCGAGCGGGCAGCGCACTGGATGTCGCACGCCGTCTGGACCGACGGCTGGGACCCGCACGGCGCGTGAGATCGAATCAGCCGAAACACCAACGACTTTCGCCCATCCCGGGCCCGCGAGGCGCGACGCGGTACTCCCGCTGAAGCCCGCGGCTTCAGCCGACAACCCTAAGGAACCCACGTGAGCACCAATGGCCCCCAGGTCGGCCTGATCATGGGCAGCGACTCCGACTGGCCCACCATGGAAGCCGCCGCCGAAGCTCTCGCCGAATTCGGCATCCGCTTCGAAGTGGGCGTCGTCTCCGCCCACCGCACCCCCCAGCGCATGCTCGACTACGCCCGCGAAGCCGCCGGTCGCGGCCTGAAGGTGATCATCGCCGGCGCCGGCGGCGCCGCCCACCTCCCCGGCATGGTCGCCTCGGCCACCCCCCTCCCGGTCATCGGCGTCCCGGTCCCCCTGAAATATCTCGACGGCATGGACTCACTCCTCTCGATCGTCCAAATGCCGGCAGGCGTCCCCGTCGCCACCGTCTCGATCGGCGGCGCCCGCAACGCAGGCCTACTCGCCACCCGCATCCTCGCCACCTCCGACGAGTCCCTACGCACCCGCATGGAACAGTTCCAGGCCGGCCTCGAAAAGATGGTCCTGGACAAAGACGAGGCGCTGCGCAACAAACTCCTGGGCTAGCTGGGTGAGTGACGGTTCCCTCGGCGGCGGCGGTGTCAGGCGAGGTCGGATGAGACGCGCACACGGAGGTCACTACGGTTGACCCCCGTGGCACACGACGATGCGGCGCAGTTTCGGCTTACGGTGGTTGATCAGGCGTTGCGGTTGTTCGCCGAGCGGGGGTACGAGGCGACGACGGTGGATGAGATCGCGGTGGCGGCAGGGATTTCGCGGCGGACCTTTTTTCGGCAGTTCCGGTCGAAAGAGGATGTGATCTTCGCTGATCACGAGTTCCAGTTGGCCTCGGCGGAGGAATTTCTCGCGGGGGTGGACGGTGGGGATCCGTGGGATGCGGTGTGCGAGGCCGTGATCGGGGTGTTCGAGCGGTTCACGCAGTGGCGTGACATCGCGGCGCGGCGGTATCAGGTGGTGCGGCGGGTGCCCGCGTTGCGTGAGCGCGAGATCGTCACGGTGTTCCGGTACGAGCGGCTGTTCACCGAGTTCCTGCGCGGCCGAGTGCCGGAGGTACCCGACCTGGCCCGGGTCCAGTACACGGCCGCTGTGACCGCCACCCACAACTACCTGCTGCGCCGGATGGTGCGCGGCGAATCGGGGGCCGCGGTGAGCGATCTGCGCACCGAACTGGCGATGATCCCGCGTGGCCGACGCGCCGAGGCCGAGCCCGAAGAACTGGTGCTCGCCGTGTTCCCCCGCGACATGCCGCCACGCAAGGTAGCCGATCTACTGACGGCCCGCCTCGGTAGCCTGTGAGCGCCACGCACACCGTTACGTGAGACGGTGACACTGAGTGCCACCCATATATCCGCATGTAGCGATAGAGTGCCGCGCGTATAATCCGCGGTAGGTTGGCACTGCGTGCCGACGCACCACGCGCTGTGAGCATCGCAGCGATCACGACCACGACCAGGAGTGTGCCCCCGATGGCTGGTAACCCCGATTTCGACCTGTTCAAGCTCGAGGACTTCCACGACGAGCTGCGCGGCGCCATCCGCGGCCTCGCGGAGAAGGAAATCGCTCCCTACGCCAAGGACGTCGACGGCAACGCCCGCTTTCCGGAGGAGGCGCTCACCGCGCTGAACGCCGCGGGCTTCAACGCCGTGCACGTGCCGGAGGCCTACGGCGGCCAGGGTGCCGATTCGGTCGCCACTTGTATCGTGATCGAGGAAGTCGCCCGCGTCTGTGGCTCCTCCTCGCTGATCCCCGCTGTGAACAAGCTCGGCACCATGGGCCTGATCCTCAACGGCTCCGAAGAGCTCAAGACCAAGGTCCTGGCCGACATCGTCAACGGCGAGATGGCCTCCTACGCGCTGTCCGAGCGTGAGGCCGGCTCCGACGCCGCCGCCATGCGCACCCGCGCCAAGGCCGACGGCGACGACTGGGTCCTCAACGGTTCCAAGTGCTGGATCACCAACGGCGGCAAGTCTTCCTGGTACACCGTGATGGCCGTGACCGACGCCGACAAGGGCGCCAACGGCATCTCCTCGTTCCTGGTCCACAAGGACGACGAGGGCTTTGTGGTCGGCCCGCTCGAGCACAAGCTGGGCATCAAGGGTTCGCCCACCGCCGAGCTCTACTTCGAGAACTGCCGCATCCCCGGCGACCGCATCGTCGGCGAGCCCGGCACCGGTTTCAAGACCGCGCTGCAGACCCTCGACCACACCCGCCCGACCATCGGCGCGCAGGCCGTCGGCCTGGCCCAGGGCGCACTGGACGCCGCGATCGCCTACACCAAGGATCGCAAGCAGTTCGGCAAGACCATCGCCAGCTTCCAGAACACCGAGTTCATGCTGGCCGACATGGCCATGAAGATCGAGGCCGCCCGCCTGATGGTCTACACCTCGGCCGCCCGCGCCGAGCGCGGCGAGAAGAACCTCGGCTTCATCTCCGCGGCCGCCAAGTGCTTCGCCTCGGACGTGGCCATGGAGGTCACCACCAACGCCGTCCAGCTCTTCGGCGGCGCCGGCTACACCACCGATTTCCCGGTCGAGCGCATGATGCGCGACGCGAAGATCACCCAGATCTACGAGGGCACCAACCAGATCCAGCGCCTGGTGATGGCTCGCAACCTGCTCAAGGGCTGATTCCCGCACCGACCGGGTGTTCCACTTCGCCTACGCCACCTCGTCCGGGGTGGCATAGGCCGGGCACCCGGTCGATTGCTGTGCGGGCCACGGGCGGAGACCAGCGGATTCGTGTCGGCAGCAGACACGGTGACGGCTGGACCGCTGACGTCGATATTCGGGAACCTGATGAAGGCGCCGAATTACGGGACGAGTTCGGCGTATTCGGGGTGTTCGGCGATGTACTTTTCGACGTACCAGCAGGTGGGGATGATCTGGTAGCCGCTGTCGCGGGAGTCGTCGAGGCCGTATTTCACGACTTCGGCCGCCACCCCACGGCCGCGGAACTCCGGGAACGTCATGGTGTGGTGGAAGTCGCGGACCTTGGAATCTTCGCGTTCGGCGTAGTCGGCGTAGCCCGCGAGGACGTCGTCGTGGTAGATCTCGTAACGGGTGTCGTCGACGTTGTGCTCGAGCCTGGTGGTCATATCCACCGATGCTAGTCGGGCTACAGCACGGCGCCGGGGTTGAGGATGCCGTCGGGGTCGAGTGCATCTTTGATGCGGCGGGTCAGCGCCATGACCTCGGGGCCGACCTGGTCGGGGAGCCAGGCTTTCTTCAGGCGGCCGACGCCGTGTTCGCCGGTGATGGTGCCGCCGAGAGTGATCGCCAGGTCCATGATCTCGCCGAAGGCGCGGTGCGCGCGGGCGGTGTTGTCGGGGTCGGTGGGATCGTGCACGATCAGCGGGTGGGTGTTGCCGTCGCCCGCGTGCGCGATCACCGACACCAGCACATCGTTGCGTTCGCCGATCGCGGTGACGCCGGCGATCAGGTCGCCGAGGCGGGGGAGCGGCACGCCGACGTCTTCGAGCAGCAGCGGTCCGATCTTCTCCACCGCGGGGATCGCGAATCGTCGTGCGGCGGTGAAGGCTTCACCTTCGGTGGCATCGGCGGTGTGGAAAACCTCTGTCGCCCCGGCCTTCTCACACAGTCCGACCATCACTTGCGCTTCGTGCCCGGCGAATTCGCCCGGTGCGTCGGAGCGGGCGACGAGCAGCGCGGCGGCGGTGCGGTCCAGCCCCATCCGCATCTCGTCCTCCACCGCGTTGATCGCGACGGTGTCCATGAATTCGAGCATGGCGGGGCGCAGGGCCGAGGTGATGGCCAGAATCGCGTCGGTCGCCGCGGTGAGCGAGCCGAAACTCGCGACGACGGTCGACTGCGGTGGCTGCGCGGGCAGCAGTCGCAGGGTGAGTTCGGTGATCACCCCGAGCGTGCCCTCACTCCCGACGAACAGTTTGGTCAGCGACAATCCGGCCGAGTCCTTGAGCCGCGGCCCACCGAGCCGCACTACGGTCCCGTCGGCCAGCACCACTTCCATGCCGAGCACGTAGTCGGTGGTCACGCCGTACTTCACGCAGCACAGACCGCCCGCGTTGGTCGCCGCGTTGCCACCGATCGAGCAGATCTCGAACGAGGAGGGATCGGGCGGATACCAGAGCCCCTCGGCGGCGACGGCCCGCTTCACCTCGGCATTGAGCAGTCCGGGCTGGACCACCGCGATCCGGGTGACCGCGTCGACGCTGATCTCCCGCATCAACTCGGTGCTGAGCACGATCCCGCCGTCCACCGCGGTCGCCCCACCCGACAGCCCCGTCCCGGCACCACGCGGCACCACCGGCACCTTGTTCGCGTGCGCCCACCGCAGCGTGGCGGCCACATCGGCGGTCCCGCGCGCCCGCACCACCGCCAGCGGCGTCCCCGCATCGGGATCGCGCGCCCAATCCTGGCGATACCCCGCCAGCAGATCGGGGTCGATGACGACCGCCCCGTCCGACAACACCGAAATCAACGAATCGAGGTCACCGCTGCGCTCGTCCACCCGCCCACGCTAACCCGCGCGCCCTGTCTCCCGCGGGTAGTTGGTCCTGGTCAGTCGATCATCAGGCCTTCTGGTAGTCATCGCCCGAGTAGAAAGATCCACTACGGCCTAGTGATCATGTGACCAGATGCGATGTGTTGCCGAACAAGCGAGTTTCCGCATGACTGTGATCTGGCGCGCCCCGTTGGTGTATACGGCGTCCAATCCGTCACAATGGCCCGTACCGGGTGTGTTCGACGGTGAATTGCTCCACCGCCCAGCGTGTTTCGAGTTCTGCTCCACGGTGCGCCACAGGCGCATCGGTCACGCGACGCTGTTGCGCCGCACCGCTTTTCGCAGGGAGGACTGGCGATGATGCAGGAACCGCACAACCGCGCTGAGATGGTCGGTGCACTGCTGGCCGCCGAGTTCGCCGACGTGGGCATCGACCCCGACGTGATGCACCTTGTCTACACCGGCGCGCACGCCCAGTGGTTGCAAGCGCTGGAAGCGACCGGCATGTTCGGTGTCCGCGCGCTGGCCGAGATCGCCGCACACTGGGCCGCGGATCCCTGTCTGCTGCGCGACGCTCTCCTCGCCGAGTCCGACGAGCTCACCCGCCGCCGCTGCCTCGCGGTGTGGGCCTCGTTCGACACCCGTCCGATCGCGGCTGTCGGTCGCTAGCACTGCGCCCGTTTGCCGGTTGCTCACCCTGGCTTCATCTGCCGCTGGCAGGCTGGCGGCGTGGAGCATCAGGCGAGTGTCACCGAGTCGGTGGCCGACCGATTCACCCGTTGGTGCGAGGTGGTCGTCGCGCGGCTGCCATGGGGGCTGGACCGGTATGTGCCCGCCACGTTCCTCGGCTTCGCGCTGATCAACAGCTTCACCTTCGGTGTCGACCTGTTGTTGCTCACGCTCCTGCGCAGCGGCCTCGGCCTGGCGGTCTGGTTGTCGATCACCCTCGCCTACATCGTCGCGTTCGGGCTCGCCTTCGTGCTCAACCGCACCTTCAACTTCCACTCGCACGCCCCGATGGGCAAGCAGGCCGCGGTGTACGTGGTCGTGGTGCTGGTGAACTATCTGGCGTTCATCCTCTGCGTCGGCTCCGGTCTCGCCGCGCTCGGCGTGCAATATCACGTGGCCAGGCTGCTCGCGGGCGCGTGTGAGGCCGTGTACATGTACAGCGCGATGCGCTGGGTCGTGTTCCGCCGCAAACCCGCGTTGACCGCTGCCTGATCGTGCCAGGAGGGGTCAGCCCCGGAGCACCTCGGTGCGATCGCCATCGACCAGGACTACATCGTTATCGGTGAGTGCCCAGTGCGGGATGTCCTCGGCCACACAGCGGGCCAGCATCGCGGCGGAATCACCGTCCGGGTCGGTGGGCGAGTCCAGGTGAACCACCAGGCGACGATCGACCGAGCCCAGCCCGTCCCACTGCGGTTCGATGCCGGTGGTCGGTAGCACCTCGGCGGGGTCGTCCATGGTTTCCAGCCCGTGCAGGTCGGGACCGAGCAGACACGCGCCCGCGCTGTAACCCGCGTACACGAGCGCATCCTCGCGTAACAGTGCGGGAAGCACGACATCGGCGCCGCTGCGGGCGAACTGGGCACGCAGGACGAAAGTGTTGCCGCCGCGCACCCAGACCATCGGGAATTCGCGCAGATGCCGTTCCAGTCGCTCCGGTTGCCCGACGTACTCGCGCAGATCGAGAACTTCCGGCGAATAACCTTGCTGCTCCAGCGGTTTCACATCACTGATCACCGCCGACGACCAAGCATCCGGCCACGCGTCACACGCGTTCGGAATCACCGCGACCCGCCCCGGCGCTCCGACGAGCCCGACGAGCCGATCGGCGAAACCGCCGAACCTGTACGACGCCAGGAACAGTCGCATCAGATGGTGAACGCCATGTTCTGTACGAGCCGCTCACCAAGCGCCGTGTCACCCTCGACAGTGATCTCGCCGGGGTGCCGGTCGATCGTGGTGCGCCCACCGCGCAGCCGCGCGAAAAGCCCTGATTCCAAACGGATCACGGTAGTCGGCTCACTCGAAGCTTCATCGAGCACCGACCCGCGCCCACCGGCCACCGACAGATGCACCTGCCTGGTCACCGGCCCGGTCAGATCGAGAGTGATCAGCGAACCGTCCGGCGCCTTGGCGCCTTTCACCACCGCGCGGCCGAGGCCGAGGGTCAGTTCCGTGAACGCCGCCTCCGCCCGCGCGCCACCCTCGGGCACGCTGCGTCCGATCCCATCGGCGAGGTCGAGTTCGTGCATCCAGCAGTCGAACAGGCGCACCCGCATGAACCGCCCGTAGGGCACCTGCCCGACCGGCGAGACGGTCGGCGCCTGCCAGGCGTCGTCGTCCATGGCAGCCAGTGCGGCCCGGCGACGCTCGGTGGTCTCGTCGAACAGCGCGAGCAGGCGTTTGCCGGAGAGCGGGCGCAACCGGTCGACCCAGATCTCGTTGAGCACAGCCACTTCGTTGCGCACGTGCGGCTGCGTGCGCGCATCGGTCTTGGGGCGCAACTGATCATGCGGCGGTGGTTTCTCGCCGAGCAACCACGATTCGGTGCCGATCACATGCGCGACCACGTCGAACAGGGTCCAGCCGGGCAGCGGAGACGGTCGGCGCCAAGCCTTCTCATCCAGGTCGGTGACCAGGAGCGCGATGGCTTCCCACTGCTCGGCGAGTAGATCGGTGAGTTGCTCGCGCCCGGGCGTCTCGATCATCCCTGTGCTCCTTCTTCGCTCTGGTCGAGCGCGGTGAGGCCCGCGCGGATCGCCGCCGCGGTCGAATTCGGTTCGTGCGGACGACGCAGGAGAAAGCCCTTGGCGAAGGCGAGTTTGTCGCCGTGTTTGCGCGGGACCACGTGCAGATGGACATGGCCCACGGTCTGAAAGGCAGCGGTGCCGTCGTTGAGAACGAGGTTGGCTCCGTCACTGGCGAGCCCGCTCACCCGCAGCGCGCGGGCGAGACGGTGGCCGGTACGGAAGATCCGGGCCCCGAGTTCGGGATCGAGATCGTCGAGTTCGGTCGCGTGGACCTTGGGAACGATCAGGGTGTGGCCGCGGGTGATGGGACGGATGTCGAGGAACGCGCACACCGCGTCGTCGGAGTAGACCATGGTCGCCGGTGCGGCACCCGCCACGATCAGACAGAAGGCGCAGTCGTTCACGGCCTCGACCCTACGGTGTGACCTGGGTCGCGCAACAGCCCGAACCGGGCGCGGGCATGATGCGCGTCACGTCTGCCCTATGGTGGCGGTATCCGGCCAGGAGTCGGACGTCGGGGTAAGTAACCCACCTGAACGTGCGGACTTGCGTGCCCCCACCTGCGGCGACGAATCTGGGTGCGGGCACCTGCCGGTTCCCGGCGGCCCGAGCGGTCGTTGTCACGGCCGATCAGGGTTGCGGTGTCCGATTTGTGGTCGTCAGTCCAGTTCTCCGTTGTGACGGACATCTCCGCTAGGCTCACCGCGAGCCGAGTACAGTTGCCAGGATTTCAGTCGAACTTACTCACAGGTAACTTCGGCTGCCCCGTTGTTCCCAGGCTCGAAGCCAGCACGAAAAGGAAGTCTGACTAGTGGAGACAACGCAAAACGTGGGCGAGGGTTCGCCGCGCGGAGCGCGTGTCGGAGTCGTTCGCGAGTCCGGCCCGGGTGAGCGGCGGGTCGCCTTGGTGCCCAAGATCATCCCCGCCCTGTCCAAGCAGGGTGTCGAGGTGATCGTGGAAGCCGGTGCCGGCCTCGGCGCTCTCATTCCCGACGCTGCCTATGTAGCGGCAGGCGCGACCATCGGTGACCCGTGGTCGGCCGAGGTCGTCGTCAAGGTCGCCCCGCCCAGCGACGCCGAGGTGGCCAAGCTGTCCTCCGGGCAGACCATGATCGGTTTCCTGGCGCCGCGCAATGCCGAGAATCAGATCGGTGCGCTGAAGTCTGCCGGTGTGCAGGCCTTTGCCGTCGAGGCGATTCCGCGAATCTCGCGCGCCCAGGTGATGGACGCCCTGTCCTCGCAGGCGAACGTGGCCGGCTACAAGGCCGTGCTGCTCGCCGCGTCGGAGTCGACCCGCTTTTTCCCGATGCTCACCACCGCCGCGGGCACCGTGAAGCCGGCCACCGTGCTGGTGCTCGGTGTCGGTGTCGCCGGTCTGCAGGCGCTGGCCACGGCCAAGCGTCTCGGCGGGCGGACCACCGGTTACGACGTGCGTCCCGAGGTCGCCGATCAGGTGCGCTCGGTCGGTGCGCAGTGGCTGGATCTGGGCATCGACGCCGCCGGTGAAGGCGGGTACGCCCGCGAACTCACCGACGAGGAGAAGGCCCAGCAGCAGAAGGCGCTCGAAGACGCCATCAAGGGTTTCGACGTCGTGATCACCACCGCGCTGGTGCCGGGTCGCCCCGCGCCACGCCTGGTCACCGCCGCCGCTGTCGAGGGCATGAAGCCCGGCAGCGTGATCGTCGACCTGGCCGGTGAGACCGGCGGCAACTGTGAGCTCACCGAGCCCGGCGAGACCGTTGTCAAGCACGAGGTGACCATCGCCTCGCCGCTGAACCTGCCCGCCACGATGCCCGAGCACGCCTCCGAGCTGTACTCGAAGAACATCTCGGCGCTGCTGGAACTGATGCTGGTCGACGGCAAGCTCGCGCCCGACTTCGAAGATCAGGTCTTGGCGGATTCCTGCGTCACCCGTGAGCGTAGCGACAAGATCGAATCGAGCGTGAAAGCCTGATGTACACCGAACTTCTCGCCAATATAGCGATTCTCGTGCTGTCCGGCTTCGTCGGCTTCGCGGTGATCTCCAAGGTCCCCAACACCCTGCACACCCCGCTCATGTCGGGCACCAACGCCATTCACGGCATCGTCGTGCTGGGTGCGCTGGTCACGCTGGGCAATGTGCAGGACCCCTCGCTGCTGGTGCAGGTGATCCTGTTCGTCGCGGTGGTGTTCGGAACATTGAACGTCATCGGTGGTTTCGTCGTCACCGACCGCATGCTCGGCATGTTCAAGGGTAAGAAGAAGGCGGCCGAGTGATGCACGCAGTCGACAATATGACCTACCTGGTCAACGGCCTCTACATCGTGGCCTTCTCCATGTTCATCTACGGCCTGATGGGCCTGACCGGCCCGAAGACGGCCGTGCGCGGCAACCAGATCGCCGCTGTCGGTATGGGTCTGGCCGTTGTCGCCACCCTGATCTCGGTGCGCGACGCGGCGCTGCTCAACTGGATTCTCATCGCGGGCGGTCTGATCGTCGGTGTGGCGCTGGGTGTTCCGCCCGCCATCCGCACCAAGATGACCGAGATGCCGCAGCTGGTCGCGGCGTTCAACGGTGTCGGTGGTGGCACCGTCGCGTTGATCGCGTGGGCCGAATTCGTCGACAGCGCGGGCTTTTCCGAGCTGCACGAAGAACCGACCATCCACATCATCATCGGTTCGCTGTTCGCCGCGGTGATCGGCTCGATCTCCTTCTGGGGCTCGATCATCGCCTTCGCCAAGCTGCAGGAGATCCTGTCCGGCAAGCCGATCAGCGTCGGCAGACTGCAGCAGCCGCTGAACCTGATCCTGCTCGTCGGTGCCATCGCCTGCGCCGTGGTGATCGGCCTCGGTGCCGACAACGGTGGCGTCTCGCAGCTGTGGATGATCGGCCTGCTCCTGTTCGCCGGTGTGCTCGGCCTGATGGTCGTGCTGCCCATCGGTGGCGCGGACATGCCGGTCGTCATCTCGCTGCTCAACGCTCTCACCGGTCTGTCGGCCGCGGCCGCCGGTCTGGCGCTGAACAACACCGCGATGATCGTCGCGGGCATGATCGTCGGCGCCTCGGGCACCATCCTCACCAACCTGATGGCCAAGGCCATGAACCGTTCCATCCCCGCGATCGTGGCCGGTGGCTTCGGCGGTGGCGGCGCTGTCGCGGGTGCGGGTGACGGTGAGGCCAAGACCGCGAAGGCGACCTCGGCCGCCGATGCCGCGATCCAGATGGCCTACGCCAACCAGGTGATCG
The DNA here is from genome assembly GCF_046549215.1 of Nocardia sp. A7. NCBI lineage: Bacteria > Bacillati > Actinomycetota > Actinomycetes > Mycobacteriales > Nocardiaceae > Nocardia > Nocardia sp. A7. The sequence goes on along the minus strand of NZ_JAJPWE010000003.1, from coordinate 83,258 downwards.
TGGTTCCCGGCTACGGCATGGCCGTGGCGCAGGCCCAGCACGCGGTCAAGGAGATGGCGCTGCTGCTCGAGGGCAAGGGCGTCGAGGTCAAGTACGCGATCCACCCGGTCGCCGGTCGCATGCCCGGTCACATGAACGTGCTGCTGGCCGAGGCCGAGGTGTCCTACGACGCGATGAAGGAAATGGACGACATCAACGGTGAATTCAACCGCACCGATGTGGTCCTGGTCATCGGCGCCAACGACGTCACCAACCCGGCGGCCCGCGACGACAAGTCCAGCCCGATCTACGGCATGCCGGTGCTCAACGTCGACCAGGCCAAGAGCGTCATCGTCCTCAAGCGTTCGATGAACTCCGGCTTCGCGGGCATCGACAACCCGCTGTTCTACGCCGATCACACCTCGATGCTGTTCGGTGATGCGAAGAAGTCCGTCGGTGCGGTCACCGAGGAACTGAAAGCGCTGTAAGACACGCTACTTCGGCAAGAGGCCCCACTGTTCTCGGAGAACAGTGGGGTCTCTTGTCGTTTCGCCGACCGACCGGCGTGTGGGCGACCGGGTGGCATCGGGTGTAGGTTGCACCCGATGATCCGGGCCGAGGCACACGTAGCGGTCGGCCGTCGGCTGGCCGCGGCCGACGGGGAGGAACGCGCTCGACTGGCGGTCGCCGCGGAGTTCTATCCGGCGAATCTGGCGCGGTACGCTCGCGCCGAACTCACTTTTCTCGGCTGGGAAATCGATCGTGGTGTCCTGCATCCGCGAACCGGAAGCCCCTGGTGGCGCGCGATCAACGATCGGCTGCTCACCGACAAGATGGAGGCGAGCCTCGGCGCGAGTGCGTCGATGTCGCTGTCACCGTCGGCCCGGCTGTGGCAGCGGTTCCTGGCCGAGCCGTCCGGGTCGAGCTGGTATCTGGCCCACAATCACAGCGTCGTCGCCGGCTATCTCGAGCACGAGCAGCTGGCGCGCGCGGAATCGGCGGCCGAGCGGCTGATGATGAACGTGACGTTGGCTCGCGTGCTCTTCGCTCACCTGCTGGTCCAGCGGCCGATGTTGGCGGCCGGTGTGTGGGGTCCCGCGCTGCGCCACGCAGCCGATCCCCGTGGCAGCTCGGTCGCGTACTTTCTCGACCTCCACAATGTGTTTCCGCGGCGCTACCCACTGGTGGGGGTTTCCATCGCGACGGTGGTCGCGGGGGAGGGGCGGATGGCCAGACTCCTCGACTACGGGTTGATTCTGCCGAAACTGCCTGTGCTGTATCACGCTTCGGCACAGCTGCTCGGCGAACCGAGGCTGCGGGCACTCGTCCGCGATGGCATGCCCTGCTACGCGGATCTGCGTCAGGACTTGGCCGCGGTCCGAATCCCGATGACCGTTCGCTTGGTCGCCGCGTTGACGAGCCCGATCGGCCGCTGATCGCCAGGGCGCGCACGCCGACCGACATCGTCGTAAGTGCGACGATGTCGGTCGCCTTAGATCAGGCGGATCGGCGCTCGGTGGATTTCACCTTCGTGCTGCCGAGCTGACCGATCAGATCGTCGGTGCTGTTGACGGCACCGCAGCGGCGGGCGACGTAGTTCAGGGCCATGATGTGGTCGTCGCGGGTGAAGTCGGCGGTGGCGTCGTGGACGAGGAAGGGGCGCACGTCGCCCATGAAAGCCTCCGCGGCACTGAGCATGCAGCCCATGTGGGTGTAGACGCCGGTGATGATGAGTTGGTCGCGGCCGTAGTAGCCGAGTAGTTCACGCAGGTCGGTGCGTTGGAAGGCGGAATAGCGCCATTTGGTGACCTGGATGTCCTGTGGGTCGGGTGCGATGGCGTTGATCACCTCGGTGTCGGCGCCCTCGGCCATGCCGGTTCCCCAGAAGTCCGCGAGGATGCCGCGCCGGGACGGGTGCTGGTCGCCGGGTTGCATCGTGTAGATGACCGGGATGTCGAGCTGATGGCAATGGTCGCGCAGCTTGGCGATATTGGCGATGAGAGTGCGGGCGGGGTCGCGGTAGAGGTCGTAGGCGTCGAGGAAGTACTGCTGCATGTCGTGGATCAGCAGGGCGCTGCGGGTGGGCTCGGCGGTCCAGTCGACCTGGTCGGCGGTGAACTCGTCCGCGGTCGGCATGGGATAGGGCGCGATCGGGGGAATGGGCATGGGGGAGTCTTTCGTCGATCGTTGGGTCGGCGGGGTCAGCCGACGGAGACAGGCAGGTCGGCGATTCCGAGCGGCCCGAGGATGCGCTGGAATTTGCCGGTGGTCTCGGCCAATTCGGCGGCGGGGTCGGAGGCGGCGACGATCCCGCCGCCCGCGTGGGCGAGCAGGGTGGTGCCGTCGGCGGACAGTTCGGCGCAGCGGATGCTCACCATCCATTCGCCGTTGCCGTCGGCATCGCACCAGCCGACTGCGCCCGCGTAGAAGCCGCGTTCGCCTTCGAGTTCGGCGATCAGACGGGCCGCCGCGGCGGTGGGTGTGCCGCAGATCGCGGGGGTGGGGTGCAGGGCCACGGCCAGCTCGAGCGCCGATGGTCCGGCGAGCGGGACGGTGGCGGTGATCGGGGTGCCGATGTGCCACATCGCCGGGGTGGACATGAGTTCCGGTGCGGGAGTGTGGACTTCGGCGCACCGGTCACGGAGCACGGCGGAAACCTGATCGGTGACGAAGCGGTGTTCGGCCAGGTCTTTCGTCGAGGCGAGCAGGGTGTCGGCCGCGCTCTGGTCGGCGCCGTTGTCGTCGAGCACGCGGCGGGCCGAACCCGCCAGCGGATGGCTGAGGACCCGATTTCCGTTGCGGTGCACCAGGATCTCCGGGCTGGAGCCGACGAGGTGGCGACCGGGATACCGACCACCCGCCGCGGACAGGTCGACCAGGAAGCCGTTCGACATCGGGTCCGAGGCGACCATCATGTCGAGAATGTCCAGCGCCCGAACCGGATTCGCGGACCGTGCACGAATCGCGCGGGCCAGCACTACCTTCCGTAACGGATGCGCCGGGTCGGCGAGAAGTTCGACAGCCGTGGCGACGCGCTGCCGGTGCTGCTCCGCCGCGGGCAGCGCCGCGTCGAATCCGAAGCGCGGGAGCGCTCGCGAGCTGGGCAGGTGTGCGGCGGCCCGCGGATCGAGCACCCGGGCACCGGGTTGGTGCGGTGCCTCGGTGATCGTCACCGAGTCCGGTGCCCACAGCGCGGTCGGGGCACCGGGGGTGAAGGGTAGCGCCCCGACGATGTGGCTGATCCGGCCACTACGCAGCGCGGTGATCGCGTCGTGTGCCGAGCGGAAGACCGCCCCGCCCGCGGTGGCGGACACGGTCCGCTGCGGACGGGACAGCAGGAAGGCGGGGTCTGAACTGTCGGTACTGATGGTGATCATTCCTCTCGGTCACATGTCGAGCGTTGCGCCACCGTCGACCCGCAGGTCGTGCATGGTGATGTGGCGGGCGTCCTCGGACGCCAGGAAGTGGACTGCGCCCGCGACATCGGCGGGAGTGGCGATGCGCCGCAACGGGATTCCGAGGCGGTAGGCACTCGGATCGCCGTCGAGCAGGGCGTTCTCGGCTGCGTCGTCGAGGGGGCTGCCGCCGAACATGTCGCGCAGCATCGGGGTGTCGGTGGAACCCGGCGAGACCAGGTTGACGCGCACGCCAAGCGGCGCGACCTGGAGAGCCAGTGAACGGGTGAACGAGGTGGCAGCGGCCTTGGCGGCGCCGTAGGCGGCCATCCCGACGCGTGGCGTGGCGGCGGCGTTCGAGGAGACGACCACGATCGCGCCGCGGCCGACGGAGACCATCTCGGCGGCCGCGCGCTGGGTGACCAGCATCGTGCCGGTGGCATTGACGGTCAGGCAGCGGGCCCAGTCCTGAGGATCGAGCTCGAGTGCGGAGCCGCCGACCATGAGCCCTGCCGCGTGCACGACGACATCGGGTGTTCCGTATTCCGTGATGAGACGTTCGAAGGCCGCACGCACGGAATCGTCGTCGCTGACATCGACCTCGACGCCATGAACGAACGGCGTCGGCGCATCCTCGATTCCGTTCGACGGCAGCGGAACCTGTGAACGCGCCCCGGGTGTGGTGGCTGCGGCGACCTTGTGCACGGAAGGGTCGCGATCCCACAGGGAGAGCACTCGGGCTTCACCGGCGAAACGGGCGGCGATCGCGGCGCCGATTCCCCCGGCAGCGCCGGTGACGACAACGATCCGCCCTCTGGGCTCACCATTATGCATGAGGTTAGCCTAACCTGATTTCATCGTCGGATGGTTAGCTTCCCTCACAGCTTCCGGCGAAAAATTCCGAAGTCCCGCTGGAAAGAGGTGCTCGACTTGACCGATCCCGTGCTCCCCGGCTTCACGCCGTGGCCCGCTGACCTGGCGCGAGGATATCGAGAGCAGAACTGTTGGAGCGGTGAGACATTCGGCGATGTGCTCACCGCGCGCGCCGTCGCGACGCCGGACCGGATCGCGGTTCTCGACAACGCGAACAGCTGGACCTACGCCGAACTCGACCACCGCTCCAGCTCGCTCGCCACCGGTTTGGCCCGCCTCGGCATCACGCCCGGCGACCGCGTGCTGGTGCAGCTGCCCAACCGCGCCGAATTCGTCGAGGTGATCTTCGCGCTGTTCAAGCTCGGCGCGCTGCCGGTGTTCTGTCTGCCTGCCCATCGCAAGGCCGAGTTGGTGCCGATCGCCATGGCCGCCGCGGCGACGGCCATGATCACCTGCGGCACACACCAGCGTTTCGACTACGCGGCGCTGGCCGCGCAGGTACGCGACGAGGTCGAGAGTCTGCGCCACCTGGTGCTGGTCGACAGTGACCCGCTGCCCGACAACGCGCACGACATCGACGAATACCGCGACACCCCAAGCGAATTGGTCGGCCCGTCGGCGAGCGATGTGGCGTTCCTGCAACTGTCGGGCGGCAGCACCGGCATCCCGAAGCTCATCGCCCGCACCCACGACGACTACCTCTACAGCGTGCGCCGCAGCGCCGAGATCTGCGAACTCGACCACACCACGGTGTATCTCGCGACACTGCCGGTCGCGCACAACTTCCCGATGAGTTCGCCCGGCATCCTGGGCGCGCTGTGGGCGGGTGGAACGGTCGCGATGACACCGGATCCCACTCCGGCGACGGCCTTTCCGCTGATCGAGCGGTTTGGTGTCACCATCACGGGTCTGGTGCCCCCGCTGGCGCGGCTGTGGACCGAGCGCGCCGAGGCGGGCGCGACCCCCGATCTGTCCAGCCTGCGAGTACTCCAGGTCGGCGGGGCGCGATGCCAGGACGAGCTCGCCCGCCGGATCGGGCCCGCGCTCGGTGTGACCTTGCAACAGGTGTTCGGCATGGCCGAGGGCCTGGTCTGCTACACACGGCTCGACGACCCGATCGACGTGGTGGTCAGCACCCAGGGTCGCCCGATGTCGGAGTACGACCAGCTCGCTGTCGTCGACGACAACGGCGTCGAGGTCGCACCGGGTGCGACCGGAAACCTGATCACGCAGGGCCCGTACACAATTCGCGGCTACTACAACAACCCCGACGCGGATGCCCGCAGCTTCACCGCCGACGGCTGGTACCGCACCGGCGACATCGTGTCCGTGCGTCCCGACGGCAACCTCGTGGTCGCGGGCCGCGCGGGCGACTGGGTGAACCGCGGCGGGGAGAAGGTCTCGGCCGAAGAGCTCGAGGCGCACCTGCTCGAACATCCCGCGGTCCGCGACGCCGTGATCGTCGGAACGCCGGATCCTGTTCTCGGTCAACGTATCTGCGCCTTCGTCCAGCCGATCGACCCGGCACAGCGCCCGACGCTGATCTCCGTGCGCTCGTTCGTCCGCTCGCGCGGAGTGGCGGCGTGGAAGATGCCCGACACGGTCGTGGTCGTCGACGAATTCCCGGAAACCGGCGTCGGCAAGACCAGCCGCAAGGACTTGCGCCAGGCCCTTGCCGACGGTGCGCACGGCAACTGACCCCCAGCTGGGGCGACACGCAGGTCGCGTGGCGCCCCAGCCGCGGTGCTCAGGCCAGCAGTTCGATCCAGGACCCGAGCACGGGATCACCGGCGAGCGTGGGGAAGTCGATATCTGCATGTCCGGCCGACCGCCATTTCTCCACGAGCGACATGATGCGAACGGAGTCGAGCCCCGCGTCGAGCAGGTCGGTATCGGTGGCCAGTTCGGCTCGGTCGACGCCGAGCGCGGTGGCCACGTCGGTGATGACTTGTTCGTCGGTCATCGTTCATTCCTCTCGATCGAAGTCGGCGACGCCGCGCTTCCAATAGCCGGCGATCAGTGAGTCCTTGGGGCCGATGCCGAGTTCGCCGCGCACCACCTTGCGGATTCCGCGCAGGCATCCCGCCTCGCCGGCCACCCAGGCGTAAACGCGCTGTCCGGCAAGCACTTCGATGCCGCGTACTGCCTTCTCCAGTGCGTCACCGGTACCGGGCTCGAGGTCGCCCCGGTGCAACCAGCGGACCTCGATGCCCTCGGGCGCGTCGATCTCGATCTCTTCCTCGGGACCGGTCACCTCGATGAACGCCCAGCCCCGCGCGGTCCGTGTCAGCCGTTCCAGCCAGCGTGCGATGGCGGGCAGTGCGGTGATGTCGCCGACGAACAGGAACCGGTCGTAGGACTCGGGGACGACGACGCCGCCGGGAGGGCCCGCGATGTGGATCTTGGTGCCCGGGGTCGCCGCCCTCGCCCACTCCGAGGCCAGCCCGCCGGGGTGGATCGCGAAATCGATGTCGAGTTCGTTGTCGGCGATGCTGTGGCGGCGCACCGTGTACTCGCGCGACACCGGGCGCGGGTTGCCCCACTCGAGTGACTGACCGTCGCGCTCGGGCAGCCGCAACACTCCGTCCTCGCACGGAAAGACCAGTCGCACATGCTCATCCGGCACATAGCTGTGGAAGCCCGCGATATCGGGCCCGCCGAAGGTGATCCGGAGCAGCCCGGCCCCGACGGCGACCGTGCGGATCACCTCCACTTCCTGCAGGCCGATCGGATACGGGACCTTGGCACCGTGCTCACTGGCGAGTACTTCGGCGATGCGCGCGGCATAGCCACTGCGATCTGTCACTGCTGTTCCTTTCCGTGCAGCGGCCTGGCGGCGAGCGCCACCACGCCGGTGAGTACCAGGACCGCGACGCCGTAGATCACGAGCGCGGAGCCCGGTGCGAACAATTCGCCGACGAAACCGGCGACCATCGAGCCGATCGCGGTGCCGGTCACCGCCTGCACCATGAGCAGTCCGGCCATCCGGCCGCGGAGTTCTTCGGGCGCCTGCTGCTGCAGCAGGGTGTAGCGCAGCACGATGTTCACCGCTCTGGCCAGGCCGAATCCGGCCAACCCGAGGAAGACCAGTGCCGTGTGCGACCACAGTCCGGCGGCGATCACACCCAGCGGCATGAGGGCAAGCGAGATCAGCAGGGCGAGCCCGTTGTAGCGGGTGCGGCTCATCCAGCCGCTGGTGAGCGAGCCGATGACCGCACCGGCGCCGGGCGCGGCGTACAGCAGGCCGAGTGTGCCGGGGCCCGCGCCGAGTTCGACGTCGGCGTAGGCGGGCAGCAGCACCAGGGGTCCGCTGACCAGCATGGCGATCAAGCCGGTCAGCAGGATGATGCGAATGGTCTTGTGCTGCACAGCGAATCGAATGCCGATTGCCAATTCGCGTAGGGGGTTCTGCAGATCGCGGGCCGGTGGTGGGGCGGGGCCGATCGCGGTGATCAGCCCGACCGTGGCGACGGTGGCGGCGGCGCACAGGAAGAACGCGACCGACACCCCCGTCTGCGCGACCAGCACGCCGGCGATCGCGGGCGTGATCATGGTGCCCAGGTCGGTGGTGAGTGCGGTCAAAGCGCCCGCCGCCGCGATTTTGTCGCGTCCGACCAGCATCGGGACCAGTGCCATCAAGGCGGAGCCACTGACGCCGCCCGCGAGTCCGTCGATGACGGCGGCCAGGTAGATCACCGACAGCATCGGATCCGGCAGCACCGCGTTGATGCCTAGGATCAGGAAACCCAAACCCGCTGCGCTACGCGACCATTGGATCACGTTGCGCCGGTCGTAGCGGTCGGCGATCACGCCGCCCGCGAGGCTGCCGACGAACAGGGCGGCGGCGGTGGTTGTCGCGATGCCGGCGACCTGCAGGGTCGAGCCGGTCAGTTGATAGACCTGCAACGGCAGGGCCACCATGAGCAGCCCGAGCCCCAGCACCGACACCAGCCGCGCCGCGAACGCGCACCGGAACGGACGCGAGGTCCGTAGCGGGCTGATGTCGATGAGCAGGCCGCCGACCGCTGTCACTTGAAGCGTTCCACGAGCAGATCGAGCGTGGTCATGACCGTGCGGTAATCGGGACGCGAGCTGGTCGCGGGCAGCTCGAAGACGGTGTTCGCCTTGAACGAGGGCAGCGACGCGTACATCGGGTCGGTCCGCAGCTGGTCGAGGGTGCGCGCGCCGGCGAGCGGGAGCACGAACAACACGGGCGCGTCGATCACGGTGTTCAACAGCTCAGGGCTGATGGTGAAATAGTCCGCACTCTCCGGTGTTTTCGGGTTGCCTGCTTTGGCTTCGATCTGGGTATCGATGGTGAATCCCAGCTCGGCGAGCAGGGTCGGCAGGGCCGCGGTGGACATGAAGATCGTCGGCGTCTGGCTCTTGGTCGACTGAATGGCGGTCGTCGCGCCCTTGGGGGCCTTGATCGAGTTCTTGGCCGCGGTCAGCTTGGTCTGGTATGCGGCGACCAGGTTATCGACCTTGCCGGACTTGCCGACGACGTCGGCGATGAATCGCAACTGCTCTTCCCACTTGACCATGGTCGTCGGCACGAGGACAGTCGGGGCGATCGCGCTGAGCTGGTCGTAGGCATTGAGCGACTGCTGACCCGGATATCCCTGGCCTCCGCCGATGATCAGGTCGGGGCGCTGCGAGGCGATGAACTCGAGGTTGATGTTCTCCCCGGTCGGCAGCACCTTCGTGCCCTGCTTCTTGGCATCCTCGGCCCATGCCGCGGGGAATTCGCCGGGCAGGGTCGTAGCCCCGAGCAGACGCGGATCCGCGGCGGCGACCGGTGCCTCGAGGTCATAGAGGTAGCCGGCCAGGGTGCCGTTGAGCACGACGATCCGCTGCGGATCGGCGGGCACGGAGACGGTGCCCTTCGGAGTCTGGACCTCGCGGGGTCCGGTGGGCGCGGCGGTGTCGCCCGAGGAGCTGCTGCAACCGGTGAGCGCCGCGATGAGCGCGAGAACCAGCAGGGCGAGGGTGGCGCGGAGCCTGCCCGAAGATCGTGTGGTGAACATGGAAGGGGTTGTCCTCATCTTTCTTCTAGAACGGTGACAAGCGTTGTGCTGCATGCTCATCCGCTGATCACCGGGTCTGTGTCGAGTAGTGCCGCGACCTCGGCCCAGCCGGTGGGCGACACGATCTCGAAGTGGGAGTAGGGCAGTCGGCGCACGACGAGCCGGGCCTGCGCGGCCTGCCAGCCCGCCAGTTGGGTCTCGGTGCGGCCGGGTGTGGTCGCGGTGTCGGCGGCGTAGAGCGCCATCGGGCCGTCGTAGGCGGCCGCTTCGGACGCGGTGACCAGGCCGAGCAGGGTGGTCGCGGCTGCGCGCAGCTTCGTCGCCAGTTCTGGTGCGTCGTCCGGGATTTCGGGGAGCAGCCGGTCCAGGTCGGTGGGGTCGGTGAGTGCGCGGGTCGCCTGTTCGGTGAGATCGGACAGGGCGAACGCGTCGACCAACCCGGTGAAGGCGACCTGCTCGCCCGCCGCGGTCAGCGCGGCCGCCATGGCGTGGGCGATGGTGCCGCCGAGCGAGTAGCCGAGCAGGTGGTAGGGGCCGTGCGGTTGGAATCGGCGGATGGTCGATACGTAGTGCGCGGCCAGGTCGTCGATGGTCTCGGCGCGGAAGGTGTTGTCGCTCAAGGTCGGTAGCTGCAATCCGACGATCGGGCGGTCGGCGCGCAGGAGTTTCGCGAGCGGGCCGAACTGCCAGGCGGTACCGCCCACCGGGTGGATGCAGAACAGTGGCTCGCGCGATCCGGTGGTACGCAGTTCGAGGACATGGTCGAGGCGGGAACCCCAGGCACTCGGAGCATGGGCTTGTAGGCCACGAGACCCGTTGTCCACCTGCGTGATTCGTGCCGCTAACGCGCGTGGTGTCGGAGCCTCGAAGACGTCGTCGAGCACGACGGCCAGGCCGGCTCGCCGGAGCCTGCCCATCACCCGGACCGCGGTGAGGGAGTGGCCGCCCGCCTCGAAGAAGTCGTCGTCCGGGCCGATGTCGGTGACGGACAGGACGGCAGACATCGCCGTACGGATGGCGCTGACGAGGTCAGTTTGCCGGTGAGGGGTGTTGTCGGTGCCGCTCGCGGTCGGGAATCCAGCCGCGCCGATGTTGCCGGTGGTGTTCGAAATGGCGGTGTGGTCGATACCCGTGCCGACGGTGGTTCCGGGTGCGGCGTCGGCCGATTTCGGGTAGCCAGCGGTACTCGGCGCGGGCATTTCGGCGGCACTCATGGTGTACGTCGGGACCGGCAGGGCCTTGCGGTCGATCTTCTCGCTGGTCGTGCGGGGGATGTGGTCGAGGACGACGAACGCGGCCGGGACCATGTAGGCGGGCACCCGTGCTTGCAGGCCGGAACGGACTGCGGTGACGTCGATGGCTGTGTCGGCCTTGGCGACCAGGTAGGCGGCGAGGCGCTGATCGCCGGGGGTGTCCTCGCGCAGGATCACCGCGGAGTGGGCTACGCCCGGGCAGGCGAGCAGGGCTGCCTCGATCTCACCGAGTTCGATGCGCTGCCCACGCAGCTTCACCTGGCTGTCGGCGCGGCCCACGTAGTCGAGTTCGCCGTGCGGGCCCCAGCTCACCAGATCGCCGGTGCGGTACATGCGTTCGCCGTTGCCCAGTGGGTCCGCGACGAACGAACCCGCGGTTCGCGCGGCGCGCGCCAGGTATCCGCGCGCCAATTGTGTTCCGGTGAGGTACAACTCACCGATCACGCCGACCGCAACCGGGCGTAGCTCGGCGTCGAGGACGCGCACGTCGGCACCAGTGGCCGGTAGACCGATCGGGACATTGCCGCTGTCGGCGTCGGAGGTTTCGTGGTGGGTGATGCAGACCGCGGCTTCGGTGGGCCCGTAGAGGTTGTGCACGCGCGCGCCGGTGAGGGTCCTGATCCGCTGTGCGGTCGGTGGTGGCAGCGGCTCGCCGCCGGTGATCACGCAGCGCAGGGCGGTGCAGCCACTCAGATCGGCTTCCTCGGCGAGCACGGTGAGCATCGACGATGTCAGCTGGACCATGCCGACTCGCTCGTTCGCCATCAGTTCGGCGAGATAGTGCGGGTCGCGGTCGAGCCGTCCCGAGACCGGTGCGGCGACGACCCGTGCGCCGACAAGCAGGGGCAGGAAGAGCTCGAGCAGGGACGCGTCGAAAGTCGCCGCTGTGCGGTACAAGACGGTGTCGCCCGCGCCGAACCGGTGCCGTCGCTGCATCCACTCGAAGGTGTTGACGATGGCCGCGTGCGAGACACTCACGCCCTTGGGTTCGCCGGTGGAGCCCGAGGTGAACAGCAGGTACGCGGCATTGCGGGGGAGCAGTGGTGCGAGTCGGTCGAGGTCGGTGACCGCGGTGTCGGCGAAACCGGACAGATCCAGTGCGTCGACCTGCGCTACCAGTGCGCGATCGGTGGTGAAGGCGTCGCTCGCAGTGGTGAGAACCATTGTCGCGGCGGATGTTCCGAGGATTCGGTCGGCGCGTTGCGCGGGGCTGTGTGGGTCCAGCGGGAGGTAGACGCCGCCGGACCGGCACACCGCGTGCGCGGCGACGATCGAGTCGATCCCGCGCGTCATCGCGACGGCGACAACAGTTTCGGGTTGAACGCCCTGGTTGATGAGCCAGCGCGCGAGGCGATGGACCCGGCTGTCGAAGTCACCGAACGAGATCGTCACCCCGTTCGCGCTGACAGCAGGCGCGTCGACGGAGATCGTCGCTGTTGATGACCAGTCGGCGAGCGTGCTGCCGTGTGTTTCCGACGGCATCGCGGATGCCATGGTTTCCCCGACGCCACCGTCGAGATCGGTGGCCAGCGTGGACAATACGGCTCCGAGGCGATCACTCAGCCGCGTGGCGACCGGGTCGGGCACCGTGACCGCGTCATGGTGCAGCATCAGGGCGAACTCGGCCCCGGGCAGTGCGGTGAGCGTGACCGGGAAGTCGGTTAGTCCGTCAACATCGACATCCACCACCTGAACCCCACCCGGATCCGGCTGCAACAGACCGGCTTTCGGGAAGTTCTGGAACACGACGAGCGAATCGAACAACCGCCCGATCCCCACCGCCCGCTCAATAGTGGCCAGACCGAGGTATCCCCTAGCCTGACCCTCGAACGAAGTCTGCTGCAACTGCCCGAACTGCTCGGCCACCGCGCGACCGGCCGCGAGCGAGACCCGCACTGGCACGGTATTGCTGAACAACCCGACCATCCCGCCGACCCCGGCGAGATCGGCGGGCCGCCCGGAAACCACGGTCCCGAACACCACGTCGGTCCGCCCGAAGTGATCCGCCAGCACCATGGCCCACGCGCCCTGCAGCACCGTATTCATGGTCAGCCCGTGCCGCCTGGCGTTCTCGGCCAAAGCCGTCGCCACGTCCGCGGCGAGCGGAACCCGCAGTCCAACGGGACGCGGTCGCTGGACTGCCGTCGAATCGGACGAGCGCGGTGTTCGCGCACCGGCGGTAACCGACTCCGTTGTCGAGTCGGTGTCGAGTACGGCCGGACCGGTGCGCGACGGCGACGCTTCGGCGCCGATCGGGGCGAGCGCAGCCGAATCGATCGCGGATGTAGGGGTGGTGGCGAGCAGAGTCGGTGCGCGCAGGCCGGTGAGGTTCTCGGTCCACCAGCGGAGGGTGGCAGTGGTGTCACGGGCGGCGAGCCAGGTCAGGTAGTCGCCGAAGTAGGCGGGGGCGGGTAGGGCCTCGCCGGTGTAGAGGGCGAGGGTTTCCCGGACCATGGTCGGCACCGACCAGCCGTCGGCCAGGAGGTGGTGGGCGATCAGGACCAACCAGTGCGAGGTGTCGCTGAGGCGGATCAGGACGCCGCGGATCAGTGGCGGGTGGTCGATGTCGAACGGCTCGGCTCCGGCACGCTGGACCGAAAGTCGCGCTTGGGCTGCGGGATCGGTGCTGTCTCGCAGATCCTTGACCTGCCACGAGACACCCGGTGTCCGCGGGACGATCTGCACCGGCTGGTCGAACTGCTCATAACTGAAGGCGGCGCCGAGGTTCGGATGCCGCCGGAGCATGCTCGCGAACGCCGCACCCATGCGCTCCGGGTCGACCGCACCGTCGAGGGTGAACCGGGCCGTCATCGTGTACACGTCGTCGGCACCGTCGCGCAGCGCGTGGAACAGCAGTCCCTCCTGCAGCGGGGACAGCGGCAGCACATCGGCGACCGGGCCGTAGGTGGCGCTGAACGCGTCGATGTCGGTCTGCGAGAGCCCTGTGATCCGGTGACCGGGCGCTGGGGGCAGGGGTGAGTCGTCCCGAACTGCCGACATGAGTGCCGGTACGCGACTTGTGGGCTCGGAACCGCTGACCGATGCCTGCGTCCGGGTGGCGGCTGCGTCGGCGGCCAGCACCGCGAGGCTGCGGCGCGTCAGCAGTTGCTGGGGGAGCAGGGTCAGGCCCTCGGCGCGCAGGGCGCTGCTGACGGTGATGGCGGTGATGCTGTCGCCGCCTACGGCGAAGAAGTCGTCGTCGATGCTGACAGTGTCGAGGCTCAGGGCGGTCGAAACCGCTTGGTGGACAGCATGTTCAGCGGGTGTAGCTGGTGCGCGTCCGGTCTCGTCGGTCGAGGGGTCCGGTAGTGCGGCGCGGTCGAGTTTGCCGTTGACCGTGGTGGGCAGGGTATCGAGGACGACGAGCCGTGCTGGCACCATGTGCTCGGGCACGAGGTCGGCCAGACGGGTGCGCGCGGCCGAGGTATCGAGTTCGCCGGTCGCGACGACGTAGCCGATCAGGGTGGGGCGCCCGGCGACCTCACGGATATCGGCTGCCGCGGTACGGATCTCGGGCAGACCTTCGAGTGCCGCCGCCACATCGCCGAGTTCGACACGGTGGCCCCGGATCTTCACCTGGTTGTCGACCCGCCCCAGGTATTCGTAACCGAGTCCGGGAACCCAGCGCGCCCGGTCGCCGGTGCGATACATCCGCGCTCCCGCGGGCCCGTACGGATCGGCGACGAAAGACTGCGCGGTAGCGGCGAACCGGCCGAGATAGCCGCGCGCGATCTGCGGACCGGCAAGATACAGCTCGCCCACCTGCCCATCGGCGACGATCTGTAACCCGTTGTCCAACAAGTGAACTCGTGAGCCGACCAACGGCAGCCCGATTCGCGGACCAGCCCCGTCGATCGGTGCACCGAGCACGTCCACCGTCGCCTCGGTCGGTCCGTACAGATTCACCGCGGCGAACCCCCCGCGCTCGATCGCACCCCACAGCTCGGCCGAGCAGGCGTCGCCGCCGATCGCCAGCGTCAGTGGCGTCGCGCCGACGCCGCTGGTCAAGCCGTGCTCGAGCAGGGCGGCGAGCAACGTCGGGGTGCCGTCGACGACGTCGATGCCGTCCCGGGCGAACGCTTCGACCAGGGCGGCCGGGTCACGCCGGGTGTCGCTGTCGTACACATGGATGCGATGTCCGGCGGTCATCCAGAGCAGTGGATCCAGTGAGGCGTCGAAGGCGAAGGACGTGGTGTGCGCGATGGTCAGTGGGCGATCGCCTGCCCGCCTCGCGGCGGCGGCATAGATCCCGCGGCGGTGGGCGTCAACGAGCGCGGCCAGCGAGCCGTGCTGGACGACAACGCCTTTCGGTTGTCCGGTGGATCCGGAGGTGTAGATGACGTAGGCCGCGTGCTCGGGCCGCACCGCGTTGTCGAGCGTGTCGAACCGGTCGTCAGTGGTGTCCTGTGCACGGCCGGATCGACGCAGGCCACGGTCGGTGGACGCGTCCAGCCTCGCTCGGAACTCCGCATCGTCGATCGCGACGGCATCGTCACCGAGCCGACCCGCCAACTCGCCCGCGCTGAGCACCACAACGGGTGCCGCGTCCGCGATCGTCGCGCGCAGCCGGGCGACCGGATGTTCCGGATCCAACGGCAGGTAAGCGCCACCGGCCCGCCAGACGGCGAGCAACGCGACCACGAACTCCACATCACGGGGCAGCGCGAGGCCGACGATCGCATCGGGCCCGACCCCGGCGGCACGCAGGAATCGCGCGAGCCGGTCCACCCGAAGCCGCAGTTCGGCCGCGGTGTATTCGGCCTGCGCTGAACTCAGAACCACCGCGTCGGGTCGACGCGCGAACAACTGCTCGAGGATGTCAGGCACCAGCTCGGCCCGGCTCGAATCCGGTTGTGGCAGAAGAGGCTCACACCCTGTGAGTAGCATCGGAGTCGATCGCTGACCCAGCAGCCGCAGGCGCTCGGCCGGATCGAGCAGTTCGAGTGCGCCCACCGCGATCTTGTCCGACCCGGTGAATGTCTCGATCACCCGGACCAACCCGGCGATCCGCCCGTGCACCGTGTCGGCGTCGTTGGTTCGCGCGTCGGATTCGAATCCGAGCAGAACCGTGCCGTCGGGCAGTGGGGTGGCGGTCAGCCCGAGGTCCTCGGGGGGCCCGCCCGCCACATTGCGCAGGACGCCGCGCGCACCGTCGAAATCGAGGGTGAAGTCGAAAACCTTGAGGTTGATGCCGATTCCGTGCAGGAGTTCGCCCGCGCCGTGGCCGTGGAAGTCGCGGGCGAGATCGTCGCCGCTGTAGCGCTGGTGTTTGCGAACCTCGCGCAGGGTGTCGGCGATGCGCGGGCCCAACTCGCCGAGTCGGTCGTCCGCGCGTACCGATACCCGCAGGGGAAGCACGTTCACCGCCATGGCGGGTGTGCGCAGGGCGGCGCGGCCGACGCGGCCCATCAGCAGCATCGAGACCACCACGTCGCCGGTGCCGAGCAGGCGGTGCAGGAACGCGGCATAGCAGGCGACGAGCGCGTCGGCCCAGGTGATGCCGTGCCGTTCGGCGCTGTCCCGCAGTGCCGCGAGCATTTCCGCGGTGAGAATCGCCTCGGCGCGGATGGTCCGCTCGACCGCGCCACCCAGGTGGCGACCGCGACCGTCGAGATCGGGCCACGGGGTGAGCTGGTCACGCCAGTAGGCGCGGTCGGCCTCGAACTCGGGCCCCGCGCGATAGGCCTGCTCCTCGGCGACGAGTTCGGCGATGGTGCCGAAAGTTTGTTTCGGCGAGGGTGTTCCGCGCCTGAGGGACGTGTAGTGGGCGGCGACCCGGCGCGAGAGCAGCGCCGCGCTGTACCCGTCGACGATGAGGTGGTGGTAGAGCTGCACGCACCAGACAACGCAGTCGGAGATCCGGATCAGCGTGTAGTTGTACAGCTGCCGGTCGACCATGCCACGACACCGCTGCGCGGCCTGCGCGCGCTCGAGTGCGACAGCCTCGTAGGCAAGCGCCATCGGCTCCGCCGCCGCACGCAGATCGACGGTCGGCCGCAACACGGCTTCGGACTCGCTCACGAATTGCCTTGGCCCGTCAGCGGTTTCGATGAAACGCAGCCGCATGTTCTCGGCCTCGGTGACGGTGCGACGGATCGCCTCGCTCAGCAGCTCGACATCGATCGGCGCGTCGCCGGTGATCTCGAGTACCTCGCCGACCAGGTAGCGCCCGGACTCGGGATCGAAACGCTGGGCGTTCCAGATGCCGAGCTGCGGTCCGGTCAGCGGCAACGCGAGACCATCGGTCACGGCAACTCCCTCCCTCATCACATCCACAATCAGTTAGGTTAGCCTAACTTAACTAATTGCGGAATACCTACCTTTTCCGACCGCGTCGGTGCAGGTCTAGCGCACTCTCGCGGCGTCCTCGGCCAACGGAATCACCAGTGGCGTACCGGTTTCCGGGTCGTCGACGATCCGGCACCGCAGCGAGAAGACCTCGTCGACGAGGTCTGCGGTCACGATGTCGGCGGGCGCACCTGTCGCGACCACCCGACCGTCGCGCATGGCGATGAGGTGATCGGCGTAGCGGAAGGCGTGATTGAGATCGTGCAGCACGGCCACGACGGTCCGCCCCGACTCCCGGTTCAGCGACCGGCACAGGTCGAGAAGCTGGATCTGATAGGCGATGTCGAGGTAGGTGGTCGGCTCGTCGAGCAGGATCAGCGGGGTGTCCTGGGCGAGCACCATCGCGATCCACACCCGCTGGCGCTGACCACCCGACAGTTCGTCGACCATGCGCGCCGACAGCTCGGTGACGCCGGTCGCCGCCATCGCCGACGCGACGGCCTCCTCGTCGGCCTTCGACCACTGCCGCAGCAGTGTCTGATGTGGATAGCGGCCGCGCGCAACGAGATCGGCGACGCGGATGCCGTCCGGCGCGGTCGAAGTCTGCGGCAACAGGCCGATCTGCCTGGCCACCTGTTTCGCCGGGTAGGAGGTGATCGGCTTGTCATCGAGCAACACACTGCCCGACTCGGGCGTGAGCAGCCGGGCCAGCGCGCGCAGCAGCGTGGACTTGCCGCATGCGTTCGGGCCGATGATCACCGTGAACTTGCCGTCGGGGATGTCCACCGACAGCTGGTCGCTGATCGTGTTGCCCTTGTAACCGAGGCGGACCGAGTCGGCGCGCAGGCGTGAAGTGTCGTTCATCGTTTCGCTTTCCTAGTTCCGTCGCGCCTCGGCGACCAGCAGGTACGCCAGATACAGACCACCGATCGAGACGGTGACGAGGCCGACCGGCACGGTGGTGGGTGCGAACGCTCGCTGGGCGATCCAGTCGCAGGTGACCATCAGCGTCGCCCCCATCGCCGCCGACGGCGCGAGCGCGATCGACGGTGTGCGGGCCAGCCTGCGCGCCAGATGCGGTGCGGCGAGCGCGACGAACGCGATCGGGCCCGCCACCGCCGTTGCCACCGCCGTGAACGAGACGCTGAGCACGATCAGCCAGAGGGTCGCCCGGCTGACATCGAGCCCGAACGCGCGGGCGGTGTCGTCGCCGAGTTCGAGGATCTGCAATCGAGGGGCAGCCGGGATGAGCGTGATCGCCAGCACGCCGAGGATCACCAGCGCCGGACCGACCTGCGGCCACGAGAGCCCGTTGAGTGTTCCGGCACCCCAGGCCGCCGCCGACATCGCCGCGTCCAGGTCGGCGCGCAGGATCAGCCAGGTGTTGACCGAGACCAGCATGGAGCTGACGCCGATGCCGACGATGATCAGCCGGAACCCGGTCACGTTGTGCCGGAAGGCGAGTAGGTGGATGACCAGTGCGGCGCCGAGCCCGCCGATCACCGCGCCCGTCGCGGTCTGCAGGTGCCCGCCGCCGAGGGTCAGGATGGCGATCAGCGCGCCGGTGTAGGCGCCGGTGTTGAACCCGACGATGTCGGGGCTGCCGAGCGGATTCCTGGTCACCGACTGCAGGATGGCGCCGCTCACGCCCAGCGCCGCGCCGAGAATCAGGGCGAGCAGGATGCGCGGCAGCCGCCAGTCCCACACCACCAGCCGGTCGAACCGCTCGTCGCCGATGACGAGCGCGCGCAGCACCCGCAGCGGCGGGATCAGGTAGTCGCCGCTGCCGAGCGCGAGAACCGCCGTCACCAGCGAAATCGTCAGCAGGACAGCGCATACCACGAGGGTGCGCACACCGATCCGGGCCGAGATTCGTGATCCGGGCGGCCGGACCACCAGCATCGTGCGTCCGAAGTCGATCATGCGGTGGCACCTACTCTCGCGCGACGGGCCAGCCAGATCAGCACCGGCGCGCCGAGGAACGCGGTGACCAGGCCTGCGGGTACTTCATCGGGACGAATGACGAGGCGGCCGACCATGTCCGCCGACAGCACGAGAATCGGCGCGAGGATCAGCGAGTAGGCGAAGATCCAGCGCTGATCGGGCCCGATCAGCCACCGGGCCACATGCGGAACCGCGAGGCCGACGAACGCGATCGGGCCCACCGCGGCGGTCGCGGTGCCGCACAGCAGCACCACCGCGAGCGCGGTGAACAGGCGGGTGCGACCCACGTGCACACCCAGCGAGTGCGCGAGATCGTCGCCGAGCGCGACGGCGTTGAGCGAGCGCGCGCACAGCGCCGCGATGATCAGGCCGACCACGATGAACGGGGTCGCGCCGAAAAGGATGTCGAACCCGCGCCCGGTGAGGCCGCCTGCATCCCACTGGCGCATCTCGTCGAAAGCCTTGGGGTGCATCAGGATCAGGCCCCGGGTCAGGCCGCCGAGAACCGCGGTGGCGGCGACGCCGGCCAGCGTCAGCCGCACCGGATCGGTGCCGGATCGGCCTGCGGTGCCCACTCGGTAGACGACCACCGACACCAGGGCGGCACCGAGAAATCCGAACCAGACGTAGGAAGTGATCTGACTCACACCGAAGATCGCGACCGCGATGGTGATCGCGAAGGCGGCGCCGGCGTTGACGCCGAGCAACCCGGGATCGGCGAGGGGATTGCGGGTCAGGCCCTGCATCAGGCAACCGGCGACGCCGAGCGCGAGCCCGACGAGCAGGCCGATCAGGGTCCGTGGCACCCGGTATTCGGTGATGGTCACGTGGTCAGGGGTCGTGCTCACGCCGAAGAGCGCCTGCCAGACATCGCCGATCGCAATGGCTTTCGTGCCGACCAGCAGGCTGAGCGCACAGACTCCGACCAGCACGAATACGGCAAGAATCCACCCGCACCAACGCGGATTTCTCATCAGGGTTCTCTCTCGCGGCGAAACTGGGTCGTCTTGGAGGTTAGCCTAAGCAAGGTCTTGATAGGTGAGGCTTACCTAGCTATGGTCCATCTCGTTCGGAACACAGCTTGTGCGCCGCGCATCATGATGAGGAACACGAAAGGTTCACCCCCGTGAAAATCACAAAATTCGCTCTGCTGGCGTCCACCGTCAGCGTTGCCCTCGGCATCGCCGCCGGAACCAGCCACGCAGCACCCGCCGCGGATGAGCCGATCAACTACACCTCCACGACCACCGAGACCTCGACGATCATCGGTACGGACGCGGGCTCGATGGTGGTCGAGGACGGCGTGTTCAAGATCAAGGCGGCCAACGGCACCACCGTCGCGGGTACCGAATTGTCCTTCCGGGTGGATGAATTCGTCTTCCCGATCGCCGCCGACATCTCCGGCCGCACCGCCACGCTGACCCCGCAGTTCGACCTGGCGCACGCCACCTACAAGCCGGTCGCGCTGCCTTACGAGAACGTGGCTCCGTGGAAGAGTGAGTACGACCGTGAGCAGGCCGCGTGGAGCCGCATGACCGGCACCATCTCCCTGGGCGCCAGCATCGCCACCCTGGTCGGCGGCCTCGGCGGCGCCGCGCTCGGCTGTGTGCTCGGCGGTCTCGCGGGCGCGACTGTCGCCGCGGCGACCATCGTCGGCATGTTCGGTCCGTTCATCCCGGCCGCGGCGGTCGGTTGCATCGGCGGCATCATGGCCATCGGCGCGCTCGGCACCCTCGCGGGCCAGATCTTCGTCACCGCTCCGGTCGCGATCCTGGCCGCGGTGCAGTACTTCACCACGATCAACTCCCCGATGCCGAACAACCCGGCCCCGGCCAAGTAGGCGAAAGACCTCGGCCGAATCGGCCGAACCGAACCTCGCGGAGGGGACAACTCAGCGAGAATCGAATCCCGCCCGGAATCAGCACCGGGCGGGATTCGTCGTGTACGTACCGCACCGGTCAGTCGGTGTCGGTTGCCTTCGCGTTCGGCGCGGGGATGTGGCGCAACAGGGTCATGACCAGCACGGCGGCGATGGCGGTCAGCCCGATACCGACCACCGAATTCACCTGCAGCGCATGGGTGTAGGCCTCGCGGGCGATCGTGGTCAGCTCGGCGCCGAAGGGTTCGGGCAGCGCTGAGGCGACGTACAGTGCGCCCGCGAGGGTGTCCTCGACGGTGTGCGCGATCTCCGGCGGAAGTCCGGCGGGCAGTTGCTCTGTCATCTGCCCGCGGTAGACGGCCGTACCGATGCTGCCGATCACCGCGACGCCGAGTGCGGCCGAGAGTTCCTGACCCGTTTCGGAGATGGCCGAGGCGGCACCGGCGCGTTCCGGGTCCACCGCGCCGACGATCAGGTCGAGGCCGAGCACGAACATCGGGCTCAGGCCCAGCGAGAACACCACCATGCCGGTGACGATCAACGCGAGGTCATCGCTGCCCGAGAGCTGGGTGAAGATCGCGTACCCGACCATCGCGATCACCAGGCCGACTGTCATCAGATACGCAGGCCGGATCTTGGGTGCGAGCGCGCTCACCACGCCCGCCGCCAGGACCATCGCCAGCGCCTGCGGCACGGTCCACAGCCCGGCCTCGAACGCCGAGAGGCCGAGTACCAGTTGCAGATACTGCGAGAGCAACAGGAACAGCCCGCCCATCGCCAGCATCGCGACCATCAACGCGACCAGCGATCCGCTGAATCGGACATTGCCGAACAGGCGCAGGTCGATCAGCGGATTGGCCAGGCGCTGCTGACGCAGGACGAACACCGCGCCCATCGCCAGACCGGCCACCAGCACGCCGACAGCCTCGATCGACCAACCGTCCTTGGCCAGCTCCTTGATGCCGTAGATGACGGCCATCACCGACAGCAGCGACAGCAACGCGCTGAGAATGTCGAGTTTGCCCGGGTTCGGATCCTTGTACTCGGGCAGCAGGAACGGGCCGGTCGCCAGCAGCAGCACCATCGCGGGTACCGCGACCAGGAACACCGAACCCCACCAGAAGTTCTCCAGCATCGCGCCACCGACCAGCGGTCCGATCACCATGCCGACCATGAAGCTGGTCATCCACACGCTGATCGCGGCGGTGCGCTGGCGGTCGTCGTGGAACATGTTGCGGATCAGCGCCAGGGTGGACGGCATCAGCGTCGCGCCCGCGATGCCGAGCAGCGCGCGGGTGCCGATCAGCATGTTCGCGCTGGTCGAGTACGCGGCGATCACCGAGGCGATGCCGAAGGCGATGGCGCCGATCATCAGCAGTTTGCGGCGGCCGATGCGGTCGCCGAGGGTGCCCATGGTGATGAGGAAGCCGGCGACGAGGAAGCCGTAGATGTCGAGGATCCACAGCAGTTGGGAGCTGCTGGGTTCGAGTGCTTCGCTGATGCTGGGAATCGCCAGGTAGAGCACGCTCATGTCCATCGAGATGAGCAGCGTGGGCAGGGCGAGGACAGCCAGCCCGATCCACTCCTTGAGTCCGGCCGTCGTGGTGGATTCCGGCGGGGACTTGTCTTGCTGAGTGGACGTCACACTACGACCGTACCGACGCGAGCGCCTCCTGTGCCAGCGAGTTTTCCGGCGGCACTTACCGTAAGTCATTGGACATCGCGGGCAGGCGACCACGATCATGGGCTCGGTGTCCACACGTAATGAACAGCTCAGGCTCGTCGATTCGCCGCGTCAGCCGCAGGATCAGGGCGAGCCGTTCCCGTGGTCGGCGACCATCGACTCCACCTATTCGACCCGCGACGCGATCGATGCGCTGGCCTTGGCCCCGTTCCTGCGCGGCGACCAACCCTTCGCCCGCCAAGCGCATCTCGACCGAGCGCGTCCCGACGCGCCGCTGCGCCCTGCCGACTCGCGGATCGTGCGCTCGGTCGCCGATGACGACAGCAGTGCGCTGCTCGCGGCCGGTGACGGCTGGGCGTTGCGGGCCGTGCGGTGGGCCAGTGGTTCGGCCACCATCGAAGTGACCGCGGTGAGTGATGAACTCGCTGTCGACGTGCTGGCACAGGCAACCGATGGGGCTGCACTGTCACGTGACAGTGAAGCCACGGTCGAGATGGGTTTCTGGCACATGGACGTACGGCGTCCCGCGCGGCGCCGTCGTCAGATCGCCGCGCCTACGTGGGCGGAGATCCGAGGGAATTACACGGGCTCGGTGGCCGCGAGCATGGAGCGGTTGATGGGGCTCGGTGTCGCCGATATCAAGGGGCGGCTGGTGCTGCTGCACGGTGAGCCCGGCACCGGCAAGACCACCGCGCTGCGTGCGCTGGCGCGGTCGTGGGCGCCGTGGTGTCAGGTCGATTGCGTTGTCGATCCGGAAGAACTGTTCAGCAATCCGGGGTACCTGATGGAAGTCGCGGCGGGTGCCGACGGTGACGACGAGGACGGGCGCTGGCGGCTGCTGGTGTTGGAGGATTGTGACGAGCTCATTCGTGGTGAGGCGAAAGAAGCTGCGGGGCAGAAGCTCTCACGGCTGCTCAATCTGACCGACGGGATGCTCGGTCAGGGGCGCAATGTGTTGATCGCGATCACCACCAATGAGGATCTCTCTCGACTGCATCCCGCTGTCGTTCGTCCTGGTCGGTGTCTGGCGCAACTCGAGGTGGGGCGATTGTCGGCGGCGGAAGCCCACGAATGGCTCGGCCGCCAAGACGGTGTTCTTACCGCGTCGAGCTTTCCTGACGGCGCGACCCTCGCCGAGTTGGTCGCTCATCGCGACGGTGGGATTCAGATTCAGTCGACCATTGACCACTCGACCGATGTCGGCATGTACCTCTAGCGATCAGCACCGCGCGCTTCGACGACGTCCCTGGCCTCGACCAGCGAGGCGTCCGGTCGAAGTTGTCGATACGCCCTGATTTCATCGGCGGACAACCGGTGCGGCGATGGCGCAGGCGAGGGTGAGTACGAGGGGAACGAGCAGCGCCGCGGTGAGGGGGACGAGGGCGGTGAGCCAGCCGATCATGGCGGGGCCTGCGAGTAGGCCCAGGTAGCCGATGGTGAAGACGCGGGACATGTCGGTGGCGGCTGTGGTGCCGCCGAGGTTGCCCGCGGTGGAGAAGATCTGGGGGACTCCGCCGGCGAGTCCCAGGCCGCACATCGCCCAGCCGAGGAGGGTGAGGGGGAGCCAGGGTGATGCGATGACCACCGCGAATCCGGCTGCGGCCAGCAGGCTTCCGTAGCGGACGATGGCTACCGGGCCGAAGGCGCCGCTCACCCGGTCGGCGAGAAATCGGCCGAGGGTCATGGTGGCGGAGAAGGCGCCGAAAGCGAGGGCGGCACCGGCCTCGGAGGTGTCGAGGCGTTCGCGAACCTGCAGTGCGCTCCAGTCGGCTGCGACGCCTTCCGCGAGCAGCAGCACGAACGCGATACTGCCGAGCAGGAACACTTTTCGGGTCCGCTCCGTGTGGAGGCGAGTCGAGTCGGCGGCATCGGCGCTGTCGGCCTTGTCGTAATGCTCTGGATACGAGGGTGATTCGGTTCGATGGTTGTCGACCAGGCGCGGAACCAGTGCCGCGGTCACGAGCAACCCGCCGATCGACGCGCAGGTCAGTGTCAGTTGCGGCGCCCACCCTGCGTGCTGGGCAGCCGCGCCGAGCAGCGAGCCGACGAACCCGCCCGCCGAGAACATCGCATGGAACGCGGACATGATCGGTCGGCGATACGCCCGTTCGACCTGCACCGCTTGGGCATTCATCGACACGTCGAGCGCGCCGTTGCCGATCCCGAAGCAGGCCAGCGCGATCGCCAAGGTGACCGAGTCGGTCGCCAGTCCCGGTCCGAGCACGGTCACCGAAATGGCGGTCGCGGCCAGCGCGACTAGCGTGCGGCTGCCGAACCGGTCGGCGGCGGGCCCCGCGAGCCGCATACCGACCAGCGCGGCGCCCGCCATCAGCAACACGAGCAGGCTGAGCGTCGACGTCGACACCCCCGTCCGGCCGGTGATCGCCGGAATATGGACTACCCACATAGCCAGCAGAACCCCGTTCAGCGTGAAAGCCGCGAACACCGCCCCTCTGGCCAGCCGAAGACGGCGGTCGATCGTCGCTGAACTCACCGCTTCGACGGTACCGGGCATCATCGAAGGACTCGCCGTCACGGCCCAGCCGGTGGTTCAAGATCATCAGGCCATCAGGGATTTTCGCTCTCGGGCGATGTCTCCCGGATGGCCTGGTGATCAACTGTCCAACTGCTACTGCTGGGGTGTCCAGGCTCCGCTGGCGGCGGTCTCCTTGGCGTACTCGGTGAAATCGCGGGGCTCACGGCCCAGGGCGCGGTGGACACCGTCGGCGGGCGCGGAGTTGCGGCCGTCGAGGATGGTGCCGAAGAGGTAGTCGAGCAGGCTGATCACGTCGTCGGGGACCTGGTATTCGCTCAGGGCCGCAACGAATTCCGGCCGGGACACGGGGATGAAGGCGATCTCGCGGCCGGTCGCCGCGGCGATCTCGCCGACCGCGTCGGCGAAGGTCAGGGCGCGCGGTCCGGTGAGCTCGTAGAGCTGACCGGCGTGGCGCGCGTCGGTGAGCGCGGCCGCCGCCACCTCGGCGATGTCGTCGACGTGCACGAACGGCTCCGGCACATCGCCGTTGGGCAGTGCCACCGCGCCGGCGAGCACATCGTCGACGAAGGCGCCTTCGCTGAAGTTGTGGGCGAAGAAGGAGCACCGCACGATGGTCCAGCTCAGGCCCGAATTCTGCACGATCTCTTCACATTCCAGCGCTTCGGGCTCACCGCGACCCGACAGCAGCACCACCGAACGCACACCGGCGGATCGGGCGGCGGCGGTGAACGCGCGGATGACATCCGGGGCGCCGGGGACGGCGAGGTCGGGCTGGAAGGCGAGGTAGACGGAATCGACGTCGGCCAGGGCGGGCGCCCAGGTGTCGCGGTCGGTCCAGTCGAAGGGGATCGGCGCGGTGCGTGAGCCGAGCCGGACCGGACGGCCGGCGGCCTCTAGCAGTGCAGCGACCCGGCTTCCGGTCTTGCCCGTGGCGCCGGTGATGAGGGAAAGGTGCTGGTGAGAAGCGGTGTTTGTCATGAGATAAGTACACCGCCGCGCGGCGTTCGACAACATCGTCGTGCCGCTCATGAACATGCGCTGTCGTCTACGTGTCGTCTACTGTGGAGGTGATGGATGCGTTAGCCGGTCTACTCGAAGGTCCACGCGCGCGTGGCGCGTTCCTCATGTGTTCGCTGCTGAACCCCCCGTGGTCGCTGCGCGTGCAGGATGAGGCACCCCTCACGGTGCTCGCGATGATCCGCGGAAAGGCTTGGGTCAGTACGGATTCGATGCCGCCGCGGCAACTCGGCGCGGGCGATGTCGCGGTTTTCCGTGGGCCGCAGCCGTATACGGTGGCCGACGATCCGGCGACCGAACCTCAGATCGTGATCCAGCCGAGTCAGGTCACCACCACACCCGATGGTGAAATCCTGTGCGAGACACTGAGTCTCGGCGTCCGTCAGTGGGGCACCGATCCCGACGGGGAGACGCTGATGGTCACCGGCACCTACGAATCGGCGGGCGCGGTGAGTAGGCGATTGCTGCGCGCGCTGCCGCAGGTGGCGGTGCTGCCGCGCGGGGAGCTCGATACTCGACTGCTCGACCTGCTCGTCGACGAGGCGACCAAGGACCTACCCGCGCAGACCGCCGTCCTGGACCGCCTGCTCGATCTGCTGCTCATCGCCTCGCTGCGCGCCTGGTTCGCTCGCGACGACGCCCCAGCCTGGTACCACGCCTACAGCGACCCGCTGGTCGGCAAGGCGCTGCGTCTGCTCCAGCACAATCCGGCGCATCCGTGGACGGTGGTCGCCTTGGCCGAGGCGGTCGGCATGTCGCGTGCCGCGCTGGCCCGCCGGTTCACCGAGCTGGTCGGCGAACCGCCGATGAGCTTTCTGACCGAATGGCGGCTCTCGCTCGCGGCCGATCTGCTCGCCGAATCCGATGCGACCGTGGAATCCATTGCCCATCAGGTGGGATACGGCAGCGCCTTCGCCCTCAGTACCGCCTTCAAACGGCACTTCGGGGTGAGCCCGCGCGATCACCGCCAGGGGAGCGCGGCATGATGGCCCGATGAGCTATCCCGTCCTGTGGCCGATGCCGACCCGATGGGCCGACAACGACCAGTACGGCCACGTGAACAACGTGACCTACTACTCCTACTTCGACACCGCCGTGAACGCCTGGCTGATGCGCGCCACCGGCACCGACATCACCGCGCTGCCCGCGCTCGGCGTCGTCGCGACGACCTCGTGCCGATTCCACGGGTCGGTCAGCTTCCCAGATCAGCTGCAGGTGGGGCTGCGGATCGCCCGCCTCGGCACCTCGAGCATCACCTACGACCTGGCGATCTTCCGCGAGGGCGAGGCCGGTCTCGAGCTCGCCGCGACCGGCGAATTCGTCCACGTCTATGTCGACACCGAAACCCGCAAACCGGTGGCGATCCCCGAGGTGGTGCGCAAGGCCGCCGCGGAACTCGTCACCGAGTAGCGCTTCAGGAGGCGGATTCAGGAAGCGATCACGCCTACCTCGGGCCATTCGCTGCCGCGGCGGGCGCGCAGGATGATCTGGCCCGCTGGGGAGTATCCCGGTGGTCCGGGTAGCGCGGCGAAGGTGGTCTTGTCGATCACCAGCGACGAGTCGAGTTGTTCCCGGCTCGGCCCCCAGTGGTACTCGACCTCGGTGAGTTCATCGCGAACCTTCTTGAAATACATCAGCTGTGCCATCGCCGGATCTCCGCGTAGACCTCCACCGGTCAGCGGATCGTGACCGGCGGCTACCGACCATCGTGGCAGGAATCGAGCGATCTCGCCGCTACCTCGCCGAAAATTTCGGGCGCGGGCGGTCAACGTTCACGCGCGAAGCATGGCCTGGAACCGGCGCATGCCGGAAATCCACCGGTCGTAGTCCGCTCCCTTGTTGCGGTACATCTGCAGTACCTCGGGGTGCGGCAGGATCAGGAAGTGTTCGGCGGCCATCGCCTCGACCACGGTGTCGGCGACTTCTTCGGGGGAGAGCACCGCACCCGCCGTCTTCACGGCTTTGATCGCCAGCGCGCCCGCCTCCGGGTCGTCGGGGATGAGCGCACCGGTGAGCAGTTGGGTGTCCACACCCATGGGGCACAGGCAGCTCACGCGAATTCCCTTGTCGCCGTAGGTGACCGAGAGCCACTCGGCGAAGCCGACCGCCGCGTGTTTGGTCACCGAGTACGGGGCGGAACCGATCTGGGTGAGCAGGCCCGCCGCGGATGCGGTGGAGACGAAGTAGCCGCTGCCGCGCTCGAGCCAGCCGGGGACGAGCAGTTTCGCGGCCCGCACGTGGGCCATCACGTTCACGTCGATGGCGGCAGCCCACTGCGCCTCGGTGCTGTCGAGGCCGGGTCCGCCGCCGATGCCCGCGTTCGCGAAATACAGGTCCACCGGGCCGAATTCGCGTTCGGCGGTGGCGATCAAGGCCGCGACGACCTGCTCGTCGGCCACATCGCCACCGACCGCGACCGCCTTGTCGCCGAGGTCGGCAGCCACCTTCGCCGCGCTGTCCGCATCGAGATCGGCCACGACAACCCGTGCGTCACCGGCGACGAGCCGATAGGCGAGTGCGGCACCGATTCCCGCACCAGCGCCGGTGACGATCGCGACCTTGCCTGCTATCTCCATCCCCGCAGTGTATTTGGAGCGCTGGCGCGCTCGAGGTCGCGCCCCAGGGGTCGGGGGGTGCGGGGCGGGGGTGCGGCCATGGCGGATTCGCGGGTTTGACGGTGTGGCTGGAAGTGCGGAGGCCGCGGTCGATCAGATGGCGGCGGCGGGTTTCGAGGTGGTGGGCAGGGGAGCTGGCGGCGGCGGTGTGGTCGAGGCGCGGGCGAGGGTGCCCAGGTTGGTGTGGTTGAAGACCAGGTTCAGCAGGAACGCGGTGGCCGCGCCGAGGGTGACGCCGCTGTCGAGCAGGATCTGGGCGGAGGTGGGGAACTTGTCGAACATGTCCTTGGTGAAGACCGGCAGCAGCCCGATGCCGATGGCGGTGGCGGCGACGGTGGCGTTCACCCGATCCGTCAGATCGGCTTTGAGCAGCGTGGTGACGCCGACGACCGCGACCGTCGCGAACAGCACCAGTCCCACCCCGCCGACCACCGGCTTCGGAATCACCGCCACCACCTCGCCGATGCGTGGCACCAGCCCGAGCACCACCAGGATCGCGCCGCTCACCGCGGTCACGTACCGGCTGTAGACCCTGGTCGTGGAGACCGCGCCGACATTCTGATTGAAGATCGTGTCCACGAAGGCGGTGAAGATGCCGCCGAGCACACCCGAGAGGCCGTCGCCGACCAGGCCGCGCGCGAGATCGCCCTTGCCGAGCGGTTTTCCGGTGATCTCGCTGATCGCCAGCATGCTCGCGGTCGACTCGGCGAACACCACGGCCATCACGATGCTCATCGCCACCACCGCGGTCACCGGGAACTGCGGCGACCCGAAGTGGAACGGCTGCGGAATGCCGATCCAGTCGGCGGTACCGACGCCTGACGTCGTGATCAGGCCCATCGGCAGCGCGATCACGATGCCCGCGATCAGCGCGATCAACACGCCGAGCTGCGACCACACGCCGCGCCCGATGCAGATGAACCCGACGGCGATCAGCACCACCACCGCGGCCAGTCCGATATTCGACGGCGAGGCGAAACTCGCAGACTTCGGATCGGTCCCGATGATCAGGCCGCCGGCGACCCCGATCAGCGACACCCCGACCACGGTCAGCACGGTTCCGGTGACCAGCGGCGGGAAGAACCGCACCACCCGCGCGAACGGCCACGCCAGCGCGACACCGACCACACCACCGATCAGCATCGACCCGTACACGGCCTCCAGTCCGTATTCCTTGGCGATCAGGATCATCGGGTTGAGCCCGACGAACGTGGCACCACACACGATCGGCAGCCGCGCACCGGCCAGCTTGCCGACACCGAGGCTCTGCACCAGCGTGATGATGCCCGCGACCAGCAGATCAGCACTGATCAACAGCCCGATCGTCGACCGGTCCAGGCCCGCGGCCGCGCCGAAGACCAGCGGCACGGTGATGCAGCCGGTGTACATGATCAGGACGTGCTGGATGCCGAACGCCAGTTGCCGCGCGAACGGCAGTCGGGTGTCGACGGGATGTGCCTCACTCATATGACAGGTTGTAGTCCCCGTTCTTTACCGCGAGTGAGCGTTGTGTTTCGTCGGCATTGCGGGTCGGATATATCACTCGCGAGGCTCGATACCGCCCGCTGAGACACCCGCTCAGATGCGGCTGAGCAGCGTCAACGGGTCCTCGAGGAAACCGGCGGTGGTGGCGAGGAAGCGCGCGCCGAGTTCGCCGTCGACCATGCGATGGTCGAAGCTGAGGCCGAGGGTGGTGACCCAGCGGACCGCCAGTTCGTCGCGGAACACCCAGGGGCGCTTGCGGATCGAGCCGATGCACAGGATCGCGGCCTCGCCCGGATTCACCAGGGGGACACCGGTGTCGACGCCGAAGACGCCGACATTGGTGAGGGTGAAGGTGCCGCCGCGCAGGTCCTGGGGAGTGGCGTTGCCGGAGCGAGCCGTTTCGGCCGCCCAGCTGATCTCGCGGCACAGTTCGCGCAGGCTCAGCGTCTGCGCCTCCTTGAGATTGGGCACCATCAGCCCGCGCTCCGAGGCGACCGCGATCCCCAGATTCACATAGTGCTTGGTGACGATCTCCTGGTTCTGTTCGTCCCAGGAGGTGTTGATTCCCGGGTACTCCGCGATCGCCGCCAGCGTCGCTTTGGCGACTAAGGCCAGCGGGGTGAGGGTGAGCCCCTCGAAAGACTTGGTGGTGCGCAGGTGGTCGAGCAATTCCATCGAGGCGGTGCAGTCGACGGTCACGAAGGTGCTGGCCTGCGGAATCGTGCGCGAACTTGCCTGCATCGCGGCGGCGGTGCGTTTACGAATTCCCGCGATGGGGGTGCGTTCCTCACGGGCGGTCGGCTCGATGAGACCGTCGGCGTCGGTGACATGTCCGTTCGACGGCGTCGGCGCGATGCCACCGAGGCGGGCGGGGGTGCGCGGTTGGGTCACCGGCACGGCCGAGCGCACATCGTCGACGGTGACCGCGCCCTCCGGCCCCGAACCGGCGACGAACCACAGGTCGATACCGAGTTCCTTGGCCAACTTTCTTGCCGCCGGAGTCGCGGCGGCGCGATGGGTGCTCGGCGTGTTGGCGGCCATCGACGGCGTGGATTTCCTTCTCCGCGAAGTGGATTCGGCCTCCGGTCCGTACCCGACCAGCACATTCGTGCGTGGCTCGGCGGTAGGCGGGGCGCTCACCTCGAGGTCGTTGCGTACCCGGATCAGCGGCGCGCCGACCGGCACGGTGTCGCCGGGCTGAGCCAGCAGTTCGACCACCACCCCGGAGAACGGCGACGGCAGTGCCACCACCGCCTTCGCGGTCTCCACCTCGGCGATGGTCTGGTTCAGTTCCACCGTGTCGCCGACCGCGACGGCCCAGGACACCAGGTCGCCGTCGGCCAGGCCTTCACCCAGGTCAGGGAGACGGAACTCGAGAACATGACCGTCGTCGTCGGCGGCTGGTTCCGGCACGGTGGCACCTTTCATCACGCGGCTAGACAGCGATCGACCGCCGCTAGAATGCGGTCGGGGTCGGGCAGATGGTGCTTTTCGAGCTTAGCCGGGGGGTAGGGGATGTCGTAGCCGCCGACGCGCAGCACCGGCGCCTCGAGGTGATAGAAGCAGCGTTCGGTGACGCGGGCGGCGATCTCGGCGCCGAGCCCGGCGAACACGGGCGCCTCGTGCACGATGACCAGCCTGCCGGTCTTGTCCACCGATTCGGCGATCGTGTCGACATCGATCGGCGAGAGGCTGCGCAGGTCGATCACTTCGAGTGAATGTCCTTCCTCGGCAGCGATTTTCGATGCGGTCAGCGCGGTGGCGACAGTGCCGCCGTAGGCGACGACGGTGGCGTCGGCGCCACGGGTGCAGACCCTGGCCTTGTGCAGTGGCAGATCCGGTTCGCCTTCGAAATCTACGTCGGCCTTGTCCCAATAGCGACGTTTCGGTTCGAAGAAGATCACCGGGTCGTCCAGTGAGATGGCCTGGCGAATCATCGAATACGCGTCAGCGGGCGTGCTCGGTGATACAACGCGAAGCCCCGCGGTGTGCGCGAAATACACCTCCGGTGATTCCGAATGGTGCTCGACCGCGCCGATGCCGCCGCCGAACGGAATGCGGATCGTCAACGGGGCCTTCACCTTTCCGCCGGTGCGGTTGTGGATCTTGGCGACCTGGGAAACGATCTGGTCGAAGGCCGGATAGACGAAACCGTCGAACTGGATCTCCACCACCGGCCGGTATCCACGCAACGCCATCCCGAAAGCTGTTCCGACGATGCCGGATTCGGCCAGCGGTGTGTCGATGACCCGGTTGTCGCCGAAATCCTTCTGCAAGGTGTCGGTCACCCGGAACACGCCACCGAGCTTGCCGATGTCCTCGCCGAGCAGGACGACCTTGGTGTCGTCTTCCATCGCGCGGCGCAGGCCGGTGTTGAGGGCGGCGGCGAAGGTGGTGATCATGACTGCGCTCCTTCGGCGAGGTAAGCCGAGAGCTGTTGGCGCTCTTCGGTCATCAGCGGGTGCTCGGTCGCGTAGACGTTGTCGAACATCCGCTCCGGGTCGGGGTCGGGCATCTCGATCGTCGCGGTGCGCAGGCGGCGGGCGACGTCGTCGGCCTCGGCGGTGATCAGTTGGCTGAACTCGGGGGAGAGGTTGCCTTCATGGTCGAGGAGTAGACGCACGCGCTCGATGGGGTCGCGTTGTCCCCAGTACTCGGTGTCGGCGGCGGTGCGGTAGCGGGTCGGGTCGTCGGCGGTGGTGTGCGGGCCCATCCGGTAGGTCATCGCCTCGATGAAGGTGGGTCCGCCGCCGGTGCGGGCACGTTCGACGGCCTGGCGGGTGACGGCCAGGACGGCGAGCACATCGTTGCCGTCGACCTGCACGCCCGGAATCCCGTAGCCGTCGGCGCGGCGCACCAGCGGGATATGGCTCTGCACGGAGACCGGTTCGCTGATCGCCCACTGGTTGTTCTGGCAGAAGAACACCACCGGCGCACTCCACGCCGCGGCGAATCCGAGCGCCTCGGCGATATCGCCCTGGCTGCTGGCGCCGTCGCCGAAGTAGGCGATGGTGGCGATGTCGGCGCCCTCGAGATGGGCGGCGTATGCGTAGCCGGTGGCGTGCAGGCCCTGGGAGCCGACGACGATATTGGCATTGGTCATATTGATCTCGTCGGGGTCCCAGCAGTGGTGGGAGACCCCGCGCCACAGGGCGGTGAGTTGCTCGGGCGGGACGCCGCGGCAGTAGGCGACGGCGGTTTCGCGGTAGGAGCAGAAGACGTAGTCGTCGGGGTGCAGCGCGTGCGCCGAGCCGACCTGCGCGGCTTCCTGCCCCAGCAGCGGCGGCCACAATCCGAGCTGGCCCTGGCGTTGCAACGCGGTGGCTTCGACGTCGATCCGGCGGGTGAGCACCATGTCCCGATACAGCTGCCGCAATCGCCGCGCGTCGATATCGGCGACCAGCGCGCTGTGCTCGGGATCGAATACCCGACGGCCGTCGGGCTGAATCAGCTGGACCGGGTAGGTCTGCTTCTGCGACATCGTGATCGCCTCCTCGCCACCGTGCCTTGTGGGCCGATGCAGGTACGCCACTTTCGCTGAGTGCGATGTGTATCACTCAGCATCCACGATACTGCGGTGTGCGCAAGTGATACACGCGCAAATGCGCAGAATGCATGGTCCGCAGGGGTTGTGCGCTGCCATACTGCCCTGTATGACCAGTCGCGAACCCGACGCCGTGACACTCGATGCCACCGACGCGCGGCTACTACGCGAGTTGATCGCCAACCCGCGCGCCACCGGCGTGGAACTCGCGGCGCGCCTCGGCCTGTCGCGCAACACGGTGCAGGCGCGCCTGGCTCGCTGGGACAGCGGCGGCGTGCTCGGCAGCTTCGAACGCCGAGTGGAGCCCCGCGCCCTCGGCTACCCCCTTGCGGCGTTCGTCGCGGTGGTGGTCGACCAGCACCGACTCGACGCCGTGGTCGACGAATTGGCCGAGGTCGCCGAGGTCACCGAGGTCTGCGGGATGACCGGCGCCACCGACCTCACCGTCCGCATCGTCGCCCGCGACGCCGACGACCTCTACCGCATCGCAGGCGCGATCCTGAAGATCCCCGGCGTCGAACGCACCAATATGGCCCTGGTCATGCGCGAACTCGTCGGCCCCCGCACAGGCCCTCTCCTCGAACGACTGGCGGGCCCGAGCTGAAGTCGCTCCGCCGACGCTGGTAAAGCAGTAGGCGGTGTGTCGGGTCGCTGTCGACCACCGGGGACGGTCAGCTGCCGGTGGGGAGGAAACGGCGGACGACCAGCCCGGCGACGAGAGCCCAGAAGGCGCCGCCGATGCCGAACAGGGCGGTGCCGGAGGCTGCCACCAGGAAGGTGACCAGGGCCGCCATCCGGTGGGTCGGGTCGCTGAGGGCGCCGCTCAGGGCGGCGGCGAGGGTGGCGAGCAGGGCCAGGCCAGCGACGGTTTCGATGGTGCCCGCGGGAGCGGCGGCGATGAGGGTGACCAGGGCGGCGGAGGCCAGGCCGAGGACGAGGTAACTGGCTCCCGCGGTGGCCGCGGCGATCCAGCGGCGTTTGGGATCGGGGCTCGCCGACGGGGCGGCGGCGAGGGCGGCGCTGATCGCGGCGAGGTTGATCGCGTGGCCACCCGCCGGCGCGCCGAGAATGGTGCCGATGCCGGTGACGAGCATGGCGGGGCGCCAGGGCACCTGGTAGTCGAACGAGCGCATCACCGCGACCCCTGGGATGTTCTGGGACGCCATCGTGACGATGTAGAGCGGGATCGCGATGCCGATGACGGCCTGCCAATGCCACTGGGGGACAGTCCATTCCACCGTCGGAACCATGGCGGACAGTGCCAGGGGCCGATCGTTGACGACTATGTCGATGCCGGTGCCGACGGCCGCCGTCGCGAAAGCGGCGAGCACGGCCCACTTCGGTGCGAACCGTTGCAGCACCAGCCACACCACGATCACCGGGACGACCACGGCGGGCGAGGTGCGCAGCGCCTGCACCGGGGCCAAGCACAGCGGCACGAGGACACCGGCCAGCATCGCCTGCGCGATCGGCACGGGGATCGCGGCGACCAGCGAGCCGAGCCGTTGCCACAGCCCGGTGATCACGATCAGCACGCCGGTCACCGCGAAGGCCGCGATCGCGCCCGGCCAGCCACCCGCGACCAACCCGGTGCTCGCGAGCAGGGCGGCGCCGGGTGTCGACCAGGCCAGCGTGATCGGGATCCGGTATCGGAAACTCAGCAGCAGAATGCCGATGCCCTGCGTGAAGCACAGGATCAGCAACCCCGACGCGGCCTGCGCCGGGCTCGCCCCCACCGCGCGCAACCCGCTCAGCACCACCGCGAACGAACTCGTGAAGCCGACCAGCGCGGTGATCGCACCGGCGCCGAGCGGTTGGGCGATGCCTGCCGGTTTGTCGGCTACATCAGTGGGAGTGGTGGAGACCTGCGACATTGTGCCGATATTGCCCGACGAATCCGCGGTCGTCGCCTGCCAGTCCCCCGAAAGTGGACTGATTCGTACAGGCAGAAAAGCGGTCCAGTTCCGTGATCGGCATGGGTGTGTCCCGACTCGGCTGTGCTGAGGTCGGCTCGCCCTACCCGCACCGCGCGGGCAAGGCTGTGCATTGTCGAGTGATGCCGGGTCCGAGGCATGCGGGCCGTTGGGCGCCCGGATTCGGCGCGGGTGCGTAGGGTGTCGGGAACGGTTCGGCAGGTCGGGGGCGGCTGGGAGGAGTGGTAGTGGGTGCGGTGTTGATCTCTGCGGCTGAGCTTCGGGAAGAGCTGGCGGACAAGGTGATCCATCTGCTGGATGTGCGCTGGGCGCTGGGTGATCCGGACGGCCCGCAGCACTATCTCGACGGGCATATTCCGGGTGCGGTGTTCGTCGACCTGGAGACCGAGTTGGCCGCCGCGCCATCGCCCGCTCGCGGTCGGCATCCGCTGCCCGACCCCGGCACCTTCGAGAAATGCGCGCGCAGTTGGGGTTTGGGCGAGGGCGAGCCGGTGGTGGTGTACGACGCGACCGGTGGAACGGCAGCCGCGAGGGCGTGGTGGCTGTTGCGGTGGGCGGGGGTGGACACCGTGCGCATCCTCGATGGCGGGTTGCCCGCCTGGATCGCGGCCGGTTCGGATATCGCGACCGGCGCCGAACCGGACCCGGTCGGCGGTGACCTGGTGGTGCGTCCCGGCGGGCTGCCGGTGATCGACGCCGACGCCGCCGCCAAATGGTCGGGCGTGCTGCTCGATGCGCGCGCGGGCGAGCGGTACCGCGGCGAGGTGGAACCGATCGACCCGCGTCCCGGACACATCCCCGGCGCGGTCAGCGCACCGACGGCCGAAAACCTTGATGGCACAGGGCATTTCCGCAGCACCGAAGATCTGCGCGCCCGATTCGCGGGATTCGGCGAAGGCCCGGTCGCGGTGTACTGCGGATCAGGCGTCACCGCCGCCCACCAGATCGCTGCCCTCGCCGTCGTGGGGATCACCGCCGCCCTCTATCCGGGCTCGTATTCACAGTGGTCGAACGACCCGAAGCGGGCCGTGGCGACCGGCGAGTGATCGGCTGGTCTCACGGGCAGCCGCGGGCGATGTCGTGCAGAGTCGCGTTGTCCGCGGCGGTGACGGGGAGGTCGTAGTCGACTGCCACCGTGAGGTATTTCGCCGCGTAGAAGCAGTGGTTGGGGCGCGCGGGCGGTAACCATTCGGCGGGGGTGTCGTCGCCCTTGGACTGGTTGGTGGCGGCGCCGGTCGCGAGTAGGTTCACCGCGAGGTCGTTGGCGAAGCGGCGGCGTTTGTCGGGGGTCCAGGTGGCCGCGCCCATGTCCCATGCGGCGGCCAATGGGTAGACGTGGTCGATCTGGATACGGCCGCCGTCGGACTTTATGAAGGTGATGTCGGCGCCGGTGTAGGGGTCGGTGAGGATTCCTTCGACGACCACGCAGCGGCCGCGATGCACGACCGCACGCAGCTGCATCGCCAGGACGTTGTTGCGGGTGTCGCAGCCGTCGTGGCTGCCGGGGGCGTCGGAATCGTCGGTCCAGGCCGGGCCGAACACACAGGCCTGGCCCGCTTTGCAGCCACGCTCGTAGCCGCCGGGGCGCGGGCGCGCGGCGATGACGCGCACCTTGTCGAGCAGGGTGGTGACCTCGGCGCGCGTCGGACTGCCCGGTGCGGGAGTGACCGGCGCATCCAGCCCGATCACCCCGCACCCGGCAACCGCTAGCAGCACAATGACGAACAACCACGCCGATTTCCCCATACCCGCATGTTGTAGCCGATGGCACCGACAACAACGGCTGTTCGGCGCAGGGCTGCGTCAGCCGGCGCTACTGCCTACAACCAGGCTCGGGCCAACAGGTCGTCGGCGGCCTGTTCGGCCGGGTTGGGCGGGAATCGCGTCGCGGCGATCGAGGACACGTGCGTGCCGTCGTGGCCGACCAGCCAGGAGCCGCCGCGGTCTTCGCATTCGGCGATCTTGGCGAAGACGGTGAGCAGGAAGGTGATGGATTCCCGCGGGTCGATGGTGTGGGCCAGGCGCTGGGATTCACCCGGCCGCGACAGATCGAGCCAGACGCCCGCTTGGCCGTCCAGGCGCATGCCGAGGATCTTCGTGGTGTCGATGAAGGTGAATTTGCGCCGTTCCCACGGGGTGTTGGGGGTGAAGCTCTGCTCGAGTACCTGGAGCAGAATCGTCATCGTTTCCCTCCGCACGAATTACAAGGGGGTCATCGGCCGAACCGGATCGAGGCCGGTCCGCCTGGGTGTATTGAGTTGTCGCCGGTGGGTGTTCCGGCCCGTGACCAGGGGTTATTTAAGTATGTGCTCGTTGCGGCGAGAAATCCAGACCCAAGGCGGCCGTGATCGGTGTCGGTGCCGCCTGCTTGGATGGAGCCCATGCTGCACGGTCTGTGGTCCCCCGAATCGGGCCTGCTGCTGTGGCACGACGCGGACCCGGTCGCCGTGGGGTCGGTGCTCGGCGACATCTTGGACCGCGCCAGGTTCCGCCACCGCGCCCAGGTGCTCGTCGTCGATGCCGCGGGAGAGTCCGGAACTGCCGAGGTGCGCGCGCACGCGCTCGCGCCACCGACGGCGGCCGTTGTGCTGCGCAGCCGGCTCCCGCGCGAGAACATCTCCGGCGACCTGCGGTTCCTGGCCCATGTCGCGCGCGGCATCGAACGGTGGGTGCGGGCAGGGCGGGTAGTCCCGCAGATCGAGCGGGCCGACGGCCAGTGGTGGGTGCGCTGGCGGTTGGTCGGCGGCCAACGTCAACGGGCCTGGCTGGCCGAGTTGGCCACCGCGATGCCACCGGCGCTGCGCGTCGCCGGTCCGCCCGCCGCGGTGCTCGACGACCTGTGTACCCACCTCACCGACCCGATCGCCCGCGAATACCTCGCGCATCGCGCCATGACGCACCCGCTGTTGGCGGCGTTGCTCGCCGATACCCCGTTGGACGTCGGCTCCTACCGGCTGTCCGAAACGCTGACACAGTGGCGAGAAGGCTATGCCGCCGATGAACCTGAACTCGTGCTTCGCCTGTGCGAACCCGACGGCGAATTCGGCACCGCCGACGAATCGGTGGCGCTGTGGCGGCTACAGGTGTGTCTGCGTCCGGTCGACGACGCACCGAAACCCGTTGTCTTCGATGATGATCCGGTGCTCGTGCGGACGGCGGCGGAAAAACTCGGGCAAGCGCGGAAGGCTTACCCGCGCCTGCGCGACCTGCCCACCGATCCGCGCGGTCTCGACCTGCTCCTGCCAACGGAGGTGGTCGCCGACCTCGTGGCGCACGGCGCACATGCCCTGCAGGAAGCTGGAATTCGACTGCTCCTGCCGCGCGCCTGGAACATTGCCGAGCCGAGCATGCGGTTGCGGGTGAGCAGCCCGGCCGCCGCGGAATCCACCGTCGGCCTGAGCGGATTGCTCTCCTACCGTTGGGAATTGGCACTCGGTGACCTGGTGCTCACCCCGGCGGAGATGGCACGGCTGATCAGCAGCAAGTCGGACCTGGTCCAGTTGCGTGGCGAGTGGGTGCAGGCCGACCACCGCGCACTGGCCGCCGCCGCCCGCTATGTCGCGCAGCACGCCGACGACAGCCCGATCACCCTGGCCGACATGATCGGTGAACTCGCCGCCGAGCGGGTCGACAATGTTCCGGTCACCGAGGTCACCGCCGACGGGTGGGCGGCCGAACTGTTCGCCAGGGAAGGCGAACCCGAGCCGGTCGCGGTGCCGGTCGGCCTGAAAGCCCAACTGCGCCCCTACCAGGAGCGCGGCCTGAGCTGGCTGGCCACCATGAGCAGACTGAACTGCGGCGCGATCCTCGCCGACGACATGGGCTTGGGCAAGACCGTGCAGGTGCTGGCGCTGTTGGCTCACGAACGCGAGGCCGCCGACGCCGGGGCAGGTCGTGCGTCGACGGCCGGTGTCGGGCCGACATTGCTGGTGTGTCCGATGTCGGTGGTGGGCAACTGGCAGCGGGAAGCGCAGCGGTTCACGCCAGATCTGCGGGTGCTGGTCCACCATGGTCCGAACCGACTGTCCGGCACGGAATTCGCTGCCGCGGTGCGGGATTGCGACTTGGTCGTCACGACCTACGCCCTGCTGGCCCGTGACATCACCCTGCTGAACGAACAGCAGTGGGAGCGGATCGTGCTCGACGAAGCCCAGCACATCAAGAACGCGGTGACCAGACAGGCGCGTGCGGCCAGGGCGCTGAAGGCCCGACATCGCCTGGCGCTCACCGGAACTCCGGTGGAGAACCGCCTGGAAGAACTGCGCGCCCTGTTCGACTTCGCCATGCCGAAACTGCTCGGCAGCCCGCAGTCGTTCCGCGCAAGGTTCGCGGTGCCGATCGAACGCGAACGCGACCAGCAAGCCATCGACCGGCTGCGCCTGATCACCGATCCGTTCGTGCTGCGCAGGCTCAAAACCGATCCGACGGTGATCAGCGACCTGCCGGAGAAGCTGGAAATGACGGTGCGAGCCAACCTCACCGTCGAGCAGGCAGCGCTCTACCAGGCCGTTGTCGACGACATGCTGGAGAAGCTCAAAGACGCGAAAGGCATGGCACGCAAGGGCGCTGTGCTCGGCGCGCTGACCAGGCTCAAGCAGGTCTGCAACCACCCCGCGCACTACCTGGGCGACGGCTCGCCGATCCTGCGCCGCGGCGGTCACCGCTCCGGCAAGCTGGCGCTGGTCGAGGACGTGCTCGACGCGGTACTCGCCGACGGCGAGAAGGCCCTGCTGTTCACTCAGTTCCGCGAATTCGGCGACCTGATCCTGCCCTACCTCACCGAA
Source organism: Nocardia sp. A7 (assembly GCF_046549215.1). Classification (NCBI taxonomy): domain Bacteria; kingdom Bacillati; phylum Actinomycetota; class Actinomycetes; order Mycobacteriales; family Nocardiaceae; genus Nocardia; species Nocardia sp. A7. Next base: position 43,060 of record NZ_JAJPWE010000003.1, on the reverse strand, counting down.
CGTTTCGGCACCCCGGTCCCGTTCCTGCACGGCGGCGTGGCCAAGCAGCGTCGCGACGACATGGTGACCGGCTTCCAGAGCGAGAACGGCCCACCGCTGATGCTGCTCTCGTTGAAGGCGGGTGGCACCGGCCTCAACCTCACCGCCGCCAATCACGTGATCCACCTGGATCGTTGGTGGAATCCGGCGGTCGAGAACCAGGCCACCGACCGCGCGTTCCGGATCGGCCAGCAGCGCGCGGTGCAGGTCCGCAAGCTGGTGTGCGTCGACACCATCGAGGAGCGGATCGACGAAATGATCAACGGGAAGAAGCAATTGGCCGATCTGGCCGTTGGTGCGGGGGAGAACTGGATCACCGAGATGAGCACCGACGAACTGCGTGAGCTGTTCACCCTCGGCGCCGAGGCGGTGGGTGAGTAGATGACCGACTTCAGCCAGTTCGGTCCGCGCAAACCGGTGCGCGGCGGCGCTCAGGCCCGCGGCGGTTTCGGGCGGACCTGGTGGGGCAAGTCGTTGCTCGACGCGGTGGAGAAGGTGGCGGACGCGGGCAGGCTCTCGCGCGGACGCACCTACGCCAGGGTCGGGCAGGTGGTGAACTACCGGATCGAACGCGGCGCGGTGACCGCGGAGGTGCAGGGCAGCCAGCCCAGCCCGTTCATTTCGGTGCTGTCGATCCGGCCACTGCGCGACGAGGAGGTCGAGCTGTTGCTCGCCGAGATCAGAGAGGCGCCCGGCATGCTCGCCGAGATCGCCTCGGGCGCGCTCCCGCCCGCGCTCGGCCCGCACCTGCTGCCGACCACGGCCGCCGAACTGGACTTCACCTGCAGCTGCCCGGACATGGGCTGGCCGTGCAAGCACGTCGCCGCGGTCTGTTACCTGCTCGCCGAGCGCCTCGACGAACAGCCGAGCGAAATCCTCACCCTGCGCGGCCTCGACCTCGACACGCTCATCGGCGGCGTCGAGAAGTCCACGCGCACAGCCGATTCCGATGATCTCTACGGCGACGAACTGGCCCTGCCCGAGCTACCCCGCATCGAATTCCACGCCGTCATCGACGACCTCGACGCGATTCCGCTGCGCCGCGCGTTGCGGATGTCCGCCGAAGACGAGCCGACCGCGGCGACCGGACTACGCGAATTGCGCTCGCTCTACGCCGAGTTCGACAACTGAGTCCGCCAGGCGTCGCAGCAGGCATGCACCGTGGTTCAGCTCAACTCGTACTCGAACCAGATGTTGTGTTCCCCTTCGGCATCCACGTACAGCGCGCCGGTCCCCGTGATGCCGGTCAATTCGCCGGTGCCGCTGGCGGGGACGATGTGGAAGAACTCGTCGCTGCGATCGGTCCCGCTGGTGGTGGCGGAGTGGACGAAGTTGAACGCACCGGCCTTGCCGTTGAGCGCACCCTCGAACGACTCCATCGCGAGGTAGGTGCCCGCGCCGGTGTTCATGTCGAAGGCGGCGGTGAACAGCGTGGCCGAGAGCCCTTCGACCTCACCCGCGTAGGTTTTCGTCATGGTGGAGATGCCGACCGGCATCCCGGTGACGATGGGCGGCTGTGGCGTCAGCTCGGTGGGATCGAACGCGGTGACCTCGAAGGTGCCGATAGCTTTCATGCGCCGATGCTAAACCCGCCGACCGACAAAATTCCGCGAGTCTGCCCGGAGATTCACGCGGTCGGCTCGATCCGGTAGAACCGGACGGCATTGCCGCCGAACACCTTCCGCAGGTCGTCGGTGCTCGCACCCGCGTCGCTCAGACCGGTGGCCACCGCCTCGACCGCCCCGCTGATGCTGGTGATCGGCTTGTCGACCGGGAAGTTCGAGCCCCAGATCAGCCGGTCGGCACCGAACACCGCCAGCGCGTGCGCCAGCAGCGGCCCCACCCGTCCGAGCAGCGTCGGCACGGGCGTCGGGGTGCCGCGTGGCGGGACCGGATGCCCGAGTACCGGCATCATCAGACCACTCACCTTGGCCATCACGTTCGGCTGCGCGGCCAGGTCGGTGAGATCGTCGCGCCACCGATGCAACAGCGCCGCCCGCTGCCGGGCGGTGTGTCCGGTGTCCTTGCCGACCGGCCCGAAGATGCCCGCGGGCGTACCGAGGTGATCGAGCACGATCGGCACCTCGGGGAAACGTTCGGCCAGCGCGTTCACCTCGGGGAGCTGGCCCGAGTACACCCACGCGTCGAGCGAGAGCCCCCGTTCGGCGAGTTGCCCGATGCCGTTGAGGAACGCCGGCGCGGTGAGTGCGCCGTCGTGGGTCGCGAAGGATTTCACTGCCCGGTCGGGGTGGTAGGCGACTGTCGTCCGGATGCCGCGGAACAGTGGCGACGCGGATTGATGCGCGTCGAGCACCGCGCCGAAATCTTCGGCGGCGGGGTCGGCCGCGCCGACGATCCCGGCCAGGGCGGGTGTGTCGACGCCGAACGGCAGGCTGGCCACCCACCGCGTCTCGTCGGGCTTCCAGCCCTTCCACTGCACCTCGATTTCCACCACCGATTCCACCCGCGCATTTCCCAGGTCGCCGCGATAGTCGGCGGGCAGATAGGGCCGCAGATAGGCGCTGGGGGTGCCGACGAATTCACGGTCCCCGCGTGGTGCCAGCTTCGCCGCGATATCGACCGGTAACGGCAGATAGCGCATCAGTGTCGCCAGCCTGCTGAACTCGCGTGGTGTGGCCTGCGGGTCCCACTGGTGAATATGGGCATCGATGATGTCGAAATCGGTCAGATCCATGCTGTGCGTCCCATCGCCGCCGCTGGCAGAGCTCACGGCGATTGTCACATGCCCGCGGCGGACAGCGACGGATTACGATGCTCACACAGTGCGCCGATACTGCCCTCCCACCGCGAAGAAGGCATCGGTGACCTGCTGCAATGTGCACACCCGCGCCGCATCCATGAGTACATCGAAAATATTGCCATCGGTATGGGCCACCTCGGTCAGCCGGGCCAGCGCGCGATGGGATTGTTCGGCGTGCTCGGTCTGGAAACCGTGCAACCGGTCCAGTTGGGAGCGGCGTTCGGTTTCGGTGCCACGGGCCAATTCCAGCGGCGCGTGCTCGGTGCCGTCCTCGCGGCCACGGAAGGTGTTCACCCCGACGATCGGCAGTGTTCCGTCGTGTTTGCGCTGCTCATAGCGCATGGACTCGTCCTGGATGCGACCACGCTGGTAGCCGGTCTCCATCGCGCCGAGCACACCGCCGCGCTCGCTGATGCGCTCGAATTCCAGCAGCACGGCCTCCTCAACGAGGTCGGTGAGTTCGTCGACGATGAAACTGCCCTGCAGCGGATTCTCGTTGACGGCCAGCCCCCATTCTTTGGCGATGATGAGCTGAATCGCCAGTGCGCGGCGCACCGAATCCTCGGTGGGCGTGGTCACGGCCTCGTCGAAAGCATTGGTGTGCAGGCTGTTGCAATTGTCGTAGACGGCGATCAGCGCCTGCAGGGTGGTGCGAATGTCGTTGAACTGCATTTCCTGCGCGTGCAGCGAACGGCCCGAGGTCTGCACGTGGTACTTGAGTTTCTGTGCCCGCTCGCCCGCGCCGTAGCGGTCGCGCATCGCGATCGCCCAGATGCGACGGGCCACCCGGCCGATCACCGTGTATTCGGGGTCCATGCCGTTGGAGAAGAAGAACGACAGATTCGGGGCGAACTCGTCGATCGCCAGCCCGCGCGCGAGATAGGTCTCCACATAGGTGAATCCGTTGGCGAGGGTGAAGGCGAGCTGGCTGATGGGGTTCGCGCCGGCCTCGGCGATGTGATATCCCGAAATCGAGACCGAATAGAAATTGCGGACATCGTTGCGCACGAACCATTCCTGCACATCGGCCATCATCCGCAGACTGAATTCGGTGGAGAACAGGCAGGTGTTCTGGCCCTGATCCTCCTTGAGGATGTCGGCTTGGACGGTGCCACGCACGGTCGACAGCGTGTGTGCCCGGATCTCGGCGGCTTCCCCGGCGGTCGGTTCGCGACCCTCGGCATCGGAGAAGCGTTGCAGCGCCTGGTCGATCGCGGTGTTGAGGAAGAAGGCGAGGATGGTCGGGGCGGGGCCGTTGATGGTCATCGAGACCGAGGTGGTTGGGGCGCCGAGATCGAAACCGTCGAACAGGGTGCGCATGTCCTCGACGGTGGCCACCGAGACACCGGAGGTGCCGACCTTGCCGTAGATGTCGGGTCGCTCGGCCGGGTCGTGGCCGTAGAGGGTGACCGAGTCGAACGCGGTGGACAGGCGGGTGGCTTCGGCGTGCGCGCTGAGGACCTTGAAGCGGCGATTGGTGCGGGCCGGGTCACCCTCGCCCGCGAACATCCTGGCCGGGTCCTCGTTCTCCCGTTTGAAGGGGAAAACGCCCGCGGTGAAAGGGAATCGGCCGGGGAGGTTCTCGGCGCGCAGGAAGCGCAGGAGTTCGCCGTCGTCGGTGAATCGGGGCAGGGCGACGCGGGGAATGCTTGTGCCGGAAAGGGATTCGCGGCGCAGTGGCGTGCGCAGTTCGCGGTCGCGGATACGGACCACTTGTTCCTCGCCCCGGTAGCTCTCGGCGACCGTCGGCCATTCGGCCAGCGCCGCCGTAGAGGCCGCGGAGAGTGTGGGGCGGGCCCGATCGAGCAGATCGGTGACCGCCGCGTCGTCGGGGAGCTCTTCGTGGACCAGCGTGAGCCGCTGAATACGTTGGGCGGCAGCGGCTTCGCGCTGGGTATCGGCGTGGTAGCCGCGGACCGTGTCGGCGATGTCGGCCAGGTAGCGGACCCGCGACGGGGGGACGAGTTGGGCGAAGCGGGTGGAGACCTTGGTGTCGACGCGGGGGAGCGCGCCGGTTTCCAGGATCAGGCCGTGCTCGGTGAGCAGACCGGTGAGGTGCTGGTACAGCGCGGTGACGCCGTCGTCGTCGAACGTCGCCGCGCTGGTGCCGAAGACCGGCATGTCCGACGGGCTCGCGCCGAATTCCGAACGGTTGCGGATCAATTGGCGCGCCACGTCGCGGACCGCGTCGGCCGCCCCACGGCGCTCGTACTTGTTGATCGCGACGACGTCGGCGTAGTCGAGCATGTCGATCTTCTCGAGCTGGGAGGCGGCCCCGAACTCCGGGGTCATCACGTACAGCGCCACATCCACGTGGTCGACGATGCCGGCGTCGCCCTGGCCGATACCGGGGGTTTCGAGAATGACCAGGTCGTGACCGGCGGCGCGGCAGGCGGCGATCATGGTGTCGATATCGTCGGGCAGTTCGTGATTGCCACGGGTGGCCAGTGAACGGAAGTACACGTGGTCGCCGTCGAGGGCGTTCATCCGGATGCGGTCACCGAGCAGGGCGCCGCCCGCGCGCCTGCGGGTCGGATCCACCGCGAGGACGGCGATGCGCAGTTTGTCCTGCTGGTCGGTGCGCAGGCGGCGCACCAATTCATCGGTGAGGGAGGACTTTCCGGAGCCTCCGGTGCCGGTGATGCCGAGAACGGGGACGCGTCGGTTGTTCGCCGCCGCCACGATCGCGGCACGCTCGGCTTCCGGCAGTGCCCCCTGCTGCAGGCAGGTGATGGTGCGCGCCAGGGCATGTCGATCGCCGGTGTAGAGAGCATCGAGATCGGGCGGGTTGCGCGTGGGGTCGACGTCGCACAGCGCGATCAGTTCGTTGATCATCCCGGGCAGACCCAGGCGCTGACCGTCCTCGGGCGAGAAGATCCGCACGCCACTGGCCGCGAGCCGCGCGATCTCCTCGGCGACGATCACCCCGCCGCCCCCGCCGAAGATCCGCACATCACCCGCGCCCGCCTCGCGCAGGGCAGTGGCCAGGTATTCGAAGAACTCGATGTGGCCGCCCTGATACGAGCTCACCGCGACGCCCTGCACGTCCTCCTCGATCACCGCGTCGACGATCTCGCGCACCGACCGGTTGTGCCCGAGGTGGATCACCTCGGCGCCCTGGGCCTGCAGAATCCGCCGCATGATGTTGATCGCCGCGTCGTGCCCGTCGAACAGGGCCGCCGAGGTCACGAACCGCACCGGATTCGTAGGAACATGCAGGCTCATGACTGCCTCCGCCATTTGTTAGATCGCCCGATACTAGGACATCAAAGTAATTCTAGTGTGAATGCGGTCACCACGCCGCGAAACGCCTCATCGGGTTTCAGCGGAATCGTCGCCGCAGGTCGACATACTCGACGGATGGTTCGCGAGCATCGGGTGGATGTGGCGTTGGAGCGGCTGGTGGCGTCCGGGGTGCTCAGCGGGAAGCAGCGGGGAGCGGTACTGCGGGCGGTCGACGAGCAGGAGCGGGCCGCACGCGCGAGCGGGGGACGGGTGGCCGCCGAGATCGTGGCGTATGTGGGCGTCGGGCTGGTGGCCGCGGGTCTCGGGCTTTTCATCGACAAGGCGTGGGCACAGGTGGCGCAGTCGGGGCGGGTGGTGTTGCTGGTGGTGGTGGCCGGGTGCGCGATGTGGGGTGCGGTGGTGTTGGCCGACGGGTGTGCTGGGGTGTTCCGGCGGGTGCCGATCGCCTCGGCGGGGCGGGTGAGGTTGGCCGCCCTGCTCACGGTGCTGGCGGCGGTCGCGGCGACCGGAGCGGTGGCGACAGCCTTCGGCGCGCGTGGATACGAAGCGGCGGTCGCCGGGCTGGTCGTCGCGGTGCTCGGGTACCTGCTGGTCCCGAGCGTGCTCGGGATGGTCGCCGTTGCCGGGTTCGGGGTGGCGAGCATTCTGGCCGTGACCTCGGCGTCCCTCGATATCCGATCGCCGTGGCAGGGGATCGCGCTGATGCTGTTCGGCGCGCTGTGGTTCTGGCTCGCGGTGGCTCGCTTGGTGGTGGCCGAATGGGCCGGATATGTCCTCGGCGGGGTGATCGCGGTGCTCGGCGCGCAATCGGTGACGTTCGGCGAATCGCTGTGGCGGCCCGGGCTTACCGCGCTGATCGGGATGCTCTGCTTCGTGCTGTACGCGATCCGACGCGATGCCGTGCTGGTGCTCGGTGGGGCGGCGGGGATCGCGGTCGCGGTGGTGCAGGTGGTGGCCGATCACACCGGTGGTGGGCCGGTCGTCGCGAGTGTGGTGTTGGCGACGGGGGCGATGGTGCTCACTGTCGGGGCGGTGGTCGTCGTGGTCGGCAGCGAGCGATGACCTCGGGGCAGATCAGCGGATCAGGGTGGTTTCCTGGGCGCGGATCGTGCGGAAGAAGCGGGGGCCCACGTCGGCGCCGTCGTGGTTGTAGCTGTCGATGATCTCGGCGAGTTCGTCGGCGAGTCGGCGCAGGTCCTCGGTGGCGATGATGCGGTCGATTTCGTCGGGTTCCCAGCCCCAGGATGGGGGGATATCGGTGATGGTGACGACGATCTGGTCGGCGAACGGCGTCGTGACGGCGACGGTGAGTTCGGCGGGAGCGGCGGCGAGGGGGCTGTGGATCGTGACTTCGCCGGGGGCGCCCTTGGCGATGAAAGTGCGGGCGAAGGCGATGTCCTCGCGGACGAATTCGACGATCGACGCAGTGCTCGCGTGCCTGCCCGCCCGGTGGTGGCGCGAGCCGTAGACGCGGTCCGCCGCGGCACCGGAAGGGTTGTGGTCCAATGATTTTCGCAGCAGCCGTTCCAGCATTCGCTCGGCCGTGGCGCGCTCGCCCGCGCCGGTGTTCTCGTGGTCGATCAGCGCGCGCAGGCGGGTGATCCGTGCGAAGTGGTCACTGCCCATGCCCTGATTGTGCCGCACATCGGGCGCGGTGGTATGCGTCACATCCGGCGCGCCGCCGGTGGACGCCTGCATCGCCCGCTCGGCAGCGGACAGGCGTCACCGCGGGGTTGTGCGGCTCGGTATCGTCAGCACCATCCGTAACCGAAGATCGACAAAAGGGTGGCCGTGACCGAATTCGAGACGATTCTGCTGGAGCGCAAAGGCGGCACCGACGGTAAAGGCGGGGTCGGCTGGATCACCCTGAACCGGCCCAAGGCCCTCAACGCCCTCAATGCCCAGGTCCTCGATGACGTCATCGCCGCGCTGGACGAACTCGACCGCGACGACTCCATCGGCGCCGTGGTGATCACCGGCTCCGCGAAGGCCTTCGCCGCGGGCGCCGACATCAAGGAGATGGCGCCCAAGTCCTACATGGACATGTTCCTGGCCGACTTCTTCGCCCGCTGGGACCGCCTGGCCAACTTCCGTAAGCCCACCATCGCCGCCGTCGCAGGCTACGCACTCGGCGGCGGCTGCGAGCTGGCGATGCTGTGCGACATCCTGATCGCCGCCGACAACGCCAAGTTCGGGCAGCCCGAGATCACCCTCGGCGTGATCCCCAGCATCGGCGGCTCACAGCGCCTCACCCGCGCGATCGGCAAGGCCAAGGCCATGGATCTCATCCTGACCGGCCGCATGATCGGTGCCGAGGAGGCCGAGCGCTCCGGGCTGGTGTCGCGGGTCGTGCCCGCCGACGAGCTGCTCGACACCGCGTTGGCGGCGGCGCAGACCATCGCGTCGATGTCGCTGCCGGTCGCGATGATCGCCAAGGAGGCGGTGAACCGCTCGTTCGAGACCACCCTCGCCGAGGGGCTGCTGTTCGAACGCCGGGTGTTCCATTCGCTGTTCGCCACCGAGGATCAGAAGGAAGGCATGGCGGCCTTCGTCGAGAAGCGTCCGCCGAACTTCCGCAACCGCTGATCGTCGCGCTAGTTCGGTTTCCAGCTCGGCGCGCCGTCGATGAAGTGCGCGGTACTCGGCGCGGTGCCCTGCTCTGGGGACCGCGCCGAGGAGTTGTCGTTGCTGAGCAGTCCGGCGACGGCGCCACCGAGGGTGGCCGTCACCGCGACCGCGGCGAGAAGTTTTCGGTGGCCGACGCCCGGCGGCGCTGCGATGACGCTCGCGCCCCGTCGCGGCATACGTAACCGTGCCGAGGGTCGACGCGCGCACAGCAGCACCGCGCCGCGCGCCGAAACATATTCGGGCTCAGGGTCGTACACGATCGGCAGCCCGATCAGCTGGGCCAGATCGGCGCGCAGACTCGGGTTGCGGCTGCAGCCACCGAGCAGCGCCAGCGCTCCCGGCTGCACACCGGTCTCCTCGATCAGCAGGCGCACGAACGAGGCCGAATGATGCAGTCCCGCTTCGCACAACGCGGCCAGATCGCTGCGCGTGAGTACCGTGCGGCCGCCGGTGTCGGCATCGGCCGCGGTGACAACTCTGGTGCGGCTCAACGATTCTCGGTGTTCGCGGCTGGCGTGCGCATCGGTGGAGATGCCGCTGCGTGCGAGTTGCCAGCGCAGGAGTGCGTCATAGCCGTTGCCGCTGAGGACGGTGCTGCGCTTGCCCGCGAGGATCGTTTCGGTGCGGCAATCGGCATGGGTGATGGTCAGGCCGGAACTGCCGAGGTCGTAGAGCAGCACCGAGTCGGTGGCGGGCAGCAGGCCGGTGAAGCGCAGGTAGCGCAACTGGGCCAGTGGTTCGTCGACGATCGCGAAGTCGGCTCGGCCCGCGGCGGCCCTGATCGCGTCGGCCTGGAGCTCGCTGCGGCAGGTGACGGCGGTGCCGGAGATGTACTCGTCGCGTTCGGCCGCCGCCGCGCGCATGCGATGGATCGCGGTGAGGACCGGTTCCTCGATGGAGCCGCCTGCCCGGCGCGGCACGTGGATCCGGTCGATGGGCGGCATGTGTGGCTGATCGGAATGGGTCAGCACGGCACGGGCTCCACCCGCGCCCGCCGAAACCCCGAGGATCAGCACCATGGGCTACATCGTGGACCCTTTCGCGCTAGCTGCCAAGGGGATCGGCCGAAGATTCTCCCGTCGATTGCCAGGTCGCGTGGAATGCGAGGTTTTCGGGGTCGTCGGCCTCGAAATCGCCGGCGTCGTGACGGAACTGTGCCAGCAGTCGTAACAGGTTGCGGCCCTGGTCGGCGGGTAGGCCCGGCTCGGCGAACACCTCGGCGTTCAATGCTGCCGTCGCCTCGGCGACAGATTTCCTGCCCGCACTGGTGATTTCGATGAGAGTTGCCCGACGATCGCTGGGGTGCGGTACACGAACCGCAAGCCCGGCCGCTTCAAGTCGATCGACGGTATTGGTCACGCTCGTCGGATGCACCTGCAGCCGCGCGCTCGCCTTGGCCATCGGCAGGGCGCCGGTCTTGCTGAAACTGAGCAACTGCAGCAGTTCGTAGCGCGAGAACGTCAACCCGGACGGTTTGAGCGCCTCGTCCACCCGCGCCATCACGATCTGCTGCGCCCGAACCAGCGAGGTCACCAGCGCCATCCCATCGGCGACCGACTCCCAACCGTGGGCGACCCACTGCCGGTAGGCCTCGGCGATGGGATCTTGGGAGAGCGGTCTGGGCCGTGACATGAAACCGATCATTCCACGACCCAGCCGCTTTCCCCACAGAGCGAGCGGCGGGAATTGAACCCGCGTAAACGGCTTTGCAGACCGTTGCCTCAACCACTCAGCCACGCCCGCCTCGGCATTGATAGTGCCGTGCGGGGGTGGTTACGGCGAGGGTTGCGATCAGGGTGATCGCAATGTCAGTAGGCGACGGCGGGGCCGTGGACGGTGAGGCGGACGCGGTCTCCGGGGGTGGGGGCGTCGATGCCGGTGCGGCGGACGCGGACGGTGCCCGCGCCCTCGGCTAGCTCGATGGTCACGATGACGTCGGGGCCGCGGAAGTCGATGGCGGTGACGAGGCCGGAGTGCGGTTCGTCGTCGGCGATCACCTGGGCGGCGAGTTGTTCGGGACGGATCATCAGGGTCACTTGGCCGGTGGGGGCGTCGCGTTGGACCGGGACGGGGCCGAGAGCGGACTTGGCGGTGTCGGCTTCGCAGAGGGCATCGAGCAGGACGCAGTCGCCGAGGAACCGGGCGGTGAACAGGTCGGCGGGCTGGTGATAGACCTGCTGGGGCGGGCCGACCTGGGTGAATCGGCCCGCGCGCATGACGGCGACCTGTTCGGCGAAGCTGAGCGCTTCCTCCTGATCGTGGGTGACCAGGATGCTGGTCATGCCCGCGGCGCGCAGGGTGTCGGCGACGGCTTGGCGGGTAGTGGCGCGTAGGCCGGTGTCGAGGGCGCTGAACGGTTCGTCGAGGAGCATGAGGTCGGGTTCGCGGGCGAGTGCGCGCGCCAGCGCCACGCGCTGTTGCTGGCCACCGGAGAGTTGGTGGGGCAAGCGGGCGGCGTAGTCGGGGGTGAGCGAGACCATGGCGAGTAATTCGGTGATGCGGGGGTGGTCGTCGCCCGGGCGCAGGCGATCGAGGACGCCGCGCAGGCCGGTGTGCAGGCCATAGGCGATATTGTCGGCGACGCTCATATGCGGGAACAGGGCGCCGTCCTGCGCGACGTAACCGATTCGCCTGCGCTGCGGTGGAACGCAAAGACCCTGACGCACAACAGTTTCCGATCCGAGCTGCACCGAACCCGAATCAGGGCCCTCGAATCCGGCGATCACCCGCAGCAGTGTTGTCTTGCCGCAGCCGGACGCGCCGACCACTGCCGCTGCCGTGCCGTCGGGTACATCGAGATCGATGTTGTCGAGAACCTTGGTGGCACCGAAGCTCTTCGAAACCCGCTCGACGACAAGGCGACTCATACCGCGTCCTCCCGGAATACACGAGATCCTTCGTACTGGTCGTTCATACTCCCGCTGCCTTTCGTGACTGCGTGAACAGCAGGTAGGTGACCGGGATGGCGGCGATGATCATGATCAACGCATAAGGTGCGGCGGCCGCGTAGTCGAGTTCGCCCGACTTCGCCCAGAACTGCATGGCCAAGGTGCGCGTGCCGGTCGGTGCGAGGAGCAGCGTGGCGGTGAGTTCAGTTGATACCGCCACGAAGACGAGCGCGGCAGCCGACGCGGCGGCGGGTGCTGTCATACGTACTGTCACCCGGAAGAAGGTGGTCGATGCTGATTCGCCCAGCGAACGCGACACCTCCTCGAGGCCGACCGGCACCTGCGCGAGACCTGCTCGCACGCTCACCAGCGCACGCGGCAAGAACATCAGCACGTAGGCGATCACGACCAGCGACACCGTTTGGTACAGCGGCGGTGTCCAACGGATGGTGACCGTGACCAGGGCCAGGGCGATCACGATGCCGGGCAGTGAACTGGTGATGTAGTTCGCGCCCTCGATCGGGCGGGCGAAGGAACTCGTCGAGCGCACCGCGATCCAGGCGACCGGGAACGCGCACAGCGTGGTGACCAAGGCGGCCGCGGCAGCCAGTCCGATCGTTTGACCCAGTGCGGCACCGATTTCCACGGAATCCCACACCGCCGAACCGCCGAGCCACAGCCAGCGCCCGATCGTCCACAGCGGCACACCCAGCGCGCCGACCACCACCACCGCGAGCACCCCCAACAGCGGCATCCGCAGCCCACCCAACGCGATCGGCTGCCCGGCGCGTGCCGCACCACCGCCCAGTCGGGCGTAGCGAGCGTTGCCGCGCAGCAGCGACTCGCCACCGAGTAACGCCAGGCAGCACAGCACGAGCACCCCCGCCAGCATGCTGCCCGCCGGTCCGGCGAAACTGCTCTGGTACTGCTCGAAGATCGCTGTGGTGAACGTGTCGAAACGCAGCATCACGAACGCGCCGTATTCGGCGAGCAGATGCAGCCCGATCAGCAGTCCGCCACCGAGCACCGCTAATCGCAACTGCGGCAATGTGATTCGCCAGAACACCTCGACCGGGCCCGAGCCGAGGGCGCGCGCCGATTCCTCGATCGCCGGATCGAGCCTGCGCAGCGTGGCCGCGACCGGCAGGTACACCAGCGGAAAATACGACATGGTCGCGACGATGACGGCCGCCGACAGCCCGTGCATCGACGGGAAAACGCTCACCCACCCATAACTGTTGACGAACGCGGGCACCGCCAGCGGCGCGACCAACACCGGCCCCCACAACCCCCGCCCCGGCACATCGGTGCGTTCCACCAGCCACGCGAGCCCGATCCCGAGCACCACACACACCGGCACCGTCCACACCACCAGCAGCGCGGTGTTCTTCAGCAGCTCACCCACGCGCGGCCGGAAAACCAGCGCGGCAGCCTCACTCAACCCGGTGTCGAACAGCACCGAGACGATGTAACCCAGCGGCACGAACGTCGCCGCTGTCAGCGCCAGCGCGACGAGCGTGACGAACACCCCGGGGCGACCGACCCGGGGTGTTCTCCTCGTGTGGGCGGCGCGCACCTACAGCAGCCCGGCCTCGGTCATCAGTTGGGTGACCTTCTTCGCGTCGAGCTTGCTCGGATCGATCGCGGGCGCCTGCAGATCGGCCAGTGGTGGCAGCGCGGGGTTCGCGGCCACGTCACTGGCGACGGGGTATTCCATCGAATCGCCGTCGCGCAGCACTTCCTGGCCCTTCTTGCCCGTGATGAAGGCCAGGAACTTCTGCGCCGATTCCTGCTTCTTGCTCGACTTCAGCACACCGCCGCCCGACACGCTCACGAAGGCGCCGGGGTCCTGGTTCTTGAAGTAGTGCAGCGCGGTGTCGGCGCTGCCCTCCTTGGTCTTGGCCTGGTCGCGGTACCAGTAGTAGTGGTAGATCACGCCGCCGTCGGGGTTGCCCGCGTTGACCGCCTTCATGGTCGCGACGTTGTTCTGCAGGCTGGTCGCGTTGGCCTTCATGCCCTGCAGCCAGGAGCGGGTGACGTCCTCGCCCTTCAGCGCGAGCAGACCTGCCACGATCGCCTGGAAATCGGCGCCGGAAGTCCCCGCCGCCCAGCGACCCCGCCACTGCGGCTGCGCGAGGTCCAACAGCGAAGCCGGCAACCCGGCGGTCTGGAGCTTGTCCTTGTTGTAGACGAAAACCGTTGCGCGAGCGGCGACCCCGGTCCACTTGCCAGTGGACGGTCGGTACTGGCTGGGCACCTGGTCGAGGGTCGCCTTGTCGACGTCGGCGAACAGGCCGGCGTTCTCCACCAGCGCCATGGCGGGGGAGTTCTCGGTGAGGAAGGCGGCGGCGGGGGAGTTGGCGCCCTCAGCGACGAGCTGATTGCCCAGCGCGGTGTCACCACCCTGGCGCAGGGTGACCTTGATGCCGGTCTCCTCGGTGAACGCCGCTGCCCACTCCTTGGTGAGCGACTCGTGCTGGGCGTTGTAGACGGTGATCTCGTCGGCGCTGCCCGAGGAGGAAGAGCAGGCGCTGACACCGAGCGCCGCCACGGCGACCGCCATCAGTCCTGCCAGAGGTTGCCAACTGCGCGAGGTCATCGGTGTCCTTCCAGTAAGGATCCCCATCCTATGATGAGGCTTACCTACGGAAGGTACCTCGCGTGACGTGCGCGGATGCACGCGACGGGCGAATCAGAGGCCGGAGAGATCCCGGGTGACGGCGTGATTGCGGTCCTCGATCGTGCCGAGGAGATAGTCCGGCGCGGTGCCGAAATACTGGCCGCGGGTCAGGCTGCTCCAGCGACGGGCTTCCTCGGTGCGGGTCTTGTAGAAGTTGACCCGATAGCCACCCTCGTAGATGCGCAGGAGGCAGTAGCCGCCCGGATATTCCTTCACCGCACCGACTTCCAGGAATTCCACGTCGCACGGCAGGTCCGGTCGGGTGCGTCGGGTTCGGTGGGTATGGCCGCTGTGGTGCAGGAAGACGCCAGGCGCCTGCTGGTAGAGCGTTTGTAGTTCGATGGCGGTCGCGCGGTCGAGGATGAAGCCGGGACCGCCGATATTGGTGCGGCCGGACTCCGCGGTGACGGGGTGGTGGCCGAAGACGAGAGTGGGTCGGTCCGGGTCGGCACGCAGCGTGTGGGCGAGGGTGTCGAGCTGGGGGCGGTCGATGACACCTCCCGACGCCGCGGGGGCACTGGTGTCGAGGCCGAGAATGCGCAGGTCACCGAGGTGATGTTCGGTCATGTGCTGGCGAGGGAGGAAGTGCTCGCCCCAGCAGTCGGTGCATTCAGGGTAACCCTGGTGGGGGCGGTCGTGGTTGCCGCGGGCCACCAGGTAGTCGGTGCCGAGGACGCCCCAGGTGTCGAGATGTGCTCGGACGGCGCGTGATTCGTCGGCGGTGGCCTCGCTGGTCAAGTCGCCTGCCACCAGCAGGAGCGAGGCGTCGCGGGCGCGGGCGTCATCGAGGAGGGCGTCGAGCATGAACCGCGGATACGGTGGGTCGCTCTGGAACCCGGGCGGGAAACCGGCGATCACGATGCCGCTCACCGTTTCGCCGTAGTGCACGTCGTTGGCCAGGGCGATGGTGTGCAGTAAGCGACCGGGAGGCGCCGGGAGAGTGGTGAATTCACCCCGTGACTCGGGCGCACCGGGTGATGCGGTGGTCAGCGTAGGAGCGGGTAGGGCGCGAATTCCATCGGACTGGGCGAGGAACCGGTACGGGCGGCCGGGTTCGAGGTCATCGATCTCGGCGTAGTGGTACGGGGTCCGGGTGTCGTCGAGGTACACGGTGATCGGCTCGCGGGGTGAATCAGCCGGGGCCAGGCGAACTTCGGAGTTCGCGGGAACCGGAATCGGCCGACCAGCGGCGTCGAGACCGAACGTGGTCCAGGTCAGCACCACGCCACGTTCGGTCACGGTGACGATTTCCAGATCGAGCGCTATCAGTGGATTCGGTTGTGCTGCTACCGGAATCGGGAGCGCCGCGACCAACGCCGCTCCCGCGGAGGCGGCGAGTACCGTTCGGCGTGACGCTCCACAGCAGCCCATGTCTGTCGAGGCTAATACCGGTTCGAGGCGAAACCGGCAGGCGTCACCGGGTGTTCGATCAGTGTTTGTTGGCCGGTGCCGAGCAGATCTTCCAGGTGCCGTCTTCCTTGGTGAGATGCTCCTCGGTGCTGGACTCGGTATCGGGCTCCTCGCCCTCCACCGACAACGTCAGCTGACCGACCACCGTCGCCTTCGCATCGTCACCGGTGATGACGATGTCCTTCACCTCATCGATGCTCACCTGCACCGTCGCCTTGTCGAACTGCTCACGCTGCTCGGTGGTGAGATTGTCGATCTCGGTCCGGTCGGCCTGGCACGCCAAACCGGCGGCGGCGATGAACCCGTCGGCATCGAGAGTGTCGTAGAAATCGCGCACAGCCACATCGATCTTCTTCTCGTCCGACGACAGCGGTGTGCGCCCCTGCAAGGTCAGCACGACCCCCGCGATCAGCACCCCGACCACCACCAACGCCGCGATCCCGAGCCCGACGAACAACCCGGTCCGCTTCTTCTTCGGCGCGGGCGGCGGCACAAAAACATCGGGCCCATCCGGATACTCGGGCCCCTGCGGCCCCCCAGCCCCGAACCCCGCATGCGGATACCCCGGCGGCCCGGATGGCATCCCCGGCTCGCCCGGTGGCTGTTGATTGAAGGGCGGCTGTCCCTCTGGCGGATTCGTCATGGCAACGCTCCTGATGTCATCGGGGGCGTCGACCCCCAAAACCTATGGAACCGTGCGAGATCAAACCTGAACATCGAGCAAACGAGGCGAACCATAACCTCCGGGTTCAGTCCGGCCGCATCCGGGGTTGACTGGCTTCTTCGAGGGAAGATGGAGTTATGACGTCGCGGAGTGACGGCTTGTCATCCGTCCGCGGAACGAGAAAGACCCCCGACCAACTTGTGGTCGGGGGTCTCGCTGCTGTGCCCTCGGCAGGAATCGAACCTGCGGCCTTCTGCTCCGGAGGCAGACGCTCTATCCCCTGAGCTACGAGGGCGGGATAGGTGCCGGTCGCGGTGAGGCGATCGGGCAGCGACAGCGTATCGCATGGAGTGCGGTGCGCCAAAAACTGTGTCGGACCGGGGGTTGGGCCGGTCCGACACAGGGGTCAGGTGAGGGGGAGGGGGGTGGCTCCGCGGGTGGCGAGCATGCTGGTCATCAGCTGGGACTCGCTCGCTTGGGTTTTGGCCATCATGGTCGCCAAGGTGCGGACCGCGGTGGTGTCGGCGTGCTCGGCGGCGTAGTCGAGCATCGGGACACCGCCCTGGTGATGGCGCAGCATCAGTTGCAGGAACATCGTGTCAAGGGCGGGGCCGGTGGACTGGCGCAGCGCCGTCATTTCCTCCTGGCTCGCCATGCCGGGCATCGACTGCATCGGACCCGACATCGCCGGTTCGGCCGTCGTGCCACCGTGATGGCCCGCGCTGCCGTGGGCGTCGGTCATCCAGCCCATGTAGCCGTCGATGTTCTGGTTGGACTCGCCCCACAGCTGCAACCAGGCCTGCATGCGGCCGATCTGGTTCTGCTGGGTGGTCAGGATGTCGTAGGCGAGGCGACGCACGTCGTTGTCGGTCGAGGCGATCAGCGCTACGCCTGCCATGTCGACGGCTTGGGCGTGATGCGCCGTCATGTCCTGGCTGAAGCCGATGTCGACGGCGCTGGGCTCGGGTTCGGAGTTCTTCTCCAACGGCATCCGCAACAGCACGCCCGCCACCGCGCCGAGCAGCAGCAGACCGATCGCGCCGAGCACGAGCACCGCCCCGGTCGGGCGCCGCGCGCTCGACTCGGATGCGGTGTCGTCGGGTTCGACCGTGCTCACTACTGGCCCGAGGGCAGGCCGCCCGGCATCGGGATGTTCGGCAGGCCGGGGATGCCCGAGCCGGTGCCGCCGCCGCCGAGTTCGGTCGCGTCCGGGGTCAGGCCCTTACCGTCCATCGGAACCGCTTCGGGACCGTAGGGCGAGGAGTCGAACGGCGGCGGGTTGTTCGCGTCGAAGATCGGGTTCGAGCAGCTCGCGCCGACCTCGGGGTAGGCGTAGGGGTTCTCGCGCAGGGCGGAGATGAACTGCTTGATCCGCGCGTCGTCGGCGTTGTCCAGCTTGAGCTGGTGGCCCCACGACTGCAGCGAGATCGCCGAGTCCAGACCCGGGTACGGCGACATCAGCGAGTACTGACGGCCCTTGACGAAGTTCGACAGCTTCTCGACACCGGCCGAGTCGACCTTGTCCGGGTTGTAGGCGATCCAGACCGCGCCGTGCTCGAGCGAGTGCACCGCGTTCTCCATGCGGATCGGCTTGGCGTACACGGTGCCCGTGCAGTTGGCCCACGCGCCGTCGTGCGGACCACCGAAGGCGGGTGTCTTGTCGTAGGCCACGCGCTGCTCAGGGGTCACGTGCAGACCGGCGGGGTACTCCGCCTTCACGACGCCCGCGATCTTCGCGGACGGGTCCTGGTTCTCCTTGGACGGCACCCATTCCTTGAGATCGGTCTGGGCCTCGCGGATGGCGGCCTGGTCCATGTACTTGGGCACCAGGCTGTAGGCGAGCAGACCGACCAGCGCGACGATGGCAACGCCGGCACCGATCAGGGCCCATGGGGTGTCGCGCTTCCTACCCGGAAGGTTGCCCTTGCGGGTCTTGCGGGACGGAGACGACTTCCCCGCGGCCCGCACGGCCTTGGCTGATGTGGCGCTGGTCCTACTCGGCATCGCTGCTTGTGCTCTCTCGACGTGTGGATCGGTGGGTTCGTGGCGGGCGGTCGTGGTTGCAAGGGGCCCAGCCAATAGGATAGAGACTCGTGACTCCAGCTGACCTTGCAGATCTCCTTCGTACCACCGCGGCGAAGGTGCTTGTCGAACGCGGACTGGACTCGTCGGTCCTGCCCGAGCAGGTCACAGTGGAGCGTCCGCGCAACCCCGAACACGGCGACTATGCCACGAATGTGGCCATGCAGGTGGCCAAGCGGGTCGGAACCAACCCGCGCGAACTGGCCGGTTGGCTGGCCGAGGCGCTGTCTGCCGCCGAGGGCATCGATGTGGCCGAGATCGCTGGGCCGGGCTTCCTGAACATCCGTCTCGCCGCCTCGGCGCAGGGCGCGATCGTGAGCCAGATCCTGGCCGCGGGGGAGATCTACGGCACCGGCTTCGCGCTGGCGGGCACGAAGATCAACCTCGAATTCGTCTCGGCGAACCCGACCGGTCCGGTGCACCTCGGTGGCACCCGCTGGGCCGCCGTCGGTGACGCGCTGGGTCGCATCCTGGCCGCTCAGGGCGCCGACGTGACGCGGGAGTACTACTTCAACGACCACGGCGCGCAGATCGACCGCTTCGCGAAGTCGCTGGTCGCGGCCGCGCTCGGTGAGCCGACCCCCGAGGACGGGTACGCGGGCGAGTACATCTCCGAGATCAGCGCGGGCATCGTGGCCGCGCATCCCGAGGTGCTCACCCTGCCCGCCGACGAGCGGCACGAGGTGTTCCGCAGCGAGGGCGTGCAGCAGATGTTCGCCCAGATCCGCGCGGACCTGCACGAGTTCGGCACCGACTTCGACGTGTACTTCAACGAGAGCGAACTGTTCGCCTCCGGTGCCGTGGAACAGGCCGTCGAGCAGCTCAAGAACTCGGGCAACCTGTACGAGAAGGACGGTGCGTGGTGGATCGCCAGCACCGAATACGGCGACGACAAGGACCGCGTGGTCCTCAAGAGCGACGGCAATGCCGCCTACATCGCCGGTGACATCGCCTACTTCCAGAACAAGCGCGGCCGCGGCTTCGACCTGGCCATCTACATGCTCGGCGCCGACCACCACGGCTACATCGGCCGGTTGAAGGCCGCCGCGGCCGCGTTCGGTGACAACCCCGACACCGTCGAGGTGCTGATCGGGCAGATGGTGAACCTCCTCAAGGACGGCGTCGCCGTGAAGATGAGCAAGCGCGCGGGCACCGTGGTCACGCTCAACGACCTGGTCGAGCAGATCGGCGTCGACGCGGCCCGGTACTCGCTGGTGCGTTCCTCGGTCAACTCGAGCATCGACATCGACCTCGATCTGTGGACCAAGGCGAGCAGCGAGAACCCGGTCTACTACGTCCAGTACGCGCACGCGCGGACCAACAACATCATCGGCAATGCCGCGAAGTTCGCCGAATTCGCTTCGGTAGCACCGGATTTCGCGTTGATGACCTCCGCGCGCGAAGGTGATCTGATCCGCACCCTCGGTGACTTCCCGCGCGTGGTCGCCACCGCCGCCGACACCCGCGAACCGCACCGCGTCGCCCGTTACCTCGAAGAACTGGCCGGGGTCTACCACCCGTTCCAGTCCGACGACGACATGCGCGTGCTCCCCAAGGGTGACGACGCCGTCACCGGGCTCAACGCGGCCCGCCTCGAACTGGTCAAGGCGACCCGCCAGGTACTGGCCAACGGCCTCGCCCTGCTCGGCGTGAGCGCACCGGAGCGCATGTGAGCTCCCACAGACTTTCCAGGAAGGACGCACAACGATGAGTGGTGCACACCCGGCCGGTCCCCGGCACGCAGAGATCCCGCACGCCCCGAGTCTGGCCGAGCGCCCGACCGATCCGCGGGAGATGATCGACCTTCCCGCGAACGTATGGCCGCGCAATGCCTCGCGCGGTGACGACGGTGTGGTCCGGCTGGCGGGCGTGCCCGTCACCGAACTCGCCGAGCAGTACGGCACGCCGCTGTTCGTGATCGACGAGGACGACTTCCGCTCGCGCTGCCGCGACATGGTCGCCGCGTTCGGGTCGAACGCCCGCGTGCACTACGCGTCGAAGGCGTTCCTGTGCGGTGAGATAGCGCGTTGGATCCGTGACGAGGGCCTTTCCCTCGACGTGTGCTCCGGTGGCGAGCTGGCGGTGGCTTTGCACGCGGGTTTCCCGGCGGAGCGAATCGCGTTGCACGGCAACAACAAAGCCGTCGTCGAGCTCGAAGCGGCTGTCGCGGCCGGGGTCGGGCACGTGGTTGTCGACTCGCTCTACGAGATCGAGCGGCTCGAGGCGGTCGCCGGCGCGGCGGGTGTGGTGCAGGACGTGCTGGTCCGCGTGACCGTCGGCGTCGAAGCGCACACCCACGAGTACATCTCCACCGCGCACGAGGACCAGAAGTTCGGTTTCTCGATCGCCGGTGGCGACGCCATGCAAGCCCTCGCCCGCGTCTTCGAGGCCGACAACCTGCGCCTGGTCGGTCTGCACAGCCACATCGGCTCGCAGATCTTCGAACTCGACGGCTTCGAGATCGCCGCGCGCCGCATGCTCGGCCTGCTGCGCGAGGCCATCGACAAGTTCGGCATCGACCGCACCGCACAGATCTCGACGCTGGATCTCGGTGGCGGCCTCGGTATTTCGTACCTGCCGAGCGACAATCCGCCGCCGCTTGGCGAGTTCGCCACCAACCTGCGCGCCCTGGTCGCCGCCGAAGCCGCCCGTGCCGGGCTGCCCGAGCCGACCATCGCCGTGGAACCGGGTCGCGCCATCGCGGGCCCGGGCACCGTCACCCTGTACGAGGTCGGCACCATCAAGGATGTCGAACTCGACGGTGGCGCGCGCCGTCGCTACGTCAGCGTGGACGGTGGGATGAGCGACAATATCCGCCCCGCGCTGTACCAGGCCGACTACGATTGTCGTCTGGTCTCGCGTTCGTCGGACGCTCATGCGGTCGTCGCGCGCGTGGTCGGAAAGCATTGCGAGAGTGGCGATATCGTCATTCGTGACACCTGGATTCCCGCCGACGCGGCCCCCGGTGACCTGGTGGCCGTCGCGGCGACCGGTGCGTACTGCTATTCGATGTCGAGCCGCTACAACCTGCTCACCCGGCCCGCCGTGGTCGCGGTGCGTGACGGTGCGGCGCGACTGATTCTGCGCCGGGAAACGGTGGCGGACCTGCTCAGCCTGGAGGTGGAAGAATGAACGGCACCAAAGATGCGGGGCGCCCGCTCGGCGTAGCCGTGCTCGGGATGGGCACTGTCGGTACCGAGGTGGTTCGCGTGCTGCGCGATCACGCCGATGACCTGCGTTCGCGGATCGGTGCGCCGCTCGTGCTGCGCGGTGTCGCGGTGCGCGACATCAGCAAGGACCGCGGTCTGCCCGCTGAGTTGCTCACCACCGATGCCGCCGCGCTCGTCGCCCGCGACGATGTGGACCTGGTCGTCGAGGTCATGGGCGGCATCGACCCCGCCCGCAAGCTGATCGGCGACGCCCTCAACGCGGGCAAGTCCGTTGTCACCGCCAACAAGGCGCTGCTGGCCGACTACACCGGTGAACTCGCCGCCGCCGCCGAAGGCAGCCGCGCCGACCTGTACTTCGAGGCCGCCGTCGCCGGTGCCATCCCGGTGGTCCGGCCGCTGATCCAGTCGCTCTCGGGTGACCGGGTGAACAAGGTCGTCGGCATCGTCAACGGCACCACCAACTTCATCCTCTCCGCGATGGACGAGACCGGCGCCGCCTACGATGACGTGCTCGCCGAGGCCACCGCGCTCGGCTACGCCGAAGCCGACCCCACCGCCGATGTGGAGGGCTACGACGCCGCCGCCAAGGCCGCGATCCTGGCTTCGCTGGCCTTCCACACCCGCGTGACCGCGGCGGATGTCTACCGCGAGGGCATCTCCAAGATCACCGCCGAAGACCTGGAGACCGCATCGGCCGTCGGCTGCACGGTGAAGCTGCTCGCCATCTGTGAGCGCGTCTCGGCCGGTCCGGGCGAGCCGACGCTGGAGCAGGGCGGCAAGGATCGCGTCTCGGTGCGCGTCTATCCGGCGCTCATCCCGCGCAAGCACCCCCTGGCCTCGGTCAACGGCGCGTTCAACGCCGTCGTCGTCGAAGCCGACAACGCCGGTCGCCTGATGTTCTACGGGCAGGGTGCCGGTGGCGCCCCCACCGCGTCGGCGGTGCTCGGTGACCTGGTGATGGCCGCGCGCAACAAGTTCTACGGTGGTCGCGCGCCCGGCGAATCGGTTTATGCCGAGCTGCCGATCGCACCGATCGGTGACACCCCCACCCGCTACCACGTGAACCTGCAGGTGGAGGACCGTCCCGGCGTGCTCGCCGCGGTCGCCGACACCTTCGCCCAGCACGGGGTGAGCATCTCGACGGTGCGTCAGCAGGGCCACGGCGACGGCGCCCGGCTCGTGGTCGTCACCCACCATGCGGTGGAGTCGTCGCTGGCAGATACTGTCGCGGTACTGGCGGACATGGAATCCGTCACCGCTGTGACCAGCGTTCTCAGACTGGAAGGCACAGAAGAATGAGCTCCACCGGCATCGCCCCCCAGACCGGCGTGCACTCGCGCTGGCCCGGTCTGATCGCTGCCTACCGCGACCGCCTGGCCGGTGCGGCCGACTGGGAGCCGGTGACCCTGTTCGAGGGCGGTACCCCGCTGGTCCCCGCGCCGTACCTGTCCGAGCTCACCGGGTGCGAGGTGTACCTCAAGGTCGAGGGTGCCAACCCAACGGGTTCGTTCAAGGACCGCGGCATGACCATGGCGATGACCGACGCCAAGTACCGCGGCCAGCAGGCCGTGCTGTGCGCGTCGACCGGTAACACCTCGGCCTCGGCCGCGGCGTACGCCACCCGCGCCGGCATGGAATGCGCGGTGCTGATCCCGCAGGGCAAGATCGCGATGGGCAAGCTGGCCCAGGCCGTGATGCTCGGCGCCAAGATCATCCAGGTCGAGGGCAACTTCGACGACTGTCTCGAGCTGGCGCGCAAGGTGACCGCGGAGTTCCCGCAGGTCGGCCTCGTGAACTCGGTGAACCCGGCGCGTATCGAAGGCCAGAAGACCGCCTCGTTCGAGATCTGCGATGTGCTCGGCAAGGCGCCGGATGTGCACGTGCTGCCGGTCGGTAACGCGGGCAATATCACCGCCTACTGGCGCGGATACCGCGAATACCACGCCGACGGCATCACCTCGGTGCTGCCGCGCATGCTCGGTGTGCAGGCCGCCGGTGCCGCGCCGCTGGTCAACGGTGCGCCGGTGAAGGACCCGGAGACCATCGCGACCGCCATCCGGATCGGTGCCCCGGCGTCGTGGAACGGTGCGATGGAAGCCAAGGAGCAGTCCGGTGGTGCGTTCCGCGCGGCCACCGACGACGAGATCCTGGACGCCTACCGCCTCGTCGCCGCGAAAGAGGGCGTGTTCGTCGAGCCCGCGTCGGCCGCGAGCGTCGCCGGTCTGCTGGCCGCGCGCAAGGAGGGCTGGCTGGATTCGGGCCTGACCGTTGTGTGCACTGTCACCGGCAACGGTCTCAAGGACCCCGACAACGCGCTGGCCGGAATGCCCGAGGTCAAGCCGATCGCCGTCGACCCGATCGCCGTCGCCCGTGAACTCGAGCTGGCCTGAGTTGGCCGCACCAGAGCCCACGCTGATGACAGCGACTCTGCCCGCCGGTCTCGAAGTGACCGTGCGTGTTCCCGCCTCGACGGCCAATCTCGGTCCCGGGTTCGATTGTCTGGGAATGGCATTGGGCATCTACGACGAAATCGTGGTGCGCACCACCGAATCGGGACTCGACATTCGGGTCGAGGGCGAAGGCGCCGACGACGTGCCATGGGGCCCAACGCATCTGGTGGTTCGCGCGATCGAGCGCGGACTGGAATCGCTGGGTGTGTGGGCCGACGGACTCGACGTGGTGTGCCGCAACGTGATCCCGCACTCGCGCGGGCTGGGTTCCAGCGCGTCGGCCGTGGTCGGCGGCCTGGCCGCGGGAGCGGGGCTGGCCGCGAAGTTCGACCCCGCGCTGCGCATGGACGCCGACCGGCTGGTGCAGCTCGCCTCGGAGTTCGAAGGCCACCCCGACAACGCCGCCGCCAGCGTGCTCGGCGCAATCGTGGTGTCGTGGACCGAAACCGATGCCGCGCAGGCCCGCGACTACCGGGCGGTGCGGCTCAACCCGGCGCCCGCGCTGCGTCCCGTGGTGCTGATCCCGCAGGAGCGCTCCTCCACCGCGCACACCCGCGGGCTGCTGCCCGAGCAGGTGCCCCACGGCGACGCGGCGTTCAACGTGAGCAGGGCGGCGCTGGCCGTCGTCGCGCTCACCGAGCGCCCCGATCTGCTGATGTCGGCCACCGCCGACCGGTTGCACCAGACCCAGCGTGCACCCGCGCTACCGCTGACAACCCAGTGGATCGCGCGACTGCGTGACGCGGGTATCGCGGCGACGGTCTCGGGCGCCGGCCCGACAATTCTCGCCCTGACCACCGAAGAATTCCCCGATGACCTGCGCAAACAGGCCGAATCGGACGGTCTGCGTGTGGTCGAACCGGGGATTGCGGACGGGGTATCGATCAACTGACGGCGTGCCTGCCTTGCCGTTGTTCGCAATAGGCAGCTATTCTGGGCAGGTCCGTACATCGTGCGCGCATCAGACGCCGGTGCATCATCAGGGCAATCGCTCCCCTCACCACTGTCTTCTGGTGGCGAAGGCCTCCGGTCCTCCCGCGGCGGGTAGTACGGCACAGGCGTCGAACATGGACGCATAATCCGAGCTCGGCATATGGTGCCGGGTCTACGGAACGGAACCCTCGAATCAGCACACGGCATTCGAGGGAAGGAAAGGACTTCCGTGACAGAAACGGACCTGCTCGCGACACCCGGGGTGGATTCCAACCCTACGAACTCGGGCAGCCGCGAAAGTGAATCCGGACAGATTTCGAAAATGAGCGAACAAACCGACGTCGCACGATCGGGGCTGACTGGAATGCTGTTGCCGCAGTTGCGCGCACTGGCGGGGGAGCTCGGTATCCGAGGTACCTCCGGAATGCGTAAGGGCGATCTCATCGCCGCTATCAAGGAAAATCAATCCGGGGCGCCCGCCAAGAACGACGCGCCTGCCAAGGGCGACAAGCCCGCTGCCGCGCCTGTCGCGAACGAAGCGCCCGCGAAGAACGCGGCGCAGGCCAAGGACGACGCGCCCGCGAAGGTGGACAAGTCCGCCAAGGCCGAGAAGCAGGCCGCGCCCGCCGAGAAGCAGGCGCCCGCCGAGGTCACGGCTCCCGAGGTCAAGGCCGAGGTCAAGACCTCCGAGGCCAAGACCGTCGAGGCGCAGGCCGCACCGGCCGCGACCGAGCAGGTCAAGACCGATGCCCCCGCCGACGCAGGCGAGGATTCCGGTCGTGACGGCGGTCAGCGTGGTCGTGGTAGGCAGCGCCGTGGGCGTGACCAGGCCCGTTCCGGTGGTGGCGACAATGCCCCCGCCGAGAACCGCGCCCCCGCCGAGAACCGCGCCGAGGAGACCAAGCAGGCCGACAAGGCCGAGGGCGGCGACCAGGGCGAACGCCGACGCGATCGAGGCGACCGCAACGGCGCCGAGCGTGGCGAGCGCACCGGCAACGACCGTGGCGGCAACGACCGCAACGGCAACGACCGTGGCGAGCGCACCGGTGGCGATCGTAATCAGAACGAGCGCAATCAGAATCAGAGCCAGAACGGCAACAGCGGCGGCAATCGCGGTCCCCGCGACGACCGCGGTGGTGACGACGAGGAAGGCGGCCGCGGTCGCCGGGGTCGTCGATTCCGCGAGCGTCGTCGTGGTCGCGACCGCGATGGTGGTCCCGTCAGCGGTGGCCAGTCCGAGGCTCGCGATTACGACATTCGCGAAGATGACGTCCTCCAGCCGGTCGCGGGCATCCTCGATGTCCTCGACAACTACGCGTTCGTGCGGACCTCCGGCTACCTCGCAGGCCCCAACGACGTGTACGTGTCGATGAACCTGGTGCGCAAGAACGGCCTGCGCCGCGGTGACGCGATCACCGGTGCGGTGCGCGCCCCGCGCGACGGCGAGCAGAACAACCAGCGACAGAAGTTCGACCCGCTGGTCCGTCTGGACACCATCAACGGTGGCGAGCTGGAAGCAGCGCGTCGTCGGCCGGAGTTCCAGAAGCTCACCCCGCTGTACCCGAACGAGCGCCTGCGCCTGGAAACCGCGCAGAACAAGCTCACCACGCGCGTGATCGACTTGATCATGCCGATCGGTAAGGGCCAGCGTGCGCTGATCGTATCCCCGCCCAAGGCGGGTAAGACCACGATCATGCAGGACATCGCCAACGCGATCTCGATCAACAACCCCGAGTGCTACCTCATGGTTGTCCTGGTCGACGAACGTCCCGAAGAGGTCACCGACATGCAGCGTTCGGTGAAGGGTGAGGTCATCGCCTCCACCTTCGACCGCCCGCCGGGTGACCACACCTCCGTCGCCGAGCTCGCCATCGAGCGTGCCAAGCGTCTGGTGGAAATGGGCAAAGACGTTGTGGTGCTGCTCGATTCGATCACCCGATTGGGCCGTGCGTACAACAACTCCTCGCCCGCCTCCGGCCGCATCCTCTCCGGTGGTGTCGACTCGACCGCGCTGTACCCGCCGAAGCGTTTCCTCGGCGCGGCACGCAACATCGAGAACGGTGGCTCGCTCACCATCATCGCCACGGCGATGGTGGAGACCGGTTCCACCGGCGACACGGTGATCTTCGAAGAGTTCAAGGGCACCGGTAACGCCGAGCTCAAGCTCGACCGCAAGATCGCCGAGCGGCGTGTGTTCCCCGCGGTGGACATCAACCCGTCGAGCACCAGGCACGACGAGCTGCTGCTCTCGCCCGACGAGATGGCGGTCGTGCACAAGCTGCGGCGCGTGCTGTCGGGTCTGGACTCGCACCAGGCGATCGATCTGCTGATGGATCGTCTGCGCAAGTCCAAGAACAACCTCGAGTTCTTGATGACGGTCTCCAAGACCGCACCGAGCGCTCTCGACGAGTGATCGTCTAGAACTACGGACAAGGGCCCTGCTTCGGCGGGGCCTTTGCTGTTTTCCGGGGGAACAAACTCGTGGTGGGGGGTGTTCTGTAGTGGTGCGGTCTGCTCTGGCATACTGGACAACTGTGTGTCTTGCGAGTTCGCAGACATCCCGCCTAGTCGGTTCCGGTTCACGTACTCCACTCCATGGAGCTACGACCCGGCGACCATTATCGAGAGGACGCCCATGAAGGCAGGAATCCACCCCACGTATGTCGACACCACCGTTGTGTGTGGTTGCGGCAACACCTTCCAGACTCGCTC
This sequence comes from Nocardia sp. A7, assembly GCF_046549215.1. Lineage (NCBI taxonomy): Bacteria > Bacillati > Actinomycetota > Actinomycetes > Mycobacteriales > Nocardiaceae > Nocardia > Nocardia sp. A7. Next base: position 15,397 of record NZ_JAJPWE010000003.1, on the reverse strand, counting down.
CACCAAGGAGTCCGGCCAGATCTCGGTCGAGGTCTGCTCGCAGTGCCACCCGTTCTACACGGGCAAGCAGAAGATCCTCGACACCGGCGGCCGCGTGGCTCGCTTCGAGGCTCGCTACGGCAAGCGCGCAGGTGCCAAGCAGGCCGAAGACGCCTCCTAGTTACCTCATCCGACGCCCGGTACTGCATCAGCAGGCCGGGCGTCGGTGGTTTCTCTGCCCGAGGTAATCGCTTTTCCACACCATAAGGAACCTTCTGTGACGCAGCCGTCCGCTATCGACGACATCTTGGCCGAGTACGCGGGCTTGGAGATGCAGCTCGCCGATCCGGCGTTGCACAACGACACGGGTGCGGCGCGACGAGTGGGGAAGCGGTTCGCCGAGTTGGCGCCGGTGATGAACACCTATCGCAAGCTGGAGACCGTGCGCGACGACCTCGAGGCCGCCCGTGAGCTGGCCTCCGACGACGCGTCGTTCGCCGCGGAGGTGCCAGGGCTGCAGACGCAGCTCGTGGAACTCGAGCAGGCGCTCGCCGACCTGCTCGCCCCGCGCGACCCGCACGACGGCGACGACGTGGTGCTCGAGGTGAAGTCCGGCGAAGGCGGCGAGGAATCCGCGCTGTTCGCGGCGGATCTGGCGCGCATGTACATCCGCTACGCGGAGCGGCACGGGTGGAAGGTGGAGACGCTCGACGTCACCTACTCCGACCTGGGCGGATACAAGGACGCGACGCTGTCGATCAAGAGCAAGGACGCCGCGCGCGACGGCGTGTGGTCGCGATTCAAGTTCGAGGGCGGGGTGCACCGGGTGCAGCGCGTGCCGGTGACCGAATCGCAGGGCCGCATCCATACTTCCGCCGCGGGCGTGCTCATCTATCCCGAGCCCGACGAGGTCGAGCAGGTGCAGATCGACGAGACCGACCTGCGCATCGACGTCTACCGGTCCTCCGGCAAGGGCGGCCAGGGCGTGAACACCACCGACTCCGCGGTTCGCATCACCCACCTGCCCTCTGGCATCGTGGTGACCTGCCAGAACGAACGCTCCCAGCTGCAGAACAAGGCGCGCGCCATGCAGGTGCTCGCCGCCCGGCTGCAAGCACTCGCCGAGGAGCAGGCCGACCAGGAAGCCTCCGCCGGTCGCGCCAGCCAGATCCGCACGGTCGACCGTTCCGAGCGGATCCGCACCTACAACTTCCCGGAGAACCGGATCGCCGACCACCGCATCGGCTTCAAATCGCACAACCTCGACGCCGTCCTCGATGGCGATCTCGACCCGCTGCTCGACGCGCTCGGCAAGGCAGACCGCGACGCGCGCATGGCCGCCGAGTAATTCGGTGACCGAACGGCTCCGGTTGCGTCCGCTGATCGTCGAAGCCGCCGCGCGGCTGGCCGAGGCGGGTGTCGGTTCGCCGATGCCCGACGCGGAGAACCTGGCCGCCCATGTGCTTGGCACCGAGCGCATGCGGCTGGCGCTGATCCCGATGGTCGAGCCCGAGATCGCCGACCGGTACCGCGCGCTGATCGAACAGCGGGCTACGCGAATTCCCTTGCAGCACTTGACCGGAACGGCCGCGATGGGCGAGATCGACCTCGCCGTCGGCCCGGGTGTCTTCGTCCCGCGCCCGGAGACCGAACTGCTGTTCGCGTGGGCGCTGGCCTACCTCGCGACCCTCCCGCACGACCACGCGCCGATCGTCGTCGACCTGTGCACGGGCTCGGGCGCACTGGCGCTGGCCATCGCCCACGCCCGCCCCGACGCCGAGGTCCACGCCGTCGAACTCGACCCCGATGCCCTCACCTGGGCCCGCCGCAACGCCGAGACCCGCGCAGCCGAGGGCGACACCCCGATCACCCTGTACGCCGACGACGCCACCGACCCGACCCTGCTCACCCCGCTGACGGGTCGCGTCGACCTGGTCGTCACCAACCCGCCCTACATCCCCGAAGCCGCGATCCTCGATCCCGAGGTGGCCGACCACGACCCCCATCGCGCCCTCTTCGGCGGACCAGACGGCCTCGATGTCATTCGAGCGATGATCCCCACCATCGGCCGTCTCCTGCGCCTCGGCGGTGCCGCCGCTATCGAACACGACGACACCAACGGCGGGGGAGTAGCAACTCTGTTGGCGGCTGCCGATTTCATCGAGATCGTCGAACACACCGATCTCACCGACAAGCCCCGCTTCGTCGTCGCGCGCCGCCCGCTGACTGCGACCGAGCCCTGCGGCGACGACGGCCGACTGCTCCCGTCGTGACCGGGAACGAATCGGTCGGCCGAGTTCGTTGCGGCCGGCATGTACCCGGCAAACACTCGTCCTAGGCGAATTGCATGGTCGAGCGAGCACTCGTGCGGTCCAGCACACTCCGAGCATCTGACGCATCAGCTGAGCTCGCACGCACATGGGTAACTCGCCGGGGACGTCCAAAGTCCCCCGTCACCTGACCGCAGGCCCGGGGACTAGACTCTTGCCGCACCCAAGACCGGCTAGGAGTCGCGGGGAGGCGGACCAGAGAGGCGGAACAGGGTGAGTACCGTCTATGACTGTGCTGAAGCTGATTCGCGGGCGGCGGGCATCACCGCCGCGACGAGCGCGTTGAAGTCCGGGCGATTGGTCGTCATGCCGACAGACACGCTCTACGGCCTCGCCGCCGACGCGTTCGATTCCGCCGCGGTGAGCGATCTGCTGGCCGCCAAGCGGCGTGGGCGCGATATGCCGGTCCCGGTGCTCGTCGGGTCGTGGCACACCATCGATGGGCTGGTTTTCTCGGTGCGGCCGCAGGCGCGGGATTTGATTCGCGCGTTCTGGCCCGGCGCGCTGAGTCTGGTTGTGCAGGCGGCGCCTTCGCTCGCGTGGGATCTCGGTGACACCCGTGGCACGGTGATGTTGCGGATGCCGTTGCATCCGGTGGCACTCGAATTGTTGCGTGAGGTCGGCCCGCTGGCGGTGTCCAGCGCCAATGTGTCGGGGCAGCCGCCCGCGACCACCGCCGCGCAGGCGCGTGAGCAGCTGGGGTCGCTGGCGAGTGTGTATCTCGACGGTGGTCCGGCCGAGCACGCCGTGGCCTCGACGATCGTCGATCTCACCGCGGATCAGCCGCGGGTGTTGCGGGAGGGTGCTGTGTCGGTGGCCGATATCGCGGAGGTGCTCGGGATGGTGCCGGAAGCCCTGATCAGCTCCGCGCAGCGGTGATCGCACGCCGCTGATGAGCTCAGTCGTTCCCCTGCGCGAGCTACTGCTCGTGCTGCTCGTCTCGGCCACGGTGACGTTCCTGGCCACCGGTGGTGTGCGGGTGCTCGCCATCGCGTTCGGCGCGGTGGCGGTGCCACGTGAGCGCGACGTGCACGTGAAGCCGGTGCCGCGGATGGGCGGTGTCGGCATGTATGTCGGCGTCGTCGCCGCGGTTTTGTTCGCGCACCAATTGCCCGCGCTGCGAAGAGGTTTCGATTACGCCCCGGATATCCCGGCGGTGCTGGTCGCCGCGACGATCATCGTGCTGGTCGGCATCGTCGACGACCGGTGGGGACTGGACGCGCTCACCAAGTTCGTCGGCCAGATCACCGCGGCGGGCGTCATGGCCGTGATGGGCCTGAGCTGGTACGTGATCTACAACCCGTTCAACGACACCACCGTGGTGCTCGACGCGTTGCAGGGCGGTCTGGTCACCGTCGGCATCACCGTCACCCTGGTGAACGCGATGAACTTCGTCGACGGATTGGACGGCCTGGCCGCCGGTCTCGGATTGATCTGCGCGACCGCTGTTTTCGTGTTCTCCATCGGTTTGCTCTACGACCAGGGCGGTTCGGTCGACACCTATCCGCCCGCGTTGCTGGCGGCGGCGCTGGCAGGCGCCTGCCTCGGATTTCTGCCGCACAATTTCTCGCCCGCCCGAATATTCATGGGCGATACCGGCTCGATGATGATCGGTTTGATCCTGGCCGCGGTATCAACGGGCGCCTCCGGCCGAATTCCGCTCCAGGGTTACGGCCCGCGCGACATTGTCGGTTTGCTGTCGCCGTTGTTGCTGGTCGGCGCGGTGATGTTCATTCCGGTGCTCGATCTGTTGCTGGCGATCGTGCGCCGGGTGCGCGCCGGCGTGAGTTTTTCCACACCGGACAAAATGCATCTGCACCACCGATTGCTCCAGATCGGACATTCGCACCGACGCGTGGTCCTGCTGATCTATTTATGGGTCGGTGTACTCGCGTTCGGCGCGGTGGGAACTTCCCTGATGGATAGACGCCTTGTTGTCCTGCTGGTGGCAGGCGGATTGGTGTTCGCGCTGGTAGTGACCGCGATCCCGTCTGTGCGCAGGTCGGAGTCGACGCAGCACTGAGTTCGGCGCGCAAGGTAAAGTCCGGGCCGTGAGCTTTACACCCGAAACCGTGCCAGGCCCCGACGCCCCTCTGCGCGCCGCGCTGCGCTACGGCCTGATCGGCCTCGGCGTGCTCGTCGTCGTCTCGGTGGCGATCGCCACCGCGGTGGCCGGGATGCCCGGGCTGTGGGGCGCGCTGCTCGGCGCCGCGATCGGTGGGGGGTTCATCCTCACCACGGTCGTCGCGGTACTGCTCGGTGCCAAGCTGCCGCCGACGATGGCGGGCGCGGTGATGCTGGTCAGTTGGGTCGGCAAGATGCTGGTGGTGCTGCTGGTGATCCTCGTGTTGAACCAGTTCGACTTCTACAGCAGGCCCGCGCTGTTCTTTACGGTGGTAGGAGCCCTGCTGATCGTTCTCGGTGCCGAGACGTACGGCGTTGTGAGCCAGAAGGTTCCGTACGTCACGACACGCGCGGGAGACGACGAAACGGCCTCCGAGCAGGAATAATCCCACCCAGCTACACACTGTCGTAGATAGCTTGGTAAAGTGTTGGTAAGCAAGCACCCAAGCTAGAGGCTAGGCCCGACAAACTCGGGGCATTGCCTCGAGTTACCAGGGGGGATCATCGAGATCCCACCCGGTGCCGCTATGCTTACTGCCGATCCGGGTGGAATGTATCCGGTTGAAGCATGTCGACGATGTCGCCGACGCCCGATCAGTAGCTGTACGGGTTACACCGTACGAGCGGCTGTCGAATTTCGAGCCGACCAGAGTCGACCCCCAATTGATCGTCAATGTCCGATCGAACCGCGGGAATGACCGTCGTACCCGCGGCCCGAACACGGGAGAGAACGCTGAGCGTCATCACTTTGGCGGCGGGCGAGTTTCACGCGCCATCGCTGTCCGACTTCTACCCACCAGCAGTGCTGTTCGCGGGGACGCCGTTCGAACTCGATCGCCTGATGCTGGTCCGCCTATTGATGACCGCCGTTCTGGTGGCCGTCTTCGTGCTGGCTTTCCGGTCGCCGAAGATCGTGCCCCGCGGTCTGCAGAACGTGATGGAAGCCGCTGTGGTTTTCGTCAAGGAGCAGATCGCCGACGAGGTGCTCGGTAAGGAAACCGGCAAGAAGTTCCTTCCGCTGATCGCGACGATCTTCTTCACGGTTCTGTTCCTGAACTTCTCCGGTGTGATTCCCGGGTTGAACATCTCGTCCAATGCGCGCATCGGCATGCCGCTGGTCCTGGCCGCGATCGTCTACATCGCCTACAACTACGTCGGCATCAGGAAGTACGGGTTCTTCTCCTACATCCGCCACAGCATCGTCGTACCCGACGTGCCGGTCGCGCTGCACCTGCTGCTGATCCCGATCGAGTTCATCTCGACCTTCATCCTGCGGCCGTTCACGCTCACCGTGCGTCTGTTGGCCAACATGCTGGCCGGCCACATCATGCTGGTGCTGTTCTTCAGCGCGACCTGGTTCTTCCTGTTCGACGCCGCCGCGTGGATGAAGATCTTCTCGCCGTTCTCGCTGCTGGCCGGCATCGGCTTCACGCTCTTCGAGCTGCTGGTGATCTTCCTGCAGGCCTACGTTTTCGCGCTGCTGACCGCCGTGTACATCGGCCAGTCGCAGCACGCTGCCGACCACTGACCTGACTGACCAACGATCGGAAACCTGCTACACACGCCGACCGGCGGGTGAGCAACAGAAAGGGAAAGATTCATGAGCCTCGCTTACCTGGCCCAGGAAGCCGCGACCACCGAGAGCACCTTCAAGGGCTTCGGCGCCATCGGCTACGGTCTGGCCGCGATCGGCCCCGGCATCGGCGTGGGTATCGTCGTCGGTAAGGCCATCGAGGGCATCGCTCGTCAGCCCGAGCTGTCCGGCCAGATCCGTACCACCATGTTCCTCGGTATCGCGTTCACCGAGGCCCTGGCGCTGATCGGCCTCGTCGCCGGCTTCATCTTCTGATTCCGATGCGCGAACTCATCACGCTCGCAGCTGAGGGTGGAGAGGATGTGAATCCTCTCGTTCCCGCAACGTACGACATCGTCTGGTCGATCGTCTGCGTCGTCATCATCGGCGTGCTCTTCTGGAAATACGTGATCCCACGTGTGACCAAGACACTCGAAGAGCGCACGGACAAGATCGAAGGCGGTATCGCCAGGGCCGAAGCAGCCCAGGTCGAAGCCCAGCAGACGCTGCAGCAGTATCAGCAGCAGCTGGCCGACGCCCGGCTCGAGGCCGCGCGCATCCGTGAGGAAGCACGCACCCAGGGTCAGCAGATCCTCGCGCAGATGCGCACGGATGCCCAGGCCGAAAGCGACCGCATCGTCGCCGCCGGTCACTCCCAGCTGGAAGCCCAGCGCCAGCAGATCCTGACGGAGCTGCGTTCCGAGGTCGGCCGTACGGCCGTCGACCTGGCCGAGAAGATCATCGGTCAGTCTGTTTCGGACGAAGCCAAGCAGGCGGCGTCGATCGACAAGTTCCTCAGCGAACTCGACGACACCGCCGCCATCGGGGTCGGAAGGTAGCGACGCGAAAGTGAGAAGCATGTACGCAGCGAGCCGCGAGGCCAGTACCCGGTCTCGCGAGGCGCTTCGGGTCGCTCTGACCGGAAGCGAAACCGTTGCGGCCACAACGGGGTCGGAACTGTTCGCCGTTGTCGCCGTGCTGGACGACCAGCGTTCGCTGCGTGTGGCGCTCGCGGACGCCTCGGTGCCGGGTTCGGCGCGCGCTGAACTCAGTGAGCGGGTCTTCGGCGGCAAGGTCAGCGCTGCCACGCAGGCAGTGCTGACCACCGCGGTGGCGCAGGACTGGTCACGCACCCGCGACCTGGTCGACACCCTGGTGCTGCTCGGGCAGGAGGCTCTGCTGGAGTCTGCCGCCGTCGGCAGTCGGCAGGACGCGGTGGAGGACGAGCTGTTCCGGCTCGGACGCATCGTCGCCGACAACCCGAAGCTGGAGCAGGCACTGTCCGACCACGGAAAGCCCGCCTCGGCGCGGCGAGAACTGGTCGAGCGGCTGCTCAACGGCAAGGTCGAGCCGGTCACGCTGGCGCTGGCCGAGCAGGCGGTGACCCGCCTGCGGACCAACAACATCGGCGTCGCCTTCGACGCCCTGTCCGATCTGGCGGCGGCCCGTCGTGACCAGATCGTCGCCCACGTGAACTCGGCGGTCGAGCTGAACGATCAGCAGAAGGCGAAGCTGTCGGCTTCCCTGCGGCGGATCTACGGCAAGGCGGTCACCGTGCACGTGCAGGTCGACCCGACGCTGCTGAGCGGCGTCGTCGTCCGCGTCGGAGACGACGTGATCGACGGCAGCGCCACCGGCCGACTGGAGAAGCTGCGTCGGGCACTGTCCTGAAAGGGCGCTCAACGCAGTATTTTCCGACCCCCGACATTCGAGACCACAGCGAGAGCAGGAACAACATGGCGGAGCTGACGATCTCCTCCGACGAGATCCGTAGCGCGATCGAGAGCTACACCCAGAGCTACACCCCGGAAACCTCCATCGAAGAAGTCGGCGTCGTGATCGATACCGGCGACGGTATCGCGCACGTCAGCGGTCTGCCTTCGGCGATGGCCAACGAGCTGCTCGAGTTCCCCGGCGGGGTGCTCGGCGTCGCGCTGAACCTCGAGGACACCAACATCGGTGCCGTCATCCTCGGCGAGTACGCCTCGCTGGAAGAGGGCCAGCAGGTCCGTCGCACCGGCGACGTGCTCTCCGTTCCCGTGGGTGACAAGTTCCTCGGTCGCGTCGTCAACCCGCTCGGCCAGCCGATCGACGGCCTGGGCGAGATCGACTCCGACGAGCGCCGCGTGCTGGAGCTGCAGGCAGCGTCCGTGCTGGAGCGTCAGCCGGTCGAAGAGCCCCTCGCTACCGGTATCACCGCGATCGACGCGCTGACGGCCATCGGCCGCGGCCAGCGTCAGCTGATCATCGGCGACCGCAAGACGGGCAAGACCGCCGTCGCGATCGACGCGATCCTGAACCAGAAGGCGAACTGGGAGACCGGCGACGCCGACAAGCAGGTTCGCTGCATCTACGTGGCGATCGGCCAGAAGGGCTCCACCATCGCGGGCGTCAAGACCGCGCTCGAGGAGCACGGCGCGATGGAGTACACCACCATCGTGGCGGCCCCGGCCTCCGATTCCGCCGGCTTCAAGTGGCTGGCTCCGTACACCGGTTCGGCCATCGGCCAGCACTGGATGTACCAGGGCAAGCACGTCCTCATCGTGTTCGACGACCTGACCAAGCAGGCCGAGGCGTACCGCGCCATCTCGCTGCTGCTGCGTCGTCCGCCGGGCCGCGAGGCGTACCCCGGTGACGTCTTCTACCTGCACTCCCGTCTGCTGGAGCGTTGCGCGAAGCTGTCCGACGAGATGGGCGCGGGCTCGATGACCGGTCTGCCGATCATCGAGACCAAGGCCAACGACGTCTCGGCGTTCATCCCGACCAACGTCATCTCCATCACCGACGGCCAGGTCTTCCTCGAATCCGACCTGTTCAACAAGGGCGTCCGTCCGGCGATCAACGTCGGTACCTCGGTCTCCCGTGTCGGTGGCGCCGCGCAGACCAAGGCCATGAAGAAGGTCGCCGGTTCGCTGCGTCTGGAAATGGCGCAGTACCGCGAGCTGGAGGCGTTCTCCGCCTTCGCCTCCGACCTCGATGCCGCGTCGCTGGCGCAGCTCGAGCGCGGTGCCCGCTGGGTCGAGCTGCTCAAGCAGGACCAGTACTCCCCGGTCTCGGTCGAGGATCAGGTCGTCTCGATCTTCCTGGTCGACGCCGGCTACTACGAGTCGGTGCCCGTCGCCGACGTGCGTCGCTTCACCAATGAGCTGCTGGAGTACCTGCACGGTGCCACCCAGAGCTCGTTCGACGCGCTCGAGGGTGGCAAGAAGCCGCTCGCGGGCGAGGCCGCCGACGCGATCAAGGCCGAAACCGACAAGTTCAAGCAGGGCTTCCTCGATTCGGACGGCAATCGCATCGTGAACGAGGCCGGCGCGGGCGAGCTGGACCACGAAGAGGTCGAGTCGCTGTCGGTCACCCGCAAGCACGTCGATAAGTAAGCCGGGTCATGATGTCGGCAATTTCCGATCTGGCGAATGAAGGGAGTGTGAACCGCTAGTGGCAAGTTTGCGCGAATTGCGCTCCCGCATTCGTGGTGTGAATTCGATCAAGAAGATCACCAAGGCTCAGGAACTGATCGCGACCTCGCGAATTTCCAAGGCCCAGGCCAGGGTTGCGGCTGCCAAGCCGTACGCCGAGGAGATCACCAAGGTCCTCGGCGAACTGGCGAGCGCGTCGAAGAACCTGTCGCACCCGCTGCTGACCGAGCGTCCCAACGCTCGTCGGGCCGCTGTCCTGGTGATCACCAGTGACAGCGGTATGTGCGGTGGCTACAACTCGAACGTGCTCAAGCGTGCCGAGGAGCTCATGACCTCGCTGCGTGGCGAAGGCAAGGAACCCGTTCTGTACGTGATGGGCAGTAAGGGCATCACGTATTACAGGTTCCGCAACCGCCCGTACCAGGCGTCGTGGTTCGGCTTCTCTCAGCAGCCCAAGTACACCGACGCGTCGGCCGCGTGCAAGCACCTGGTCGAGGCCTTCATGGCCGGCTCCGACGGCGAGGTCCCCTCGCTGGACGAAACCGGAACCATCGAAGGTGTCGACGAGCTGCACATCGTGTACACCAAGTTCGTGTCGATGCTGACCCAGAACCCGGAGGTGCGCCGCTTGGCGCCGATCCAGGTCAGCTACGTCGACGAGAACTACGAGCTCGGCGACGACATCATGTCGGACTCGCCGAACGTGGTGGCCACGGCACAGTACGAGTTCGAGCCGGACGCCGATGTGCTGCTCGGGGCTCTGCTGCCCAAGTACATCAACACGCGTATCTACGCATCGTTGCTCGAGGCAGCGGCATCCGAGTCCGCGGCTCGGCGCACCGCAATGAAGGCGGCGACCGATAACGCCAACGAGCTGGCCAATGTGCTCCAGCGCGAGGCGAACTCGGTGCGTCAGGCCCAGATCACGCAGGAAATCAGCGAAATCGTCGGCGGCGTCAATGCGCTGGCGTCGAGCTCGGACCGCGACTAAGAAGCGCAGGAAGAGAACCAATCTAATGACCGCAGCTGTCACTCAGGACAACGCGAAGAAGGCGGGCGAAACCGCTGGACGCGTCGTCCGTGTCATCGGCCCCGTCGTGGACGTCGAGTTCCCGCGTGGCGCCATCCCCGAGCTCTTCAATGCTCTGAACTCCGACATCGAACTCCCGTCGGTAGCCAAGACCCTCACCCTCGAGGTCGCTCAGCACCTCGGCGACAACATCGTGCGCACCATCTCGATGCAGCCGACCGACGGCCTGGTCCGTGGTGCGACTGTCACCGACACCGGCAAGCCGATCTCGGTGCCCGTCGGCGACATCGTCAAGGGCCACGTGTTCAACGCCCTCGGTGACTGCCTCGACACTCCCGGCCTCGGCCGGGACGGCGAGCAGTGGGGCATCCACCGTCAGCCGCCGAGCTTCGACCAGCTCGAGGGCAAGACCGAGATCCTCGAGACCGGTGTCAAGGTCATCGACCTGCTGACCCCGTATGTCAAGGGCGGCAAGATCGGTCTGTTCGGTGGTGCCGGTGTCGGCAAGACCGTGCTGATCCAGGAGATGATCACCCGTATCGCTCGCGAGTTCTCGGGCACCTCGGTGTTCGCGGGCGTCGGTGAGCGTACTCGTGAGGGCACCGACCTCCGTCTGGAAATGGAAGAGATGGGCGTCCTTCCGGACACCGCCCTCGTCTTCGGCCAGATGGACGAGCCGCCGGGCACGCGTATGCGCGTTGCCCTGTCGGCGCTGACCATGGCGGAGTACTTCCGCGATGTCCAGCACCAGGACGTGCTGCTCTTCATCGACAACATCTTCCGTTTCACCCAGGCCGGTTCCGAGGTCTCGACCCTGCTGGGTCGCATGCCTTCGGCCGTGGGTTACCAGCCGACGCTGGCGGACGAGATGGGTCAGCTCCAGGAGCGCATCACCTCGACCAAGGGTCGCTCGATCACCTCGCTGCAGGCGATCTACGTCCCCGCCGACGACTACACCGACCCGGCGCCGGCGACCACCTTCGCCCACCTGGATGCGACGACCGAGCTTTCCCGCCCGATCTCGCAGAAGGGCATCTACCCGGCCGTCGACCCGCTGACCTCGACCTCTCGTATCCTTGAGGCTTCGATCGTCGGCGAGCGCCACTTCCGGGTTGCCAACGAGGTCAAGCGGATCCTGCAGAAGTACAAGGAACTGCAGGACATCATCGCCATCCTCGGCATGGACGAGCTCTCCGAAGAGGACAAGGTCCTCGTCGGTCGCGCCCGTCGCCTGGAGAAGTTCCTGGGTCAGAACTTCATCGTCGCCGAGAAGTTCACCGGTCAGGTCGGCTCGGTCGTTCCGCTGGAACAGACCATCGACGACTTCGACCGTGTCTGCAAGGGCGAGTTCGACCACTACCCGGAGCAGGCGTTCAACTCCTGCGGTGGTCTCGACGACGTCGAGGCAGCCGCGAAGAAGATCCTCGGGAAGTAGTCCACTATGGCGGAGATGACAGTTGATCTCGTAGCTGTCGAGCGCAAGATCTGGTCCGGCCAGGCTTCGTTCGTCAGCGCGCAGACCACCGAAGGTCAGATCGGCATCATGGCAGGCCACGAGCCGCTGCTCGGTCAGCTCGTCGAGGGCGGCACGGTCTCCATCGTGTCGACCGACGGCGAGCGGATCGTCGCTGCGGTGCACGGCGGCTTCTTCTCGGTCACCGCCGACACCGTGCGGGTGCTGGCCGAGTCCGCGGATCTCGCGGGCGAGGTCGACGTCGACGCGGCGCGCAAGGTGCTGAGCGACGCGAGCGCCACCGAGGTGGAGCAGCGCGCGGCCAAGGGCCAGGTGCGTGCGGTCGAAGCGACCGTCACCGACTGATCGCAGTAGTACGGCTCTCTGCCGGCGAGGAACTTCGGTTCCTCGTCGGCAGAGTTGTTTAGCAAGCCTTTTCAGGGGGAAAAGCGGTCCGCCCGGTTTGTGTCCGAGCGAGCGTGATTGAATGGGGGAGCGGGGGTGTCTTGGACACCGGCAAGAGCGAAAGGGCGTGCGGCATTGCAAACCGGGATGGTTCTCCTGATCATTCTGGTGCTGACGCTCGTGTTCGTAGCCGGGGCATCGACCTATCGCCTGGTGATGTTGCGCCGTGGGGGCACGGCCGCATTGCTTCGCGCACTGCCCGCGCGCGGCGGCCAAGGCTGGCGCCACGGGCTCATTCGCTACGACGAGGATCGCCTCGTCTTCTTCAAACTGACCAGCCTGAAATTCGGGCCCGACTCCACGGTGCATCGGCAGGGCCTGGAAATAGTCGAGCGCCGAGGGCCACAGGGCGACGAATTCGACATCATGACCGAAGACATCGTGGTGGTAGCCGTCACCGATCCGCAGAGCAATTTCGAGCTTGCGCTCGACCGCGGTTCGATGGCGGCCTTTTTGTCCTGGGTGGAGTCGCGACCGTCCGATCGCGCCCGCCGTACTCGTGGAGGCCCGTCGTGAGTGTGCACCTGACCCGGATCTATACCCGCACGGGTGATGACGGTACGACCGGCCTCAGTGATTTCTCCCGTGTGGCCAAGAACGATCCGCGGCTGATCGCCTACGCCGACTGCGACGAGGCGAACGCGGCTCTCGGTGTCGCCGTCGCCCTCGGCGCGCCCGACCCCGCTGTGCTGACGGTGTTGCGCCAGATCCAGAACGATCTCTTCGACGCGGGCGCCGATTTGTCCACCCCGGTTGTCGACGAACCGAAGTACCCGCCGCTGCGCATCACCGAGCCCTACATCGATCGGCTCGAGAAGTGGTGCGACGAGTTCAATGACGGTCTGGCGCCGCTGAATTCGTTCATCCTGCCCGGCGGCACGCCGTTGGCTGCGTTGTTGCACACAGCCCGCACCGTGGTGCGCCGGGCCGAGCGTTCTGCCTGGGCGGCCGTCGAAAACCACCCCGACGACACCAGCGTGTTGCCCGCGAAATATCTGAATCGGCTCTCGGACCTGCTGTTCATCCTCAGCCGGGCCACCAATCCCGCCGGCGATGTCTTGTGGCAGCCCGGCGGCGGCCTGCCGCGCTGAAAGCGACTCTCCGAGGCGGGAAATCGGTCGGTTTCTTGTTCTTTCGTGACAGGGGGGCGTGTCGTCGCGCGGCGGTCGATAAGCTGACGTGGTGAGCGAACGGTTTCTGGTCTCCGGCGGCAATCGACTCGTCGGCGAGGTCGCGGTCGGCGGCGCGAAGAACAGCGTGCTGAAGCTGATGGCTGCCTCGTTGCTGGCCGAGGGCACGACCACCATCACCAACTGCCCTGACATCCTCGATGTCCCGCTGATGGCGGAGGTGTTGCGCGGTCTCGGCTGCGACGTGACGATCTCCGACGACGTCAGCGGCGACAACTCGGTGGTGACGATCGATACCCCCGCCGAGCCCAAGTACCACGCGGATTTCCCCGCGGTGACCCAGTTCCGCGCCTCGGTGTGTGTGCTCGGGCCGCTGATGGCGCGCTGCAAACGTGCCGTGGTGGCACTTCCCGGCGGTGACGCGATCGGTTCGCGACCGCTGGACATGCACCAGGCGGGCCTTCGCCTGCTCGGCGCGACCAGCGAGATCGAGCACGGGTGCGTCGTCGCCCGCGCCGACGAGCTGAGGGGCGCCCGGATCCGCCTCGACTTCCCGTCGGTCGGCGCGACCGAGAACATTCTGATGGCCGCGGTCCTGGCCGAGGGGGAGACGGTCATCGACAACGCGGCACGCGAGCCCGACATCGTCGACCTGTGCACCATGCTCATCCAGATGGGTGCGCGGATCGAGGGTGCCGGTTCCTCGGTGCTCACGGTGCAGGGCGTGAAGAGCCTCTCGCCCACCACGCACCGGGTGATCGGCGACCGCATCGTCGCCGCCACCTGGGGAATCGCCGCGGCGATGACTACCGGCGATATCCGGGTCACCGGCGTCAACCCCAAGCACCTGGCCTTGGTGCTGGACAAGCTACGTTCGGCTGGTGCGCGAATCTCCTACGAGCCCAACGGGTTCCGGGTTGTGCAGGCCGAGCGTCCGCGCGCGGTGAACTTCGCGACGCTGCCGTTCCCCGGGTTCCCGACCGATCTGCAGCCGATGGCCATCGGCCTGGCCGCCATCGCCGACGGCACCTCGATGATCACCGAGAACGTCTTCGAGGCGCGGTTCCGATTCGTGGAGGAGATGATCCGGCTCGGCTCCGACGCCCGGACCGACGGTCACCATGCGGTGGTCCGCGGGATTCCGCGGTTGTCGAGTGCGCCGGTCTGGTCTTCCGACATTCGCGCGGGCGCCGGCCTGGTGCTGGCCGGGCTGGTCGCCGATGGCGTCACCGAAGTGCACGACGTCTATCACATCGACCGCGGCTACCCTCGGTTCGTCGAGCAGATGCAGGCGCTCGGGGGACAGGTCGAACGGGTCAGTGCGCCGAAATAGGCTCCTGACCAGCCGATTTGACTTCACGTTGGTCAGCACGTAACTTTATTCGAGTCAGAGCGACACGGACACCGACTCAGCCACTGGCTGGGGCACGAGGTAGGACGTTGAGCGCCTGACTGATCATGTGTTCAGGGTTACCTCTTCGGAACTTGCTTCCGATGAACCTCCTGAGCTAAAGTTTGAACCCTTGCCTCACCGAAACCCCTACGAGAAGTTGTGGGTGGAAGTGTGTGCGTGTGTTCTTTGAGAACTCAATAGTGTGTCGATGAATGTCAGTGCCAATAATTATTATTGGTTCCGGCCTTTCATGTACCCCCCGGTCGTGGAAGGTTGGACATTGAACAACAGCGAATCTTTTTTGCTGGTGTTTTGTTTTGCTAGGTTTTCGGACTCTAGTTTAGATATTTCTGATTGACCCTTTCGAGGGTTGGTTAAGAGTCTTCAACGGAGAGTTTGATTCTGGCTCAGGACGAACGCTAGCGGCGTGCTTAACACATGCAAGTCGAGCGGTAAGGCCCTTCGGGGTACACGAGCGGCGAACGGGTGAGTAACACGTGGGTG